>JBAUMZ010000001.1:0-27541 GCA_049578985.1 Nitrososphaeraceae archaeon
ATTCCTGTCGTCTTTAACGATTCTAAAGCACCTAAGAGTTGGTGTTCATCGATTCCTGTCGTCTTTAACGATTCTAAAGCACCTAAGAGTTGGTGTTCATCGATTCCCTGCAAGTGTTTTTTGATATCTTTACTAGATATAGCATTTACATTCAACATTCCTGATTGGTAAGAGATTATCATTACTATGGTTAATATCAATAGTAGAACATATTTCATTTATGTATCAAACTATCACTTGGTTTATCTACATTAAGCTAGCTTTGACACTCAGTTAAATCAGATATTTATTATATTACTATCTACGCCTCAAATCTTAAACATACATGTCAACATGCTAGACAATAACCAAGCTTATCCAATGATATAATGTAAAAAAATAGTGGTAGATGAATGAGATGATCTTATCTATCCCAGTTTACCCGAGTCCCGTCAATATTCCGCCCAGATCTAGGTCTACGTCTAATGCCTGATTCGGAGCTGCATTGGCTGGTGTTGAAGCTATTGCTGTTCCATCACTATCCTGTACTAGATTTTGATCATTGAGACAGTTTGCACTCGCCTGAAGCTGTATTCCAATAATGAGCGAGAACACCTCTGCAGGACAGTCGTTATTAGCAGCTGACGTTTGGGCGTTGCTATCACCACTGTGCTTCTTTGCGGCAGATACATAGTTGTACGGTGCCAATGTTGCGCTGGCAACCAAAGCTGCCATTGCTACTGTTACTATCGCTACCATTGCTAGTGCCTTGTTTTTCATAATTCTCTAGAAGCTTCCATATTCACATTTAATTGGTTGAGTCAATTCAATCTGATTTATATTACTGTGTTATTGAAGAAAAGACTTACCCAGTCTATTCGATAATCATCGTTGAAATGTCTACCTTAGGTTCTGGGAAAGAGAGCTTCATACCTTTAAGAGTATGAACTAGGATTGTAGCCACAACAATATTCCTAAACCACTTGATATTAGATGGGATAACATACCATGGTGCCCATGATGCATTACATTTATTTATTATGTACTCATGAGCCTTTAAATATTCGTCCCAATATTTTCGTTGTTGCAGATCCTGTTCAGTAATTTTCCATTGTTTCTTGGGATCTTTCAACCTACCTTCTAACCTCTTCTTTTGTTCGTCTCTGCTAATATGCAAAAATAATTTAATTATTCTGATGTTATTTTCCGATAGATATCGCTCGAATTCATTTATCTGTCTATACCTCTTAGACCATAGCGAATAAGGAATTGTCTTGTGAACTTGGGGTTCTATGATATCTTCATAATGTGAACGGTTGAAGATTGTAATTTCTCCTTTGGAAGGGAGCTTGTTGTGCACTCTCCAAAGGTAATCATGAGCAATTTCATCCGTTGACGGTGCTTTGAATGAAACAACTCTGCAGCTCTGCGGGTTAAACGCTTTCATAACATGCCTTATTGTACTATCTTTTCCGGAGGTATCAATTCCTTGCAGAATTATTAATAGTGCGTGGCTTCTGTCAGCAAAGAGCTTGTATTGCAAGTGAGACATATGATTACTTAGCTCGGAGAGTTCAGCTTCTGCCAGATCCATTTTTCTTGTCTGCTTCTTCCCATAATCTGCATCATATTGGAGCAGTTTGACAGTTGTTTGAGGTTTAATCAAAAATGTATTGATATTAATGGTCAAACCTTTGCTGATTGCCTTCGTGGCTTGCACTTAGTCCTTTTTTGCTTAAGAATGTTGCCTTTATTAATCACATGAATCATTCCTGCTACCCTACTCCGCATTCCCTGGTTGATCGACTACCAAATTACTCCTCCTCAACACCTTCAGCTACTCTTATCGCTATACTGTTATCTTCACGTAAATCAAACACATTACGATTCCTGCTTAAAATATCATGGCCCAATATCTCTACCTTCCTGATAAGTTATTACAGTAAGCTAAATCGTACTATCGTAATACTTGTTATTAGACAAGACTGGCCATCACACTTTGTACTCACCATCGTAGAATAGATATTCAACTGTACCATGACGACATATCTACAACCTTTTGTACATAAAGAAGATATTTCAATAAATAAATAGTGCGAAATCCTATGTGATACCACATGTCTACAGTAGCAGAAAAGAAATCTCAACAAGAAAGAAATAAGTCGCTTATAAGGTCGTTTATACGGGAGATTTTTAGCGAACATAACCTATCATCCATTGAAAAATATTTCGATAAAGAATCTGTTAAAGGTATTCCTGAGGTAGGAATAGGCAGTGAGGGATTTAAACAGTTCTTGATCAATTTCTTTACGGCATTTCCTGATTGGCATACAACCATTGAACGCATGGTTGCAGAAACTAATCTCGTAGTCGCATTTCTTACCGGGGCAGGAACACACAAAGGTGAATTTCATGGAATGCCACCTACAAACAAGTCGGTGAACATCAGATCTGCAGATTTATATAGAATAGAAAATGAAAAAATTACAGGTCACTGGGACGTAGTGGATCAATTGAATTTGTTAAAACAAACTGGGACCTTACTTTCTGAACGCACAGATGAAGAATTGAAGGATGCTAGAGTGGTGTGGATCCGAGATTATTCATTGAAATAGTACTTACAAAATGGGAAAAGGCAAATTCTACACATGATTAGCCATAAAGACACTGATAAGAACAGAGATTTTCCATCGTCCTCTTTACAGTAGAAAATCGATCGGCCGGCGATTTAAAGTCGTAAATCGAGCAATCGTAACCAAGCTAAAAACTCCCCCAACTACAATTCAAAGAAGAACCAAGAGGGTTAGTCAAGAGGGAATTGTAAAAGCTGAAGTGAACCTAGAGACAACGGGATTCAAGCAAGTTTCATTATCCACAGCAGTTCTTGATGCTGTTATTGGTTTGTCAAACTTGTCAGGATTGATTGCAATTTTCCCAGGATCCTGCTCTAGTATCATCTTGCAATGACCTAACATAGCTTTGTGCTCTGTTGAAATTGACAGGAACAATTCTCATATCTTGACTCCAGTTATCTTCGAGTCCTTCTGATCTGTACCTGGCCATTACTTTCCAACGGCAGCTTCTCTTGAAGTTGCAACTAACTCACATTCCTAGATAGATATTTTACTACGTCTAGTTTGAAATTTCTTTTCTTTAGTTCTCTATAACATGTCTCTTTGACCTATTATCTTACCTCTTTTTTGATTAAACAAAAAGGAGCCACGTTCAGCAAGTAGTCAAATCATCGATCTGAGTTGGTCTTGTTTATAGAACCAATATTACCCTATCATTACCCCATTATTATTTAACCTATTATTAAGGGTCATTTAGGGCCAAAGAAAAAAACTAGGTGTATATAGTATACTATAGACTATGTAGAAATCATCACTATAATGACAAGATTTGTTAATCTGTGTATGTTATAGGCAATGCATCTGAATGATAGTTCTCGATTCTGTGTTCTTACTAGTCTTGAAGTAAAATATTCTCCAAATAGCCTCTTTATGACAGACATTATGGTTTCATCCTTGTTACATTGATTGTACAACAGTCTGGTATAACCACGTGCTTACTTGGTATAGGTCACCATAAAAGGAGCCATTCGATAATTACATTTCGGCCCAGGATTAACATTGCCAGTCATGGAATCAATGAGATATACTTCACATTTACATAATTTTTATTTCTTAAGTATTTAAGTGATGACTGTCCCGTGATTGAAATGAGCTGACAAACATTTTTCCAAGTTCTGTCCATGTGTACGAATGTGACGAGTTAGGCATAGTAAAAGCAGAACGTGATGATAGCGACGGAACAAAACCTGACAACTGGAAGTACTACGTAAGTCATGCCAAGGGAACGCTCATAGAGATGAGATAATAGATTGAAAGGAACACAAGACAGCAGCAGTTTATCCCAGGTGATCAAATTGTCTGCAAAATATGTGCATCGATTGAGTAATTTGAAATACGTAATTCGGACATGACACGAAAAGCACGCCATCTGTAAGGATAACACGCACTTATTTCAGATAAAAATAGCTACAATAAGAGCGCCAATATACTAACCCACCGAGTCTTTCTAGTAGGTCCCTGTGACTTATGGATGCCTGGTCAGTAAGGATCTCTCATGATTTTTGATTATGGTTTTGAATATGTCCTTGTCTATGACAATTCCAATCAGCCTATTGATTCTACTATCAAGGCCTTGAGCTTCAATAACCATGAGTCTTCGGATGTTTTTTCGAGCGGGTTCGAGCATAGTACCCATCGTATCCCTGGTCGTGGGCCCAAATCTTGTTTTTATTTGCTTCTAACCGTGATATTACGAAGAACTCAACAACTTTCTTATTAAGAATAGAGGAAACAGATTGTAAACGCTTGAAGCTTGCTTAATACACTTAACGAGATGTGACAAATAATAAAATGAACTAAATAGGGTTGTCAATGACTCATAATGGACGAACCTCTTGCAAGAAAGAGAATGGCATACCAAATCAATAGAAGAAGTGTCTGACATACTGCAAGTTGATATTAATAAAGGATTAGATTTTGCCGAAATTAGACACAGGCAAAAAAAGCATGGTCTAAACAAGGTAAGCATGAAGAAGATGGAAGGACCCATTGTACTTTTCATTAGGCAGTTCAGCCAACCACTTGTATACATATTGGTGGCCGCAGGTATAATAACTGCAATACTTCAGGAATGGATTGATACCGCAGTTATTTTTGGTGTCGTCCTAGTTAATACTACTGTAGGATTCATACAGGAATCCAAAGCTGGAAAGGCAATAGAAGCACTGACCAAAATGATTACGACTGAGGCCGCGGTATTTCGTGCTGGTGGTCAGAAAATGAGGATTTCTTCTTTTGAAATAGTACCTGGCGATATTGTGTTACTTCGATCAGGTGACAAAGTTCCAGCTGATATTCGTCTTTTCAGTTCACGGGATCTAAAGATTGATGAATCACTGCTCACTGGTGAATCTATCCCAGAAGAAAAGGCAGCTGATTTGATTCTGGAACCTGACACATACCTGGCAGATCGCGTGAATATGGCCTATGCAGGAACAATAGTTATCCATGGTCACGGAATTGGAATAGTAGTGCTTACCGGAGACCACACTGAAACTGGACGTATCTCAGAAGAAATATCGATTGCAGAAGAGATGGTAACACCTCTTGGTCGCAAGCTATCTCAATTTAGTAAGATACTGCTATATGTTGTTCTGGGACTTGCTACAATTACTTTTGTATTTGGTACATTGCAGCAGAATCACACTCCTGTCGATATGTTTGTAGCTTCTGTTGCTCTTACAGTTGCGGCCATACCTGAGGGACTGCCTGCTGCAGTTACAATTACATTATCAATCGGAGTTAATCGTATGGCCAAGAAGAATTCTATTATCCGCAAGCTTCCTGCGGTAGAAACTCTAGGGAGTACTACTGTAATATGTGCTGATAAAACAGGTACTCTTACACAGAATCAAATGACAGTAAAGGACATAATTGCAGGAGGCTATCATTATGAAACTACCGCCACTGGATATAATCCCTTGGCAGGAAGGATGATAAAGAAACAACAGATCTCGGCAGATAGCTTAGATATTAGCAATGAATCGCTAATTAAAGAAGACGTAGTTACCTTGTCTGATTCAGGATTCACTTCGTCTCCAGCGAATCCGTCATCGAAGTATCCCGTGGTACTTGAACAATGTCTAATCGCTGGCATGTTGTGCAATGAATCTGAACTTCTGGAGAAAGAAGACGGAAATTGGGAAGTAAAAGGAGATCCAACAGAGGGTGCATTGATAGCGTCAGCATTGAAGGCCGGTTTATCGGAACCCAGAATAGAAAGCAAATTTCCACTTATCGATATTATTCCCTTTGAATCTCACTTAAAGTTCATGGCCACTCTCCACTTGTCAAAAAACGATACCACTAGTAATAATAATCACATCATATACGTTAAAGGAGCCACTGAAGAAATAGTGAAAAGATGCGGCTATATCATGTTAGAAGACCACGACGAACTGTCCGATTCACGACGACGATGGCTTACACAACATCATTACAACGAAAAAAATGGTTACCGAAATGAGGGCACAAATAAAGGATATCCATATGACATGAAGGAATTTGTTCATCTACTAGAATCAAAAGATGTAATAATGGAGCTCGCAGAGGATATGGCCAAGCGAGGTCTTCGTGTTATAGCTTTTGCACGGAAAGATATCTCACTCAATTACAACAAGAACAAGATTGAAATCTCTGATATAGATGACGATCTGGTTTTTCTTGGTCTTCAAGGCATGATTGATCCGCCACGTGATGAGGCTATCAGAGCTGTAGATGCTTGTTCTAATGCTGGGATTAAAGTGAAAATGATTACTGGAGATAACCTGCATACAGCAGTTTTTATTGCCAATAGATTAGGATTGTATACAACTAGTAGTGCTGGTACTGTTGATGCAGATAGTGATCGTATGGAAAAATATGAAGATGAATTTACTGTTAACCGCCCTCATTCAGTTTCCGCACTCACCGGTCATGATTTGACTGTTAGTTACAAACAAAAGCTTGCAGATGTAGTAGAGAAAACTGATGTATTTGCCAGAGTATCTCCAGCTCAGAAATTTGATCTGGTCAAGGCTCTTCAGTCAAGAGGACACATTGTCGCTATGACAGGAGATGGTGTCAATGATGCACCAGCTCTCAAACAAGCTGATATTGGAATCGCCATGGGCATATCTGGCACTGATGTTTCAAAGGAAGCTTCTGATATGGTTCTAACCGATGACAACTTTGCGTCTATTGTATCTGCGGTTGAAGAAGGGAGAGCGATATTTGATAACTTGATGAAGTTCATAACCTGGACTCTTCCAACAAATTTTGGTGAGGGATTAGTGATATTGGCGGCAATCTTTACTGGACTAGGCCTACCAATGCTTCCAGTACAAATACTCTGGGTAAATATGACAACTGCGATAACCTTGGGTATCATGTTAATATTTGAACCAAAAGAATCAGATATAATGCGAAGACCTCCCCGCCCTCCCTCTACTCCTTTGTTGACAAGTGAAATGATTCAAAGAATTCTACTTACAACCGCCATTATTCTCGTAGGTGTTTTTATGCTTTATCTCTGGGAATTAAATAGTGAGGATAGTAGTATCGAAGTAGCACGAACAGCTGCACTGAACGCCCTTGTAATGATCGAAGTACTATATCTGTTAAATTGTAGATCACTGACTAAACCAATGTTTCAGATCGGAGTATATTCAAATAAGTGGATAATGCTAGGTATACTCTTAATGCTTCTGCTGCAAATTGCATACACCTATCTACCAGCTATGAACACCGTTTTTCAAAGTGCGCCATTAGAGTTAGAGGCCTGGTTAAGAATTTTGATGTTGGCAGTTATTGCATACTTCATAATTGAGTTTGATAAGTGGATAAGAAGGGCATTGGTGAGCAATAGGAAGAAATCTTCAGAGAAAATCAAGAGATTCTAGCCTGCAAAGAGTGTAGACCATTTTCTTTATGTGTTGATGTATTGGCAATATCAATTTCGATCATTGATGTTAACAGAAGTAACTCGCAGCAGTGGTGGAACCTACTGCAACAGTTGTTGTAGCTGCTTTTGTTATTATCGCACGAGCCATCATTACCTTATGCCTTAAGTTTTGCAGCTGGAGCAATGATCTTTGTGGTGGTAGAAGAGGTCATTCCAGAATGTCAACGAGCGGGAAACACTGATCTGTCAGCGCTCTGCCTATTGTTTGGATTTGTGATAATGACGAGATGTTACGTTAAGCTAGCCAGAATGATCTTGATTATGAGAAGAAGCTAACTAATTCCTTCAAAAAGCATAAATGAGTTCAAGTCATCTGACTTACAATCCAAAAATTGACGTTAGTTATTAGGAAAAAGAAAAAAAGTCGGACAAAGATCAAGGAAGATCAAAAATAGACGAATTAGGAGAACTTATAGTAGAATTAAACAAATTGCAGGAGTACGTTGTTGCAGTAGCCGAAGAAAAGATAAGCATGAGTACGGCCTTCTATGCATCGCTTAGTAAGCTTCAACTGTTGACGGAGAGGCTGAAAAACTGGAAGGAACGACATGGACGGTAGCTATTCTCAGTAGCAGCTACGCGGGGCTGTGGCTTTCAAGAGCTTGTTGCTCGTCCTTGTACACGTCGTTCCTCTCTCATACGGCAGTTCAGGTCCGAACTGATATCCTTCCATCCTTCATATGGCATTTTCATCACTATGACCTGTGCTTAGATTCACCCCTTGGCCTTTTCCACATCAGTAATAAACAATTTCCCTCCAATATTATCAGCTAATTTACAGTTTCTTAACGACTAATTCATTAAGATCTTTTAATATTCTTTCCCTTTTTTTAGTAGAATTTGGCGTAATAGTGCTGATTCAATCATTTATGGATATCCATGCAGTTGATCTTGGAGAGTGTTGCCAGATAATAGTGCTTCTGGTGTAGTTACCTATTACTGATGTCCATATTAGTTGCAAATTTTCACTAGTACAGGGGAATGATTTACTGCTGGGTGCTCGTGACAGTTGACGGCTTTGACATATTACAATGGGTTCGTAATGAGGTCATGATATATCTTGAAATATAATATCAATTGTCATGGGTGCTTCATCCATGGCAAAGCCAACCTTGACTCCTTTCCAATATTGATAAATTTCATATAGGCAACCGACTATGTTTAGAAATAGAAGAATATTTGTCTTTGCAGATAACACGAGTGAAGGGAATACCGATTCGTTTACACTACACTCTGTTCATTGTATTTTTTCTAGTAACATATACCGTCTCTGTATATCTCATGCCAGATATCAATCCAGGACTGTCCACTTTAGAGTATTGGACCATGGGAATTATTTGTGCAATAATCTTGTTTGTCTCAGTTCTATTGCATGAGCTAGCACATTCTGTTATAGCGCTAAGATATGGTATTAGAGTACGCCAAATAATCCTATTCATTTTTGGTGGCATGTCGGATATTGAAGAAGCAACACCTGGAGGGGGTGAAGTCTCGAAAGATTTTGGAAAAGAGTTCAAAATAGCGGTTGTAGGACCCGTGACTAGTTTCATAATCGCAGCTGTGCTTGGAATAATATTAGTAATGGTATCTCTAGTTAATGTTAATGAAGTTAGCGATCTAAGTAGTAGTATAGTGCTCAATATTACCAAAGGTGTACTATGGTATGGAATGGTAATAAATATAATTCTTGGAGGATTTAATCTTATACCCGCCTTTCCCATGGATGGTGGAAGAATATTGCGTGCTGCATTATTAAGATGGAAGAAAGACTTTGATCAGGCTACTCGGATATCCGTGAAGGCGGGAATAGTGATGTCTTATGGATTTATGGGATTGGGCTTTCTTATCATGTTTTCAGGTTCCTTTGTTAGTGGAATGTGGCTGTTACTTATAGGTTGGTTCTTAAATAGCGGTGCCCAATCATATCTATCAGAGCATGAGCTCATGAGGATTTTGTCAACTATTCCCGTAGGCACAATAATGAATACTACAATAATTAACGTAGGGGAGGATTTAACAATCGACAGTCTAATTAAAGATTATTTTAATTTGTATTCGAAGGACTCATTCCCTGTTGTAAGCAGAGAACCTGATCCTAATAGGTTGTTAGGAATGGTCACTTTTAAAGATGCATCGAATATAACAGATAGTAAAAGATCTAGGACAAAAACAAGCGAGATAATGATTCCAAAGGCAGATTTAATTATAATGAGTGAAAACAGAAAAGCTAATGAAGCTTTACTCCAGATTTCGAGAAAGCGTATGGGAAAGGTCTTTGTATGCAATGACGATGGAAAATTGATTGGCGTGGTAAGCAAAACAGATATCATGAATGCAGCAAGCGAGAAAAGGGAATATGAGAAAGCCGCTAGAAATTTGCATAAAGAAACTGGCTAAAACTATATCTCCCCGCATTATAAGTTGCAATCAGATTAACGGTTAAATCATACCCGCCGAAACTTCTAATATAAAATAGCATGATAACTCCTATTGATTCTTGCCTGAACATGAAATAGTGCTCTCCAATCATTTTCTTCATGAACAATCTCTAAAGGATCATAATCTGATGTGATGAAACGGGAAGTAGTAGGAATGACCCTTGCCTACTCCCGTCGTATGTTTTCATACAAAAAATGAGGGAAAATAGATTATCTTGATAATGGTAACTCATATTTAAAAATCTTATTTCCATCTCTGCATTACAAGTATAATGCAGTGCAATCGTATGAAAGAGATTTGTCTGCTGCATCAATTCGTACTAGTTCACTTCTCCTTTCTCCAAATCTTTTCTATATCCTCTGTGTCTCCTTCACATCTTCCAATATTTCTTCTGGATATCCTCTAGCTCTTGTAATGACTCTTAGCCCTACTGCACTCTTTACTGCTTTCAAGTGACGCAACGGCATCTTTTATCAATTCTTCTACTTTATTCACCTCATTCATTTCTGGCCATTTCCATCCTCTGCCCATTATTCTCTAGTTTATATACACCTTTGGTAAGGTCCACAAGCTATTCCTTTTTTCACACTCCATTATCAACGTCAAGAGGTGACTTAATAGTCATTCTTTCCGAGAGTATCTTCGTATGAGGAATAGTTTGTAAGGTCTAATTCCTCCGACCATGTTGTTGGTCAGGAGTATTGCTTTAAAGATTATCCTAATAAGGAGCGCTTATTTTACTGTCTGTATGAATTTTGATGAAAACAAAGAGTCTGAGCATCAAGACCGTAGCCATCCGTCTAGAGACGCTATTTGTACGTGCAAGACGTGTAACCATGAAATTGCAAGAGATTGCCTAAAGTCAGAATGCAGTTGTTGTAAAGAATCAGATCATTCAATGATAATGGATGGGATAGAAGGATTTATATCAACATCAAAAAAGCATAAGCTAAATAGAAATTCTGATTAAAAAGGGATAAAAATAAGAGAGGAATTACTAACCTACATTAAGGATAAAAGTATGCTAGCCTGTGACCACCAATAATTAAAGTTTATATGCAATGCTTTCCGATATGGATAGATACATGCATGAAGAATGAGGCTTCTGGAAGAAATTGCAGGGACACTCTCTTAGTAACTGCAGCTGTTTTATTAACAATTTCTTTATCAATATTATTAACAGAATCCATGATATCGATGGTGGTACCGGATCCGAATTTGGTTACTAAACTAGCGTATGCAGTAGAAAAGTTTGATGTTGATATAGATGTAGAAGATAATGAAATAGAACGGGGTGACACTCAACACATAACAGTTACAGTCCGCAATGATGATACAAATAACAGGGTTTCAGATGCTGAAGTTAGATTAACTGTTGATCCACCTGATAGCGATTCAAGTAGCGCTACAGATGAAACAGATAACAATGGAGAAGCAAGATTTAATGTAAAAATAGATGATAATGCTGAGACAGGGGACTATGACATTGACGTTAGAGTTTCGAAGAATGGATATGATTCAGAAACAGTTAGCACATCATTTGATGTGGTAAGAGGAGATGGAGATGATAGAGACAGCGATAGAAAAGGCGATGGGAGCAGCGTAACAGTATCAGCAGCAGCGGCAGCAGCAGCATCTTCTGGTAGTAGTGCTCCAAGTGCTTCAGGTGCCGCAGTGGGAACTGGATCTGGTACGTCTAACAGAGGGCCGTCAGATGCTGCCGGAGCATCAGTGTCTTCAGACAGATAAATAATGGAAGTTAGTTCGTCAGACAGAAAAATAATATACATCAAATATTGAAATATTAATTATTATTCAAAAGATAACTTTATTCATTATTAGACTTGACTTTTAATCTTCTCCAAATTATTTTTGGCAAAATATGGAAATAATTGACGTTAAAATTGATCCGGCTTGTGCCACCCCTTAAAAGTTTTTAAGGTCTACTCCTTACGCCATGACTCAACTTAGAGAATCAATACTTATAATATATTATTTGATATTATGATATGATGGTATGTACCCAATTTCAGTTCTGATGGTATCTACTGAATACCCTCCCATGCCAGGGGGCGTAGGTCGGTATACAAGAAATTTGGCTTTAGCATTAAAAAAATTGGGTATTAATGTATATATTGTATGCAATGAAGGAGGAGAAGGAGATTTTTTCGGCCTTGATGCATCAAATAAAGAGAATTCTAGAACTTTACTAAGAATAGTTAACCAGATTAAACCTGACTTGGTACACGTACAGCTGGAACATGGCCTATATGGCCTTAATTTTGGCTCGATAAAAAAATTTCGTATGCAAACTAACATTGATCAATTCTATGAAAAATGTCAAACTCCAACTATCACAACTTTTCATTCTGCTTATCCTATCGAACAGTGGATAAATTTAGTGCCAACAAATCACCTCACCAAGTTTCGTCTGTCAGGTATACCAATGGAACTGTCAAGCCTTGCACTAAAATATGGGAATCGTATGCTTACCTATGAATTATTTAACAGAGCAAATAGAGAAAAGATGCTAAGGAGCGCAGCAAGTATAGCCTTTTCTGAGTACATGGCCAAAATGCTGTCAACCAGAAGTTACAGAGTCAACACGATTTTTCATGGGGCGGAACCGAGTTTAGTGAATCGACCAGCTAAGGAAGTCGCAAGGTCGTATTACTCTTTGCCATTGGACAGGAGGATAGCTTTGGCATTGGGTTTTGCAACTCATACTAAGGGTTGGGAGATATTAAAGGAAATGAAGATACCAGACAATTGGATTATACTGGTTAACCATTCAAGAAATTATTACAGTAAGGGGAGTGATATACCAAATTCTTTGGCTTCAAATAACAATAACGATGGCGGGGATCATCATCAAAATAGCCATGGACTATTTGAATTAAACCTTGGCTTCATACCTGATGATGCACTATCTCTATTGTTTTATGCATCAGACACCGTGATAATGCCATACAGCGTGGTGTCCGGTTCCGGGGTTATGTTTGACGCCCTCGCTCATGGCCTTCCATTTGTAGCCAGTGATCTGGGCTTCTTTAAAGAATTTGCAAGAAAAGGGCTAGGGATTGCAGTAAAAAGAAAACCATTCGAATTCTCTGAAGCTCTCAAAATGCTAGAAAGTGACTATCCTCATTACAGGAAAGAAGTTGAACGTTTCAAGAGTAATCTAAATTGGGAATCTGTTGCGAAGCAGCATATCGAGATCTATATGAGAATATTGGCTAAGAGTCACGAATATCGAAGTCTTGCTCCAGAGTCCATGAGACGGAAAGTCCTTTAGCCTCAGCTAAATATGCGTTCGCAACGCAATGAAATTATTCTTGATCTCGAGTTAGAGGCCCACCATAAAGGAGTTTGCCAGCAAATACAGACAGATAATTGTTCTTACTGTAGCATCAGCGGCCATCGCAGCTTATGTTGTTCCATTGAATTGGGGGAGCTTGGGTCAGCCTCCGAAATTTAATTTATTTGAAGAAGACGACGAAGATATCGATTCGCCGATGCGTTGGCTTCCGAATCGCTGTCGATGGGTAGGACGAAGGCTACATAGTTCTATTCATTGTCGTCCTATCTATTTATTTCCTAGGTTAACCAGTTTCATTCCTCAGCCTCGACTTTGAAACCTTCTGTCTCCAGCTTGCCTGTTACGGGTTAAGATTGTTCAATCAGAAAGCGGAGAATCCCTTTGACAACTACCTTCATCTACTACCGACATGAGTTATACTCATAATCCATGATTCTATCAGGTAGATCATCATGTGGTGAATATACGACATCTTTAATGAATGCTATGGGCAACCATTCAATATAATTTAGCTGGTAGATCTCATTCTCTCGCCCTACCTTTATTAATTGTCTTAAGAGTCTATAACACTCTCTTATAGTATCTCTTAGCCCAGCATCTGAAATCAACAGTTCTATCACGGTTTTTAACTTATTGATCGAATTAGAATCCCCTTGCGCGAGTATGTGAAACCCCTTTCCTACTGAGAGCTCACAGATGGTGTTCGTCTTTGCCTTCAAGTGATTAATGCAGACGTGGATCTTTTCTAACGACGAATGTCCATGTGTTTGAGCTCTGACATAATCCCTGGCACAAGAATATATCTCATTAAAGATCACTTTGATTATGTCGTTCTTGAGGAAAATGCTTTTGCTAGGATCATATAACAACATTTTCTCATCATAAGTCTGAATGAATTCTGTGCATTCTTTTTTAATATATGTTAGAATTCTTTGTTCAAATCTTTCAAAAAGTCTTTTGATTTGTTCTTCCATAACAACGCAATGGAAATGCTGCGTTTTTAATATTCCTTAAGCTGGATTGTCAAGGTTTTCTAACTCCTTATTATGCACAATGAGATACGTTGCGCATAAAGAGCGGTTAGCGAACTAACATTACAGGACACTTTGCCCTTTCCGATACATTTCTTGCGACGCTACCTAGAGCTTTGATCTTTGCTACCCCTTTCAATCCAGTTGTCCCGATAACTATCAAGTCTACATTTTCTTCAGTCGCCATTTCTATTATTTTATCAGCAGGAAGGCCTACCGTTACCTTTGGGTTTACTTTTATATCTTCAATATTACTCATATATTCTCTGGTCTTCCGATCAAGCATCTTGATAGCGTCTACTTTCATCTCCTTATACACCTCCCTTAAATATTCTTGAATAGTAATTTGTTCACCTGTTTTCTGAGATAGCACCCTTAAAGGGGAACCAATAACGGCATGAGGCACAGGGATCTCCTGAAGTACATGCAATAACGTAATGCTAATGAAACCTCCGTACTTACGGATTCTTTCCGATTCATGACACATCTTTGCTATCTCAAATGCGCGAGATAGTGCTTTATCGGAAGCTGCTGAACTGTCGTAGGGTACAAGGATCTTGTGAAAAACCATAACATTATTCGGATTAAATTGTATATGTTTGTTCTATTGATCTGGCTACGATTCGATAAAGATCAGACAGTTACAGTGGTCTAATCTAGATATCATTTGTCTCTTTCTTTATCTTTGTCATAAATGTGATATAGTCGGCTATGGTTTCGTCAATTGCGTCACCATTAACTGTTATCATGGCATTCAATGATATTGCGATTAGATGATGTTATTGCTGCTGCTGGATCGAAAGGCATGCCATCAGGACCTGGTACTGGTGGCGGTGGTGACTACTAATGCTGACAAATGTAAACAGAATATATTTCTATGATTTTTCTTTTTTAGAGCTATTCCCTATACATGATTCAATACCTTAATTATTCGATCAGATCGCACACCCCAAGATATGCTGTGATGTACAAGAATCGAAGAACTGGAGTAGTTGTGATTATACGGTGGCCTAAACACATATTTTGATCTCTTTCGGTTAATTGAGCTCATGAATGGTATAGCATCTCAAAATATCATGAATGATATAGCGGCTAAAGGTATAACTCTCAACAGTGATAATGATGCTAATAGCATAGTTAAAGGACAAGATCTAAAAGTTGTAACAATATTTCCTACAAAGAATGAGGAATCCACGATTGAAAACGCCGTAAATGTTGCGTTAACAAGTAAATTCAACCCTGAAGTAATTGTTGTGGATGCGTACTCCAGCGATACAACAGCAGATTTAGCAACAAAAGCAGGGGCGATTGTAATTCAGCAACCAGAACATATATTTCCGGGTAAAGGAAATGCAATGAAAGCAGGTCTAAGAGAGGCACTGGGGAATCGAGCCGCTGACGTTGCTTTATTTCTTGACTCAGACATAAGTAATCTATCATCTGAGTGGATAGATAAGTTGGTCGATGCTCTATTACAAAATAACTGTGACATGTCAAGAGGATTCTATCAGAGACAATCAAGAGATGCTGCAGTTACAAAGCTTATTGCAAGACCAATGCTGAACATATTCTTTCCCGAGCTATCACATTTTGAACAACCCTTGAGCGGCGAGGTTTGTGCTAGAAGACAGATGTGGGAAAGATTGTTAGATGTACAAGGTTCTCCGGATGGATGGGGCATAGACATATGGTTTCTGATAGAGACAGCCATGCTAGGTCATCACAGCAAGGAGGTTTTCCTGGGAAGCAAGAATCATACTTCATATGAAGACTACAAAGAAGATGTGGCTAAACTAAGTAAAATGGCTGAACAGGTTGAGATAACAATCATTAGAGAAGCTATAAAGTATGGGAGAATACATTTGCTAGGCAATGTCAAAGTGTAGTGAGTTGTTATCAAGAATTGTTGTTACAGTATGAACTATTATTGAACCGCTGGATCTATCAACTATAGGTTACATAATATTGGCAAAAGATGTTATGAAGCCCATAATGCTAAATGTAACCGCCGCGGTTGATGCATAACAAAGGAATAAGTGGCATTCCTGCGGTTGATTTGAATAGTCATCTGAGCGGCATTATAACGAAGACAGATTTGGTACGAGCATTGATAATTAACAAATAGTAATGGAATTGGCCAATGGATTTCTTCAGGCTATTTATTTGAAATGGATGATAAATTTGCTACATCTTCGCTTGCCAGGTTAAGTGCCAGTATTATCATGAAATAGTGCTAATATAAGCAAGGTAGTTCATCAAGTTCTACACGTGTCTATATTTAATTGTTACTTTGAAAGAGATCTACCAAATCTCTAGCAGTTACTATTGCTTCAAGATTATATTTATCATCGATTCTTATTGTTTCATCTGATATTGACGTTCCTTTTGCTCCACGTGTTCTTGTAGCTGGCCCTTTAGTCGTCAACGGAAGTCTCTTTATATTTCTTATGCGCATGATTTTTGCCGCTTCGGTTGCTCTTAATCCCATATGTGCCGTTAATAACTCTGTAGAACAATAATCCTTCACACGTTCATCAATTGAAACATCATTTGACAACACTCTTGTCAGCAGATCTCTTTCCGTAAATATGCCGTATAGTCTCCTCCTCTTTAAATCAGAGTTTCCATTTTTCTCTTTTTCTACTACAATAACACTTCCAATATTAGCTGTGTACATGATCTTGATTGCATCATAAATGGGATCATTTAAATTTACAAAATATATTCTCTTGCTCATCACGGATCTCAATGTGGGATCCTTGTCCGTTTGCTCGGCAAAGGCTTTTGCCATATCTGATGCAGTAATGATTCCAGTAATCTTTTCGTTGCTATCTTGATTTCTGGCACGACCCCCTTTAACTTCACTACTAGTACTGGTGCTACCAGTGCTGAATACCAATATCCTACATTTCTTTCTAATCATCTTTTTAGCCGCCTCAAGTAAAGTCGTTTTTAAATTCACTGTGCAAAAAGGCTGAAGAACGATGTCTTTAAGTAATTTGTCAGCAGGTATTGTTCTATAATTTGTTAAATAGTGTAATACTTCTCTTTCAGTTAGAACACCTATTGGTTTTCTATTCTCTACGACAACTAAATTACTTATGTTATTGGTAGTCATAATATCAACGCCACCTGGGAGGTTCACATTTGAGCGAGCCATTATTGGCTTTTTAGTCATAAATTGTTCTACCCTCAGTTCGTTGATTCCAATAGTTCTTGGATGATACTTATCACCAGGAATAGAACCATTATTGTCATTGATATCATTATCGTCGTTATATTCTGGGTTAGTCATCTTGTATGGCATATAAGAATAATTAGAGACTACATATAGATAAGTCTATAAATAATAAATAATATGTGCTTATATCGGTATTCGATGCTCGTTGTTGTTGCTTTACTCTTTTTTCACGAAGTTGTTTCAATAGATTTTCTGCCCTGTTAAAGTCCTACATTATCGTAAACCATTGCTCTTCTTCTCATGAGAGGAAGATCTGATATATTCCCATGTCAATCTTATGCGCACGGTTGAATTCCTGTGTAAGCGCCAACAATCAATAAGAAAATTTCTTAGCGATTCATTAGCAACGTCGTATCTGTTTTTGTCAAGGTATTTAGCATTCACGCATTTTGTCAGACCATCACATTCCACATTCTGAATATATTCTTCTACTTTATCTTCAGTTAACGAGATATGTGAGAACGGGACACCAGATCTCGCGCAGTTTGAAATCTTGTTGATAGAAACACCCGGAGCTAACGTACACTCCATCCACCATCGACAACAATTGAAGCGCCTGTTACGTAATCCGACTCATCGCTGGCCAGATAGAGTGCAGCTTTGGCGATATCAATTGGGTCACCCATCCGACCAGCAGGGATAGACATTAGGATTTGTTTTAACATAATTCCGTTATCTTCAATCGCCTTGGTCATGCCTGTCTTGATAGCACCTGGACAGATGCAATTCACATTTATTTTCTTAGGCGCAAACTCTAAGGCCAAAGATCTAGTCATCGCAAGAATTCCACCCTTCGATGCACAGTAGGCAGAAAGGTTCTCATAACCAATAATACCGGCTATGGACGCTATGTTTACAATTTTGCCTTTACCATGTTTATCAAAAATCGGCAAGACTTCCCGTGTTAGTAAAAATGGACCTTTAAGATTAGTATTAATCACTGCATTCCAATTTTCGTCGCTTGTTTCAGAAATTGGTTTTTGGTACACAATACCTGCATTATTGATCAAAACATCAATTGTGCCAAAAGATTTCAGTGTTTTTGCAACCAGATTCTTGACTGACTCTGCTTTGGAAATATCACACTCGATGAACAGAGCATTCTTGCCTGCAGTATCAGCTGCAACTCTGCCAGATTTATTGATATCACCAAAGACAACCTTGGCACCCTCCTTGATAAAGAGCTGGGCAATCCCCAAACCAATGCCAGAAGCAGCACCTGTCACGATTGCAACCTTAGCGGCTAGTCTTAACATAAGGAGTCCTATTGCTATCTTAGACTTTTATTGTCTTCGATTAGTTAATCGAATATTTTCTTGTACGTATATCATATCCAGTATGGTGAACAGGTGACGACGACACGTGCTTACCCTGAACTATACTCTTCAACAAAGGAATATGCTTTCCTTACATATCCAGTCTTACTTCCTATTCCTAGTCTTTTGCCGTAGTAAGAATTTTGATGAGATTGGGCCAAGAATAAAGGAAAAGACAGCTTTTGGATATGCCAAGTTACCATTCATCCTTGTATCTTTGTTGTTTTTGCACAATAAGTAAAGGTATTTTGGATGTTGTTGCAACTTTTCTAGTAGTACTTCCTATACCTTCTAGTCTTGAGGCTATCCGGCGGCTGCCCATAACTATCAGATCGAAGTGCATAAGATTAGAAAGGCTGATGATTTCATCTGCGGGATCCCCTTTACGTATCTCAAATATAATCTTCGCTTTCACACCACTGGCCATACATGCAGTTTTCATTTCTTCGATTATTTCTCGTAATATATTACTGATAAGGACGCCTTGGTGACTTTCTGCGGCTTCTATTTGTTCTTCTTCTTTTCCCTGTAAATTTACTCTTATTGTGATAGGTAACACATTATTTAATCCCCTGTTGGCTTTAACGATGTTAATAACAACCATCTCCGAATTAGAAATCTTTGATATATATGCTGCATAACTCAATGCTTTCTTGGACATTTGCATTCCATCATACGCAACTAATATTCTCTCAAAACTCGGAAAACTGATATGAACATGAGGGGTCTTAGAAGATTCGTCTGCTAATCCAAATTGTCGATCTCGCGTACTAACGGATTCTTCTGTCGCTTCCTGCAAATTATTCTAGACAATGCAAAGAACAACTATATACTTTCCTAACTTCAAATGGCAGTAATAAATGAAATCTTTCAGATTGTCACCATAGTTAGTACAGAGCTATCCTGTCCTAAACAAAATCAAAGTCGTTTCTACAATATTCTAATATTCCCTCAACAGCAGCTCTTCATAATTATCTATATCGCTCTAATCATGATGAAAAAAGTTGTTTTGGGCTAGAACAAGTTACTCCGTGTTTAACCCAAGTGGATATGATACGGTAATTGATTGGGCTGTTTTTTATAAGATGTCAGACTATCAGCACGGCTCTGCATGGCATTGCAATCACATGTTTCTCGTAGGTATTAACAATTTAGGACTTCAGTAGTAATGCTCTATGAACAAAAGCACACCAATTGGGATAAGCAATTAATATGTAAATGTAGATACTTCTTTTTAATATAGATGGAATGGATGTCTCAGTCGTATCCTTGGCCTTGTCACTAATTGTAGTAATGGGATTCACATCTACTCTGTACCATCCTAACCTAGCACCAGTACTTGCTGAAGAGTCATTTCAAAATTATACTGTGGCTGAGTATATTGTCCCCCTCGCCATTAACATATCAATAGTTGAAGGTTCTACATGGTGACTAATGAATATGGAATGATATTCGACTTTTCACTTAATTAGTTCTGCTAGTACTTAGCAAGTCGTTAGTCTCGTTATGCTAATATATGGCTAGCAATGACCGCTCTTCAGGATGATTTTAACTGCAAAAGATGTTGGCAAGAAGGCAATTACAGTTGAACCCACAAGCAACATGAATGTTGCCCGGGATATCATGATTAGACACAATATAAGTAGGGTTATTGTTGTTTCAAATAATACCCCCATTGGAATGGTCACTGAAAAGGGGATTGCGAGATACTTATTCAAGAATTCGAAAGAGCCTCTTGATGACATTAGCATTTCCAGGGCAATGAGAACACCAATAGTTACTGTAAATGCTGATGCGAGTATCAATAGATGTGCAGAGGTGATGATTGAAAATGATATTAGTTCGCTTGTGATTACCGATGGTACTTCATTAAACATTTTGACGAAGAGTGATCTTGTAGAGTTGTACTCAGAACATTATAGAAAAAAGCATCTTGTTAATGAATTTATGACCAAAGATGTATTTACCATTTCACCTTCACATTCGTTACACACTGCAGTTTTGTTGATGATTAAGAACAAGATATCCCGGGTGGTTGTCATTAGGGGAAATGAGATAGTTGGCATAATAACTTCAAGAGATCTTATGCCCCTAACATCTCTTGTTGAAGGTGATGATGGTATAGAGTCCAAGGATCTTTCAGGCATAGGATATATCATGTTAGCAAGAGATGTCATGAATAAACCTATTATTATCAATAAGAATACTGATTTAGCAGAGGCCGCACAAATTATGTATGACAAAAGAATAAGCGGTATACCTGTAGCTAGTAGTAATGACAATCTAAACGGCATCCTAACTAAAACTGATATTGTCAGAGCATTAATAGAAACTGGTAACAATAATGTACCATAGATCTAGAATATTATCAGCAACTTCCCAGGTGACAAGTATTGTCCGTGAATATTGGATGCACAATGCTTTATGCTTTACCTTTTGGAGATATCTCATTTTATGCAAGAGGCAAAGATATGATAGTACTTTCTGAGATCGACGTTCATTCGTTCATTTAGTATACCGAGGGCAAGATTGAAAGTTTAGATCGATAATGCGCGTGTGCGCAAACTCACGTTCAATATATGCGCTCCCAGTGGCATTCGCGTAATAGCACAGGACGTGACTGGTCAATCACATTCATAACCGCTGCATCCTTTTGCCTTACTTGTATGTCTACAGTCGCATTTAGAGGACTAAACCTTCATCCCCAGTCATGCAATGCACGACACGCGATTGAAACTAATCGAAATCCTCTATACAAGATAGTAAGACAATTTTGTGACCACCATCTGCTTCATGCTAAGTCGTCTCTGCGCTGCCGCTGCGAATATCCTTTCAAGACTGCGCGTTATATAGTAGCTTAACGAGTCACAGAATTCCGCCTTCAGCTACTTCACTTGTTCTTCTGGAAGATACAATGTTTCTTCCAAATTCTTGAGCGGTTCTTTGGTACCAATTCAATTCCTGTGGTGAAAGTGGACGTATCTTTTTCAGCGCCTGTTCAAAATGGTTCATATACACCGTTAATTCACTAGAATTTCTTTCGGCTTCTTCAGAGTCTTGTTTGTACTTAGCTATATGCTCTTTCATTGCAATCATAGCAGCAGCGGAAGCAAATGAGGCTATATCTGCCCCTGTATATCCTTCCGTCATTTTAGATAAGGCTGATATATTGGCATCATCTGCCAAAGGCATTGTTTTAGTATGTATTTTGAGTATTTGCAATCTGGAATCATAATCTGGGAGGGGAACATACAATAGTCTATCAAATCTGCCAGGTCTTATCAATGCCGGATCTACAATATCTGGCCTATTTGAAGCAGCTATTACGACTACACCTCTTAATTCCTCGAGACCATCAAGCTCAGTCAGGAGTTGACTTATTACTCGTTCGGTCACATGGGAATCACCAAATTCTCCACCCCTTACCGGAGCTATCGCATCAATTTCGTCAAAAAATATAATGCAAGGCGCTGCCTGTCTTGCCTTTCTAAATACTTCTCTTATTCCTTTCTCAGATTCTCCTACCCATTTCGATAAGAGTTCTGGTCCTTTGATACTGATGAAATTGGCTTCGCTTTCATTTGCGATCGCCTTAGCCAAGAGTGTCTTACCAGTACCCGGGGGGCCATATAAGAAGATCCCCTTTGGTGGTTTTATCTGGGCCCGACCAAATAGTTTCTTGAATTTCAGTGGCCATTCTACTGCTTCCAATAATTCCTCTTTGACAGTATAGAGCCCACCAACATCATTCCATGTGACATTAGGTATCTCTACGAACACTTCTCTCATGGCTGAAGGCTCTATATCTCGCAGAACATCTGTAAAGTCTTGCATGGTAACGCTTATCTTGTTAAGGGTTTCGCGGGGAATACTTTCCTGTCTTAGGTCAATTTCCGGTAGAACTCGTCTTATCGCTGACATTGCTGCTTCCTTGGCCAAAGATTGTATGTCTGCTCCAACAAATCCATGAGTAACTTCAGATATCTTCTCTAGGTCTACGTCTTTAGATAAAGGCATGTTTCGCGTATGAATATTTAGTATCTCTAATCTCCCTTCTTTGTCTGGGACACCTAATTCTATCTCCCTGTCAAATCTCCCCGGCCTGCGCAATGCGGGATCAATTGCATTTACCCGATTAGTTGCCCCTATAACGACAACCTTGCCTCTAGAAGAGAGGCCATCCATCAAAGATAATAAATGGGATACAATTCGTCGCTCCACTTCGCCAGAAACTTCTTCTCTTTTTGGAGCTATTGAATCGAGCTCGTCTACAAAAAGTATCGCTGGAGAATTTTGCTCTGCCTGTTGAAACATGTTCCTTAGCCGTTCTTCGCTCTCTCCATAAAATTTGCTCATAATCTCAGGTCCACTTAGAGAATAGAAATTTGCAGTAGTTTCATTTGCAATCGCTTTTGCTAATAATGTCTTCCCTGTACCTGGGGGCCCGTGTAATATTACACCCTTAGGAGCTTGAATTCCAAGTCTCTTGAATAACTCTGGATGACGTAGCGGTAATTCGACCATCTCCCTAATTTTGCCGACCTCGTTTCTCAAGCCTCCTACATCTTCATACGTAACTGTTATCATTTCATCCTTTGAAATGGCGGCAGCAGCACCCTCTGAAATAGCTATTTCGGTAGTATTTGTTATTATGAGAGCGCCTCGTGACGGGTTAGTGGAAACAACTACTAAATGAATGATTTGGCCCATAATCCCTAATGGAATTATATCACCTTTCGTTACAATCTGTCCTTCTAAAATCTCACTTAGGTATTTTTCTGCACCAAGTATTCTTAATGGCTCGGCCGGTGCAAGTGTAACATTTTTTGCATCTTTCGTTATAGCTTTTGTGACCTGTACCCTATCGTTGATACCCACGTCGAGCTTATTTCTTAGATATCCGTCGATTCTTATCAAGCCCTTGCCGTAATCATCCTGTCGGGCAGGCCAGCTCAGGGCAACTGTGTCTGTTTTTTCTGAGGATATTTTCAATGCGTCTCCGGTCTGTATTTGACAATCTTGGGCGACCTTTGGATCTATTCTGGCAATCCTTCGTCCGACATCTTTGCTGCCAACCTCAGCGACTGTGAGATTGAAACTCTTCTCTTCAACACCCTCCCTTTCATTCATGCTGCCATTTTCATCACCGACGTTATTGTCAGTGTTCATCTATCATCGAACTGAACATATGAAGATGGTTATAAAAAGTTAAGAGTGATAAATAAATAAGAACAATATTTTATCGTTTAAGAGGTAGTGAACCAGTGCTAAATCATAAACAGATCAATCTTAGGAAATAAGACTTAAACTATTGATCAATATTATAATTATAAAATATGATTCAGGACAACTCACGAATTTTAGTCCCCTTCGATTCCACGGAGCTTTCCATCAAAGCGTTAGATAGAGCATGCGAAGTTGCCATAAATACCAATTCTGGGCTCATTTTGTTATATGTTGTAGACACCACGTGTCTATGTCCAGGTGGAATGCGAGAGCACATCAGAGATATGAACGAGTTTGAAACGGCAAGGAATCATTTTGTGGACGAACTTAAAAGTGCGGCGGAACAAATGATCCAGGAAAAATGGAAGGAATTGAATCGAAAGGGTATAAAGGTAACCTCTCTTGTTAAGACAGGAGACCCTGCTGATGAGATATTAAATGTCGCAAGAAATGAGATGGTCCATGCGATAATAATGGGTAGTAGTGGATCGCTAAAGAGGCTACACGAAAGAAAGGGGATAGGAAGCATTTCTAGATGGATTTCAGAAATAGCGAATTGTCCAGTAATATTAATGAGATAGATAGAATTCACAAAATTGAGACATTTACTTTCCACTTCACGGCGATTGCTAAACCGAAGGGATTTAAGTAACCGATCTCTCAGTGTTACAGTAGAATATTGAATTATATTCGAATGAAGACGACGATAAAATTGAAGCATGAAGAGAGTGAAATTTGGTTGGAATATAGCATGATGCAGAGTGTTGTCACTTTATGAGACAGTGAATTGAATTTGTTTGCTATTTAAATAAGAATTGGTTGAACATAATAATAGCAATATTCTAAAAAGACATGACAAGAATCCAATCCTCGTCCCTAACAAACAAAATTGGTGGGAATCTGGAGCAGTTTTCAACTGTGCAACGCTCTATGATGGACATGAGGTGCATATGCTATATCGGGCAGTAGGAGAATATGAAAACTATATCTCAAGGTTAGGCTATGCTTCAAGTTTAGATGGATATGCCTTCACTAGGCCCAATGAAATGGTTTTCACTCCAACTGAAGATTATGAAAGATTTGGAATAGAAGATCCCCGTTTAGTTCAGGTGGACTCTCGGACTTATGTGACCTACGTTGTGCTATCTAATCATGCACGTGAAGGACCAAGTGTTTCTTCAGCACTGGCAACAACAGAGGATTACCGTAAATTCAAACGTCTCGGAATAATAACCAGCAGAGGTGCAGACAACAAAGATGTCGTTATTTTTCCAGACAAAATGAGGTCAGCTCTATCGAATAAAGAAACATCATACAAATCAAATAGTACTTTCTGTTATTTTTCCTTGCAGAGACCCAGCTCTTGGGTAGGATCGTCGTACGGGGTTAGCAGGCCAAGCATATGGTTGGGAGAGAGTTCATCCACATTAACGAATTTTGACAAACATATGATTCTCCTTGAACCTAAAGAAGAGTGGGAAGCACTAAAGATTGGTGCTGGAACTCCACCCATTCGTACTAAGAAAGGGTGGTTGATAATATATCATGGAGTCAGTACGGATAAAGTATATAGAGCAGGCGCTGCTCTTCTAGATCTAAAAAATCCTACAAAAATTCTCGGCAGAACAAAGCGCCCAATATTAGAACCGAATGAAAATTATGAAAAATACGGTGACGTAGATAACGTCGTTTTCCCATCTGGAGCATGTGTAATAGATGGGGTCTTATTTGTGTATTATGGGGGAGCTGATAAAGTATGTTGTCTTGCTACAGCAGAATTAGACGCTATCGTCGACCACGTTTTGCAGGACAATTAAAAATGATCTGTTAATGGCCGATTTAATCCGACAAGAAGGCGTACTACCCTTTTCTTTGTTGAACTGGGCATAATTGGAATATTGTTGATTCAATTATTTATGGACAGTTAGTTGTTTCTCGAACGTCATGCGATCTGTTAGGTTACCTAAGCCAAAGTATTAGTCTCAAAGTTACCAGATAAGGAACAAGTAACTATTGAATGAAAGGATACTGTCTAATGACACTATTACGTGTTATTCTATCTTTATTTCCTTTCCTTTAGGCTTCGACTGATCTTTCTTGTTAAATGTTATTTCAAGGATTCCATTATTGAACACTGATTTAGCTGTTTCAATATCTGCTTCTTTAGGTAAATTGATAACTTCATGATATTTTCTAGTGCCAGTAGCAATTACTTCCACTGAATTATCATAGGATTTTATCTGTATGTTCTCTTTGTTTACACCTGGCATTTCCACGACAACTTTTACATCTTTGTCTGAAGTTGTCACTTCTGTCAGAGGCTCTCTTTCAGATGAGATCAATGACCTAGTAAAAGGGCCCGTGCTACTAAATGGAGACCTCACATTACCAAACTCCCTTACTTTAGGTCTGCCATCCGATCCAAGAGTCATGGAATAACCGTAAACAAATGGTCCATACTCCTTTACTTTATCTCCTTCCTTCGTTTCGTATTCTCTTACTAGATCTTTTGGCGTTTTAGTCTCTATATCTTTGAATATATCTTTAAATCCTTTTTCCATTTCTCTTCTCATTTCACCAAAGCCTCCGAAAATATCAGGAAATCCAAAATCATGTGCTCTGCTGCTTCGTCCCCCAACAAAGAATCTATTAAACCAATCAAACGGATCTATATCTCCCGAACTCAACTAATATTGCTCACCTATCCCTGTATACCAACTGCATTTTATATAAGGATTAAGATGACATATTGGTAATGTCATGTAATTATTTGAACAAGACTTATTGGTAATGTCATGTTATTTTAACAGAATAGTAAAATGTGTGTTGCTATCCTGCCGCTTATGGATGAATGTTGCTGCTAACTGGGCTACATTATAATGTTTCATTTATTCGCCTTCTTGACTGGTTCCATTAGCCATAGCTTAGGTACTCACCAGTCATTTTGTTATATTCTGTTTTCCTTAGCCATCCAATCATGATGTATGAAATCTGGCTCCCCGTAGTTGATTAATATATAGCTCGATTGGTTTGAATCATATGTCAACTCCTAACGTAAGTGACAAGAGTCTTTCTGTAGAGATGCTAATGACAACGTTACCGCTTGAGACAGCCAATGCATCAGATAACGTATTTGATTTGACCAAAAAGATGAAAGAGAAAGGGAGAGGATCAGTAATAGTTACAGAGTATACTACTACTTCTACGAATGCTGGAAGTAAGACAAATACTGCTCCGGTGGGGATAATTACTGAGCGAGACATAGTGAGAAGAGTCGTTGCGGAATCTAAGGACCCTAATTCCACAATCGCTTACGACATAATGTCAAAGCCTCTAATTACTGTAGGACCGGAAGCCACCATTTATGATGCTGCATTAATTATGACCAAATACGGTATCCGACGATTGCCCATTG
>JBAUMZ010000002.1:0-5411 GCA_049578985.1 Nitrososphaeraceae archaeon
ACATTCCTTTTTGATACTGGGGTAAGCGAAAACGGTGTGCTTCATAATGCGGAGCTATTGGGGGTTAGGTTTGATCAGATCGATGGAATTATTCTCAGCCATGGTCATTTCGATCATTTTACAGGTCTTGCTAATGTACTTAAGAGGATATCATTTCTTACCCAATCTATAGACGCTAACAAGGGTATAGATGTCTTCTTGCATCCTGATGCTTTTCTAAAACGATGGGAGATTTATTCAGATGGAAAAAAGGGAAGACTGCCAATCCTAGATGAAAAACAACTCGTAGAGCTTGGAGCAACAATCAATAAGAATAGTGATGTAAGAATGCTTCCAACAGATGCTAGTTCGTCACTACTAGTTACGGGAGAAATACCACGAAATACTAGCTTTGAAAAAGGATTTCCATTTCAGTATGCAGAAAAGCCTCACAATGATAGTAATGATGTGAAGAATAATCTGAATCTAATTCCAGACCCATTAGTTAAAGATGACCAAGCAATAGTAATGAATGTTAGAAATAAAGGGCTAGTAGTTATAACTGGATGTGGCCATGCAGGGATTATAAATACGGTTAACTATGCAAAACAGGTAACAGGAATAGATAATATCTATTCAGTAGTAGGCGGTTTTCATCTGCCTGCTGACGGGGGACTTTTTGAAGAAGCTATCGATCCTACATTAAAGGAGCTTCAGAAATTAAATCCCAGATATATTATTCCTTGTCACTGTACTGGTTGGAAGGCAACGAATAAGATAATCGATCTCATGCCAAACAAATTTATTCAGAGTGCTGTATGTACTACATTTATATTTTAGAATACTATGAATAGTTTTATAGTCAAGCGTCTAAAAGACGCACTGTTAAAATCGTTGACTAGTTTACATGTTTATCTATACTATTCTATTTTATTATGACTGTTGTTATGCCATTTCCTCATATGCTTCTTATGTGTGCTTAGGTACGCGCCAGGCTTGAAAAAATGATCGTAGAATTCTAGATCTAAGTGTTGTGCTTGTAGATAAGTCAGCAAAAATATGCTTGGAACGGTAGCTGGAAATTTGCCGTATGTATCATAGATGTACTGGGCTTGCAATGCTATGCATTCTTTAATCTTTTCAGCAAAGTGTTGTGCGCTACTTCTAACTTTTGTGCTGTCTTTCCATGCACCAGGCGTCTCTGTGTTATATACGCCACCGTCACCAAACTTTCTGTTAATAAGGGCTTCAGTCGCCTCTCTCATGTCCTTATAATGTGGAGGACAATATCCTTCGAAAACTCCAGGTAAGCCAGTAGGATTGGGTATAGACCAGCGTTCGTCCGTGTCGTATCTAAATCCTAATCCAGGTACGCTAGGATCTCCTGTAGCTCCTAAGACAGTATGCCTGTCTACGCCATCATACATCCACCCTCCAAGACCCATTGCTTGAAGCAATAATGCCCCACCATAACACGAAGTCGAAAGTTCAGCTGTTAACTCAGAAATGCAATACTGCTCCAGAAATGTTAGTGGAATAGGGTTCTTTGTATCTACCAAGTTATCATATTTGTTGATGCCAGGAATTTGCTTCTTTGCTATATCATCATAGATCGGAAACTGATTTACAGCATAAAAGCAGATGGTTGAAAGTACGTGTTGGGCTAGATCCCCAATCGGAATAACAAATGTAGATCCTTCATGATTTGCTATCCATGTGTTATGACCTTCCATATATGGTTCTTTTCTTGGAGTATACAATCTCTTGTCAGATAGTTTGCGTATTCTTGCCTTGTGAGAGGCTAAAAACTCTTGCAGGTCAACTTTTCCATCCACTATCTTCAGAGGCGGATGAAAATCTCTTGTTGGGAAGAAGTATGTACCACTATCATCAGTATAAAAAATTTCTGATGTGATGAATCCAGCTGCTGATGGGAATGTGCGACCAGATGGACTGTTACAATAGTTAGAGAGGTACGGTGCGTATTTCTTATGACGCATAATAGCAAAATGCCATCCAGTAACACCACCCATAGTAGATAATAATATAAGCTGTTCTAATTCGCTGAGCGGCATAGGTTTGTGTTTAGACTTGAAAGCAAACACACCATCAGGAATCTCTGCACCCATACAAAATCTTCTAGATCGTCTTCCAGTTAGAGCTTCCATTAGAGGAAATTTTAGGAGTTCGTCCAAGGTATCTTGATCGAGTGTCAAACTACACGTAACTCCAACTAAGATAATAATAAGGATATTGTGTCAAGGAGGATCTACAGTATTATTATATGCTCTCTAATACAATGGATCCATTAGTCCCGTTTAATGTAGGGTCACTCTGCTATTTTACCAGAATTCTTACTCATATCAAATAGTATGATGGGAGCATGTCTAATAACTATTGGCTAAGGGGCTCAAACAAAATCAAGAGAAAGAAGCAAGTGCAGTATGGAATATGATAGAAAGATGACTGTAGACTCGTTCTATTACGTTGCCTCTGTATGTGTCGGGGTACTTCTAACTTTTTAGGCTATCCGGTCGCGAATATGTATACATTACAAATAAATAAATTATATATTAACATCCTTATACTATTATCATAAATCATGCGGAGACAGTCTAATATTAAAGGAATTCATATTATAAAGAACAATTCAAAAAGACTTGAAGAATTAAAACCATCGATGCGTGACTACAGGAAATGCACCAGTACAATATGCCTACGAGTTACAGTCTACGGGAAAGGGTCAACCACCAACCCCAAAGAGTGTATTTGAGGCTCCAAAACATCCACTTACAGTTAGAACCTCCACTGGAAATTATTATATAAAGCTCCTGTGGGATCCACCCATAACAGCCAAAAGTCCTAGGATGCATCACAGTCAATTTTACTTACGGTTACTTATGGTATAGTTTCCTATGCTATCTTTATAGTCATCATTATCCACTTTTCCCTTATTTTTTTCTTCATGGGTTAAATCTACAATATTCTTTCCATTAGAAACAAAAGTATCATTCCCTTTGATTCTCTTAATCATTGCAACATCTGGTCTGAATAATGTATCCAAAGACCAGTCCAAAATAATCTTTATTTTCTTTCTTGTAGTTGGTACCTGCGCAAGGTAAAATGTTCGCCAAAGCCACCGGGCGACAAATCCTTTGAATTTCAGACCAAAAATATCCGCCACCCCTATTCTTTTTCCAATTTCTGCCATCATACCTCGAGATTTGTAGTTAAATTCTTTGAGTTTTTTTTCCTTGCTTTGTTCTATTTGATTCACTTCATTATAAATACTCGTAATGATGTTTTCAGCAGCAATTTTTCCCTCCTTTATTGCGTGTTGAGCAGTTGGTGGATATGGTGTTCCAGTTTTTGTGTCTATAATATATGCACAATCTCCCAAGGCGTATGCCATGGGATAGTCATAAAGCTGCAGGTAATTACTTACCATAATCCTTCCATCTTTGGAATGTTCACATTCAAGGTTTTTAATCAGTATGCTGACAGTTAAACCCGCAGTCCATACTACGGTATAAGTGGGGATAGTTATGCCGCTTGTCAATCTTATATGGTCTTTAGACGCACTGTCAACAAATGTATTTAATATGAATTCTACTCCTCTCTCTTCTAACCGTTTCAATACAAACGTTCCCAATTCGCTATCTGCTTCATTCATGATCTTGTCCTCCCCCTCTATTAGAACAACTCTGACATCTTTACCATCGATATTCTTGTAAAATGTTGCTATTGTCTCTCTTACAAAATCATTCAATGCTCCCACTGTCTCAATTCCACTGAATCCGCCACCTACAACGACAAACATGAGAAGGCTTTTTTTTGTGAGGTCATCATTATGTCTGTGCGGCTGATTCTCCTCTTTTTGAAAAATATATTCTGCTTTGTTTTCGCCTTCTTCCAAGCCTTTTTAGTCACCTTTGATAGCCAGTTGAGCTATCGAGCTATCAAGTATGACACTCAATGTTTGAATACTTTTTGATCAAGTATGACACTTGGTGATCAAATTCAGTTACCTAGTTCCATTGCTTATATCGTGCAGAAGCATGGCAATGTATGGATTACCACTGAAAGTGGCTGCCAATATAGACAATGCTTAAAGAAAACCTGATATAATGTATCATAATGACAAAGAACTCAAAGTCAACTAGATCATCCCCTCAGCGAAAAAAAGCAGACCAAACTGCTAAAGCTGTTAAGAATGTGGCAAAGACTATACGAGAGAAAGCTACTTCGACAGAGGAAGCATTCAAATCATTCAGGGATAGTGGTGCAGTTATGGAGCTTGCTGATTCTGTAAAGGCAGCAGCTACGGCAGCAAAAGATACAGCGCATGATGTGAGGGATACAACTAGGCAGCTTCTTGATAGTAATGTAGCAGCTGAAACTGCTAGTGTAGCTGAAGAGGCATTGTCATCGGCTGAAGAAACGAAGGCTACAGCAAAACGGAGCGCAACCCAGGCAACAAAACGCGCTCCTAAAACGACAAGAAAGGTTAAAAAAACAACCAAAGGCGTAAAGAAACCAACCAAACCTACCGCCAGACGAGCAAGAAAAAAATCATCAAAGGGAAAGAATCATCAGTGACTATCCTATCTAGTCTCTGCGTACTGGATGATAATCTTACATTGCAATCAGATGTGAGTGCACAACATCAAGAGGATTTGACAACTGGAAGTAATCGCAAAAAATGACTCAACCGGCTGACGTTCACGAGGCTAGTGCAAATGTCAATCAACCAGTCTCTCAAATTCAAGGAACCCGCCCTTCGCTTGAGTATGATGGAGTGTATTCTCCCCGAAAGCTAAGGGACGAGGGGCAAACCATTATTTCCGCCCAGCATTAGCAATGGAAATCTGCATAGCAGAAGGGAGGCGCCGGTAAGGTCACGGCAGCAAGAAAAATTGTGATAGCAATGAACGATAACGATAACGACAACATATTGTTTTTACAGAATTACAGCGACCGCTGCAAGCCTCATTACTCTGATGTTAATGTAACTTGAATCCTGACGTGGAAAACCTCCATGAAAAGAATATACCTATTACTCCTGTGCACCTGTTATTAATCTAAATTCAAACATCCCATCGGATCCGAGGACATAAAACCGCATACATAAACTGGAACTCATAATGAAGCGTTTAGAGTATGCATCTCGTCTTTGGATAAGATAATTCATAAGATTCGTATCTCGCCTAGATATAACTTCGTATCTCGCCTAATTTGCTGGTTTACGATGACCACTCCTGTTCTTTTGGTTGTTCTTGCCAGACCATGTCAACCATGAAGGGTACTTGTAAGCTAAAATTCCAAATATGCATCATGTATACTTTCTCCTAAACTAAACTGAGGAGGTAAAAACGATTTCAGCTCTCTCGTGTGAAAGAAGGATAAATGGAGAGGATGGGATAAATAGAGAA
>JBAUMZ010000003.1:0-2648 GCA_049578985.1 Nitrososphaeraceae archaeon
AAGGATTACCATGTACATTTTGTATTTCTCCCAGAATCATTTCTTTAGCCTCTATTTCATTTCCATTTTCGGATCCATTATTATTCGATCTTCTCATACCAACTAATTAATAGATGGTACATAGAAATATATTGTTAAGATCGACATCTTTCTATGTTATACTAAAACCGAAGGATAAGATGAAGTGGAGAAATTTATATATCTAAATAGATAATACAGACATTAAATTGTTCTGCAAAATCAATTAAGACGTCCTTAACTAGACCAATTAAGATAAGTTCCCTGACATATTCCTAGTAAGATAATTCCTCATATTCAGATTGAAATGCTTGGTTCTGAAGTACTGTCCTAGCCTCTTTCTGAATTCCGTAAATGACTACCTAGGATTTCTCATGTTTGAAACAAGAAGTATCAAATAGGATCTGATGGGTTTCAAAGGTCACTTATTTCATTTAGAAACAAAGTTACTATCTTCAGACCGGACCTCTTCCATTTTATGATTAGATATTATTCAAGCCCTAAAAATATAACCGTTAGAGAATCACATAAATCGTTGATATAGCCGCCATATTATGAGAAATCTGATGTTAGGACAATTACTCTTCGAAAGTAGAGGAAGAATAACTGGCCAACGAGTACTATCAGTTGAAAATGGAATCTCCAAATTTGAGACCTCCATTACAGGCACAAGAATTTTCACAGGGAGCCTAGAGGTGACAACAACTTGGACGTATTGGGCAATTCAAAGACCCGACGATACTTCGTATAGTCAAGATCAAGGGGTAATAATGACCAAGGATGGTCGTGAAGTGGCAACTGCAACAGGCCATGCAGAGGGGAAGATGGTTAAGTCAGGAAAGATGAGATACGTAGGCGCAATATTTCATGAAACAAATTCGGAGAATAAACTTCATTTCTTAATCATCTCATTGGAGTGAACGAATATGAAGTAGACTCATTAGGTAATTATGAACAATAGGTTATGGGAATGGAAATAAGATGACTTAACAAGATGGAATAAGGGTTTCGAAAGGTTAATTCAAATGTATGCGCGCGAATATTTCTAGAATGAATTTCGTATTATTATTAAATTGTTAAACGTATTGTTAAACGTTAAACGTTTAAATAGCTTTATATGTAAAAACGATGGCATTTTAGTGGGATAGTGAAATAACTGGTGGCTGTGGCAGAAGACCCAGAGGAAGGAGGCTATATTGTCAAGTCAAATACAAACCAGAATAGAACTTATAATGTCTATTTTAGTATTAGAAAGCAACGATATCTTTGTACATGTAAATGGTTTGCGATTAAACAAACAGAATGTTCGCATATTAGAAAGGTAAAAGAAAGGATTACTCAATAACATCTGTCCCAGAGACCTACAGCCAAATGCAATGATGATGCCTGCAATAAACAACTATTTGATACATGTGTGCATTATTTGCAGTGGAAGAGGAAGTAATATGGAAACGAGGTGGCAATGTTAGCTTCTACTATTTCACAGCTAGGAAAACCGTTAAACCCATACCTCTACATATGTTGTAGTACAGACGTATCCTCTGAGACTGAATTCCTGCCAGTGGAATAGGGTACTGCAATGCTTTACTTACAAGGTTCTACATGATTTCTACTTGCAAGATATATAATCTATTTATCAGCTGGTCTAATAATATCGAGCAATGAAAGTGAAGTACACATAGATACTTCATAAATCTTCAAAAGGAGCTCATCGAATATTTCTTGGGGTAATACAGTCATAATCATTCTAACCAAGAATCCATATATCAGAAGCCAACAATCTTTGCCATAGAAACGTACAATCATCAAAAGCATAAACGAGATTATACTAAAAATAAGAATTAATAATTAAAATTATTCTACATTAGAGAGGGAATTACAAGACTATTGTTAGTTCTACATGCTGGACAGAACAAAATAATGGATAATCTAGGATTACGATGTATTTCCTCTAATCATGGATCTTATCATTATATGTTGTAAAAATCTAGGGAGGTGAGTTATTGGAACATTTGATCTAATTATCTCATTATGTCCTACTACAATTTTCCCAAATACGCCAGCATTTTTACATTTCTTGTAAAAGATGGAAAAAAAGATATCTGTCGATGAGAGAGATTGTAAATATCTTCAGTTATATTTGTATTATTCTTTTACTTTCAATAATTAATGCTACAAGAAAATCGTTTACTGTATGTCGATATATAGGTATGCTGCTACTAATTCGACTGTCACTATACCACGACATTATGAGCGTGACTTGTTTCGTTTTTTAAAATACTATTAATGTTAAGAGACTAATTGCGATTCTTACTTTTTCATCACATCTAAGAATATTTGAATAGCCAAGGCTTTGCTATAAAACTCTACCATTAGTTGAATATTTCCTGATTCTTTGAATTGGCGAGCTGCTTTCACATGTTTATCAAATTCATTTCTCAGTTCTTCTTCTGCTTCAGCTGTAATGCTATTAGCAAAATCATTTAGTTCTAGTTTCATTTCATCTGTATTCTTATTATGAGACATAGTAATACTAACTGCATTACCTCCTAATTTAGTTACCCATAATTTGCTTATGTTTCTACAGTAACAATCAATAAAACTAGATACACTGCTTAGCAGTTACTTTT
>JBAUMZ010000004.1:0-2396 GCA_049578985.1 Nitrososphaeraceae archaeon
GGATTTAACTATACCTTCCCCCGTATCTTGATTTGTTTCCTGTATTGTAATGCTGCTTGCCTGCCTCTGTCTCCTGTAATCCTGATCTACTTCGATGGCAGTCGTTCGTCGATCCTAGGAACATCTTTGTATCCTATGGTAAGCAATGTCCACCTATCCCATCTCTTGGTTCAAGTATATCCACGTTCCATTTGGTATTGAGGGCATCTCTGAGTTCTTGGAAATTAATCCCATTACCCTGGCAATAGAGATAAAGATCCTCCGCGAACGCTATCTGTAAATATCTGTGCGCATTTTCAGCGATCTTTGTTATTTCAGCTATTTCTATATTAGATACAGGATATAGAGGAATTCCTAGTCCAATTCTCTTAGCGATAGCACAATTACTATATCTCCTATTCTCGACATCATCATCACTACCATCACTAATACTTGAATTCATAATATCATTATTGACACTTTCATTAGCATAACTATAGAACTGCATAGCTGCATTAAGACAACAGCCACATACACCTCCCGCAACACGCAACTGTTTAACGCCATGTTCTTCTTCATCTAAACCATACCATCTGTGAGGAACATGGGCTACCCTTAGAGATTATTATCATGACCTTGAAGAGAACGATGTGTAGATAATTCTCTTGTGTTTGGATAGACCTCACTGAATCACGGGGGAGATATGATATTCAAACGAGCACTACAAGATTCAGAGTGATTTGAAGGTAAAAATCTCCTTTCAAGACAAAGTACAGCTGCTGAAAGTGGCTAAAGAGGTTTTATCTATAAATGCAGATATTTGAGCCAGGACCTATTGTTCGAGTTTTGGTTGTAAGATTGAAGTAGTTCTTTAACCCTTGGCGATCAAGAATAAATACATCACAGGGCTAAAAAAATCTGTTTGATATCCCATTATACTCTTAACAGAAGGAGATCGCCTATTCAAATCTTGGAAATAAGGATCGAGTTATGACTTCCATATTCATTCCAAGGTTTGAAAAATATGAGTATCCATCTGATGAGAATTATAGACATTTTACGTATTGCGAAGAAAGAAATAAAGGCAGATTGTTTGGGTGTAAACAGTGTAAGTATGTGTGGGATCATTGGTATGGGACCAATACAGCTTTCGATGATAATAAATGATGATGAGCCTGTGGAAGTTTTGACCCCGCAAAGTAGTAATATGCTAACAACACAGCTCTTGGATGAAAAGGGAACCAGTATTGACATTGTCAACTTCTGTAAATATTGAGAATGTGCTTGTGTTCCAAGGAGGTGGTTCTTTAGGAGCATATGAATGTGGGGTATACAAAACACTTGAGAGACACGGCATAAAATTTAATGTTGTTGCAGGCACTTCCATTGGAGCCGTCAATGCCGCGATTATAGTTGGAGCGAAAAATGATAATCCTGCACAGCATCTGGAAGATTTCTGGCTTACGGTAGCCGAGAATGTCACTTCATCATTTATTCCTGACAGTATTCGACCAAGTTTATCAGTTCTATACGCTGCTATGTATGGTAATAGGAATGTTTTCGAACCAAATTGGTTATTTCCATTTGAAGCTTTATACTATTACCTTACATCTCCTTATCTATATGATGTGTTGCCATTAAGGAATACTTTGAACAGATATATCGATATTACAAAAATTAATGACTCTGGTGATAAATCCTCCGGCCCTAGACTTATAATTACTGCTACAGATATTCAAACTAGTGAATCTGTTACTTTTGATAGCAGGAATATGAATATTGAACTAGAGCACATCATATCATGTGTTGGCTATCCGTTCTATGGCATATCATGGATCCAAAAGGATGGAAGATTTCTTTGGGATGGGAGTTTGCAAAGCAATACTCCATTAAGAGAAGTGATAGACGCATCACCTAAGAATAATAAAGATGTATATATCGTGAATCTGTTCCCGCGTAAACATCACGAGCTTCCTTCTAACATGTTTGAAACATGGCACAGAGCCAGAGATATAATACACACAGATAAAACATCACACAATGTCAGAATGTCAGCGGTAATATCACGTTATATTCGGTTGCTTGAAAACATGTATGAAATAATTATGATTTCCTCAGACGAAAACGCAAAATCAAGATTCAGAGAATCGCTAACAAGTGAGTATCATAAACTGGTGCAGCGACGTGGTGCTATCATAAGGAATATTGTACGAATTGAACGAAGTGAAGATACACACTACTTATTTGAAGATGCAGATTTTTCACTTTGTTCTATCAAACACCTAATTAAAACAGGCGAACAAGATGCAGAAGAAGCGCTTAAAAAATCACCACTATTTTCAAAATAAATCAAGAAATTCCGAATAACAAGAATACATTCACGCGATTATAGAAACTAGAATACATTAATAATAATA
>JBAUMZ010000005.1:0-1630 GCA_049578985.1 Nitrososphaeraceae archaeon
GAACCTATTAGAGTCTACACCCGCGCCTCTCCACGAAACAATATTGGATGCTGCCTCAAAGTCACTAAACTGCCAGAACATGATATTAGATGGTGTATGTGAAACTTACCTGGCGGAAAAAGAACAGCTACTGCCAAATTAAATCCAAATTCTATTCATTGAAACTGTACAATATTAAGCCGGGATCACAGGGATGACAAATAATTTGTTAGATTTGTCGTTGATACGATTTCCAGTTTCAGCTATCTATTGCAACCCTGCCCGTCAACTTTCTGTCAGATTATGGTCTACTTAACGTCAACTTCTTGGCAAATATTAGTCATTTGTCGGTCAAATAGTCGTCATTTACATATTCACGCTCGTATAGAGCGGTCCTAGCTCCACTTCTTTTTTATCTCTCACTCTTTAATTCTTTAATAGAGCTAAATGGGAGGGAAGATTCCTCAACCGGTAAGGGAAGAGGTCATTGGAAAGTGGCTGCGAGGATACTCAAGAGACGACATCGCCAAGGACGTGAAGATTGGTGAAGGAACCGTCACTGGTATAATAAAACAATGCAGACAGGATGATGCAGATTTTGACCTCTTACGGGGGGTCGCCGTAGAACTGAGGGCTCGGGGTCTACGAATAGAGGATTTTGCACCCTTGCTCAGGTTGAAGAGCCTACTTGAAGAAAAGGAAGTGGCGCTGGAAATATCCAAGAATGACAACCTATTCACCGAATATAAAAAATTTGAAGCAATAGTAATTACTCTAGAAGCGCTGTGTTTCAAACGGGGAATGTCAATGGAACAATTTTGTCAATGTGTTTTCGCTTTCTACTCGCAAGTTGATGATCTTGGTATTTCAGTGGAAAAATTACCGGAATATCTCGAAGAGATGAAAAAAGAGATCCTTCGGCTTCAATCTGAAACGAGAAGTGAAGTGGAAAAACGGGGAGCAACGATGAATCTGTTGAAAGAATATCAGGATAACATACCAGAATATAAAGCTGCAATTAATGAGCTTCCAAAGGTGACGAAAGAAAGGGATCATTGCCAAAGCCGACTTGATTATGTGGAGGAACAGTACAAACAGAAAGTTTGGGGCCAGAAAGCGATCGAACACGGATGGTATACCGATCCAAAAGAGCTAAACAAAACCGAAACAGAACTTAGTTCTAAGACAGATGGCGATCACTATGTATTCCGGTTAAGAGAACTAGGGCTGGAGAAGATCATTCTAGACCTTTATCGTTATCCTAGTAAGTATGTCGAACCAATTAGAAAGGTTATCGATTCCTATGACTCATCACACGGCCATGGCACATAATTGTTTCACTTTGCCTTCGTGCGAGTAGGCGGTATCTACTAGAACCTTCAGTTCTTTAATATAGAAAGGTAGGGAAATCCCGGAAGTGTGGCAGAGTCAAACCTTTTAATATCGAACCTCTTAAGGGAATTTTTGTGGGCCCATAGCTCAGCCTGGTAGAGCGACCGGCTCATAACCGGTCGGCCAGGGGTTCAAACCCCCTTGGGCCCAGTGTAATATTAGTTCTCAAATGGGATTCTGAACATTTAGACTAGTTTTTATTTTGGTCAGCGAATTATCGGCTTTCGTTAGAGTACTCTAGGAGTATTCTAATACCCCC
>JBAUMZ010000006.1:0-15434 GCA_049578985.1 Nitrososphaeraceae archaeon
AGAGCAAGAAGTGAGGCGTGGTGCTAGGCAGCTGGGACGGAAGATTCATCCTCGAGCCATGAAACATGAGCTTGAATCCTGATTAAAAAAGATAGTAATGAAGAGCTAATACCAGTGCTTCGAATCGCCCATGAAACACGAGCCTGAACTTCTATCCATGTTCTTGAAATTGCGTTCGATACTTTGCAAGAGCTGCCTCAAGAATAGAGTAATCACTCGTCTTAGTGAATCTTCTAATTAAATCTTCGATTACCTCCCACGAGAGTGGCGGGTGGAGATGAGGTTTCAATAATAATTCTATCTCGGTCAATTTGGTTGCGGCAGCATCAGGTAGATGTTCCACATGATGATTGTACAGCGGAATTTCCTTTGGAATCCTTGTAAAGTTTGAATACAAAAATTGGGGAAAGGCTTGTGTCAATATATTTGTGTTATTACGCAACTTTTCTAGGATTGCATCTATCAGGGATTCCCATCTCTTATCGGCCATAACAAGCAAAGACAAAGTACTTAGAACATTGTCGATTAAATCAGGCTGAAAGTAGGTTCGTGATAATCGATCGATCTCCCGAAACTTTGATACCAGAGTATTGTCTTGTTCGGAAATCGATTTGGGTTCATTGGATTTTTCAGCCGGGATCTTTTGGGAGCTATCCGGCTTATACCTCGCATACTCTGTTGTGCTTTCATTGCTGTGAGAATCTGGAGTATGTTGTGCTGAATTGTTCAGCTAGGGTGCAGTCAGCAGGATAATAAGCGATTGGAAGCTCTGTTAACTTCTAGGGTGTTCTACAGAACCCGATTGGAAGAGATGTATGGGGATTAGTCTTTTTGAGCAAATTATGTAGTCGCAGCGTTAAAGCGTAGTGGAATCTCACTTATGCGATGCGCCTTATGTTAGTTGTGGACTTGAATAGCCAGCTATCTTCTTCAAATTCTATTCTTTCCTATTTCAAGTCGCAGCTATCATTGTACGTTTAAACTTCAAAATCATCATATCATATGATTTTATCATTCACTTGTTACATACTCTAATAAGGGTTGATGCCACAACGTATTGACACTCCTATTAGATGTACTGCAAGGGAATATGTGTTAGACACAAAGCTGGAAGGGCCAAATTCAAATTAGGAAGGTATGAAAGTGGACAGAAGAGATGCCAGGTTTGCCAAATATTCATAAAATGGGATGAAGGTATCTGGTGTCCGTGTTGTAGCCACAAATTAAGATCGAACCCACGAAATATAAAATTCAGGCATAAGCAGTTGCTGGCAAAAAGAAAGTTAACGGCAGATTCTGAACCAAAAACTTTACTTACAACTGAATAGCTCACATCAGCCCTATACCCTCACATACACTTTAATACCGCCTTGATATACTAGTACCTACTACGGAATATTCAGCACATGTTCCCATAATGCAGAATTAGAATTAGGAATTTAAAATCCTGATGGCCTTCAGAGCGCTCTTTTCCTTATCTTTTATCTCGAGCATGACATCAAAATCCAAATTTTCTGTTTCCTTCAAGAATTTCTTAAATGATGTTGTTTCAATTCTTTCAGCATGTTTGCCCCTTCTACCCTTGATGCTTTTTTCATCATTTCCTAAATACGGACTACTATAATCGACAATTGGCAACCCATCTCTATTCTTGTCCCATGTCGACATAGCCATCCTAAGTGCGAACTTGAGTGACTCACTATTAGATAACAATTCATGATGAAAACTATCAAAAACGATCGGAATGTTTATTCGACGATTTAACTCAAGGCAATCTTTCAGACCATAGAGATGGTCATCATTCTCTATAACAAGTGGGGATTAATGGAACGCTTTATTAGTATATGGCGTTGAATAACGCTATACATGCAGCGAGTAGTAAGCAAATCCAATGACGACATCATAAGAGAATACCTTGATTCAATGCAGATCGAGATTAACTTGAGCGATAATTACAAGAAGATTAATCGAAATACCCTGATGAAGCTATCACAGTTTTATGAAGGCGGTAAATCATTTAATGATATGAAAAGAGAGGATATCCTCTCATATCTAAACAGTATCAGAAAGTCCGATAAAGTAGATCCATTACACAAATGGATTGGTACATATAACTTACACGTTGCAAATTTGGTGAGGTTCTTTAAGTGGTTATACAATCCGACGCGAGAACCTCGAGACAGACCTAAACCCAAAGTATTGAATAATATTCCAAAGTTAAAAAGGAAGGAAACCTCAATTTACAAACCCACAGATCTGTGGACATTAGAAGATGATTTGGTGTTTTTAAAATGGTGTCCAAGCAAGAGAGATAGATGTTATCACGCAATTTCAAGAGATCTATCTGCTAGACCGCATGAAATATTGGATTTGAAAATCAAAGATATCATTTTTAAAAGCTCAGGTAATAAACAATATGCAGAAGTCTTAGTTAACGGTAAAACCGGAACGAGACATCTCCCTCTAATTGATTCACTACCATACGTCAAAGAATGGTTAGATCATCATCCACAGAGAAATAACAAAAATGCATATCTCATCTGCACTATGAATAGACGGGATGTTGGTAGTCAATTGCCAAGAAATGGCTTATTACACGTATACACTAAATACAAAGAAGCATACTTTCCCATGTTACTAAAAGACCTTACAATATCCAAAGAAAATAAACGGAAGATTGAGGATTTACTAAGAAAACCCTGGACCCTATACATTAGAAGACACAGTAGTCTAACACAAAAAAGCAAATATTTGAAAGAAAACGTATTACGGCAACATGCAGGTTGGTCACCGCGGTCACAGATGCACTTGAAATATATTCATTATTTCGGCAACGAATCATCAGAATCAATACTCCAAGAGTATGGCATACTACCCAAATATAATCAACAAACAGACGCATTAAGACCTAGGCAATGCCCTAATTGTAATGAACCTAATAGACCAGATCAGAAATTTTGTGTTAAGTGCAGAATGGTTTTAACGTACAATGCGTACAGTGAAACGATTAAAGAAAAACAAATTAAGGATAAACAAATTGAAGAAATGATGCGTAAACAGGAACAGTTTGAACAGCTGATTCAATCTCTTATAGATTCAGGTCAGTTAAAACCTGCAACTGGTCTAATCAGATGATTCATATCAAACCTGTGTAGCGCCAAGATATAGTACCAAGATATTAAAGGGGATTTTGTACCCCTTATCGTATTGACCTTAGCCGATAATAAAATAATAGAATTTCTGAACACCTTTAGGAACTTTGTAGTTCATGACATTACGAATGCTATTACTGGAAAGGCAAACTATTTGGCAGCTTTAGGATTATCAGTGTATACAGAACAATTAGGGGGATTATACAATGGAGATTTTGACAACCTAGCTGGAAACTATACTAGTTTCATTATAGATTATTTTGATCCTTTATATCAACAACAGGAAAAGAATGCTGTCAACTACATTAACAACCATCTCAATAATTTTCCTAAGCTACGAATAAAACAGAAGAAACCGGTATCAGGATTATACACACTAATAAGATCAGGACTAGTTCATGAATACTTCATAAAGGGAGAGTCAACAATTTTTATGCATTTGGCTAATGCTAATTGTGGAATTCTAATTGATGATAATGTCAGCCCCAAATTAAAATTTATTGTAGAAAAATACTTTGACGATTTTAGACAGGCATTTGATTCCTATTACGATGATATAGTTAACGCAAATTCTGGATTGAATAGGAGCCAACAGCTTAAAGCTAGTTTCTCTGATGCAGCAAATTCTTTACCATTCGATCCCTTCAAAATATGAATTGATATCATATGAATCGATGGTGAAATCAATAAGCTTTTCTAGATGATTTAAAAAGTAGAGGCAGCATCAATTTCAGTATACTCATTTCGAAACTGGCTGAAAATGTGTGAAAACAAATGAAAACAAGTGAAAAATATATATTGAATTATATGACGAATGAGGGGACAACTGAAACCAAATTGAATCAACAAAAGATAGTAGATGATGACCATGTTTTCATAGTCTCGTCTATATCATGATATACACTAGTTAGATCTTCACTCCATTTCTTGATCCAATTTCCAAGCAAAGGATCTCCTTTAACCTCTCGAACGAGTATTGGCAAGCATTTTTCTAGGTTACATTTATGACGCATTTTAGTCTCATTTACGTCGATATTAGGTTTCAAAAGGTTCATATGGTAAAACGCACTAATCTCGTCTGCAAACGATTGCTCCATATGTCTTAGAATTGTGTTGGGGTCTAAAGTTGTAAATGAGATCAGGCTTAAACGAGGATATCGATATGATAAGGGGTTTAGTAGAATCATAATTTCTTCTAGCATAACACATATTGGATTTGTCTTCATGAATATCTCATCATCTTTCAAACGCTTTAAAGCGGTAAGATCGAACCGAACCAAAAAATAATCTCCGAGAACCTCCATACCTGCATCAAGAAGATCCTGCAGGAATAGAGTATAGAGAAGCGACTAAGAAGGCATGTGAGAGGAACTCTCAGGTCAATGATTACCTTTCAAGAGGTATACCAGATGGAAAAGACTATTTCAGCCTTAGAGATAATATCAAACTTCGACCCGTACTCGAACTATTACGAAAGGATCCAAACATAATAATCATTGGGGAAAAGCCAATTGTCTTGAAGTGGAACCCTGATGGTAGTTATAAGTCAGACGGGAAAAACCTAAGTGATGCAAGTGATGCAAGTGATGGCCATTTTCTAGACCACCCTAAGAATAATGGCTTATCGGGATTAGAGAAGCAGGTTAGTTTTGCTGAAAATTCGACTGTAGAAAAAGTAGCTGACCAAAAAGAAGCATCACATACATCACATACATCACTTAACCCTAGTTCTAACCATATTCTTAAAGCCAAGGATGTGTCGCAAACTCAAAACCAAATCATGTGGGATATTAACCAAGTGAGGATAGTTAATGTCTATGGAGGGCAGTGTGACGCATTTGGAGGCCACAAATGGCCTGAAGGGTTCAAAAATCATCCATTGTGCGGTATGTCTGGATACTTTGGAAATCCTTTTGTTGTTGGAAGAGACGGATCCCCGGAAGAAATCCTGGAAAAATATAAGGAATGGTTATATCGTGGCATTGAAGTGGTCAATGGTCGAGATCCAGGAGAATATAGACGCAAGGCGTTAGGGGAACTACCAGGACATTATAGGTGGGGTTGTTTCTGCAAGCCAGAACAATGTCATCTAGATATCTTGTTGCAGTGGATGAAAGAACAACCTGTGCTTTTGGATGGCAGAAGAAGTAAACTAGGATTTAGAGTAAGCCCTTATGACCAACTGCAAGGCGATATTTTGGAGTTTAGCCTACCAAAGTGTCATCCTTTTCTAAAGTGGGCGGGGGGAAAAACTCAACTGCTTGACAGAATCGATAGTGTTCTCCCTTCATCTTTCAATAGGTACCATGAACCATTTCTGGGTGGAGGGGCTCTTTTCTTCCATCTATCATCTGTGAAAAACTTACGAATGGAATCCTGGTTGTCAGATATAAATACTGACCTAATAGAGACTTACATTGCAATAAAATTCAGTGTAGAAGAGGTCATTGAGATTTTGACAAAATACAAGATGGACTACGAAAGAGATCCCAAACAATTTTACGATCAATTAAGAGACGAATTTAACTCAGGGTCAGGTACCAAAGTCGAAAGAGCTGCTAAATTTATTACCCTTAACAAAACATGTTTTAATGGACTCTACAGGGTAAACATGAATGGCAAATTTAATGTTCCAATTGGACGATACAAGAATCCAATTATCTGTGATAGTATAAATTTACGTAATGTAAGTGCAGCGCTTAGATATACAAAGGCTCATCTAAACACCGACGATTATAGGAATATTCTTCATGCCAACGCACAAGAGGGCGACTTTGTTTATTTGGACCCTCCTTATAGACCTACTAATGATACTGCCAATTTTACGGGTTATACTAACACCGGATTTTCTGATAGGGATCAAGAAGAACTAGCCAAGACCTTTTCCAAATTGGACACTAGGGGATGCAAGCTCTTGTTGAGTAACTCAGACACTCCACTGGTGAGAGATTTATACAAGGACTTTTCTAAAACGACTAATTCGGTAAGTGCTCTAAGGAGTATCAATAGCAAAGCCACCAATAGAGCTGGTCACACCGAATTGTTAATATGCAATTATTCTATTTGACATATTTAGTGTATCTCAGATATTGATAATAAAGAGTAATAATTTAGCCCAGACATTGTATTTCTCTTTCTAAAAATGCCCCGGGGCCTGAGTTTGCATAATTTGCGTTTGACTATGTTGCGGGCTTTTCTTGTATTTACAAGCTTAGTTGATGTGTAGAATGTAACTGATATTAAGACTACTAAGAAGCAAGTATAAGCAAGTATTATCTCTGGCTCTTTGCAAATCTACGTCAATGTAGTGTTGAATAAGCTTCTTGTCAGTGGTCTCTCATGCCTTAGAAAGGAATACAAATTCACTCCATAAATTAAGTATGCTGATATACAGATTTCTAATAGGAATTGATGTATACTCCTGATTCTGAAGGATCACTTAGACTTAGTCTCTAATTCCATTAGCTGCTATGCTCCAGCATATGCTTTTGATATTGTTGTCAGAATTAAAACAGGTACTACTGTAATAAGAACGAGTTAGTCATCATTAAAAGTTTCACATATCATAGTTGATTTTCATACATGATGGCGTTTCAACAATGGGCAAGGAATCAAATAATTGTCACATTAAACTTCACACTGAACGTAGTTGACGAGAAAGAGATGTTAAAAGAAGTAAAAAATAGACTGGTTAATCTACTCTATGAATCTCTCGCAAGTTTCTCTGCTATTGTCTGCATCCATACAACCATCTATGAAACCTTCATAATATGGATTCCTACCGTCATCGCTGAATCTTTCGCAATCCTCAAACTTGTACTGTTTAAATGGCCTTTCCATCATCTTGACCCATCTCGTAACAGTCTCCTGCATTGCCTGGCTGACCAGCATATACATTTGATATTGTGGTAGCTGATGTACTGATTACAAGGACAAAAATAGTTAGGATGAAATAATATTTCATCATTGTATTCTACACCCCTTATCGTTACATATATAGATTTTAGTTTCTTGTGACTGACTCTGGCTTTGTGAGTTCCTTCAGAAACTGAATTTAGATGAGGAATGATCTTTCGCCTGAAGCATGAATTGTGCTTATTTCGATACCAGACTGATGAAGAAAATTACATGAAATAGCATATCGGTACTACACAATACCAGATAGTAGCAAGAGCTAAATGCCTGAAGGTTCAAATAATATAGAAGTATAGATGGACAAAAAGCAAAAAGAGGCACTTGTCTTGGCATTAGCTGAAAAAGGTGAAAGTTATAGAGAGATTACAAAGAAGGCTGGTGTCTCTCCAAACACCATCAAGGCAGTTTTGAACAGGGCTGGCTTAGACCAGTCTACTTCAACCACGTCCAGAGCTTTCGAACTTTTTTCGGAAGGGAAGACTCCCTTACAAGTAGCCATCACGTTAAACCTGAAAGCTGATGAAGCAATACATTACCACCAACAATACTACATGCTTCTGGGGTGTACTGAGTTTACCAAAGTTTATCTCCAGATAAAGAATAACCCGTGGCCATATGTGAATCTTGTCCAATTGATTCATAATGCTGGGATAGGTGACGGTGAAGTGTTAGAGCTATTAAAAATCGCAAATGGATATCTTCACAGGGTAAGATTAGAGTACGATAGGCTCAATTGGGAAAAGAGTTTACTGCAAGTTGAATTAAATTCATGGAAAGCTGAATTAGGCAACACAGTTCGAATCTATCAGCAATTCTGCGATATGAATCTAAAATTAAAAAACAGAGAAGATGAGCTCAAGGCATCTATCAATGGATTGGAAGCCAGAGAAGCAGAATTACGTAAGAATACCACTGAGCTCCAACAGCAATTTACAGAGCTCCAGGAAAATAATATAGATAATGTCAACCTGATCCCAGAAGTCAAGCAAGAGGAACTTGTCTCAACAAACGATATATCAGCACCACAACCAGATATATCAATTAATTATAATCAGAACGAAAATGAAATGCAGGCTCAAGCTGATCCACCATTTAAGATAGTTTTTGATACTAAAGACTTCGAATGACTCTATGGCTTTGAGAAGGCAGTAGATATTGACACTCCCATCATCAAGAACAGGCCAATCGCAACAAAGACTGCATCTGTCTTGATTTCTGTCGTTTCTTCATTTATAATATTCTTAACTCTTACGCTTTCGACCTTACTGGAGCCGATTGTTTCCGTGACAATAGAATTCCAAAGAAAAGAAATCTTAGCCTAGGTAGCCAAGGCATCACAACTTCTTTTCCATCAAGGAATCGAAGCGAATTGATAAACACTTAGTGCGTAGGATATCGAAGAAAAAATTGGGAGGGAGGGATCACTTATTTATTATCTAGTTCTTTGATTCTTTCAGTTACTCCCTGGACTTCTTTTTCCAGGTCATCTTTGTACTCTTTTAGCATTGAAACCTTTTCTTCTCTTGTTAGAAAGCTTCGTACCTTTCCAATGTCTATTCCACTACTACCACAACCACAGCTTCCATATGTCATATTGGCTATACGATATATATATTAAGACGTATTTATATATATCGGATACCCTATATAGATAGGCATGACCAGGTACGGTGACGACGAGGAATGCTGCGATATGAGAGGCTTGTTAGGATTTTTGGTTCTCTTCTTACTTTCTAAGAAGCCGATGCATGGTCAGGAGATAGCTGATGAGCTGGGAAAGCGAAGGGGTGACAGACCAAGCCCAGGAACAATATATCCTGCTCTCAAAAGCCTTAAGGATGCGGGATTTCTGCGTGAGGAGGAAAAAGTAGGTAAGACTATAACGTACTGTCTCACGCCTCGAGGTACGAAAGCTTTTCACATAGCCAAAAGAAGATTTACCCGAACTTTTCTTGGAGTACTTGACTGAGTCGTAACTTAGAATTGATCTAGCAGGATTTGATCTCACTCATTATTGTGACTCATTTGAATAGTGGTGTGGCATAAGACACTTGACTTATTTGAGTATCTCTCTCCCCTGGAGCTTTAGTCCTAATGGAAAATATTCAGAAAATGGTATAACACTTAGATAAACCTCATGATCAGATTGTTCCACATGGAACGCAACAACTTCAATTTTTATACTGCCCTGATTAAAAGTATCATACCAATTCGTACACTTTTCAAAAACATGCTTTGCAGTTAGGATATGACAGTCAGAGTTTATGTAGAATCCTGTTCCAAAGATCGCCTAGCGATATTCTAACATTTTATATCATTACTCAGATCGTGAAAATCCTGATCAATTCATGATCTCAGCCTGAGAGAGGCGAAGAGGTTTATGACAATAACATTATGTTGCGACTCATTTTTTAGATCACGTGTAATTTACCAGGTTTAGAGATAAGATAGATTTTTATTTGCAGGGAAACAATTGGTAGAATAGTATTTTCAAATCGGTAAACAATAAAATCTTAGACTCGAAATAAACGGTAATTGGTAAGAATAAAAATATGAAGAAATTTAAAAAGGTACTGATCGCTCTAGATCAATCTGAACAATCTAATAATATAATGAATTATGGAAAGACTATATCCCGATTATCTAATCCAGTTAAGACGAGAGCTATTGCATCATATACATATCCTGCTAAGTAATTGGCCTAAGTTAAGACAGATACTAAACTACCTCAGTGTAACTTTCATCCACCTCACGAAGTGCAGGGGCAATTCGTGTACCTATTAATTTCGTAGCTCGCATAAGCTTTGCATGAGGCAATGAGGCGGGGCTCATCATAAAAGTAATCCTAGAGATGCCACCTAGAGCTTTACTATGCCTGATGATCTTCTCGACCACCTCATCTGTATCGCCTACGAGGAGTGAACCTTGTGGACCTCGCTGGGCGTCAAAACTCGCACGCCTCATCTTTGGCCATCCACGCTCCTTTCCAATCTCAGTCATAGTATGAGCATATCCTGGAAAGAAGTCGTCTACTGCCTCTTGAGTACTTTCTGCAACATAGCCTAGCGAATGTACCCCTACTTTTAATTGATCTGCTGAATAGCCAGCTTGCCTTCCAGCCTCTCTGTAAAGATCAATAAGTGGCCTGAATCCATGCGTTTCGCCACCTATGATTGCAACCATTAAGGGGAGTCCAAGTAAACCAGCACGCACAAATGATTCTGGAGTTCCACCAACGCCTATCCATATTGGCAAAGGATTTTGCATAGGTCTTGGATACACTCCCTGACCATTCAAAGAAGGACGGTATTTGCCAGACCAATGTACATGTTCATTGTCACGAATCTTTAGCAGCAGATCGAGCTTCTCTTCAAAAAGCGAGTCATAGTCTTCTAGACATAATCCAAAGAGAGGAAATGCTTCAATGAACGAGCCGCGACCAACAACCATCTCAGCCCTACCTTGCGACAAAAGATCCAGAGTTGCAAATTCTTGGAATACCCTTACAGGGTCAGCAGCGCTCAGTACTTTTACAGCGCTGGTGAGTCGTATGCGTTTAGTTCGTGCAGCAGCAGCAGCTAGGATGATAGCAGGAGCTGAATCGAGGAATTCCTTGCGGTGATGTTCACCAACACCAAATACGTCTAAACCAATTTGATCGGCATATTCGATTTGTTCGACTAATCTTTGCAAACGCTCAGGTGGGCTGATCGACATGCCAGCATCATCCCATGCTGCAAAGCTATCAATTCCTACTTGCATGATATGTACTATGTAAGCCGATTATTTAACTACAGTAGTGATTACCAACTTAGTCGGTATCAACTACCTTATCTAGTAAGTTTTTACTTATCAACTTAATAACGTTAATTCAACCATTTAGTAGATTAATGGGTTGAAAAGCAGATTTTTGACTCTCGTCTAACATATCGTATACTAACTGACCAATTACTATATGATTAGGATTGGCAAGAGCAGTCATTTTTACGGCAATACTCATAGTATAACTTAAAATATCATAGACTGGTTTCTTAATACGATCTTTTTTCCTTTCTATGATATTATCATCACTTTTAGCAACGTTATCTACGTTAGGATGCACATCCCAACCACTCTGTATTATTGCATTTTCTTTCGCCCCTTTTTTAGTATCTCATTTGCCAGTGCTAGATCAGCTACCATTTCTTTGAGCCTCTTATTTTCCTGTTCCAGCTGCTTTTCTCTATCTGATTCATCTGTACCAGAAGATAAACCTCTTGTACCTGCTTGAACGAAACTTGCTCTCCATGCATAGACCAGGGTTGGTCTTACGTTGTGCCTCCTGCATATTTCAGCAGTCGAAATACTTGTGGTCAGTATTTCCAGTACTATGTTGGCCTTCTCTTCTCCAGGCCATTCATCCAGGGATTAAGAAGATCAGCTGAGAATAACTTCTTGATGAGACTTCAGACAATGGACGCTAATACTGTCTAGTAACATACTGAATTTTGACTGAGCAAACGAAAATTCAAAGTCCGTTATGGCAGTATGTGGAAAGGCGAATAGACCAGCTGAAGTTCGGCGAATATTCAATCAAAATGGATATCTAAGGCAAACATTTTTCAAAGATGATTATCTGGCGTGAATACTCGCTTCCCTAGATTATTTTTTCAGACTTTTAAATAATGAATTAGCTAGTAGTCTAGTACAATAAAAGGCGACTTTCATGTCTTTCAAATTCCCATATGTATAAATTATTGGTAACATAAATTAAAGTAGGAAATGATTTCGCAGGAGATTAGTAGACGTCTGCATGAATATCTAAAAGATGTACGTAATAAGGAAATAAAGGAATTTTTAGAAAAACCGACTCTAATAAAAGAGGATGTAACAGTATCAAGGATTATTGGAATGATGACGAAAGAAAATGCTCATGAAATATTTATCCAACTAAAAGATAAATCCATTACCTGTATAAACATAAGAGACATTTTATCATCAAGGAATATTAGTACAGTAAAATCGTCAAGAGAGAGAGGAAGGAATCCAACTGTTACTGAGAATGATACCATAGGAAACGCAGCAAGAGTAATGAATTTGTATAGATTGAGATCACTCCCAGTGATAAATCAAAATAATCATGACATAATAGGACAAATTTCATCTAAAAGAATTATAAAGTATATCTACGACACCTTTTCTGGAAAGAAAATAGATTTTAAGAAAATGATAACCGCATCCGATATAATGACTCCGGATCTCATCATTATAGACCCTAAAGACAAATTTGATTCTGCTAAGGCCATAATGAGAAGAGATTTAATAGATCACCTACCAGTTGCTGAAAGGTACTCCGATGGAAAAATTATGATCAAAGGAATGATAACATCAAATCATATTATGCAAACTCTGATACCTGCTGAAAGTATCGGAAGAAGATCATTAGGAACAGAAGATGATCTAAAATCTGAACAAGAAGTAATTGGAATAGCAGATAAGAATGTCATAACAGTAGATCCAGATGATACAATCATGTCGACAATAGATACATTATTCAAGGCAAATTCAACATACACGATAGTAAAATCAGTAGATAATGTATTAGGAATAATTACGTATCGAGATATAATTTCTTTATTAGGAGAACAAATTCAAAGCGATGTGCCAATTTATATAATAGGAATGCCCGAAGATCCATTTGAAGCAGAACTTGTAAGATCAAAATTTGTCAACATTGTAAAGCATTTAAGCAGAATGTCTCCTAAGATTGAAGAAGCACGGTGTAAAATAAAAATTAGGGATATTGAAGGCGAAAGGAAAAGATACGAGGTGTCTGCAAGTATAAATACAACATATCGACGTCACGGATATACTTCAAATAAGGGTTGGGATCTTGCAAAAATATTTGATGAGATGAGCGACGGTTTGAAAAATCAAGTGGCCCATGAAAAATCTGAGAGACAAGAAAAATCAGTAAGACATTCCTATGAATAATACAAATATTACTCCTAACCTTATATGCGGATCCTCCTACCCCAGCTGTACTTTCAAGTTAGCCTGAAGGGATTAGGCCATCGATTGGGGGATTAGGGGGATATGGTGCAATCGGCGGTTGAAATGATTATTGGCCATGCACATCTGTGATTCTCAGTTTTCGAGTTCTACAGGGTCTCTCTTCCAATGACAACTCCAGCAATAGCCACACTTTATACAAGTAAACTGACTTCTTGTCTTGCATGATAAGCATTCAGTATACCTGTCCGTAAGTGTGTCACGCATGTACTCATGTAACCCGTTGGTCATGCCACCCACATTGGGTCTAACATACTACTATTTCAAATTTATAGTGATATAAGTGGGTTGTTGCCTAATTCAATTCAACGAGCAGTAAATATAATTAAAGATAACCATGTTTTATAACTAGCGAGTAGATGGCACCAAGATAGTGGACTAAGTCGACAATCATCCTGTAAACCCGCGCAATTCTAAAGCTATGAAGCAGCTGATGGATTTGGCAGGAGGAGTCCGCCGGTGGCGACGACGATGATGATGACGACCACGACAAAAAAGACAAAAAACAAGAAGCACATGAAGTATAGAGACTAGCAGACTATGAAGGTGACAATTCGCGGTCACCCCCCTTTACGACATCGAATTTCTTTTCCTGCTTAGATAGGCGGAAGACCCTATCTACCGTCTACTTGTTGGTTCCGTATCAAGTTTTGGTTGGTCCTAACCATGGTTTACGGTATTACTTAATGTACTAAAAACGGTTAAAATTTAGAAACAGGGTAACTCAGCCAGGACTTAGTTAATTGGCAATTGTCTTAAACCACTATGGTTGCTTTAGCGAACCTATCTGCTACTTCATTTATCTCAACCCTTATCTTATTTCCAACTTTTCCATTTTCGACAAATACCACGAACCCTTGGACCGTGGCAATACCATCTCCTTTTCTACTTATTTCTGTGACGTCTACTTCGTATTGCTTACCTACTTCGACTGGCTTCTGAATAGGGGAGCCTTTATTAAAGCCACCATGACTCCTGCGTGTACTGTAAGACATGCGTAAATGTTGATTTGTTACTCTATATAAACTGGACCGCGATTACAGATGCAGTATAAACAGCTTCAACCTTGAGAATAAGCAATAGCCTCTCCTTTAGACCAGCATGTGATTCCTTCCTATACAAGGTTTCTAACTCTCCTTTACTGATCCCTCACTTACTCAGCAAAGCAGATGAATGAACAAAGCTAAAGCTCTTCCTGTGAGAAGAATATGACAATTACATCAATAATGTGTAATGATATTTATCTTAACTGGTATAAGAGTGCGTGAAATGGAGGTCCTGTAAAACTATATGCGTGCGGCAGCTGAGTATCAGCCAGCTAGCGATGTGGATCTGGCTCTCATTTCTTGGCCATTAGTATCCACATTCAAAAATAGGGAATTTCAAGATATTTCAAGAGATTTCTATCTAGATTGGTTAAGGAGCCCGGTGTGGCTCAGCGTAATATGTATTATTATATTATTTATTATACAGGCTGTTGAGATAAACATCTACTAACTAATGAGTACCATTAGGGATTGTGGAAAGAACACATTATACCAGCTATATGTATTTAGTCACTGCAAGAGCTTCGGATAAGATTTAAGAAAGGATATGTGCCTTGGATAAGGAATGAATCCACCAGTACCAGCAGAAGTACCAGCAGAAGACGCACCATTAAATGTATGGAAAGAATTTCTGCATAGGATAAATGATGCAAACGTCGAAGAATTAAGCGACGAAGAGCTAATCCTCTGTAAAAAGAAGAATGAAATGCTAGACAAGCGTTACCACACACAAACACAAGCAATATTAGGAGAATTAAGGCGCCGGAACAGATTATACGAATTAAAGTAGATTTACTATTTGCTAACTAGATAAAAGAAGGCAACCGCAAAATCGAGGAAAGAAGATTTGGTTCCCATATCTATAAGCGAAGATCTTTGGAAATTACTCAATTCTAGGAAATTAACAATGGACGAGAGATTTTTACTATCATCAAAACAAATGAACCCTAACAAATGGCTCAAGTCGCAATCTAGCTGTCTTCTCCCATTTTCTGATATACACATACAATGCATCCGACTCCCTCTAACTAGCTGCATATCGAACTGTTCCCATACGCTTTTTATGGACGTACTATAAACAAGGTCAAAAATAAAACCTTTAAAGTTTAAAACACTTATTGAATTGGATTCAAAAATTGCAAAACAATATGATCGACAAGAATGATGAAGATTCACTTCCACATGCAGATTATCAAAAAGTATTGGATATCATATTTGGAAGATGGAAGAGCCAAATACTTTACACAGGTGTCAAGTTAGGTGTCTTCGA
>JBAUMZ010000007.1:0-1514 GCA_049578985.1 Nitrososphaeraceae archaeon
CAACTACCTTGTTACTATCGTCAACATCTATTATTTCGATCACGATTTTCTTGCGTCTTAGTAGCAAACCAAACCATCTACTTAATGCATTCTCGAGTGACTTAATTTTGAGGCATTCAGGTTTTGCATCTTGTATTACAACCTTGAGCCCGACATGTTCTAATGCCTCAGCCGTATCGATTGTTTTGAAAGGAAGCTCGTAATCGAATTGCTCCCACCCCTCATAATCTACATGTAAATAGTGACCATTCTCTCCGTTGTTACTGTAGAACTCTACGTTTCCCGTATCAGATGCAAATAAACAGGATAACTTCCCGAAGTGTTTTTGTCCAATTATCTCAGGATGGATATTCTCATATGATGAAATTTGATCGCCGACGATCTTGCCCGAATCTCTTGTAGCATATTCTGTTCCGATTCATATGAATTCCTTCATACCAGTCGGAGATATTGTAACCGCTCGACTTGTTGAACGTACTAAGGGTATGGTTGGAGAAAAAAAATATTATTTAACTCCAAAATTAGTTACAAAGTGAGCGTAAAGTTCGGAGTAAGTGGGGTCACTGATTGCGTCCATTTAGGTATGGCTGAGGGATTTCTTACCTTCCATCAGCTTTTTCTTAGTTGCTGAATTTCTTCTCTTAGATTAATAATTTCACTTTGCACTCAGCATGCACTAATAATAACAAAAACATGGACTTATTCAGATAATATTTGTACTAGAGGTGTGGTACAAGTAACTGTAGATAATCAAACATTTAGGAAGCCTTTTGCTCTGGAATTACTTTCGAATGATCCTCCTTCTATTGAAACTGATGAGTATGGGCATAAATCATATCTTCTTAGTGGTTCACTATGGATAGGTAATAATGGATGGAATCCAGTATCAGGTTAGGTTACTACTAGGTTAGGTTACTACCTCCTTCAGGTGATACAATAGCTTTTAATATCTGGAGTCATGTGGACCACTTTCCAGATCCAAGTAATAACATATAATTTGCTGACTGAATGTACTAAGTACCAAGCCAAAGATATTAGTATAGAACGAGACTCTTTAATATTATGACGTCGCGAATTGTAGGCATAAATATTCCATTCGTAACTCCGAATGGTGTAGACAAAGAAATGGCTTAACCTAACAGCCAGCCTGATCTGGTTCAAATGGGCTGATCAGGAACATAAATGTGGGGGATTACTCGTTTGACAGATATTATCGATGAACTGATTTTCGTTTATATTTGTAGGAAGACCATTAGCGTTGTTCAGATCTACCGTGTTATTGTGTAGCCACGTTCAATTCATCTTTATCCCCATTCTCTATAACGTTTGCCCAATCTGATCATAACGTTACCAAACACAGAAATCTAGTAATAGACCTTGGTAATGGAGTATCAACAAATGCTCAATTATCTTATCCAGCAATTGGTAAGTCCTATTGATTCATGGTTCAGGTACAACCGATATGGATGAAACCTTAGCCAATACCTATAAACCACTAGGACAGATTTCTGAAT
>JBAUMZ010000008.1:0-4660 GCA_049578985.1 Nitrososphaeraceae archaeon
CAAACTATCCCATTCTGGAAAACCTCTGGATTTGCTATCCGTCACTGTGATTTTAATCATTAGTATAATTTGTACCTATGCTAGTGAGTGAAGGATCAGAAGACTCCTGCTCTCGCATAAGCGAAATAATGGAAAGCAAAAGTTATCAGACTCCTTACACACACAGAACTTATGAAAAATAGAGCAAAAAGAACTCGAACCGAGAGTTCTATGGGGCCAGTGGTTTCTGAACCATATTTGACATGATATTTGGACTCATTTCTATAAATAGACTTCATCGAAATCTCGTAAGATAATTTGCCCGTCCACTATCCCAGAAGTTTACTTTATGATAGTTTATTCCTTGAATGAAAGAATTGTCTGCAACGTTTGTGTTTCAAAAGCCGCGCGCAAAAAAAGAATGAATGTACCACAACTTAAGTGTCTTATTTCCATTCCCATACCTTATCTTCATAATTACCTGATCCATCTACCTCATACTCGTTCACTCCAAGTAGACGATTAAGAATTGCAAGTTTATTAATTGAATTCGTCTCAAAAAATATTGTACTCTTGTACCTCATTTTTCCTGTTTCCATCATCTTCCCCTCTCCACGCCCTGTTGTGGTTGCCACTTCACGCCCATCCTTTGTCATTATTATTCCGTGCCCCTCACCATACGACGTGCCATCAGGTCTTTGTATCACCCAATAAGTCCAATTTTCTGTTACTTCCAGATTGCCAGTAAGTTTTCCTGTACCTGAAATCGAGACCTCGAGTTTGGGAATCCCATTTTCAACTGATAGTACCCGTTGGCCTGTAATTCTTCCTTTACTTTCATAAATTAACTCTCCTAACATATAATTTTCATAATGTAACGACGCATATCCGATTTATGTATTCTCTAGCGGTTGTATGTCGAAGAAATGAAAACTATGCAATCAGTAATAAGGAAGAGGTTCGAAAATCCACACTTCACCTCTTCCCGCCGATAGCGATAAAAGAGACTCTACTACTTACTTTATCTCCATTGTCGATACGGGTTGGGAAATCAGGTCAAATTTGGCTCGCAGAAATATTAACATCAGAAAAAAGATGAAGGTTTCTAGTTCTTTACTAACCTTCCATTCTTGAAATTGCCTTCTTCAAATCGTCCAAATTCATTGCAGGATGGATCTCTACATTGGCATCATATTCCTGAAACAATGGTTCTGCTATCGCAGGGATCATATCTGGACTCGACAGGTCCAAAACGAATACCATTGTTCTCATTCCGTTCATGTCGGTAAAATATGCGGCCTCGCATTTGACCTTCTTAATATAGTCCTCGACGTTCTTCAAGAAATTGGGATCTTTGACCATTTTGTTGCCTGCGGTTGTTGGAATCATTGCTCTAACTATTACTCTCATTTGATTCTCAACATTGACTGGTTAGGTCACATAAATAAGGTTGTATCTGGTCCTTAGATGAGAGGTATGTTTGACCTACCAAGTTGTTATATGATTCTTCCTCGCGTGCAAAAAATATTTCAGGGTTGCCTTACTCGTCTTCATGTCATGTCTGTTAGCACCATCTACAGATACACCTATAGGTACTCCTTTACCATCTACCAGTATGCTACGCTTGGTACCTGATTTACTTCTGTCTGTGAGATTTGGTCCTGTGCTTTTTTCCCCTTTTGTAATAACGCCATCCATAGTCTGCCATTTCCAATCTATTCTATTGTTTTTATCATATATTGATAATCCATCAATCCACATACGTTTGAATACGCCTTCTTTCCTCCACTCCTGGAATCTATTATGTACACTAGCCCCTGAAACCCTCGGTTTGAGGTCTTGTGGCTAGTTCATAGTACAGTAGAATTGTTGCTTTATCATATTCATGGATTTAGCAGTCTCTCACGCAGTAACTAACGTAGTTGGCTGAAATGAGCACGGATTTACGAACACGTTCATCGATAACTACTACTAAGAATCCGAGGCAAAAAGTTCCAACTTGTTTTGTAGTACTGAAAATCGATATATACAAGACGCTAAACGATATTGGAAGTGACTGTATCAATGGAAAAAAAGGTCTCCAAAATAGCTTTGAAAATTAGAAGTCCAAGACTGTATGCAGAGAAGATAACTGCTCATCATGGAATTGTGAAGATCGGTTTAAATCACTTCTACGACTCACATTGTAAATAATACTAGTCCATCTAGGGCCCAAGAATCATGTCAAATTTGTCCCTCATCCCTCTGAGCCCATGACGATATCGGTTCTTAAATAGGATTCTGGGTATAGAAAGGTGTAAACTAGTGGATATAGGAGAAGAAAAGGAGATCCTAACAGATCCCTATTCAATGTTTGTGTATTTTACCAAGTCGCCACTGACCAGAAAGAAGTATGAGGGACGCCTAGCCAAATTCTTTGACTTTATAGGTATAGTGCGACTATAATCGTTCTAATCATCTAGTGTAACGATTTCTCTGCCATTTTTCTTTGCCAGATCTATCTCAAAGTAACAAATCTAGAAAGATCAATCTTATGTTCCTTCAGTGCCATTTTAGCTAATGACTGTAGAGCTAGCTCAGGTTAACTCAGTAGCATTATGTGCAAATGACGAGGTGGTAACCGGAGTGTGAGGGGTGAAGACGAACCGAATGAAAGAAATCCAGAGTTCGAAAGCAAGAAACTGCCACCAAATTCATGGCAAGCACGATTCCATAATTATGGTACAGACGCAGTCGCTGCAACTGCATATTTAGAATACACTAAGTTAGCAGATGTACCATAATACAGAGCCTCTGGATATAGAGCCATGGGTACTAGTTCTCTACTGAAGAATAGGGTACTAGTTCTCTAAGGTCCTGTTCACATACTTGTGTTTGCAGGCAACAAGGAAGAGTGTCAATGGCACAAAGGAAAAGGTTTCATTCAAAACATAAAGAGTACTGACAATATGACAACTACTTAATAGCTAATAATGTGGGATATAATAACATATGATGACAACGAGGAGTAGGAGACGTCCAAAGTAAGATCGTTTAGTACAGATCTTCAAACTAGAGTTATAAGGGGTATACTATTATCTAAGTAGCAGTGATCAGCTTCTCAGATATCATTTTACAATTAGTCCATACAAATAATTCATTTTCGTTACCCCTTTCGTCTTCTCCAGGTCTATCTCCTGAAGGTACCCTTTCTCCATTCTTTATTCAGGATTTTGCAGTAATTATGATAGTTGCTGCAGTGATGATAGCTATTACGTACAAATTAAAACAACCAATGGTGATCGGTTATATTCTTGCAGGGATGGTTATAGGTCCATATACGCCACCATTCAGCCTTATACAGAACGTTGACACACTAAATAGATTCGCAGAGCTCGGAATAATAATGCTGCTTTTTGTGGTAGGAACCGAATTTCCCATAGCAAAGCTTAGATCTGTAGGTAGAACTGCCACGATTGTTGCATTGTCAGAAACACTAGGTACACTTCTTACATCCTTCTTTGTTGCCCAAGCTATGCAATTTTCTTACTTGGATTCGATATTTCTTGCTCTGGCCATGTCCATCACAAGCACAGTCATCACAGTTAGGATACTCGAAGAGCTGAATATGATTAGAAATCAATCAACTACTCTGCTGCTTGCGATATCGATAGTAGAAGATATAGTCGCAATTGCAGCATTGGGAATTATTCAATCTATTGCAGAGCAAAGTGTGTCCGATATCGGAACTGGGGGAGCAGGAAATGATCTGCCTGTTTTACCTCTAGTTATATCTATTTCGACAGTAGCAGCATTTATAGGATCAGTATTAGTTTTTGGTTCCAGATTCATACCAGGAATTATCGATAGAATAGCGAAAACAAATGACTACGCTTTACTCCTAATCTCTATACTTGGTTTAGCCTTCGGATTATCCTTTCTAGCTTCATATCTTGAATTGTCTGTAGCAACAGGAGCATTTCTTGCAGGAGTATTAATTGCTGAATCTAAAAGTGCACAGGTGTCCCGGGTAATAACAGTACCATTAAGGGATATGTTTGCCGCAATATTCTTTATATCAATAGGTGCATTGATGGATGTATCTCTAATTCCTTTCTTCATTGTGCCTGCATTGATATTAATTCTAATTTCGTTTGCCTCAAAGTTCCTTATAGTCAGTATCCTTCTGATGACTTCAAAATACGATAGACTAACATCTCTAAGAACAGGACTAGCAATATCATCTGCTAGAGGCGAGCTATCATTAGTTGTTGCACAAGTAGGACAAGGAACAGGAGCTATTAGTGCATCAGTTTTTCCCATAATAGGCATTGTAACTTTAATTACAACATTTATGACACCATATGTTCTCAGATTTGGTAGCGGCATTAAACTATCACGATCTTCGTAATGAATAAGCATGCCTAATGAAGGGAAATGTAGGACTCAAATCATGACCTCACCTTGGCTCTTTGGTCCTAAAATGGCATTGAAGGAAATATAGGAGGAGAAGACCTTTCAGCTTATACATCAGACCTAGAAAATGGAGGGATTTCTAGGTCTAGAAAATGGAGTAACGTTTAGCTCAAGGAAACTAACCTCGTGTACTGTTTTCGAGGAACGCTAGCGTCTTTTGCCACGCATCTGAAGTCTGTTCTGGGGCGTAGCTATCTCTTGAGGGGTTTGCAAATGCGTGTCCTAC
>JBAUMZ010000009.1:0-63396 GCA_049578985.1 Nitrososphaeraceae archaeon
AATGGTGGTGCTAACCATGTTTGTGCAACAGAGTTTGACCAAGATGGTAACGGACTGAGAGAATCAGCTGGTTGCTGGGTCACTACAATATCGGTCCATGTTCGTGCATTGGTCTGTATCTCATCAAAAGATAATGTTCCACTATCTAAGACCTTTCCCATTACAAGGGGATAACCTGAGCCCTCATAATTATCATCAACAAGCCATGCGTTGAACACCCACCCTTCCTTTGGCAGGTAATTTGTCGAAAGATCAACATTTATTGTATAACCGTTCGTGCAAACATTTGCAGCTCCAAATATAGTGCCGCCATATCCGATGAGAGCACCGGTCTGACATTTAGTTAGTTCTGCCTGCGCGTGAACATTAGCTAGTGCTGATGGCGCTATTGCTAGACCTAAAGCAGCTATTACAGTAATAGCAATGATACCCTTTTGCATATTTCGTTTAGGCTTTTGGGCTATATATATAGTATTGCCAAATTGATTGTCTTCATACTTTTCGTGCTCTGATCGTATTCGGATAGGATATGTAAAATACCAACTATGAATATCCGTGCTTTAAAGAGATACCATACGAAATTTTGTGGAGAAAATTGCGATTCTTATTATTAAGACTAATTGGATACAAAAGTAAGTAGCAACAATAAGAGTAATGAGAGGGCAGCACAGCTGCCTTCTGGAACCAGTTAGGCGCCGCGGCTACTTGTTAAGTTTTGAAGCTTCTGAACCAGGTCTCCTAGATTAGAACCTGCTTGTTGCTGCAAGTCTTGGATATTTGTTTGGTTTATGCCGAGTTGTGGCAATTGTTGCTGAAGTTGCTGTGTCAGGTTAGCAAATGCACTCGAGTCCATAAGCGTTTGGAGTTGTTCTGTGAGATTACCACCTTGGGGAATAGTCAGATTTACACCTGCATTAGAAGCTAAGTCCTTTACCTTTTCGGAAAGATTAACAAGCTGTTTCTGAACATCTGCAGACATTCCTGTCTCGTTCTGACCTTGTGCTTTCACTAATAAATTAAAGCTCGGAGAGAGTGTAATTGATAGTGCAAGAGTAGAAAGTACACCTATTGCTACTGCGAATGTCAAATTTTTATTTCCTTTCACGAATAATTTCACTGAAGACAAGTTCGTATGAGCATTATAAATGTGTTACTTGGTTCATCACAAAATTCCGCCAATTCTGCCTTTTGCCTGCCAGGTTCATGTTCCATGTTATTAGTGACGCGTTGACGTTCAGAGAGTGAAGCAGTAGTCCCTCTTGGCCTTAATAGTACCTGTTACTCCACATGTGATATATCTTGACCATTGCAAGTCTGTTGGCTCATCACTGCACCTGCAAGTGTGTCCAGTCATGATTTCGTTGGAAAAGAAAAATACGTGCGACACAATGTCTTGGCTTCCATTTTTGTCATGCCTCCTAAGCGATTCCCACTCAATCAACGACCTGGCCTTTAACAGGAGCATGTAAACACTAAAGGCCACAACCAAATTCCATTCAGGAAAATTTGTTATTCCTCTGAAGGATTAAGTCCCTTTTTCAAGCACAGTGAAGAAGTTTAACAGTTCCAAACGGCTGAAGCTTGTAAGGCTAAAGAAAAGTAAAAGAGACCGTTTGTTGTATAGTCATTTGAGGGCAGACAAGTCGGTTTCAATCAAAGTAATTGAATTTCTATGAAGTCGCAAGCCGAGCAGCATGAATCTTCAAGAGCATTCTTAGGCCTTCTATAACAACTAACGCGTTGACGACCTCCTTTAGGTTCATCTCATGTACTCTTTCTAGGATAGCAGCAAACACTGGATGATGTGGTTTCAAGTCCTTAATCCTTTCTTCTACCATTTCATCAGTGATGGCTTTTTCTCGTGTATTCACAAGTCGCAGAGCGCGAGCCTTCAATATCCATTCTAATCCTTCAGAAAGAACAAGCACTCTTACGGTGTCCTCCAGACTCATTTCGTGTAAATTTTCTAAGATAGTGACAAGTAGCGGGTGCCTAGACTTTAGTTCTTTGATTTTTTCTTGAATCATTTCATCGGTAATTTCTCTTTCAAGCATGTGAATTATTCCATTAAGGAAATATTTATAGTTGCTCACAATTCAAATCAGTGTGATCCTTCCATTTCTATCGGAAGGCAATGTACGCCGAGATCAATGTCAGATCCAGGTTTCTATCGTGCTAGAATAAGTAGATTGATTGAAACAGGCGAAATAGTGGATGAAGCTGAAAGATATAAACTGCAACAACCACTAACCACAAAAGGGTTCAATCCCTACGGTCTTCTATTTCTCACAGTTCGGACTCCTTCCAGACTATGCACTTAAAAAGAAGACAAGGTGGTCCATGAACTCCAGACATATGGGTGTAATGATGCAAAGTTCTATGATCCATTAAAACGGAGGATACCTACTGAGCAAGTAGTGCGCGAGCAGCACCAGAAATTCCTGGACTGTTGCACGATCCATTAGCATCTTAGTCCACGTACAGTATTAATTAGGTCATTTGATTGAACATATTGTAACAAAACAGAAATTCTTATTAATCATAACCCCGCCTAATAAAATTGGAATGAATACGAAAGTTAGCTCGTTTTCTATTGGTGCATTACTAATTCTTAGTGGAGTTATAGCAACAGGTCAGGTGATAGCTCAAGACGAAAATGAATTTACAGCAGAGCTGTCTGGTCAAAACGTAGTTCCGCCAACGGGATCGGAGGCAACTGGTCTGGCCGAATTCCAGATAATAGGGACGGATAGCGTAGGTTATACTATTAATGTTACAGATATACAGGACGCCACGTCGGGACACCTGCATGAGGGTATCGAAGGAGAAAACCGACTTAACCTTATCCAGTTGTTTTTCTACGACAGTCCGATGGATCAAGTATCAGAAACTGGTACAATTACAGCTGATAATTTTCAGTCAGGAACAACGACAGCCCAACAACAGCTAACTGATTTCATAACCGCCTTGAGAGCTGGAGCGATCTATGTAACCGTCAGTACCGAACAAAACCCAGATGGAGAAATTCGTGGTCAAATAGCTAGATCAACTGGAGCTAACACTGCTGAAGACTAATCCCCCAATACTGTGTCTACGCCTAGTTTACCCTAAAGCTCAAGAATGATGATACAGTCTACAGTACCATTGTAAGAGCCTTCGGGGGTTTCTTTGGCTCGGGTGAGATAATAACTATCAGGCTGGCAGAGGTACTTAATAATGAATTAAAGTGTCATGTTGCAATCTGCAGCTGGCATTCATGTAACATTCTGCTGATTCCAGATGATATTTGACGGTGTGATTTATCTAGAAGCATCACCTTTCCACATATGGTAAATTAATACAGAAGGTAACATCAGTTTGTCTACTTTATTCAGGATACGAGACTGCGTCAGTAATCCCAAGTACCGTTGAATGTCGGAAGGGCATCTACTAGGGATTCAGTAGAAACCTATCTCCAAAAATCAATCATTCATTTGTTCTCTTTGGCATATCTGGTAGTAACACTCGCCCGATTCCAGATGACACCTGACGGTGTGATTTATTTAGAGGTACATCTCAATAATCTCTATTGGTGTCTGGAAAATATTTTAACAAAGGAGTTAAAGCACTTGACGACCCAGATTTAGGACATGTAGTAAGAGAAACACCTGATAAAATCATAGTTTTTGGCAAACAGAATAAAAGGTATGACATACCCACCTCCGAAATTCGACAAGTTGGTGCTAATGTCCTTATAGGACTAGATCTGGCCAGCATAGAACATCAGTACAGTATGAATCGTAATGCTCCTTTACCTACGAGCAGAAAAGACCCGTGGACCCAGTCCGATAACCAAGTAGATTTAGGTACTTATGAAGGAAAATATCCTCATTCATTATTCAATAAGGGAGTCAGAACAGAAAATGAAGATCATGTTGGACACGTTATGAAGGAGACGAATGATAAGAGTTTTTGGACATGGAAATGATCGTTTTGACATACCGAAATCTGAAATCATAGCTGTGGGCATGAATGTGATCGTTAGAAAGAATTTTCCAGATTTGTTTGCTTACAAGATAGATAGGAATTCACCTTTACCTAGTGGTGAGCCTGTTGAGAAGATTGATGAAGAGCCATATCCAGAATATTACCATGGACCCAAGGATGATGAAGAAGACGATCAAGGACGGCTATACCCAGGATAGAGAATATATCATTTAGTATAGCTAAGCCAAAAAAATGGTATAATTATACTATCTACATATTTTAGTACATAACTCTATAATAGAAGATAACTCGCGGTGAAGTTCCCTTTGTTTGCTCCATCCAGAGATCGAAAACATGATCATACCTCAATCCCAGTATTGCGCAATTGTTCTATAACCACGGGCATCGGTTCGGCTCTAAAAATAGATTGGAGCATTTTCAGAGCATTGGTCAATATGTAATTCTGGTCGGTACATACATACCGTCTTGTATCAATCAAGGGCTCATTGTTCTACGTAAGCTCGCTCAGCGTGCTCAACAATATCTAAGCCTATATCTTCTTCAACCTCTGTAACACGGAGACCAATTGTTTTGTCTATTGCCTTCATGATAACTATGGTGCCCCCAAATGCCAGACCTGTGGCTACAGCCACACCGAGAGCTTGGATTGCTAACTGCGATGCATTCCCATACAGCAAACCGTTAGGACCTGCCGGATTCACAAGTGTAGTTGCAACAAACCCAATAGCGATTGCCCCGATTATGCCGGTTATGCCATGCACTGAACCGACGTCAAGAGCGTCATCGATTTTCAACCTTTCCTTGATCAAGACGATTGCAAAATATGAAGCAAACCCTGCCACAATTCCTAAAAGGAATGCACTCTGTGCTGTGATGAAACCTGCAGTAGGAGTCGCGACGACAAGACCGCAGATAGCACCGTTTATCGCTGCGGTCACAGACGGTTTCTTAGATCTTTTCCATGATATCAAAAGCCAGACTACTGCTGATGTAACGGCTCCAATCTGGACTACAAGGAAAGCATGCGCCGCCAAGGCACCTGATGTTAGTGCACTTCCAGCATTAAAGCCGAACCAACCTAACCAAAGCAAGGATGCACCCAGAACCGCAAGCGGAATATTATTCGGAATCGCTGCAAATTCAAAATTCTTTCGGCGCCCTAGGACAAGAGCAGCTGCAATCGAGGCCATACCCGCCGAAGTATGAACTACAATACCCCCTGCAAAGTCGTATACTCCAAGATTAGCAAGCCAACCTCCTCCCCACACCCAATGTGCAAGAGGAAAATACACTACAAAGCTCCATGCCACGATAAAAATCATAAATGCGCCGAACTTCACCCGTTCAGCTAATGCACCAATAATCAGCAGAGGAGTTATAACGGCGAACATCATTTGGAATGTTGCAAATGTTACACCTGGAATAGATGGAGCATAATCCAGAGCGCTGTCAAAAGGTACTTCATTGAAGAAAGCCCATTGCAGTCCGCCAATAACTCCACCGAGTGATGGAGAGAATACTAGCGTAAATCCTATCAAGAACCACAATATTGAAAGAATTGCCAGACCCGAAAAAGCTTGCATCATCACAGATAAGGTATTTTTGCCTCTGATCAGTCCTCCATAAAAGAGGCCCAGTGCGGGTGTCATAATCATGACCAAGCCTGTAGCAACCATCATCCAGGCAGTATCACCGGTATCTATCGGCATTTCCGTGATATTGCCCCTAAGTAAGTATAAAAATTTTTGGTTCGAACAATCAACGCGTTCTTACTTATTACAAATCGGTCACCAGCAATCCAATAATAGTGGCAGCAGGTACAGCAACATGTTCAGATATCCCTCAAAAAAGTAACAAAACACAACATTTAAGGGAGAATGTTTTATTTCCTAACAAGGTTGTCTGCAGTAAATACCGAGGATCATTGATGCCGTCAGCAGATTTTGTGTCCCCAATGATCTTTTGAAGTTCGTCGAAATATTTTTCTTCATTAACCATATTTTTCTCGAGAGTCGGTCAGGTTGACCTATTAATCAGCAACTGCAAAAAAGGAACTGTTGAAACCTTTCAAGAAAGGCGAATTACTGGTGAAGAAATATGGGGAATACCTGGCGTTCTTAAGATACTAAACCTCCTAAAAGTATCAAATCCCAGGACTGCTGGAAAACGAATTCTAAAAGCCTGATGATGACTATATGGATACAAGTACTAGATATACCCGGTGATGGTCCAACTTTGTCTTATAACTGCTTCATACACCCTGCTAAATACGGATTAAGATACGTAAAAACTGTTTTAGCACTATAGCATTTTAAATATGCCATCTTCTTCTGCCATCAGCATGATCCTTACCGCACTATGCCACACTATGAATAATTCAAGTTCTGTTGCTGCATGAATCCCCCTAGCCTTTAAAATCAAGCAAAATGCCTAATAACAAGTAGAGCTAAAATCATGCATGAGAAAAATGTTAACATCAGTAGGATCAGGATCTGCCGTATCGATTTTATTAGTAACACTTCTTTCCATCATACCTATAGCCTTACAGGCTACCCCTATAGGTAGCTACCCCGGCTCTGAAAATCTCACGGGGACAGAACCCGCAGACCCGAGACTCTTGGAAACCGCTAACGTTTCAGGGACATCTGAAAATCTTACGGGGACAGAACCCGCAGACCCGAGACTCTTCGAGACACCGTAGGACAATGAAAGTAAGCCGGAATCCAGGAGAGTGGAGATTCAAACAGAAACCTATATGACGCGTATAGGTATAAAAATATTTCAAGATTAATTAATTGAATTCCGTTATCCCTCACGGTGTCTTTCTGTACTCGGACAGGACTGACATTCTGTAACCTCGCTATGTTAGGAGTACTAAGTACATACCTTGACTTCTCTAATCTTTCTGTCCGTGAGTTTGGCCACAAAACAACTGCTTTGCGTTAATAAATTCGCGAAAGGAGAAGAATACTAGTGACCAATATGCCTAATAGTCTCACATGACTATTAGACAGCTTCGTTCTTTTGTAGCTTTACTTGCAGGTAATTGCGCAAATGTCTATCTGTAGCATTATTATCATTAATCACAGGTTCTCAATCGTTACTGTCATTTTCCATTAGTGACTGAATCTTCCTGTCCAATTCAAGAATATTCTCATTTATTGCAATTAAGATGATTACTTTGTTCTGCGAATTTCTCCAACTTGGTTAAAAACTGTGTGTGCTAGTTCACGTACACGTTGAAGGATATAGTCCTGCTGAGTTGACGTCTTTTTCTCTCGATTATATATCCAACAACTTATAATGACTCCAAACCTCGCTCCTATAATTATTCTAAAATATGTACTTGAGGCATTAGTCATGTCAATACACTTCCCGGATTCACTTGCGTATCATGACTCATCCATCAACCCTTCCTAATTCCGCTAAAAGGCGCTTTGAGAATTGCTCCTCTTGTAATTCGAACCGTTTCAAAGATGGCTGACCGCATATCGCTAGCCCCCTTTCCCAGCATTCTAACGATTAATCCCGAGTCGTATGGCAATACAGATGCTCCTGCAGTGACATCATCATAATTTGATAGAGACAAGTTAATTTCTTCTTTTATAGATTTGACGAATTTTTTTGGGCAAAGCAGATAGACGCTGCCCACTACTGAATTTCCGTCGAGTATACCCAGTCGATTAAGGTTCTGTTTTTTTGGCTCGAGGATAGCAATGTCTGTGAATCTCAGATGATTCTCCTGATTTGTTCCTGACGCCTTCATGTAACAAATGTCATATTCGAAGGATTCACCATGTGCGACCCTTCCAGGGACGACCATCTCTGAATATATCATTGTAGCATTGTCATGGACGCGCATCTTAAGAGTTTGATAGAATCTTGAGCTTCTGTATGGTATGATTTGGTCTGGAATGAATTCAAAGTAACAATTCTCCCCTACGTCTACATTGACGATTTGTGTAGCAAAGTTTCTTTCCATCCGGTAAACCCTGGTGGCACCTTGTGTCGTGATATGGGCAAATGCACCATTAGATAAGGAAATGTCCATCCTATATCTGTCACCTTGCAATATTCCCCCTGATGGCGAGATTATGTACATGTACGCCATCGAAGGTAACGCCTCTTCCAAATAAAGAGCCCTCTGCGCAAATAATGGAACCTTTGTGTACAGATCCTTTACGAAAGTTTTTCCCCTATCGCGGTCATATTCCAACTTTAATGTCAGTGCGCCTAATTTTCCTGCCCTACCAACCCCTAGCTGCCGTAACTCTGATCCATACGCAAGAATCTCAGGGGGGATATCAGCAGGAATGTAGAAATCTAATGAACCTGTACTATTACTACCAGAGGGAACATTACCAGCAGTGTACGTTGAACCATTAGTAGATGATCGAGAGCTAGCCATATCGTTACTTACCATTGATAAAACTTCTCGGTAGTTTCAAGAAGTGTGGAATATGTCTTCACTTGAATTGAACAGATTTAATGGTTAGCCTTCGCAGTAACTGCCTTTGGCGGCTGGTCAAATAACACATACTTGGCAATATGATTTGCCACTTCCTCAACTCCCTGGCCTTTTTTAGAATTGACAAAAACGTAAGGCTTATCTCCTCTGACTATCTTTGCGTCCCTTTCCATAATTGATAAATTGGCGCCTACGATCGGAGCGATATCTATTTTGTTAATTACCAACAGATCGCATGTCTCTATTCCAAGACCCCTCTTCCTTGGATATTTGTCTCCGCCCGTGACGTCAATTATATAAATAAAGTAGTCTGCAAGAGCAGGGCTAAATGTGGTCGTGATGTTATCACCACCACTCTCAATGATAATTAGATCAAGATCTGTATATTTTGATTCCATTTCTTCCACCACCGAAATGTTCATCGACGGATCCTCTCTAACCGCCGTATGTGGACATCCTCCTGTAGCCAAACCAATTACAAGATCTTCAGGCATCAATCCCTTCTCGGTTGCGAGATTTTTTCTCATCCTCTCTGCATCCTCCTTGGAGACGACGTCATTTGATATTATACCAATATTGTAACCTTTGGCAGACAGAAGTGGAACAATTTGTTCGATAAGCATTGTCTTCCCTGAACCCACAGGTCCACCAACTCCAACACGAGGTATTCTTTTGGAACTCATAAAAACTGTACCCAGGAATCACGTTATAAACATTTTTGAAGACATTTTTTCATGCGAAATTTGGATCAGATCGATTCCAGGTGCAAACTGCCAGATGCCTGTTAACGGTCTGTCTATATTAGACTTGATGGTATTTACTAAACTATTTCTTAGTTGATGTATAACCATTTGACCATCAAAATGTTGCAACACACCCAGCCTCAACGCCGCCCCCACCATGCTTACAGTGAATCCATACAGCATGATTAAAGCAGCCTTATTTCGCGGAATGCCCAAACTATGTGCTGAAACAGCTAGTGCCACCGGAAAAACCCCTGTAGCACTCTTCGAAGAAATGGCTTTCAGATATTCATTCATTATTGAATGATCGGTTACAAATGATCCTACGCATCTTAACAGTTGAGTTCCCGACCTGGATGAGGCATTTCTTATTTCTTCTATCAATTTCATCGAAAAAATAACCTTGTCGACTTCCAATAAATTTGAGATGTCTTTCTTTACGACTTGTTCATATGCTGCACCTAACGCTGTGCAATCTGCGGGCCCAAGCTGATTTTCGATATACACCTTCAAGAGATTAAGTAAAACCTCTGGATCGCTTATTAACTTCCTATTACTGTAAAAAAGTGATTCCAATCCATTGGACATAGTATACATTCCACTTGGAAAGAATGAATCCGAGAGTTGTAGCAGCCCTATATCTTCTGGCCGCAACTCGAAATCATAAGTACTGGGTTCCATGGATTTTTCACTTATTTTTTTGTTATCGATCATTCTGACCATCTCTTTTTATTTTCAATGTTCGTGAGCATCGATGCTTTCGTCAGGTTCGAAAACAATCTTCGCATTCTTAATATCAAGGTAGTGATGGAATTGATGAAATAGTTTCTTAAACATCTCAATCTCTGATTCTGCTTGAATAGGAAAATATACGCGCGTTCCCTGTACCATTACTGGTCTGTGAAGGTTTCCAATTGTATGTCCGATCTTAATAAGTACTTTTGGTAAATGGTCCTGATCCTTATCAAGGTTAGTTTTGTTGATATCTACCTGAAGAACATTTTCAGGTTGCATTTCAACTACCACTATTCGGTCATCTTGTAATAGGACCACATCTCCTTGCTTCAGACGACCTCCAGGGGGAAGAGTTAAAGCAATATCTGTTCCTTTATTTGAAATCTTTCGCATTCTAGTCCTCTGAGATTCCATCCTGCTGACTAAAATACTCTCATTTTTACGACTTGTAGCAAGCCGGTCATAGGTCGATTTCAAGTTAACATCCGTGTTTATGTTACCTAGAATATGATCAATAGTTATCAAATTAGACATCTTGAACCTCCTGATCCCTAGTAGCGGCTGTCATCATCTCTGCTTGCGGTTGCGGTGTTTGTGATACCTTGATATTAGCCTTGACTTTCTCGATCATATCACATAACCTCTGAGTGTAATCAACTTTTCCGTAATGACCATATGATGATTGACCAACAAGAGCAAACACCAGCCCACTATCTTCTATCTTGATATTGGCCCCTATTTCAAATTTTTCGGCAATGACACACTTTGTTACCTTATGAATAGTGTAATCAAGATTTATGTGAGAAGCAGGATCGATGAGACCGGACATTGATTGAATCTTTCTACCAGAAACGACCACATGTCTAATTTGAGTAGGATCAATCACCAAATTATTTTCATCTATGTTGGATTCTTCCACACAGTGACGTATTATCACCAAATCTAATGTATCACCACCATTTCTCCTACATGTTACCTCTTCGTTTCAGAGACAGATTGAGGGCTCAGGTCTTCAGCAGCTAAATTCCTGTCTATTCTAAGAACAGATTTTGCTATCTCCCCGGCTGCTGTAAGTGCCATGGTCTTGACTTTTAGAGGGTCTAATATTCCTCTTTTCCACATATCCACAGGTTCCCCTGTATCGATATCTATACCAAATCCTGATGGACGAGCCTTTGCAGCCATGACCTTCTCTAATCCATTATAACCGGCATTGGCTAGGATCTGCCGCATTATACTTTCGAGTGCAGATACAACGACTTCAAGGCCTACTTGCTCCAATCCTTTAAGCCTCTGTTGTTTTACCTTTTCTATAACGTGCAGCTCAGCCGAACCTCCTCCTGCAACAACACCTTCATTTAAGGCTGCCTCTGCAGCATTTACTCCATCTATCGCTGCTCTCCATCTTTCAAGAGACGTTTCCTTCGTGGTTCCCGAAACAATCATAGTAACCATATTCTTACCAGCTCCATTTTCAAGATAAACTACTCCTTTCTCTTCATCTTCTCTAACTATTTCTGCATAGCCTAAAGCTGCGCCTTCCTTTGTATTGTCGGGACTGTTTGTTTCATTCAACTCCTCCAGCATCCTAATGGGTTTGGCTTTCGTATATCTTGAAATATACTCTATCTCCTCAGCGGATATCCTAACCGCGAATATTCTTTTAGCAACAAGTAGGTCCTCAATTACCTGATCCACCTCTGATGAAGCAATAAGGATGGTATTTGCGCCGGTAGCGATCATCTTATCAACGAGTTCTTTAGATTTAGAAACCCGGTCCTTTTCCATGCTCAATATTTCCTCATATTTGCTTCCTTCCTTCACCCACGACTCCTTCACGGGTTTCAAATCCATCTTGACAATAAGTATTCGGGCATTAAGCACTTCATCTGGCATCTCGGGGTCTATTTTGTTCCTTTCGAGAACTATACCATTTACAACCACATCATCCATGTTTGTACGTCTGATGACCATTATAGATTTATCAAAGTCATATAACCCACCATATCTTGCATTATCCCCAACTGTTCTCAATGCTGATACCACTAATGAAGTAAGTCTCTGTCCGTCCAACTTTGAAGATAGAGAAGTCCTGACAACATGCTCGAGTTCGGGATTAGAGATGTTTATGCTTCTAGTTTCCTGCATAAGGAGATCGCATGCATGCTTTACCCCGCTCTCGATACCTTCAACTACCTTAGTTGGATGCACTCCCAATTCCTTAACTAATCTCTTTCCCTCCTTGATCATTTCTGCAGCCATTACCACAGCGGTTGTGGTACCATCTCCAACTAACTGTTCCTGTCTTTCGGCTATTTCAACAATCATCCGTGCTACAGGGTGGATCGCGCGCAGGGAGAGAAGAATAGTCACACCGTCGTTTGATACATGGCGATTCATTGCTTGATCTATCAAGAGCTTATCCAGTCCTTTTGGTCCAAGAGTAGTTCTTACAGTATCTGCAACGGCAGTAACAGCATTAGAATTAGACTCCAAAGCATTAAACTCTACGCTTTCGGCCATAGGTCTCCAAACACCGTAATTGGGATTTGACATAACCTGTATCTTCACTAGGAAGAAATAAAGGTTCAGGCGATAAAGGGGTCAGAGAATTAAGTAGAATGGTGGATAAAATAATGGAAGGAAGAACAGCCGTTCAGCCGGCTGTTTCTGTCCCTTTAATTTTGCAAACTCCGCTATGCCATGAAGTATCTTTGTGCTGAGGATAGCTCTTTGGCAGGTTCTACTGTCGCAACTTTGCCATCCAGTTTCACTTCATATGTTTCTGGATCTATTGTGATATCTGGAGTCTTGTCATTCCACATCATGTCCTTTTTGCTAATACTTCTGCAGTTCTTGACTGGTAGTAATGTCTTTTCCAGACCCAACCTTTCCTTAACTCCTAGTCTATCTGCGGCTTTTGAAGTGAAGGTAAAGCATGTATTCTTCACTGCCTTTCCAAGGGCACCAAACATTGGCCTATAGTACACAGGTTCTGGGGTTGGTAACGAAGCATTAGGGTCTCCCATTATGGACCACGCAATAAATCCACCTTTGAAGATCATCTTTGGTTTCGCTGGAAAGAAGCCAGTATTATACATGGCAATATCAGCATACTTTCCTACTTCTAGCGATCCCAACTCATCAGCTACCCCTTGTGTTATAGCACAGTTTAAGGTTGTTTTCGCGATGTATCTCTTTGCTCTTACATTGTCATTATCACCTGTCTCCTCCTTCAATCTGCCTTTCATCTTCCTCATTTTGTCAGCAGTTTGCCAGCACCTAATAACAACTTCTCCGATCCTGCCCATTGCCTGACTATCAGACGAATACATACTGATAACGCCTTCATCGTGGAGCACGTCCTCAGCTGCGATAGTTTCGGCCCTAATTCTAGACTCGGCAAATGCAACATCTTCTGCTACCGCTGGGTTAAGGTGATGGCAGAACATGAGCATATCCAGGTGTTCATCCACAGTGTTTACTGTGTACGGTCTTGTAGGATTTGTTGATGATGGCAAGGCAAAGTGCTCACCAGCGATCTTCATTATATCAGGAGCATGTCCTCCTCCCGCACCTTCTGTGTGATAGGTATGCAATGTTCTTCCGTCGATAGCATCGATAGTGTCCTCCACATATGTACATTCATTGATGGAATCAGTATGAATTGCTAGCTGAGTGTCAGTGGCATCACAGGCACGAAGGGATGCATCAAGAACGGCAGCAGTAGTTCCCCAATCTTCGTGATCTTTTAGTCCGCAAGCGCCCGCCTCAATCTGCTCCATTTGTGTTGCAAGTGATGGGTGAGAGTCATTTCCTTTTCCCAAAAATCCCCAGTTCATTGGTGTATCCTCGACAGCTTCCATCATTCTGCTAATGTTGGTCACTCCGGGTGTGCATGTAGTGGCATTAGTCCCATCTGCAGGACCCGTGCCGCCCCCCACCATGGATGTAATGCCGTTAGAGATCGCATCGACATATTGCTGTGGAGATATCATATGCACGTGATTGTCCCAGTGTCCAGCGGTACAAATAGTGTGCTCTCCTGCTGTAGCTTCTGTGCAAGCTGACACGACCATATTATGGTCCACTTTGTCCATTGTGTATGGATTACCTGCCTTCCCTATTCCTGCTATCTTGCCATCTTTAATGCCTATGTCAGCTTTAACTATTCCAAGCGCCGGATCAAGGATAACTGCATTGGTGATGAGAAAATCTAGAGCTCCATTAGCGTTAGTAACCCCTGGAGTCTGTGCCAAACCATCTCTAAGTGTCTTTCCTCCACCGAAAACACACTCGTCGCCTGGAGTTATGAGATCCTTTTCGACTTCTATTAACAGTTCGGAGTCTCCAAGTCGTATCTTGTCGCCCTTGGTTGGTCCAAACAGATCAGTATATTGTTTTCTCGTTAATTTAAGAACCATTTGTTATTTCTTCCTCCTCTCTCTATGCTCCTCTGAACCCCGCATCCTTGGCCTTTTGCAGTGCACTTCGCCTTATATGAGCTGACCTGAGTCCGCCCATAGTGAGACCATTAAATCCGTACACAATTCTTGCTCCGCCAAGCTCACATAATTCCACTTCTCTTTCGTCACCTGGTTCAAATCTAATCCCTGTTCCTGCAGGGATATTTAATCTATACCCATATGCCTTCTCTCTTGGGAAGTCGAGTGCCCTGTTTACCTCGAAGAAATGCGTGTGTGAACCAATCTGACATGGCCTATCACCTGTATTCTTGACCTTTACTTTTACAGTTTTCCGATTTTCATTACAGATAACTGGTTCTGAACTCAGAACATATTCTCCAGCAATCATACTCGTAGGTACCTCCTTTCTTGTATATTGTTTTTTTTAGTAAGTTTCGCAGTTCCGGTCTTACTCTTTCGTGCTGTGCTTATCATCATCATCGCCTACTGCACGGGGTCATGAACCGTTACTAACTTTGTCCCGTCAGGAAAAGTGGCTTCCACTTGTACGGTATGTATCATTTCAGGGATTCCTGACATAACATCACCTTTTTTCAATACTGTTCTTGCAGACTGCATAAGATCTGCCACGGATTTTCCTTCTCTAGCCCCCTCAACTACATAACTAGCGATATAAGCTATTGCTTCTGGATAGTTCAATTTTACTCCTCTTTTTTTTCTTCCTTCCGCGATCTGGGCTGCTGTCCAGATCATCATCTTATCCATTTCTCTTGGTGCTAACATCATTTTTCCAAATACCTCATTTGTTAATAATAAATTGAATTATTTAAGTCTAAAAAAATTCTACTGTCATTTTTATTATTTTATCTGTAACTTGTCGACGTCGGCTAAATGTTAATCTTGCCACCGTCAGCATTTAGCAATCCAGATATCAAGCCTTGCTATATGGCTTTGACTGGTACAGGAATTAGCGTCCTCATCCAGTAATATACCTTGTCGAATTGGCCATCCTTACGCGCAGGTAATTTAAACTGGAAGGTTTTCCCCTTTGACTTGATCGTAAGGAAATTGGCCTGCACTACTGAGCCCATCATATTATGAACGGTTGTCTCATCTCCTCTACGAAATAACAGCTCTTCGATCTCTTCGTACCAGAAGCAGAGGTTGTTAGGATTGCTCGATAGGATAGCATCCGGATCAAAAGAGGCTGACCTTTTATCTATCTCAGAGTCCTTTATCTTCGGGGAAAGAACAAGGTAGGGATATGGAGCCATCCCTGCGATATATCCAACATCTGCAAACTTCCTGAAAAAATTCTTTTTGCTAACAATTAACCTATTCGTTGTAAAGTCTAAAAAGAAATTGTTCCCCCATCCGCCCGTGGTTTCTGAGCTTAATCTAAGGATCAATTCTTCCATCTTACGCTTCTTGCACCATTCTATGAACAGGAGAATTCTTTCTGCGTCAGAAAGACGCTTCATTTTACCCTTGGTTTCCCTAAGAAAAATTCGAAACTCCTCAGAATTCAAGTGTACCAACTCCTCGCGACGATGAGTCTAGGCCCATAACCCTTGATACCTCCACATGCATATCAATACTTTGATTCTAAGGCTCTTTGTCCCCAGGTTAGGGCCGGGACCAGCCAATCCCGGCAGGTATATTTTCAAAGCCAGCTACTCCTAGAAGGAATACCCATGCAGTGAATACGAATGGACCGGTCAGGGCAGGAAATCCCCACATCCCAAAAAACCGCTGAAGGGCAGGCATCACGAAAAGCGAACAAGCCACAGTAGCGAAGACGGCAAGGAGGAAAGATTGTACGGTCAATGGAATGAAGCTTGTCAAGGCAATCATTACTAGCACCTGGTTGAAGCCATGAAGACCAAGACGAATCTCAGCGGTTGGAATTTTGGTAAGTATGGCAAGTGATACTCCGATAGCAGACCCTATGAGTGCCATGACTCCTCCAAGATAGAGAGGGGATAATGGATCCCACTGAGCAGTAAATCCGTTTGTGTACCAAGGGCGATCCTGATTCATTGCTGTACCATCCATACTTACTACAGGTGCAAGCTCAAAAGCAAGCGTGAGGCCAACCACCCAAAAGACGCCTGTTTTCCAGTTCTCGACGAAAGTGACCTGAGATACACCCTTCAATGTAGCAATCATGAACTCCTTAGGCGTCCATCTAAAGTCGTCTTTCGTATTAGGATTCGCGCTGTTGGGTAACAATTTGTCAGCAGGTGGAAGATCGCCGAAATTCACAAATGGCGCAGCTCCTGGCCATATATCACGGCCGTATCGTCTGGAAGCATACATCATCGCCCAAGTTGTAAAGATGAATGAAGACGTGAACCCTGGAATCGCCCACGAATTGGCTAGTCCGTCTAAAATGAACATATCTCCCATGAGATGTGCAAGGGCCATCCACGTAACAGCAGTAACGGCCGCACCAAAAATAGAAAGCCAGAATGTTGCTTTATTAGTCTTGGTAAATGGTCCTGACCAAAATGCCATGCCAGTAAGTATTGAGTTATATCCAAAAAGCCCAAAAGTAACTAATCCATAATCCGCTCCAAGCAGTATTGCCGTTCCTGCTCCTACCAAGCCGGAGATAACCATCATTGCCCCCGCATATCGTGAGGCAAGAATTACACCGGCCAAAATTAGTATACCATTGATAGGTGAGCTCAAAAGTGGGACTTCGCTTATACCGTTAAACAGGGTGTAGAAGAAATCTAATGCCGGATTATCGGTTGAATAGTTAGCTGGTCCTGCGATCTGAAGTGTTACTACTATGAATAATGCCGCTAGTCCTTCCATCGAATTAAACTGTAATTACAGATGTATTTATGCATTTATTGGTCTCGTTACTAAGAAAAGCTATGTACTAAAAACAGATGTGATTGCTAAATAATGGTTATACTAATGATAATTAGCTCAGAAAACTCTAGTTAATGCGAACTATGAGTGATACACCGAGATGATTCATGCGAACTATGAGTGATACACCATTGATTCAAGTGGAACAATACTGTTCCCCTCCAATAGCTAGTAATACTTATTCAAAACGTTCTGAGACATCTTAATAGGTCAGCACAAAACAAATGAAGAGTATACTTTTTAGTGAGAGAAGCATAATAAATAGATAAATGTCCGGGATAATGACTAAAGATGAATTACAAAGGTTTTCTATAAAATTTCTTTGTCAGCTATTCAAAAAGACAGGTGGTAATCTTGATATGAGTATGAGGTCCGCGGAACTTGTCTTCGAATCAATAACCATTGGTGCATATGAAAGGCCATCGCTAGCAGTTAATATAGGTGACCATATTTCACATAATCTCTTGGAACAAGGACTTGTTCAGAAGGGATACCTTGCTGGGGAGGTTCGTCTCACAAAGGAAGGCTTGCATAAATGTATAGAGACCTGTCGTGACCTCTAGTAATACCCCCTATCTTTCATTCAAAGACATTTCCTGCCGCAGATCATTTACCAAGAACAGTATCTGTAAAATAAAATTCTAAACACTCTGATGCAAATGATAGTTTGCCGACATCGACTTACTTGAATATACCAAACAGAATTGCCACCTCTTGGATCATCTTACTTTATCAGTATAACTGGCCTAGATGTTATCTGAAGAACTTTTCCTGTGACATGTCCAACGTTGTTCTGAGTGCGTCCCAATCCTTTTCTTCCCATAATGACAAAATCAATCTCAAGTTTCTCAGCCATCTCGGCGATCTTTGCAGCTGGATCTCCCAACTTGACTATCCTTTCGTAGTTAACGCGTTGTGGAGATACAGTCAGGCTTTTCAGCATTCTCCTCCCTTCCTGCTGCATTTGAGATACGAGAGTTGAGTCTATCGTTTCATCTTCCTCATCAGGCCATTCCATAATATGAACCAAGTAAATTCTAGCGTCGAGCCCATACTGAGTTAAGGATTCGGCATAACTCAAAGCACGCAAAGATGAAAGAGATCCATCCATTGCAACCAGAACTCGCTTAGCTTCTACACTTTTATTACTTTGATTGCCCTCGACGGGATAGGGTCTTGCGATTTTTTGCATTTGTCCAAGTTTTTCTTCATAGTAGGTTTGCAAAATTGATGTATTAGTTACCCCCCTAAGAACCTGCATGATGCCACCTCTCGATTCTATCAATGGCAATAAAATGATCACGCATGCAGCTACGCTTGCCCATACCACAGCCAATCCAACCCAAAACGTGTAGGTTTGCAGTGAGAATACGTATCCGGAAAAATAAAGAGGCAGAGGCCAGATAACCACAAGGACAAGAGAAAGAGCTATCGCGCACCTCCGGACAAACTTCCCATAACGAAGCAGCTGACTATCATCCGAATCTTTTTCAATGATCGATCGTATCTTTTCATCAACAACTAGAATCCTCTGTTTCATAACCTCGAAATTGAAATAGGCAGGCCTTACCAGACTCCCAATTACAGATATTGCTGCACCCACAGAGATCGATATTATATTACCAATAAGCAATGGTGTAGTCTCACCAGTTGTTGTAATCGATAACTGGCCATACAGAATCCACGCAGTAGCCAACCAGGAAAGGACTCCAGCTATCAATCCTAGGAGAGCTCCAAGTGTGACAGATCCTCCGCTTGCTTTCTTCCAAGACACGGTCAGCGCAATGGGTACCACCGCTGGACCAATGAAGATTCCCATTGCTAGATACACGTACTGGAGGCTCGCACCCAACTGCAGCAAAACCCACGAAAGCATACCCATCCCGATACCAAAGCCAACTATCGTGATTCTAGATACTCGCATTAGTTCTCTTCCTGTGGCCCATGGCTTGACATATGACCGGTAGACGTCGTAAGTAACTAGGGACGAAACCGATACTAACTCAGCCGAACCAGCTGCTGTCACCGCAGTAAAGAGCACAGTAAGTAGTAAAATAGCACCCGTATCCCCAAGTAAGAGTGAGGCAGCAGTAGGAGCTACAAGTCCATTCTGAATTTCGTCTTGTGGCAAGTAGAGGTTAGTAGCAACGGCTGCTAATCCGAGCGATGTAGCGAGAGTGAATGGAATAGCAAACCAAGCAAGACCTCCAATTAGAAATCCTTTCACTGCTGATCTAGGTCTTGCGGCAATAGCCTTCTGCCAATACGCTTGATCTACGAAGACTGTTCCAAAATTACCTACTATATTGATTATTCCAAACAACAAGGCCCCAGTGGATGCCATTGTAAGGTAAGCACCTGCTGAATTACCTTCAACAGGTCTCAAATATGCAGCCTCTGAAAGCTTTTCGTACATACCCTCTATACCACCCAATTCAGGGTTAAGGAAGTAAATTGAAGTCACGAAAACTAGCACTACTGCAAAGATGAAGGCTGCATTAAGATACTCAGCGAAGAAAGTTGCTTTCAGCCCTCCGAAAAAAGCATACGTGATGACACCGGCAGGAATTAGAAATGAAGCAAGATAGATGTTAACTCCTGTCAATGAATGAATTACAGCAGCGCCGCCGAGCACAAGCATGGCGGTCACTATGGTATTCGTCATTAATGCGAAGGAAAGAAACACTCTGTGTGCTTTGTTTCCGAACCTCGCACTAATAATCTCAGGAAAGGTATGAGAAGACGCTGCTTTTCTTTTAAGTTCTATCACCAGAATTCCAAAAAGAACTATCTGAATACTTGCTCCCGCTGCATACCAAAATGGACCACTTACCCCATACTGATAAGCTACAGTAGAAGATTGAAGAAGAGTTGCAGCCCAAGTCCAAGAGGAGACCAATGAAGCCGCTATAAGACCCCCTTTAACGTTCCTCCCGGCAGTATAGAACCACTCGAAGGTCTTTTTTGTTCCAAGCCATTTGTGCTCCGCCCTAACTAACAGAGTCACGGTGACAGCCATAACCAATCCCACTCCTAGAAGGATAAGATACCCTATACTCTCAGAGAGGATCGAAGCCAAGGACTATATCGATTTCATAGAAGTATATAAATCAATATAAATGAGGCGAGAGAAGCTACCGCAATAGTCAGCCAGTAAACTTTTGCAAGTAGATTTGTGCTGAAAGGGGATTAAACTGATCATGCTAATTTAATAAAGATGAATTAAGAAAGCTTCACTTTATTAGGCTCTATGAATACGAAGAGATTCCCTTTCTACGGAAGTGGACAAGATGAAGGATTACAACTTAAATAAGATTATATTTAGTAACGGCTTTAAAAGTTACGAGTCATACGAATTTAGATGATTGACAATATTGATGAACTTATACTTTCGGCTCTTAGTAAGGATTCTAAACAAGATACAAGAGAAATATGGGATTTCCTTAGAGATAATGGCTATAATTTAAGTGAAGATGAGATTGAGTCAAGAATCTTGAGACTAGAAGATGACAAAGTGATAACCGGTTACACCATTTCAGTGAATACCAAGAAGATTCGTCGTAGAATTATCCGTGTTGCATTGGTAAGATTCAAGTTTTCGCAGCACCTCCCAAGCAGAATTGAAGGATTGAAGAAATACTCAGCGGATGCACCTTTTGTGCTTTTTTCCGGGCGTACTCGTGGAGGATATGACTGGATATGCGTACAATCATTTCTTAATGAGGAAATGGCGGATGAAGAGAGCGATATATACCGCAACCTCTTTGGAGACATAATTCAATCATATGAAGTGTATGATTTTATTCCGATGAAGGAACCATCTTATCATTCGCTTACGCATACGCCAGAGGAGTACAAGAGGTTTCTTGAGGAGTGGATTCCTCCGTTCCTTGGACGATAATTAAGAACCCGTTCAGACCATCTCTATTACAAACTCAGATCTTTTCGAGTACATGTGTTTTTGTATCTAATTGTTTCATCAATTAAGGAATGAATTCTAAGTCTGGTTTCCATTAGAAAGCTAACGATCTCCGCCCGATCAGCAGGTTCAACAGTAGAGTGTGTTTCGTCAATTAGGTTATCGATCCTCGCTAGAGTTATGCGGAGCGCTAGGATAGTCTTTTTTGTGAGTTTCAATACATGTGATCTCCTGTTCAGTACTTCCGGGGCTATCTGAGTGATCTGATCTCCTGTCCCTGCATTAACTGCAATAGTTTTAGTTTTCATTAATGATTTCATTTCCCTAATTTGTTTCACTGTCAGATCGCTTGAGTTAATTTGTCGCATAATCGTGTTCTGCTTCTCAGAAGGGATGCTCGTCAGCTCCAATGCTGAACTTACATTAAGACGGTTTTCGACTATGTGTTGTTTTACTTCTTCTGGAAGTTTTAGGAGTTGGATCCTGTGCGAAACATATTCTTCGCTCTTTCCAATTTTTGCGGCCAGCTCAGTAACTCCTCCCCACCCAAAATCAACGACGTATCTTCGGAAGGCTTCTGCCTCCTCTATGGGATCCATAGATTTCCTTTGCATATTTTCAGTCAATTGAATCTCATATGCCTCTTTATCAGACAGCTCTCTAATCTTGCATGGGATGAATCGCCAACGTAATGACCTGCATGCTTGGAATCGCCGATGACCAGCTACTATTTCGAAACCATGAGAGAAAGTGCGAATTAAAATCGGTTGCAAGAGTCCGTGCTTCCTTATGCTATCAATTAGACCACGATCGTCATCTGACGTACGCTGAAATCGATCACGCACAGCAAACTGAGAGGATCTTATCATTTTCATTTCAATTTGTTCGACAATGCTTGTGTCGAAAAATTCCATACGAGAGTGTCGGACTATTACTACTTATGGTTTACTAAAGTTTAGCAGGTTGAATCTATTGGCACTCTAAGATATTGCTTGAATGATGATTTGGTTGTCTTATGGCTTATACGTCTATCCCTCATGATTTTCGTACGATTAGATTAGTAAGGGCACAGGGATAATAAAGTAGATTTATGAATATAGACTAAATGACAAAACCTATCCTCAGCCTACAAAATATTCCATGCGAGACTCTAGGCCACTTTGAGGGGTTATTTCTAAATGACGGATTCGACATTGAAAAAGTTAACACTAGGAAACACGGAGTTCCAAAAGATCCAACCCAATACAGCGCAATAGTTATTCTAGGTGGTCCCATGTCAGTTTATGAAAACAGCGACTTCATAATAAATCAGATCAATCTCGCACAAATAGCCAGTAAGAAGAGGACGCCTGTACTTGGAATATGCTTAGGTTCACAAATTATCGCGCAATCTTCTGGGGGAACGGTTTTCAAAGGTCCAAGAAAGGAAATTGGTTGGTACAAGATTATGATTGAGAGTGCTGGAAGCGAGGATCTATTTTCTGGATTTCACAATTCTAGACCGAAGGTTTTTCAATGGCATGGGGACACCTACTCACTCCCTAAAGCGGCAGTTATTTTAGCTCGATCTGATATTTATCCACAGGCCTTTACTATAGGGTCTCTAATTGGTATTCAATTCCATTTAGAGGTAACCGAAAAGATGATACAATCTTGGTTAAGAAACTACGAGTCTGAAATAATTTCTGAGAAAATTGATGTACTGAAAATAGTGAAAGATTCCGCGGTCTACATAAATGAACTAGAAAAGTATTGCGGTCTAGTTTATTCAAATTTTTGTACCAAGTTTTCTCTGTGACTTTAATATCAATAATAGCACTTAAATTTGAATTCCTCTCTCTGGAGATCTTGTACTGACGACATAGAAGCCACCTCCCACAGGCTAAGTAGGAGAGCCTATTATCATACCACTATTTCGAAGGAGTAGCATACTATCAATCATACTCTCTCGTGTAATGCAGCATAAATAAACGGTAACAAGGTTGTAGCTTCTCCGTGAATCGTGATGCGAGATGCTTTTGAGGTTACCTTCCCCCATGAAACAGCTTCTTCAACAAGGGCCCCACTTAGACTCCCGTCCCACTCGGGACTGGTAGTCAAATATACTGCGTAATCCAATCCTCCTCTGAACTGATTCCACCAAAGGGTATGATGTTTCGAAATACCTCCCCCAATCATGAACGCACCAGTTCGCTTGGCATCATAGACAATGTCTGACATAGTGTTTTGATCTTTGAGAAGATCAAGGCCAAAATCTCGATGTTCCTGATGGAACAACCATAGCTGACTACCTACGGCTCCATCGACAATGCCAGGAACTATTACAGGTATCCGGTTCTTATTGGCCCAATAAAGAAACGATGAACTGCTTAACTTGCTGCCTATGAAATCCAGGATTTCGGAGGGTGAAATAAATTTTTTGTTATGGTCGAAATACAACTCTTCTAAACAAGATCGGACTTTATTTTCAATCACGGTTCCATAATTTGCAAAAGGTATTAGCACATTACCCAATCTATGTATACCCGCTTTCAAGAGATAAGAGTCATTTAATCTGAAATCTCCAGCATAATATTTCGCAGAGGTTCGTGCGATGTCGTGATCTAGAGCACCACAGGTTGTCACAATACAATCAAAATGGTGTTCTTTTATCAATTCACGTATTATTCCTCTGGTACCCGTTGAAATAATTGCACCCACAAATGAGAGAAACTTTACGCAGTTTCCGTCACTATTCATAGTTTTCAGGATTTCGACGCCATTTGCGAGGTTAACTGCCTCGAAACCTCCTGAATTCATCATTCTATTAATTAATTCGGAAGTTTCTGAATAGTTAAAGGGGTCATAGTCATGTATAGGCCTCCTTAACAACCCATAAGAAGATATTTTACGGCGCTTGCTGCCTTTTGGGTTTAGGCGAGAACCAGTTCGAGTCTTGGAACGATTTACCTCATTTGTACTGCCCACGCTTTTCATTCATCATGAGATCAATTTTACGTTTTCATTATTTCAAACGTAAAATACCTTTCCTACGAATGATAGTATTTTGATGGATAGGCGCAACTGGGGTTCTTTTCTAGTCTCTTCGTGCCGGACCGCTGTAGAAGGACCCTTACAGCACCTTCTATCTTCCAAATCTCTTTCCCAATTCGGCGCCTCTGTTCACAAGTTTGAACTGATCCTGTGATGGATACCACTTGATCTACAACATTAATAACGACCTTACTAGTGACTAACAACGAATAGCACAGACACTAATAGTATGATCCGACAGGCGTTGTAAATCTGGTCACATTATTCAAGGACGAGATTTAAAGAATGGTTTCTTAGTCTCTGCGCGCTGGACCTGCAGTAGTAGGTTCCGTAACGTGGAGCTCATTAAGGACTCTTACAACACCTTCTATCTTCCAAATTTCTTCCCCAATTCGGCGCCTCTGTTCATAAGTTGGCACTGACCCCGTGAGAGATACAATCTGGTCTACAACATTGGCAGCGACATTTCTAGTATCAACTTGAGACATGCTGTTTAGCTTGGATGCTACAAGTTCGCGGAGCTCAATGTCAGTTTTTCTACCAGGAATCTCATCTTTAGTATGAACAGGGATACTGTCGACGTAATAAAAATGCTCATCATTGTTTCCGCTATTTGAGTCATGCATATTCTCAACAGTACGTTCGGTATTTTTAAGCATTCCCGAATCTACACCATTATACAGCGACTTCACAATTATACCGCGACTATCCGCCGTAGTCGGGAGGGGCAGACGCGCATACATTTTAAAGTGATTACCATGACACTTTAAGGAAGTGAACAAATTTCACAATTTTTCTGGGCCTAGAATAGACCCTCCCTCCATTTCGACCGAAATGAACGTTCGCGACTTAGTAGAATATTTTGGAGCAACAGGTTTCAATGCTCGTCGACTCTACGAGGCCTTACAGATCACTAAGCGGATGATAGATGATGGAGCGTGCGTTTGCTTGACATTAGCTGGTGCACTTGCTCCAATTGGACTGGGGGGGGCGATTTCGACCTTGATAGAGCGCGGGTTTATAGACTGGATTGTTTCTACTGGCGCAAATGTTTACCATGATCTTCACTTCGCTTATGATTTACCCGTAAGACAAGGATATTTCGATGTGGATGACGATATTCTATATTCGAAACAGATTGTACGAATCTATGACATATTCATTAAGGAGATTGGTACACTGCAGAAACAAGACGAGATCATCAAATCTGCGATAGAAACTGACAGGCAAATTCTGCTTGACAATTCATCAACAGCAGACTTGTGCAATATTTTAGGGAAGTCTGCAAAAAAAAACTCAGTGCATCCTGAAAAATCTTTCACAGCCTGTGCGTACAAAAACGACGTGCCAATTTACTTGCCTGCTGTATCTGATTCTTCGATTGGATTAAATATGCTTCCTCTTCTCCTTGAAGACAAACCAATTAGCCCTAGCGTGATTCTGGATGTCGCAGAATCAGCGGCTATTCTTTGGAAGAATAAGATCTCTGGAGGAATTGAATTAGGAGGAGGTGTTCCAAAGAACTTCTTCCAACAGACCGGCCCCGCGCTGTTCCAAATTCTCAAGATAAAAGAAGGGGGACATGATTATCTCGTCCAATTCACGGATGCGCGTCCAGACACTGGAGGTTTGTCTGGCGCTACACTACAAGAGGGCAAAAGTTGGGGGAAAATCAAATCTGCGCATGAGGGAAATGTGATAGTTTATGGAGATTCATCAGTTTATTTTCCCATCTTGGCAGCATTCATTATGACTGAATGTAAGCCTCGTGAGCGAAAGAAGATATACAAGATGAAAAATGCATGGGTAGAGGAGATGAAGCTGGCGTATCTTCAAAGCAGCAAACAAAAGCGAATACGAGCTCGTTAAAAAATGAGAAACGATCTGGTTTCAAGATATACCTTTGATTCATTACTCATATTTCTGGAGGAAGTGTCTTGAGGAGTAGCAACAAAGATTTAAAATTCGAAGTACGAGAAATTAAATTAGGCGACCTAAAAAACGGATACTTCTCTACGCTAAGGAATTTGTCTGATTTGGGAAGCATTGAAAAGAGTATGGAGGAAGCAGAACAGATATTAAAGAATATCACTGCAAATCCACTTCACAGAATATTTGTTGCGATAGACAAAGAGACATCTGAGGTGATAGGTGCGACCACACTCCTAGTTGAGCAGAAATTTATTCATAGCGGGGGAAAAGCTGGTCATATTGAGGACGTTGTAACGCGGAAAGGATTTGAAGGCCTAGGGATAGGCTCTGCGCTTATTAATCACGCACTGCTTTTTGCGAAGACTGCTGGTTGTTACAAGATCGTGTTAGATTGTTCCGATACTAACATCAGCTTTTATCAGAGAGCAGGTTTTAAGATACATGAAACCTCTATGAGATACGACCTAGTTTGAATCTCGAGTCTACTGATTTGCTCGTGTAGAGGATTAAAATCGACTTAATATTATTGTCCGATCAAGTCGTCTATTAGATGTTTTAAATGCCAGATATCTCTACTACCGATTAGGTCGACAATCTTGATATTAGTCCTGAAGTATGAAATCGCTTCTTCGGTCGATTTTAGTGCGGGATTACTCCCTCTTGCTCCTACTATATACCCGTCTTCTCTTATTCCGTAGTTGTAGAGCGAAATCAAGGCTTGTCCAGGTAGATGTCCCTTTACATCTCTTCCACATAAAATCAAATACCGCAATTGAGGATATTTGTTAACGGTCTCAAGAATATTATCTATACCTCGATTTTCAGAGAGAAGCCTTCCGACAAGAAAAATCTTGCACATAATATCATTACTGGAGATAATTTCTTTAAGAAGACTCATGTCTGATAGTGTGCAGATGGCTACCGTTTTGCCGTGTCCCATCTCGTATGATAGTCGTATGGGAAGGACGAACTCGCATATTTTGCCCGCAACCGTCTGCAAGGAATGCAGTGTTTTTTTCATGAATCAGTTATCTGTAATAACTTGCAAATGATATTGTATATTCGTTTATGAACAGGTGACAGGAGAATCTTATCAATTAAAACAAAGTGCGAACAAATTCGTCCCGTTGACATCAAATATATAATAATCATGTCGAGTACGGATAACAAACTACTATGACTGAAGAAGAAGAAGAAGAAGAAGGAATAGTTGTAATCTTTACTGGAAAAGGGAAGGGAAAGACAAGCGCAGCGCTAGGGATTGTATTGCGATCAGTTGGACATGGCCAGCGAGTAGCGATGATTCAATTCATCAAGGGAGAATGGTATTATGGAGAGCTAACAAGCTCAAAAAGGCTCGAACCAGAATTCGACATGGTAGTATCAGGTAGGGGATTTGTTGGGATTATCGATGATGATCTCCCTTTGGAAGAGCATCAAGCAGCCGCGAAGCTAGCCGTAGGTATCGCAAAGAAGAAGGTTAGCTCTGGCGATTACGATTTGGTAATCCTGGATGAAATCAACTATGCTTTGAAGTTAAAGCTCATCGTTATCGAAGACGCCCTTGATCTTTTGAAATGCAAGGCGAGAAAGACCTCGGTTATATTAACAGGAAACTATGCACCAACCAGATTAGTAGAACTTGCGGACATGGTTACAGAAATGAAAGAAATAAAGCATCCATTTAGAAACGGGGTCAAGGCAATGAAGGGTATTGACTACTAGACCTTGGCCCGAGTAACGCGTATTTTAGTACAATCGAATCCGAGCAATGCCATGGCGTAGTGCAACTGTCAGTAGTCTACTCACTAAATTCATCATCACCAGACCAAAACTTCCTTAGAATACCCCTCCAGAATCCAAATTATTTCTCAGATCACGCGGTCGTTAGTCTAATGGCAACGTTAAAGTAGCCGAGATGTGGCGTTTACCGTTATAAATGATGACTGCTGAGGTTAGGCGGCTTCCTGAAGAAGGGGAAATCGTTCTAGTGACGATAAAGGAGGTAACTGGTCATGGAGCTTACATAACTCTTGACGAATACAATGAAACGATTGGCTTTCTCCATATTTCTGAGATAGCTACAGGATGGATCAGAAACATCGAAAGGTACATCCGCCCTAAACAGAAGACCGTTTTAAAGGTTATTCGAGTGAACAAATCAAGGGCTGAAGTGGACTTGTCGCTTAAGCAGGTTACCGGCGACGAGAGGAAATCGAAGCTGATAGAAGTTAAAAAAAATGAAAAAGCATCAGCATTCATGGATATAGTAAAGAAAAAGGCAAACTTGTCAGATTCTGAACTGACTAGCCTGGAAGATGAAATCCTAAAGAAATATGATCTAGTCTATGATTTGTTTGAAACTGTTTCAAGAAAGGGTATCGATCCTATTAGTAGTTTGGGGTTTTCTGAAGTAGTTATGAAAGCAATTGAGGCGGAGAGTAACAAAATCCAAATACCCCACGTAGAAATAATGGGAATTCTTGAAATATCTCTCAACAAGGCAGACGGTATAGAAAGAATAAAGAATCTACTCGGCTCCGTAGAAATGTCAAAAGCTAACACTTCTATCAATATAACTTATGTTTCGGCTCCTAAGTACAGAATGGTGGTTAAAGCTGATAATTTTAAGAGTGCAGAAAAGATAATGAACAACGCACTAGAAAAAATTAAAAGTGCGATCACCCAGGATAAGGGAACCTTTGAATTCAGGAGATATCAATCCAAAAAGGTTCACTCGTAACCGTGAAGAAGCATCTAATGAGACTTTGCAAAGGCTGCTCTAAATACACCCTGAAACCAAATTGTCCGGTATGTGGATGTATAACCATCAATCCACACCCTCCTAGATATTCTCCTGATGATAAATACGTACGGTACAGGGTCTCGGACAGGTATTCAGCTGTTTAGCACTCTAACGGTCTTCTTGTCCATCCTATCTCGTAATCATGGGCGGGTCAAGGACCGGCAGACTAAGGCCTTGTCATGTTTATCAAGTTATTTGCCGCAAACCCGGTCGCATTAGTATTTACGGTTTGTTCAATAACGGCCTTCATGGCCGTGTCATTTGTCGAATCGCCGGTCATGTTCTGCACGTCTGTCATGCCAGTGGTGTTGGACAGATTGTCAGACAAATTGCTAGTGACTGATTCAATCTGCTGACGTGCGGCAAAACTGGTCGCGTTAGTATTTTCTATCTCCCTAATCACGGATTCCATTTGAGATAGGGGACCAAATGACTCTACTAAAGACTCTCCAGTTTGATTTGCCATACTCAGATTGGACAATGGTGAAAGATTTGTAGAATTAGATGGAGAACCTACAGGAAATTGTTGTGCATGAATGTTGGGGACAAGAAGATTTGGCACGAGCTGCGTGCTCAAAACTGTAGCTAAAATAGCGAAACTCATTATAGTCATTACGACCGATCGCTTCGTAAATTTGTTCATTGATGAACAACATTTGTCATTAGATTTATTTATTTCTACCTTCTATTCTATTGGAAAGTACAGTTAGAATAATATTCTCTGATTCGCTGAATAATCAAAATATAATAAAAAAGTTATGGTGAGTATAATCACCTTTTGGGTCTGTCAGCAAATTTAGCCTATCTACCTATACAGATCCCGCTTGGATTGCTCACTTGGCAGTTGTTGTCGGTAAACTGGTTGTTGTTTATGTTAGGTGGCAGGCCATTGGCATTGTTCACATCAACGACATTCTCTAGAACATTATTTGCTACAACATTATTCCCTGAGCTCTGTGCATCAAGGAATGCTCCATTTTGGCTGCCGTCAATGTTGTTCATTGAAATCTCAGATTCTTGGGTATTCACAAAAGTAATTCCTGCAAGAAGATTTCCGCTCATCAAATTGGAGGTCACTTTAGCACCTGAACTAGAATGCGTAGCCACACCAAGACTGTTTTGTTTGACGATGTTCTGTTGTACCTGTGTATTCTCGGATCCTGTCATGAATACGCCGATTTGATTCTTGTCCAGTATCAGAGATGACATTTTCATTCCGTTGGCACCTGTAACGAGGACACCAGCTTGGAAGTTACCTATCGCACCTGGTCCGTTAATGACGACATTATCGTTGTTGGGAACCATTATCCCTACCTTAGAGCTATCAGGTCCTGGACCAGTGATTGAGTATCCGTTCATGTTTACCACCGTATTATCACCACCAATAATGAGACCGTCTCCGCTGCAGTCAAGATTTGCTGTTAGGTTTACCAATCCGCTGACAACCTGTCCACATGCGGCGTTAGTTGCTAATGATTGTAGTTGTGCCATTATTGGCAATGAAGGCATTGCTAGGCCACCAATTGCCATTAGTGACAGAATTGTTGCTACCATGTATGACACAATAGTTCGTTTCATTCAAAAAACGCTAGCAGATATAGTATATATATGAAACTCCAATATGTACTAAATCCCTGCTTCTTGTCTATCGAATATAATTATTTGATTATATCATTATCGTTATGTCTCTTGTCAAGAAATAACGAAGACGCATAATTACAATACGATCTCGGATTGATCAATGTCCTCGCTGGGATACGTTTTTAGATGCAAGACAGAAAGATCAATTGTATGCGTATTGCGATCGTTGGCGCCGGCGTCGCTGGAAGTTATCTAGCATGCATGATATCAAAGAGGGGCCACGAAGTTGAGGTATATGAAACAAATGACAAAGGAGCACACTGGCCAATATGCGCATGGGGGGGATCAAAGAATATGCTTGCAAAATTCTCGCAGCAGGCGGGACTTCAATTCAGCGAGTATATTACCCATACTGGGCGCACACTAAGGATTGATCTCCCGGGAAACAAAGTGGAATACTTAGAACTAAAGGGTTTGGTTACGTATGACAAACGCAAATGGGAATCAGATTTACTTCGAGGAGTCAAGATTTCCTACGGAATGAAATGCAATTTGGAAAGCACGATATTGTCTGAATACGATTTGGTAATCGACTGCACAGGATTCCACCGATCGCTGTTACCTAGATCTAAAGAGGATTTCATAATACCCGCTTACGAATATTTAGTTGAAAATATCACAGACATTGAAGATTTTTATGTGATTGGATACAAAGGTGCTCGTGGTTACTTCTGGTGTTTCCCTTTAGGTAAAGGACAAGCTTTTGTTGGCGCTGGTGATTTGGACAGGAAGTATTATGGGATCGCAGAGTTCATGGCCAGACATCCAGAATGCACCATCGGGAAAAAGATAGGAAGGCCAATACGGCTGGCCCCTCCGCGAAGAATGCAACCATTCTATTGGAACAATATAGTTGGCGTTGGAGAGTCTATTGGCTGTGTGTTTCCAATGCTTGGAGAGGGAATTATTCCATCTCTAATATGTTGTGATATTTTCTTGAATCAGCTTGCCAATTGCAACAACCTTGAAGAAAGATTTGATTTCAAACAGTACTCAACCAAAGTTCTCAAACGGTTCAGATATTATGATGATGTTTACCGCATTATACGACTTAAAATGGAGTCATCATTGAATATGATAAGACATTTTAGACTGATGATGAACATGTACCAAAATATGAAAAGAGAAGAAGATAGATTTGGATTTGAGGTGAGTCTAGCTAAAATGAATAGATTTATAAAGGCACTATAATTCATGCCGCCAATCCACGTGGATCGCTGACAATTTTGCACAATTCCAATTTGCAATGGTAATACAATAAGATATTTGGAATAGGAACTAGGCTATGCTAATCTTTGAACGGCTGAAAACGGTAAAGCTAATCATATTTTGGGAATATTTAGGATCTTGTGATTGGACAAAGAATGAATTTCAAAGATTATGATTATTTACTCTAACTTGGAATCACCCAATATATCTACGTTTGAAAAAATCGATCTCCTCGAAAGGATTTTAACTTGAAGGTAGGTCAAGAGGAGCATCTTTACTAGTAATTTTTCTGACGTTCCCTACCGGATATGGCTGAAAGGATCCTTCTTTTTTGAATTCCCCTGACGAATTTTCGAAGCTGATCATCATATAGCCGATCGTAACCGACTGTTTTTGGTTTGTATGAGAGGTAGTAGTATAGCATATTGAACGCCCCAATTCTCCCAGTTACATCTCCGGTCGCCAAATACTTCGCAAATCTCCCCCATACAAAGACCGGGTGATATCCTAGCGTCTTCATGCTCGCACCAAATTCATAGAACTTGTGATGCTTTCCCAGAGGTCGAGAATGTTGAAACTTGGCGTCAGCTAGTATTGCATAGCGGTATCCGAGCCGTTCCGACTCATAGAGTATTGCTGACTCATATCCCATTAGCTCAGGATATAGTCCTCCCCAGTGAGTCTGTTCGAAAAGTGAGTTACGTACAAATCTCCCGGCGCCATGGGGCTTCTCAGGCACGTATTTCGTGTAGTTACCTGAAGCGACGGCAATATTGGAATTATTATCCATGAAATCAACCAACTGCTTGGCATATCCAGGCGGATAGGTCGTATCATCTGTTGCAATCATGTGATAGGTTGTATGTGTAAGTTCCTTGCTTCTCGAGTATGTTATTGCTTCGTTCCAGTTCCTGACAACTCTGCTAATATCATAACCTAAATCATCATGTGTTATAACATAAAGCGATTGCCAGTTTTGTTTGGCCTGAGTCAAGATCTCTGATGTCTTGTCTGTCGACCCATCATCCACAACAATCACGTATTGCGGAGCTAGCGTCTGATCTCTTAATGACGTTAGAGCGGCATAGATATCATCCTCAGAATTCCTACAAGTAACAATCGCGAAATACGTGCCCATAGAAGTGGGTCGACTCAAGACTAATTAAAGTTCTATCAACCGATGTTAGGCCAAATCGGAGGAAGGAAATTACAGGTCCCAACTTATGATCTTAGGAATAGACATTTCAACCGTTTCATAGTCGTCAACAAGCCTTGTACGCATTAATAATTTGATTTTCGTGCTTCTCCCATGTCAACTTTTCTCTAGCCAATTCTTGCGTTCGTTCGCGCAAATTGTGCAGCTCCTCAGGATGCTGTTGCAAATAGTCTAGCTTCTTCACCAAATCTGGATAGTCATCAAACCTCACGCAACAATCTTGAAGTGAATCGATTACAGGAAGAATCGATGAAGTGCACGCCACTGCCAATCCAGCATGTGCATACTCATATGGTTTGTTTGGATTAGTATAATAGTGTACCCAGTGCTTCTTCCAAGGCAAAAGGCCTACAGTGTGTCTTGACATTTCAGCAAACATTTCAGGTCGTGACAAGAACCCAAGAAATCTCAGATTGGGGAAAGAGGAATCTAACCAACCTGCAATTGTCAAGGGGAACCTCTTGTCGTTCTCAAAAAGATCGAATAGTCCGTCCATTCGCCTTTGAGGATACATGACCTTATCGTTGCCGTCACCTCCTGAGTAAATGCAATCAACCTGAGTGTGATATGTGGGGGAGCCAATTGTTTCTACTTCTGACAGTATAGGATAGTTCGGGACGAGAAACGGCCTAGCATCCCTGTTACGCCGGTAATCCTTTGCAATCGACTCGGAAACTACAATAACTGGAGCAGTAGAAATCAGTTCTTTCTCCCACGCAGTCCACACCCGTATCGCATATCTATCGATCATGCGCCTTCTTATTCTATTCATCCTCCTCTTAATCGAAATTTTGGATACTTCAGGTTTGAGTCCACTTTGTGTTCTGATGGTAGATTGGAATGGTTGATAATCCATCTCAAGAAGTATTTTTGATGACATGGACCAATATTCATGGTCATCGAATACAAAAGGTACTCCGAGTTCTGAAATTAGCTTTGCAGAATACAGATTGTGTGAATGGACCAAGTCCGGCGCTTCTTGTTTCAGAATTTCCTGGAGTTGCCTTTTCACCTTCTGCCAGTAGTAAGGAATGCCGAGTCTTGCTTTGCTATTCCATTCAATATCATAAATCTTGGCAAATTTAGTTCCATTGGTATTATTTCCGGGTTTACCCGCAAAACTAACTCTGTAACCAAGCTTCAACCCAGTGATCGCAGACTTTTCTACTCGCCAATCTGGAAGACTTTCATGAGAAACGTGTAATACCTTCAAATGTATGGATGCTCAATATTGAATTCAATTAATAAATCTACTATGAGTAGCTTGAATTAGGATAAAAAGTGGCTAATAAACTGAAATGCTATTTTCGCCCTTGTTCGATTCGTGGTTCTTTATAATCAGAGACACTAGCTTCGGCGGGTCGATCAACGCGATCTTACTTCTGATTTCCGGTTTGTTCAGTCGCCCTAGGCGGCTTTCGTACAATTTTGTGTAACATATCCCTCATTTGCTGTTTTTCTTCCTCAGAAACCTTCCCGTCAATAAGATCTATGACAAATAACCACATTGTCGCCCCTATTTCATTCTCCTTAAATAAGGCGTGTTGTTCTACTCGCCATTGAGTCTTGCGGTGCCAATACCCAATGACGATTGCAATGGGTACGTAAATCGAAATAAACACGACCGCGAAAATCCAGATACTTTCAAATAGATTCTTTAAATAAGGTACCTGGTCAATAAGAAGTCCATATTGTATCGTGACGAAATTTGCAAAAGTCATCAGAAATATTAGATAAATACTATGACCATTTCGAAAATCTAGCCATCGTCTCCTGGTCCAGTTACTGGCCAAAGATTTCATCAGGGATTTAGAATCCACACTGCATATAGAACAGAATACCGTTAAAATACATTACTTATCTTGACTGTGACAGAATTCATAAAACATTACTAATTCCTAATGAACAAGAGTCACATTTTTGGGGGAATACAATATCCTGTAAACGGTAAATAGGCCATTTGAATAACCTTCGACTCCCTTAAAAACTGAATTCGCTCCGTGACGAATGGGACCATCGCTTATATTCGTATCAATCAGGTAATCTCGATTGTTAGGGGCGTAAGTCGAATTTCTGAATATATCCTCCATATTTTCATAGGCGACAAAACTTCTATTTCCTTTTAATTCTAAAATGAACCATCCTCTCCAGTCATTACTTCCAATAATTGTCGATCGGGTAGGCGTGTTTTCATTTACCCAATGAATTATATCGAGAATCTTAGGGGATTGATCTACTTTGACTGAATTAAATTGCATAGATTTCGGAGCGAAATCTTGGATGTTCTTATCAAAAAGGCCAATAACTGAAACCTGTGCTTCATATGAGAGTATGGCATATATAATTCCAAATTGTGCAAAAATGAGAAAAATCACACCTGAAACTAGAATATACAAGTAGGTATTTCTGAGCCGGATTGATATCATTTGAATCGCTCTAACAAACCCGTAACCTGCAAAGATCGAAAGAGATATTCCGAAGAGCAAGATCCATCTATCTGCAACCAGTTCCTTTGCGTAAGGAAACACTAGCCAAGTCATTGAGCCAACCAGAGCAATGATCAAACCGACCTTCAATAACGACTCTTTCAATTGTAAATAACCGACAATGGCTAAAGGAAAAAGTAAAATGTTAAGGGCTATGAAATAGGAAAAAAGATTGGTTGGGTTGTAACTATCACTTAACAATCCTTGTTCGCCAAAAATTTGAGCATCCTCACCTACATTCGAAATACTACGCATCGAGGTACTAATAATTGAATATCCATCACCGGTAACACCCAGAATTATGATATATGGTACCAGGGCCACTATGAAGCCAATTGTTACTGTCCTCTCTCTAAGGAGTATGGTACAAATACAATAGACAGCAATAAGCCAAGCTCCGACCATTCTATCAGAGATAACTGAAAGTACAGTAAATAATAGACAAGATACTACAGCCAGAGAAGAGAATCTGTTTGGATGCGAATTTCTTAATTGTATTAAGATCGAAATAGCAAAAAACATCATAGTTAGCGAGAACATATCCCTGTGCAAGTCCCAAGTCGTTCTTAGAACCGGGATCTGCACAATAACAAATAATGAAATTAGTACTGCAGAAAGGTTACTATTTTTAATTATCGCCTTTCCCAATGAAAGGATTGATACTGCAAAAAGACCGAAAATAAGAGTTGCAAATGCAGAAACGGTAGTCTTTACAGATAAACCTGTTAAATTCTCTACAAGATGAAGAACATAAGTATAGAATGGATATTCTCTTAATATGGTATTCCATTCACTTTCAAAGTTCGATAACATTGGGATATAGTAATTTATGACATCATAACCTATTGGATATGGATATGCAATTAACTCGGCAATCATCTTCAAAGACACAGCGGAGAAGAATACGATCAGGTAAAAAGGAAGATCATTGCGAGAAAAAATTCTAAATTGACGGAACGAAAGCTTGTTTTCCAATAAAGAATTACGTAATTTCAAATAATCCGCTCTTGAATTAGACTTTCCACACCTCATTATAAGTTGATCCCAAATACTCCTTGACACTTTCATAGATGGTGCGAAGGATTCATTTCGGAAGTCACAAATATCCTGTACCACACCTCTAGGCTTAGAATCTGTAACAACTTGCTAATATACCTAAGATCTGCATTTTCGTCAGTTCGCTTGAGTGACCTTAAGTACCAATTTTTATTTATGAGATTAGCCTCGAATATGCGTCCTTTATCCAATAACATGGTTACTGTTTCTCTACCGGAGCTTTTCCAAAGATTTACAAGATCCATACCATATCCAACTTTCACATTCATTTTCTTGTCAGAGTCCGGGGAATAATTTTGTAGAATTTCACGTAGCGGAAGTTTTCCTATGTTAGAATTAATACTAAATTTCATTTCAGGTGGCAAATCGAATCCCAGCTCCACGACTTCGTTATCTAACAAAGGGGAAATTCCTTCCAGTTTAAAGAAGCGGAAATATTTGTCGTTGGTTGGTACGAAATCATGCATAAGTTTGCCGTTGTAGTCGGCCAGCATTACCTGATCCAGTGGCTTCAGGTTATCGTTGAAATATGATGTGATAAGAGAGTAGATCGAGGACCAATCGAACTTCAACTCCTCGGCAAACATTTCATGTTGATCGGGGACCCAATCCCTTTCATGGCACGACAGGTATAACTTGGCTCGTTCTAAAGAGTTTGTATTGTCGCATGTTTGGAGAAATTTCTTATATCGAAAGGTATAGCCGGCAAAGACTTCATCACCTCCGTCTCCAGTGAACAACAGATTGGAGATAGACTTTGCTTTCTTTATAAAGTAATACTGGTAAACATTCCACCTAGGTTCTCGAATGATGTTAATCATCGCAGGCAAGTCACGAAGGAGATTTTCTACGTAAACTTGGTGGAAATTTGCATCCTTCTTTTCTGCAAACCTCTTGGCTTCAAGGGCTTCGTTCTTTTCATCAAAACTTACTGTAATGCATTCCAACTCTAAACTGGGAAATTCTTCGCGTAACAGACACAGGACTAAGTTAGAGTCCACACCCGCACTCAATGCGACACAGAGCTTATTTGGGTTAAATTTCTCAACCTCTCTTCTAATTGCAGACCTGATTTTGTTCTCAAGAATACGAACAGAAACCAGATTCTGTTTTGATTTAATGAGATCAGTAACAGATACGTCTCTTAGTCTAAAAGCAGGAACATACATGTCCAGGGGGTCGTACCGGAGAGTCAGCAATGGAAGAAGGTTCATTTGATTAGTATTCTCTGTTTCAAGTCCATTATGCCAGATGGTATTTATTATTGTTGGCTCTGGGAGTACGCCCGGTCCAGTTGCTTTAGAAGATTGCTTGCTGAATGATATTTTTCAACGTATAGTCGCCCTGCTTTGGACAACTTGCGCTGCTCCTCGATGTCACTTAAAATAGATTCTAAATCGCTCTTGAATGTATCCTTAGTTGTTCTGTAAATCGGCGGCTCATAGCGTTGAAATAACTCCGAACTGACGTAGGCGACTACCGGTTTGCCCAGTGCCATAGCTTCTAACTCGAATTTCCCAAACCATCCAATTTGGGGCAATATTTTCCCAACAATAAGATCACACGAAGAAAGGATTGTCAATACTTCACTACGGGGGATGTCAAATATAGTCACTATCTCACATTTTCCTTCCTTTTGTAGCTGTTGAAGGGTGTTTGAGTAAAGATCGCCATACTTCTGGTACAACCGGTAATGAGGATAGTGCGCAACGATTGGCTTTCTAGAAGAACTTAAACCGTCGAAATTGTGGGGAGTATAAACAAGGTGTTCTAGATCCAATGGAGTAGGAAACCATTCGCCGTTGGGAGCAAATTCCAATAAGTCGGGGGTTGAAACCAGGCAAAAATCACTATCATGCTTTCCCCTCAAATCATCTCCATGATAATGCTTAAGGTAGATCCTGTGTTCTTTCCGTTTCTCCAATCTCTTTTTTAGTGACCCGTATGGATAGTGATAATGCCATATATCGTATGTTTGCAGCCTCTTGAAGAATTTCCATCGTGATAGTGGAAAATAGTAACTTACCCTTTCTCCACCGAATTGTCTGTGCAGGTATTTGTTGAAAACAAATACATCGGCTTCACTCCCTGATAATCGCTGATGTCTGCTCAATATGGACGCGATTCCGGCTGTATTATTTACATGTGCAATTCTCAATTTAGGATGACCTAGACATTCCCTTCCAACAGGACAGCAGCCACAATACCATTACCATTACAAGAAAGAAGTCTTCTGGTTCCTAATGTCTAGTATATTTACGTTCTAGATCAATGTACTTTTGTAGGTTCACTAGCCTATTGAATTCTTCAAATGTTATCATTTTTTCCCTTACTCCAGATGTTGTACCTAATCTATGCAGCTCCTCAAAGACTTGTTTCATGGCAAACGCTGAAGCGAATAAACCAGAGAGAGGAAAAACACCAATCCTGAAACCTAAGTCATGGAGCTCCGCTGCGGTCAGGTTTGGTGTTATGCCTCCCTCGATCATGTTAGCTACTAACGGGGCATCAATCTTGCTGCCTATTTCCTTTAGCTCGTCTATCGATCTAGGAGCTTCGACGAAAATGACGTCTGCGCCCGATTTGAAATATTCTCTACCACGCTCTATAGCCTCATCCAAGCCAGATGTGGCACGAGCATCAGTCCTAGCAACTACAATGAAGTCCTTGTCATCACGAGCGTCGATCGCAGCAGTTAGCTTCAGCAAATATTCATCAACTGAAATTATTTCCTTCCCTGCCATGTGGCCGCATCGCTTTGGCCATACTTGATCCTCTAAAAAGACTCCGGATGCACCCATCGATTTGAGGTCTTTTACAATACGCCACACGGTGAGAGGGTTACCATAACCAGTATCGATATCTACTATGACAGGGATATCCACTGCTCGGATGATTTTTCGTGCATTGTCCATAGTTTCTCCGGCATTCAAGAAGCCATAATCGGGCATGCCTAGTACAGTGGCTGCAGACCCGTATCCGGTCTGAAAAATAGCGTCGAAGCCTGTAATCTCAGTGATTCGTGCACTCAATGCGTCAAATACCCCAGGCAACACAAGAAATTCGTTGGGATTCAAAATTCTTTGTCCTAGGAGTTGGACATCTGATTTGGAATTCATGATGCAGAATAGTACAAATTGGCTATTAAGTCATTGTCATATTAACTCAAACAATCCCTAAATGAGCCCACAAGATTAAAGCAATACTTCTAATATGCTAGAATACTAATATGCTAGATTATTTGTCAAAGCAATACTTCTAATATGCTCGTTAGGCCGTTAGAAGTAAAACATAGCTATATATCGTGTCTGGCCTATTGAAATTAACGATTCAAGTGGTTCTACATATTTATGTAGATGGTAGCGGTAGCCCTTACTTCAGGTATGGTTACTTTATAGATGAAACAGGAGAATCTCATATGGAGCATCATGACGGTATCTCCAATAATGAAGCGGAGTACTTGGCTATCATCACTGCGCTTAACTATGTAGTTAATAAAGACAGTCAAATTGTGATATTGTCGGATAGCCAATTAGTAGTAAATCAACTCAATCACAAATATGGGATAAACAATGAAAATTTAAGAAAACTTGCTACTCAGGTTTGGGTCCTCGAAAAAAAATTTGATAAATTCGAACTTCAGTGGCTACGCAGGTCGGAAAACAAGGCAGGTAAGATGCTTGGTAGCTAAAACCACTGCTGTCTAGGTTAGAGTTTTGATCTGGCCTCAAGATCAAAATTGTCGCTCACCTCGCTTAACAGGAATACTAACTGTGCATTCTAATCTATAGGAACGCAATTTAGTTCCAATAAATATTTCAGATGTTGCAAAAGACGCACCTTGTCAAAAAGTTACCAGATTCTATCCTCATAGATGACTGCCTTTGGCACTAATATACCCAAACTTACAAAGATAATATCGTCAAATATTTATTTACTTAAAGTAAATCTCTTATGCCTTAAAACCAAGCAAGTGTTGGCTCCTTTTCCTTGCCAAAGCGGAGACCCAAACTAAACACTCCATACCTATAATTTGATAAAAGCAGCCCTTACTATCATGGACGTGATTAGGAGTATAATAATTCGGGTCATTTCAACTGTAAGAAAAACGAATAAGAGGACTAAATTGATCACTTTTCACTAACGGCCCAAACTTATGATACAGAATCATTTAATGGTCGGTGAACCGCAATATGATCAGCCAAAAAACTTGGGCTTCTGTATTTCACAAGACTAAAGCCCTCGAATGACGGAATATGACTTCCTCCATTATTTTATTGCTTTTTCACTCGCAAGAGTTCTTGTTGTATGATTGATAGGTGTAAACAAACGTACGCTGATTCTCGCGTTAATATCATGGATATAACATTAATATTCGAGCAATAATTTAAGCCTACAACACCGCTGAGTCTTCTGGAACAGAGGTTAGTTCATTCATAGTATTGTAAATTTCCAGGTACCTCTTTCCTTTTTGGGTGGTAATGTAAGTTTGTTCTCCTAGCCTATATTCCAACAATCCATTCTCTTGTAATTCCGTCAAATGGGCACAAAGTTGATTGTGAGAAAGATATGCTTTATACATGATCTTGGTCTTATTCTCTCCAACTATTGCAGCTTCTAGGATCATGGCATTAATGTCTTGTCTCCCCCTATTTTTCATGATATGATCTGCTATGAAGAATGAAATTATTTATTAGAATCGAAAACAGGTTATTAGTTTAAGTTATATTGAATATTTATGGTACCTCATACTATAATATTCTTCTTGGAATACATATACATTTTTCGTATTTCTGATCAATCCATTTTCAGGTCCTTTTACCTTTCCACCCTTCAAAGCACTGTAAATGATAGTATTCTGCTTCATTCCCCGTATTAGCAACTACGTACACACTCCCAAGGGAGTCCAAGTTTATCACTTTTTTGCATTCACTGCAGAATACGGGGGCTTGTGCTGCTGACATAGTTACTCTTTCCTATCCCTCCTTAATAGACCAGAATTAAGATTTTAACTTTGCTGTAAGCTCCCTGTTCAGTTGAATTGTGTGTCTTGCAGACATTGCTAGGCATTCCCCAATCTAGAACGTTTTCGGTGTACATAGCGGATGTTATAGGTGAAATATGCGAGGTGACCAGGTTTTCTTAATGGACGCAACATAAGCAAAGCCTACATGAACTGAAGATCGCTTAAAGGTTGTTTTGTATTGAGACCCAGAATCAATTCACCATCTTTGCTAGACAAGAGATAAATAATTGAAGTGCGTTGATGGAGTGTGCAAGAGGAGAAGGATCAGAACAAGAAAGACTCTAACACTATTGCCTCGTATATTTCGTCTACCGTTGGATCCATTTCTAATTCTGATGTGATCATCCTTGAAGCAAACAGTACTGTTGAAGATGCTAGTCATCTCATGAAAGATAAGAATTCGACAAGCGTTCTCGTATCAGCAAGGGGAGATATCGTTGGCTTGGTCAGCAAGACAGACATTTTATTCAAAGTAATGTCTCAAAACAGGGATCCCTCTAAGGTAAAGCTGCGAGAAATAATGTCTAGTCCAGTCCTGACAATACGCCCTAATGCTACCGTAGAGGAGGCGTTATCCAAGATGGCAAAACGAAATGTCAGACAAATATATATCCATGCCTTTAATGCAATAATCGGGGTAGTATCTAGAGAGCAGATCTATAGGAGGATGGAGGAGATTTCTCTTTCGACAGAAAACGTGGCAATAAGTGGGACCCCAGTATGCATTGTGAATTCAAAAGCTGTCACATATATCAAAGATAAAAGCAAGGCAAATTACCTCTGCCCATACTGTCAGTCACCATTTGATACCACTGAAAGTCTTTCAAAACACATGGATAGATTTCATAATGAATTTGATGCAGGTGTTCTTGAAGGAGATGTCAGATCAATTTTCGAATAATTCAACCGGTTCTTTTCATTGAGAGGTTAGGCAAATTCTAACCTGAATATTCTCATTTAGCTACTTGAGCCTGATTAGGGTTCGTGGAATGTGACCAAACGTTTAAACATTAGGCTATATCCCAATAGGGAACGAGATAATTAACAGGGAAATATAGATTAACATCCTTATGCGCATTTCATACTTTAACAACACACGGAAATTAGTGTTACTCATTCAAGAAAACATAGAAGGAGTACGCTCTCGATCATAGATTTGCATTTTAGCATCAACGCGGTTATGAATGGTATCTCATTGCCATGACGATTAGCCATATTCACGTTTTATATGATAGTATCTCGTATTTGCGAATTCCTTTAATCTCTATTAACCATTGATGTATTTTTTTAATAAAAAGCATAATAATGACCTATTCGTATAATTGTAGGTTGCAGAAACAAAAGATCATACAGCCTTTCAGTATTAAGGAGAAAAAACAGATTGTGAACAAGGGCATCAATAATATACAGAGATACAGTGAATTTCTTTCATTTGAGAAGATTTGTCCACAGTGGTCCCAAGCGCTGCGACTAGGGTACTCAAATAACTCCAACCTAGATATCCAGGATGCAAAGAACTGTATTGTTGGGGAGGCTCACGGCTTCAAAAATAGGGGTTTACGATGTTCAAAATGCTGGGAGTATTCTCAGAGCTTTACTTTCTATACATACGGAAATAAAATGCATAAATACATTGTAACTAACAACCGGAGATTTGAAGATTTAAAGCTCGATTTTGTCTCTCATTTTAACCAAAGACACTTGTTAAATCGATCTCATCAACAATGTATAGTAGATGTGGCGATTCGAAGAGTATCAAGAATTTTACACGGGCTAAGAAAGACGTCATGCTCAATCGAGATGTTCCTAAGAGCAGTAATATGATCATATTGAGTCAAAAATAAGTGCAAGTTAATATCTAGTGCTCTCGATTCTAAACAGTGGCTCTGAAAAGCTGAACCTTAGGACAGACGATTCAAGCATATGCCAATGCGATATTGCATTCATGCAGTTAGGAAGAGGCCACTTTCACTTTAGTCGAAACAACAATAATTGAGAATACGTAGCCAAAGGTGTTTCAAATTAGTCTTGGCTAGATGCATACTCTTCCCTGTACACTAATTGGTTAACGGGGAGACGATTTTTTTTCTTACCCGTTAAGGCCTTAATTGAGTAACCGAAACCTAAGATAACAGATGGAGTCAAATCATTTGGGATCTTAAAGTCGTTTCGAAGATTTATTTCCTTCATTCCTGTGTACAGCCCGGACCCTACTCCCTCATTCCATGCAGTTAGTTGCATGTTTTGAGCAACTCTACCCGCATCGATTAAGTGGAAGCGCAATGTTGGATTAGTCAGAACTACTATTGCAAAATCTGCTCCAGCGATCCATGCCCCGCTCGTGCTGTCCAAGGCAAGCCGACTCAGATTTTTCTTGTCCTCAACGAGAATGAAGCGCCAGTGTTGCGAGTTCAAGCCAGAACCTGTTTGTCGAGCAGATTCGAGAATTCTTTGCTTTATTTCTGATCCGACTTCTTTCCTCATAAATTGCCTTACTTCAAGTCTGGATATTATGCATTCGAAAGTGTCCATTTCTTAGTGATCAACACGATATGTTATTTGAAGCCTTAAAGGCTTTCATTCCCTCAAAGTAGTAGAACCTAGTCTGTTGAATTCACCCAATAGTATCTGTTATCCGCTATCGACAAATGGATTATCCAAAGAGGCATACCCCCAAGAAATACACCGGCATGGCCATTTTGGAACCTTTTTCTCTGCATTTCAGAGCTTTGTTGTCTGGGCCAATCTTGAACTTTCCTCCTAGATGATTTGTGCATGGGGTGGCTGGCAGATCCAGGAGTAACGGTGGGTTAGTTAGAGAGGATCCGACATAGACATGGATATCCGCTCTTCCTGACTTCGCCTTCAATAGATACTCACTCCACTTGAGCGGAACCTCCAAAAAGGTACCATCTTAAGCCACGCTTGTACCATGCCTGCACTTGCAAAGATCGAATTAAGATTCAAAGGAAAAACTAAAGCTACTACGAGATAAGCTCTTGTTCTTAAATTAACTTTGAGTTTGTCTACAAATTGCCACAGCGTAAAGTGAAGTGGAAGACTATTTTAATTATCTCCGATGAATAAACGCACAAATGGCTATCGTGCCAAGATGATACCCGTGAGGAGCACAGTAGAATTTCAAGGCCAGGTTCCTACGAACCTAAAAATATTAGTAGGTCTGCCATACAATCAAATTTTAGTCATATTCCCACAGTATCGACCTTCTTAATCTCTAGAGTAACTTTGTCCCCTACCTTTAGACCCATGTCCTCGTACTCCCTCATGCTTAACTTTAGGGTAGGAGATTCAGAAAGCCCCATGCCTCCCATCATGTTTGAAAATGCCTTAGGTAAATTCTTCATCATGTCTTCTGGAGACGTGAAAGCAAATGCATGAGCACCAAAAGGACTTTGAGGAGATCGATTTCTGCTTTCACTTGCGGAAGAAGGATCGGTAAAGCTAAGGTATATGTATGGACTACCGTCTTGGGTTGCTTCGATGCGTGAGACTATAAATTCTTTCTTCATCACTTAATGCTTTAATGCAAACACTTTATAGTTTTTTGGGTGTCTTTAGTGATAACCAATAGCGGTGAACAATTGGCATATGTTGAGAAGACAGACCCTTAGGAAATTTCCTTTGAATTAACAGAATTTAGCAACGCGACTTGCAGGAGCAATGATTCATTCGATAAAGATCCATAGATACACGTTGATATCTTTACCCCTCTGGGCCACAATCCGCGAGATAGGACTAACCTTAAGCCTCAAAAAAGAGGACACGATCGCAAACACACAGGAATTGGACAAATCAAATGCATGCTACGATTCGTGAACGAGGAAAAAACAATAAAATTTTAATTTGTCCATATGAAATCTATCTCACGACAAATATGTGAAATCAATCGACCTATCAGTATCATCAACAAGTCCCTTAATCCAAAAACAAATCCTCAAGATAATGTGAAACATTCCTCTACGATACAAGATATGCAACGTTTTTTCAAATAAGTACGATAATTATAGGATACTAAGAATACGGTTGTACCTAAATAACTCAGAATCGACCGTGAGAAATATATGGGTAAACAAATAAAGTATAGTAATCCATTAATGATTTCGATTACTAGTGAAAATCACAGAAATTAGTGAATCAGTATGTTCACTTCTTTACTTATGCGTTTTTTCAGTTCTGGTTTCCATTTCGGGTTATGTATCGCATACTATTCTTGATTACTTTCCGTCTGAGAGCGAAATCACTAATTCGCTATCACCTTATGTCATGATAGTACAGGCTACGGTAACTAGTAACAATACCTCAAACAGTAATGATGACTGGTGGCCAATAGTCAATCATGATTTGTATGGTACTAGGAGTACCAATCAGACCATCATCAACAAGGAGAATGTGGATTCATTAGGAGTCAAGTGGCAGATCGTAAATGATTTTGAAATACAAGATTCACCTGTGGTTGTTAACAACACAGGTTACGTTCAAGATTATGCTGGAAATGTTTTTGCATTCAATATACAGGACGGCCGTGTTCTGTGGAATGTTCGTGTTGGTTACGGACCGACGATGGGACTAAGTTATGACAATGGTTTAATCTTTTCTAGCACCGCTACGAAGGGTACTGTTATTGCAATTAACTCAACAGATGGTAGTAAAGAATGGGAATCCAAAACTCTAGGCAATCCCGCAGTGGGTTATAGTATAGATTCCTTTCCTATTGTATGGAAGAGTTATGTAGTCGCTGGATCAGGGGGAAGCGGTATGCCACCAGGCCTTGGTCTGGTGAAGGGTAATGTGACGGCGCTTAACCGTACCGACGGGAGTATACTGTGGAATCTTGAAACAACCACAGGGGAATGGGTTGAAAGGGGGAAGACCCCACCAAATGGAGGTGCAACGGCATGGTCTGGAGGTTCATTTGACCCAGAAGAAGGAATTCTATATTTCCCATTAGGAAGCGCTTCGCCGAACTTTAATGCTTCTACGAGGCAAACACCAAACCTCTATTCTAATCATATGATAGCCGTGAACATTACTTCAGGGGAGATAATATGGGCCACGCCGTTCATAGCGCATGGTACTGTCCTAAATAATGTTATAGTTCCCGATACTCACGATTGGGACACTTCATGGGGCAGCAGTATTAGTAAGATTTCGCTACAAAACGGCACTCAAAAGAAGATCGTGATAGGTCATGATAAGATGGGTAATTTAATTGCGATGGATGGCAAAACCGGAGATGAGTTATGGTGGAAAACACTTGGAAAACCAATCAACATCAATAAAATTCCTTCACCAAATGGGACAGGCCTCATTTGGGCATACGGGGTTTATAATTATCATGCTGTGGACAACAATAATACACTTTACGTTACTGCTACAAACCGCGGTTTGGATTTCTTCACCGATGGTTTGAGCGGCCATAAGAAAGCAGCTCCGGATACAATCGAGCAAGGACTAAAGAATGGGACAATATATGCGATTGATATTCTCACCGGTAAAATTAAATGGAAATTTGATACAGAGTTTCCACCGAGAGTGTCTCCTCTTGTTACAAATGGTTTACTATTTACTGGATATATTCCATACGAAAGACAAATAAAATCTGGGACGATTCTTGCTCTAGACAAACAGAATGGAAGTAAATTATGGGAGTTTAATGTGAATGCACCTATAGCCCCGGTTGGGCCATCTGTCGCGAATGGCCTACTCTTTGTACCTACAGGCAAATTAGTCTCTAACCCCGCTCGATCATCTACAAGCGGTGAAGGTTCATTGATTGCATTTGAGCCTAGGATGTCTAGTTAAGAATTACTTTGACATTGAAGTAAAGCGTTGCCATCATGAGTAGCACATTTTTCCATTTGTGAGTTACCTATGACACTTACACTTAAACCCGTGGTAGCTAATTCTTAATAGACCAACCATCTGCCTGCCTGCCCGCCATTACTATGAAAATAGAACAGGGCGAAGCAAAATCTGAAATATGAATAAATACTCAAAGAAATATGTAATTAGACAGCCCACATGAGGAGGAGATTATAGTTGCAACGTCAATGGCGTAAGCGGGATTCCAACATTAACTTGAAATCCTTTACTCTCCCCCCCACCCAAATAGCTCTGCTTGCGCTTACTTTTGCTGTTGTGATGATAGAATCACAAATTGTTGATACAATCCCAGTATATGGAGGATTAGGTGCAAGTTGTGGAAGTGTAATTAATGAGTCTACAAAGCTTTCAGCGAACCTCGTTTGTAAAGACCATGGAATCATAGTTAACGCTTCAGACCTTTCAATTGCATTGAATGGATATTCCATAATTGGTCCTGGAAGCCAGAGTACGAAATCTGGAATAATTATCCCAGGCCTAGGCAATGTTACGGTTTATGGTCCAGGACGCATAGTTGACTTCCAATCAGGCATCTTTGCCACAGGTTCAGACAAATTAAATATATCTTCGATCTTCCTTGACGAGAATCGAATAGGCGTTTACTTGACAGGTTCGTCTAATTCAATCCTAGAATATAACATGATGAAGTACAATGAATTAGGAATTGCGGCACATTCCAGCAGTGACATTTTGTCCAGTGAAAACTATTTTTACGATAATTCACTGGCCGGAGTTTCTCTAATCAATACAGGGGATTCATCCATTAGGTTAAACTACATAAATGGAAGCCAAAACGGCATCTTCACCGATCCTTCTAGCATGTCAAATGGCATCACATTTAATTTCTTGGGCAATATTATCGATATTAACAGTGCCAACGGCTTGCCCAATGATTTGACAAATAATACATACGAAGGTAATTTCTGTGAGCTTAGCCTACCGTCCGGCATATGTAGAGGAGTGACAGATTAATGCTCCCGATTTTTGACTGCCCTCGGTCATATACGACTGCAGTGGTCAGAGGCAGCAATTACAAAAGCAATTCAAACTGACCGCAGAATCGGGTTGAATGGTGCTCGTGAATGGACTAGAATCGATTGGTCATCAGCATATAACTTGCTACATGCGCAAGATTCATGAAACAACTAGAATGGAAATATTTCTCCAGTATCCTCTGATTTGCCTTTGTGTCTGCCCTTAGATGGTGCAAGATCCGGTAATTTGTCTTCCATATTCACTTCCACTACAGCTGAGGCCTCTTCCATGATTTTAGTAATTTCTGCACCGTCCGTTCCTAATGGATCGAGACTAGCTATTCCATTGCCTTGCAATGAGGAGTCGGAATATGTACTATTTAGTATATCTCCCAGGGATTCCGAAATTTGTGAAAGCGAATGGTCAGCGGTAGGAATGACTGAAGAAAGACCACCTTTCAAATCTTTGATTACAGAAGTGGTCGGAGTTAACGTCGATGCTACATCTCCTAATTCAGTAACTGTTTCAAGCCTCAGTCTTACTTGTTCTGTTGTCAGCATGGTAGATTTGACTACTTTATTTATCTTACGTACTTGAGAGAGTTCGTTAGAAAGTGATTTTGCATAATTTATTTCATGGCTCTGTACTGCTTCTACAACATGGTTGAAGATCTGTTTGTCCCGTTGCTTTAATCTTCCAGAAAACGAATCCATTTTGGAGATTTGTACCTGGAGCTTTCGATGTGCTTGTTCTAGCCTAGGTTTTAGAGGTTCTGCAGATCTCAAGCTCTCCTTGATCCTATTTTTAAGGTCACCCGAAACTTTTCCCTTTTTCTTTTCTGGTTCACTCCAACTATTAATGAAAGACATTCCGAATACTGGAATTCTGTTGCATGCATACTTAATTTTACCATGCATCAAGAATATTTGTTAAGAAGGTGAACTGAATCTCGTTTCTATGTTTTCCTTATTGCCGTGTGAGATTAAAGCTCTTGAAACAAGCAACGTTCAAGAGCTAGGCTAACCCTTAAAAAAGACCTCCATATAGCCGCACATTGAACAGATGCAAAGAGTGTAGTAACTGTACCTCTTCATAATACTCGGAAGATACTTTTCTATCGACAGGGTCGGCTTCAACGGGATCGGTAACGGTACCTTTTTTGGAACAGCTTGGGTTTCTTCTTCAAATTTTCCTTGGCATTTTGGACATTCCTTTGACATGCAAAGGAATCAGCAGGTGGAATAATTACATGTTTCTCACTGATAAAGATGGTATCACCACCAATCAGTTAATTTAGACATCCAGATATTGAACAAATTCACTTCCCAGGCAAGTCACACATCTACCACTAGTCATCGTCTCAACAGTTCCACCTATGTCAGCTTTGATGCCTACTCTCGAGGGCGAGAACACGAAACCTGTCTCAGAACACAAACTGCATCTCAACCACGCATCAGGTACATTACGGGTATCTTTTGAAAGTTTTTTGCGATTGCTCCTATGCATTGACAGATCCCTTAGTTTACGATCTCATAAAAATATACAGTGATACAAAGAACCGAATGATACGGGTTAGTGAGATTTCTGTCGGCTGTCAGCCGCCATTGTTTCTTCCAAATAATTTGGAGATTGCTTCAATTGCTTCGGACAATGGAGTTCCTTCATCGGCAAGTGGCTCCTCCCTTACTAAATTACCTTCAGATTGGTTTAGAGGGATCTGCGTTTCCGTATTTCGAGCTGGCTCGACGGATCCATTACCTGTCAGTTGATTTGCTATCTGTTCAGCACTACGTATGGTTTTGTTACTGCCTGGACCCTGTACCGAACCAGTCGAAAGATTGGCTGAAGTGGCTGGCGAGGTTTGATCTGGAGATGCAGAAGTGCTGAGATTATCGGTCCGGGAAGTGTTAGACTCAAGCAGGCTTTCATTATTAATCATCGTGATTAGATCTTCAATAGCATTGGTTGCTTTTGATCCGGTTTTGTTGGTCGAGGGAAGCTGAGACTTCTCGTTGAAAAACTTGATAAGGAGGCCTGCCAGAGGTCCGGGCTGCTCTTCTGGAATCCAATGGCCAGCGGAAGGCATTAGTATCTCAGAGATGTTGTCTGCCAATCTTCTTGCCGATTCTAGACTATAATTCGACTTGGTGTCACCTCCTCCAAATGGCGAAACTTCCCCAGATACTGCTAAAATTGGTATGGTGAGATTAGATCTTGAAGTTTCACTATTCATTATTGCATCGATTGAAGAAGCCCTGAAATATTCAAATCCTGAACGCATTGCCCCTGGAGCTGAATATTGCCTCACATATTCGTCGACGGCCGCCTCGTTGACAGAGTATGGGTTGTATGCCAACTGTCGGTAGAACCAGGACAAATACTCACGTTCGTTACCAGCAACAAGAGCCTCGGGCAAGTCCAGTGCTCTATGAAATGAAAACCACCAAGGCTCAGCAAACGATTCATTGGAAAATAGACCAGGAAATACATAATCTATTACAACAAGTTTGCTAACATTGTTTGGATGAGATGCAGTATAAGAATACGCTGTTTGTGCTCCTATGTCATGGCCTACCACATAGGTAGTGTTAAAACCCAAACCAGATACCAGCTGATAAATATCAGAGGCCGTCGTATTTCCGTCGTACCCAGTCGCGGGCTTAGAAGTATCTCCCAAACCTCTCAAATCGGGCACTAGTACGGTAAAGTTATTCCTAGCCAGAATTGGCATCACATCTCTCCATTCGTACCATGTTTGAGGCCAACCATGCAATAACACAATTGCGTCTCCTTGTCCACCCATTACATAATGCACTGTGATGCCGTTAACATCATCTCGATAGTGTTTGAATAGGACATTATCAAGCTTAAAAGAATCAGAACTAGCTGTGCGGTTGTAAGGCTTAGAATCTTGAATGTCATTAATAGTCCGGTTGGAATTGCTTGTATTATCTAATACCTTCTCTGCGGCTGAGGACGATACTTGCGATATAGTAGCGTTTTGAAGTATTATGGCTCTTCCATTACTCGGGGGACCGACTTCACCTACTTCTCTATCGTCAAGGGACGAAAAGAGAGGCGTCTGATATGGGAAATTTTGATTTTGAGTACTCTGAGCCATTCCTAGTTGAACATGTGTAATAGAGGAACTAATTAAAAAGAGAGCAAAAAATACTGCTATATAGCCATGGCAATAATGGAAATTACGCATTCGTTCCCGTATCTCCAGAATATTATTATAAACAAGACGATCACTCCGTATGCACTTCCGGTCCAAAAAAATTTCACCCAAAGCCTGTCGAGTATTTTGGTTATTCATAATCGAAATTGATTCAATGGCCAAAAATTGATGAATGTGTAGGGGAGATGCATTAGTACTGGTATACTATGCGAGAGTCGTATGTATGGGTTCGAAAAACAGAGCTCAAACAATATGAATTCGTAAAAGCCAATAGAAAATGGCATTAGATGTTATATTGTCGGATTGTCAATCGTAGACGGAAGTCCGTTGGCTTGTAAGGGAATATGTGCTGGATACAAGGCTCATAGGCCGATATGCAAATGGACAAAAGAGGTGCCAGATTTGTGGGTTATTTCTTGAACGGGTTATGGTGTCCCTGTTGTGGATACCGACTTAGAGGAAAACTCAAAAGAATAGGCTTTAGCGCTGTTAACCTTAGCGATGGAGTTAACCGCCGCATCGAACGGGGTAGATATATTCTACCATCCTAGTTTCTAATCCTTCTTTGATATCCAGATTATTTTGATAGCACCGAATTAGGTCCATCTTTCTTTCGGGTGCGTATTGGTTTGCAAAATGGGATTATCCTCCGCGAGTCACAGATTTAACCCCAATTGTAACACCTGATGACGGCCTGCTTTTAAGGCAAGAGACACTTTTTCAGTGATCGTCAGTGGCAGGGGTCACGAATATGTTTCAAAATTTAGGTACTTAGCTGATTCTAATGGATAAAATTATAACTCAGTTGGAATTAAGGGAAAATGAGGGGGGGCTTAGGTGGACAATGCTATTTACTAAAGTTGGAACTGTGATACTCCTGGTGTCTGATATGGAAAGATCAGTGGAATTCTATAAAGATTTGCTCGGGCTGCCAGTTAAGACAAAGACCCAATCTCCAGATTGGGTTGAATTTTTTAATCGAGAAACGACGTTGTCATTACATGCAATAAAGAAGGGTAAAGGTAGTAGCAACGTCGACAAAAAGGACACGAAATTGGGAACAGGAACTCTAGTAGGGTTTATGGTTAGTGATATTGAGTCTACAGTGCAATTTCTAAAAGAAAATAATGTTAAGTTTTTCAAGGAGCTTAGAGAAGAGCCTTTTGGCAAGCATGCAATAGTTGAAGATCCCGATGGTCATTTGATCTCGATCGCTCAACTCAAGAAAGCCCCGTCTGGAACAGCAGAGGCAGAAGAATTCGATTTATTAGGGTTGCTCGGAGCTGAATAGTGAAATAATATAAGAGGAATTCAAAGTATACTCCTAAATTCAAACTATTCAACAATTCTTATTAAATGCATCTTTATACCATTGTATGATGGATTACAAATCTATTCACGAAAGGATAATGAATATGGATCCGAGAATTAGGTTGGTCACCATATGTGACCTGAACGGAAAGATTATGCACTCTGATCATCGACAAGGAGTCGAGAACCTGCTGTCTCCGGATGAAAGTAAAAAATCCTTGGAATTGGCTGTCAATGCTTGGAAGACTAGAAGCACTCTTCAGTCTAAGATAGGAAAAGGCAAGTATGTTCTGGCTGAATACGAGAAGATCAAAAGAATAACGATGCCATTGGATGATGAACATATTCTTTATATAACCACAGAGGTGGATGCGGATCATTCAAAAATAATTGATGTTGCCCGGCAGAGTCATTAATTATTCAGCCACACTTTTTTTGGGCATATATTGGATTATGGGTTTTGTTCACAGAGAAAAATGGGTTATTTTGGACAGCCAACTTTATCCCCCAGGCAGAATGCAGAATATTAGAACTAATCAAGGAGAAGCAATGGAGACGCTTTGAACCCTAGGGGATTGACAGGTATTTTAAAAGAACCTCAGTATCCCCAATTATATGTCCTTTATCAGCTTGTTATTCTTGTAAATTACTTCATGAAGGGTTTCATTTGTTGCTTCTTTGTATTCTAAAGAACCTCTATCCGTTTCGATTAACCTCTCTAATATATCTCACCAATGCTACAAGTATTTCTTCTACTCACCATCTGAGGCATTTAGATTCAGGATTTCTTTCCTATGGTATAATTCAAATGTCATTTTTCAAAATTAATTGATGCGCGCGAGAAGAGAGGCAAAATAAATCTCGCGTCCTTGCCTTTTTCAAAGTATATAATATACCAACAAACATCTCCTAGATCAGATACCCAAATTTCGCAATTTACTTAAATATGATGGATTTCTTTATGAAAGAAGAGAGGTAGAGAATAAAAAGTGGATTTTGGGTCCTTTTTTAAGAAGAAGAAAAAGGAAGCAGAGAAGGGTGTAAACGATGTTGAGAACATGGTTAAGAATGAAATCCAGCCTGAGAATGAACTGGAAAAGATTGATCACTCATTGACGTCAGAAAAAGCAGAACTTGGAAACACGAAAAAGGGATCGGGTGTGTCTAACCAATTACAGGCTGACGAGGATGTTCGGCTTGAAAGCAGCAGCTCTTCAAACCCCGAACCCATGGTTTCTCGCTCGACTGTCAGGGAGATTACCATGAATATCGATTCTGAGCTCTTGCAAAAGGCTCAAGCGAAAGGAATTGATTTATCCAATACTTTAGAGCAACAGCTCAGAAGAATGGTGTCTGGTGCTTAATAGTTACGCGCTTTATTAGCTCATGTCTCTTTTGATTTGTTCAGTTGGCGTCTGAATAGCCAACCTATAAGAGGATTGATCAAGTACGGAAAAGTTTGCTTAAGCCAGACTCCTGCACGAACGTAAGAAGGAACAATTATCTCAAGGCGACTTGAGCAAGATGCCTCAAGGATAGCTTTTGAAACGGTCTGAGGCTCCAAGAAAAAACCAGTGTAATTGGGCTTCTTTGGGCCAAATGAGTAATGGTTGAAAAAATTCGTTTTTACTCCGATTGGGCTCACAACCGTGATTTCAACCCCAGTACCATGTAGTTCATGGTACAAGGATTCGGAAAATCCTAATATCGCGTACTTTGAGGCAGAATAGCCAGCCATTCCCGCGACTCCAAAGCTTCCTGCAACGGAAGCTATATTTACTATGTGACCAGATCGTCTTTTTAGCATAGGGGCGAGAAAAGCCTTGGTACAATATGCAGTCCCCAAGTAGTTGGTCAGCATAACCAGTTCCAAATCTTCTGCAGTTTGATCTTTTAATTTACCATAGATTCCGATCCCTGCATTGTTTATTAGAATATCAATATAACCAAACCTATCAATGACTTTTTGAGCTAGCTCTGATACTTCCCTCTTGTTTGAGACATCACAGCAATAAGAAACAACATTGACTTGCTCTGCCCGCCTGTCACTTCTGATAATCCTCTCCAATTCAGCGAGCTTCGACTCTGTTCGCGCAACGATGATAACCACCATCGCTTTTGCCGATGCAAAATCTAATGCTGTTTGTCTACCTATACCATGAGAAGCGCCTGTGATGAGGACTATCTTCCCCCCGAATTTGTTGTGATTGGATTTCATTACAGCTGCAAAAAGCAATGCTCGAAGGTTGAAAATTAACTATTCGTCAATCCTTGTGGTGGCAAAGGTGTACCGGCAATGTTAGATATAACTCAAAAAGAGCTGCTTTGACTCTAGAGATTAATCTCAAATGGTACTTCATGAATAAAATTATGTCATGACTAAAATTAGTCATACTCTACTTTTTGAGATTCCTCCAGTGACAGCTAATTAATGTAAATACAGATGGTCCAACTAATAGACGTAGGGCTGTAGATTTGTTTCATTAGATACGCTTAGGTAGATGTACTTTCCATCATATCCTTTGACTCGCGAAATCGGAATGATGTACTCATTTAGCAGTCTAAAGCTGCCGAAATCTATGACTACTATGTTGTCCTTGTATGTACAGATCACATTGCCGCATGGCATACCATCGCTTGTCTTCGCGAGAATTCCTAACTCAGATATCGACTCCCAACTCACACTCAACTCAGACGCATTGGAATTTCTGTCAACATCATCTAAGTGTACTTTATTTAGGAAATGGTTTTCGTCTCGGGGTCGTGACGCCCAGGTCCCGTCCTCATTTTCACCCATAGAATATTATACACTTTTTGAACAATAACATCTTCCTATATACCCTTTTAAGATTAAAAAGATCAGATCTTTTGTCAAAATATTCTGTGCAGATTCAGATCCTTGGACAAATCAGGTTACCTCTTCGTAAATGAAAGGAGGTTGAATATAGAGTCATAATTTCTAAATCTTGACGAGAGCTTGTTTATAAAAAATTGGGTGGTTGTGATTGCCCATTTCTCCGATAGTGTTTGTACACTTTGACATTTCAAGCTGATGACAACCTTTGAATTGCACTGGTCTGTAAAATAAAAAACATGGTAACATCTCTTATAAAATACTGAATAGGCTTATTCAAATGGTATTGTGTAGGTCTTACTATTGGGCAAAGCCACCGATCTTGCTTAACGTATTCGTACAAGCAGCAAGGGGGTTTCAGTTTTGGTCCACCTATTAAAAGTAATCGTAAAAAAATTACGGACCTAAATATTCTTTCAATGGAATGATGGAGTATATGATAAAGGCGACAATAAGCCTCCACCTTGGAGTTATTCCAGAAGTAGTATTCGTAAGATAGGACAAATGACTTTGCATTATGAATAGTGACGGCATCAACGGGTAGTATATGGGTTGGAGGTTTGCGTCAATTGCCATTTAGAATAATTATTGTTGTGCACTTTGAAGATATTAATTAACATACAAATGTTAAAAGTAAAGAGAAGGGAAGAAATAGAAAATAATATGGGGCTCAATTTTGTCGCAGAATACCTGAAAATACCATTCGAGGTCGCAGTCGATTTGAAGAAGCGGCAAGATCGGGGCAATCGAGCTCAGGAAAGTTTGTCACAGGGTTCTCAAACTAGTGGGACTGAAACTTTTCAATATTATGAAAACTCAACTATGAATAACGGAACTATTCCGCTATCACCAACGCTTACAGAGTACATAGAAAGGCGGTTCGTACCAACGTTGCACTGGTATCAAAATAAAGCCAGATCGAATTCAATGAAATTCAACATCTGGAAAATTGTAATAATATCATCTGCTTTGTTTTTAGCAGTCCTTAACGCGCTAGCTCTGGGTTTGACCAACCAGAATGTCAGCAACCCACTTGTAATCCTTGCATCTGCTATCGCAGCTATTGTTATATTGACATCATTCGCCTACCTTCAAGCCTCAAGAATTCACGAAAGTAGAATCCACTTCACACATGTAAAACAAAGATTAGAGAGAGAGTATCAACTTTTTATGTTAAGGGCTAAACACTATGCTAGAAGAGAAGGGATTAGCGATAGCTATTCCAGCCAGTTATTTGTTGAAAATATAGAAAGCATACTAACAAAGGAATAGGCCATTCTATCAAAATACACAGATTACTTTGGGATAGAATGCTGGATTCAACAGCACTACTTCTCTCTGCAACTGCAACAGACGTCTGAATGGTAGAATTCCAGTAGAAGTTTGTCACCTTGGAATGAACCTTGAGTTCTCTCAAGAACTATAGGGGGGATGTAAGTTTATACTCATCTAGCTTCCTTGTCACAACTTGGACTCCATCTTCCAATTTATGTCTAGTCTTTGATCAATGCGTATCGTAGAGATAATACGAGATAAGCCGACATTCTTTATTGCTTCGTGTGCACCCTCCACAGCGTTCAAAATAGTTTTTAAATTTGGCGACTCGCGACTTGTGTTCCCATTCCAGTAAGAGTAACTTTCAATCCTTTTGTCTTGTTAATAGCCATAAAAGCAACAGCGACTCATTCTTCACTGATGCTTAGTTTGCCTATTGCGAGGGGACCAAACTAATTTCGGCAACGACTACCCTGGTGCCAGGTTCAAGATTCGACATAATTTGTCTGTAAACTTTTATTCATTCCCATTTAGAAGTGCGGAAGTCAAAATATTTTCGTCGCACAACAAGATTAGACAGCTATGCAAAAAGATAGCTGAAAAAGCTTCATTAAGTGGAGTATTTGAAGGAATAAATTTGACGATGGGTAGTCTCATAATCGCATTGTCTCAGAAAGCTAAGAATTTACCTATCTCGATAATACTAATAGGAGGTATCATCATTGGGCTTGGCCTAGTCTTCATTGCTCAAAGTAGCAGTCTCTTGGGTCCTTCCTCTTCATTCATGTACCGTAATGCAGACTGGACTACATATGGCTCAGTAGTCGTCATAATAGGGATCGTTGTGTCTTTAAGTGGTTTGTTGAGGAGATTTGTTAGGTGAATTGTCGAAGTAGTCAAATCCGTCAATTGCAAGAACAGCTGTCTCAGATAAACATGAGTTCAAAAGGAGATTTTAGAAGAATTCTAAACCAGTACGCTTCCTTATGGTGGACAAATGGATCAAATGAGGCACGTAAATGATATATTTTGTCGTGAAATCAGGTGTTGAATAATAATGATTTGATCAATTCCCGGCTGATCGAATTGATAATAACGAGAGAAGGAATTCCCTCCCCAGTTCTGGAGTTCGGCGGTAGAAATTGAGAAATTATAAGAATAAGTTATTCCATATTAATATTGAGAATTTGTCATCATATGAATTGAGAGAGATCAGATCTGTTTTTCGCGGGTTGCAAACACTGTATGAAACGTATTTGCCTAAAGTGGACCCGCTTCTTATCCATGATTTGCTTGTTCGCGAGCAACAAAAATCAGACCACACCCCATTCTATATGGTTGAAATCTTTACAAAGGACGGGACGGATTCTGATCTAATGAAAGAGAGGATATTCCAGAGCACGGGGATGGTTCCATCCATATACGATAAAGGGACTCATTATGTAACCAATCAACGATTGAACTTAGAAAAACTGAAAGAGATAAGTAATGATGAGAATGTGTTGGAAGTTACAGGGGACTATACAGGAACTCTTACTGGCAGAGGAGCTTCACATGAGCACAAGCATTAGCCAATCATTTGACGACAAAGTAATAGCGCAGAATATGCTCGCCAGGCGAGATTCAAGCCCGTCGCTTCAATGGTATCTCTTTCTACAGGTTAGATTATGGGACAAATCAAGGCTTGAGAGCCCCTTTCCAAGTTCTGAACAACATTCAAGTAGGAACCAAATCTATAATTCAAAAATTTTTAAACACGTCGATTCCGGATATATTCAAGAAAGTTAAGACTTTGATCGATTAACTGCAGAGTCCTAAATCTAAGTACGATCGAGAACAAGAGTTAGATACCTGAAGGTTCTAGCCAATTACTGATGTGGTTTCCCCTGTCGATACGTAACAAACCCAAGGAGCACTGTGCGGTTTGCAATAAAGAGTTGATAAAATTTAGGTACAAACCACGTAACGAATGGGATATTCGGGGTATGCTGTGTGGAGATTGTCACGTCATGAAATCCATGGAATATTCAGGACACCCTGAAAGTAGCAATAGTAAGAAACGGCGGGACACAAACGAAGATGAGGAAGAGGTATCTCCAATGTGTGGGATGTGTAACGCGGACATTGGTTCTGGTTCAGAATCGCTTAAACCAAAATGGCAGTGGAACATGGACACAAACCTAATCCTATGTAAGCGTTGTTATTCCTTGAAAAGCAAAGAATATGAAAAAAGAATCAACTACTGTGCGGTTTGTGGTAACAAAATGCCTTTCTTTCGGTACAATCCCAAACATAAGTGGAAGATAGATGGTCAACTCTGCAGGAGCTGCTGGGACGATTCCAACAAACACTGGAAAGACCAAGGTTAATGCAGTAGAAAATTCGCGGAGTATTGTAAAGATTACTTATTTCGTAATTGATCACCTTGAATAGTTTAAGTCTCCTGGATCCTACTTTTTAATTCATTTTCACATCGAATAGTGCGGCACAATTCACACCAGCTACTCACTGTCTGTCTTTGAGACCGACCGAATCATCTACTGAATCATCCAAGAAACTGATTGTTCAAAAATCATGCGAATTCGGTAAGTGAGGGAGATAGTTAAATCCCACCCTAGCAACAGATTGGTTCTAATATTTAGTCCAAATGCCACATTTCTCTTGCAGCTTTTCAGTACTGTAGGTACTCAGATATTTACTAAGCAGGCTACTAAGCGAATAAGTGCAATCATATTCAGTTGCCTATAAGCTATACCAATTCTTCAATTCATCGTTGTCAGCTCCATAGCAATCTAAGTGAAGAATGGGATTTATGGGGCTCAAGTACGACTACTATTTTATCGGATCGTTCGGGTACGTAATTAGGTCTTGCCTAGGAGAATGTTGATCGCTCTCTTAAACTCCTCTCTTAGCATCGGCGGCATATTTGCTAATCGGAGATTCCGTTCAACATGTTCTGGTTTTTTTTGACCTATTAACGGAGCAATCACCGAAGGAGTCGAACGTATCACTTGTACTATCTTTGCAACAGGATCGGTCAAATCTTCATTGTAACTAGGAATATTGGCATGAAGGAGCCTACCTTGAAATAGAGGAATGCTAGTAAAGACTCCAATCCTAAGTTTTGATGCAGCTTCTAGAATCGAAAGATTCTTTTCGTTCCCTACGGTCTGGTTTTTTAGAAGCAAAGCTTCGCTGTACGCCAGGTTGTAAGGCAGCTGTATAAACCGAAAGCCATGGTTATTCGAACTGCCTTCATTGACGTTTTGTGCTAGCTTTACAACTTCTTCCAGTGATAAGTATTCACTGCTATCACTAGATACTCTAAAGCAAGTCCAAGTAGCCATTCCATAGTAACGTATTTTATTTCTGGTCCTATATCTCTCATAAACCTGAAAAACCCTTCTGAGCATTTCCATAAATTCCTCCCGGGTAACATCCTGATACCAACTTTCAAAGGAATTATGTACATAGACCAGGTCAATTGTGCTCAACTTCATATTGGATAACGATCTATCTATGCATCTCTCAATGTATGTAGGATTAAGTACATTGTAGCCACTGCTTATATCACTCGAACTAATAAACCCAGGAGTAATGTACATTTTCTGCATATATTCCATCATTCCTATAGATGGAAAGTCTCCGTCATTGGTTATGTAACCATTCTTAGTCGAGACAAAAACTTGATCTCTCGAGATAATGCGATCCTTAATAAGGCGGGATAGTGCTCTTCCAATTGATTTTTCCGATTTCATTGCTCGATAGTTAATAGCAGTATCAATAACATTCATTGCTCCAGATTTGATGGATTCGTATGTCGCATTTTCTATTGCCTCGTCGTCGTAGTCTGTAATATCTCCTAAGTAGGTTCCCATACCAAGACTTGATAGACTTAGATCATCGAAAATACGAAAATGGCTCTCAGGTCTGCTTTTTTTACTAACAGCATATTTCACATATCGACTAGTTCCTTCTGTGGTTGCAAATCCATCAATTATTTCATGTTCATTAGCCAATGATAGTACAATCAGAATTGGAACCTAGATTTTAGGATTACTTGGAAAATGATTTCCGCCCGATCCTCAATGCGATATTAAGGACTTAGTTTTGAATCACTGGATGGATTTTAAAAACTTGTAAGCTTATAACGTAGTGTATCGATGTAAATATAAAAAAAAGTTTGGTTCCGTTTAACTACGGTTGCAACATACGGCTCCGGGATCCGATATTTTTTCGGTGATCGCCCACTTTCAAATTAGTTATACAAAAAACGAATTATCCTGTAGATGGTCGCGAGATTCATCGAAGATTCTCGTTTTTGGTATTGGTAGCTTTTAGTTAATGGCCACGAATTGGGCGTAAACTGAATTAATAATGACTACTTCTCTCTTGGTATTAGTGATAGCCGTTCTTCACCTTGACTTTGATAGTTGAACTAGCCAAAATCTGTCATACTCAGACTGAAAGCACAGGCTAACAAGCAAAGAAAGTAGAATCTATTACCATTTAGCGCCATCGAGCCGTAAGCGAAAAAATATTGCAGGAGTATCATATTCCAGGGAATATCCTACTCCTCGTATGGTGCAACAAAAGATTTGTCTGATTCGCGTTACTTGCTTTTAGATTTCTTACCTTTCTTTGCTGCCTTTGTTCCTTTTGCAGTTGTGCTCTTTTTCTTTGAGCTAGCTGCACTTTTCTTTTTTGTAGATGTCGGCATCTAATTTCGGTATATCATTAGGTACTTATATATATTTTCCGCGATACCAACTTTAGAAACGCATAAATGTTCTTTTAATTTGTTTAATTCAAATCGATCTTGCTTCTATTTAGCGTTCGTAGTTAAGCTGTTGCAGGAAAGAAAAACCAAAGCTTGATCTGAATTGAAGTCCAATAGTTTCATCATTATCAAAGTCAAGGTTAAAGCTTTAATTATCTGCATGATTAGGTAAATCCATCAGATTAGAGTCAGGATGTCAGAAAGCTATGTTATCTGTATTTCAATTTGATCTACATCCATGGGTCTATTCATACCCCTATTCATTGGACATAACTAAGTACTTGGAAAGCTTCTTTGTCACTTCAATGCGACAGACTAGATTTGAAAACACAAGTGTCAAAACTAGATTTTCAATCAAGAAGTGTAAGGTGGATAGCATTTGTTCCTTGGTATGATACATAGTATCATCTAATTGTTACTCGAACTCACCAATTGAACTGAAATAAAGCTGCCTCCCCCTGAGCATTAAAACTGAAAAAAAATGTATATCTCTGACGTACATATCCATATTCAAAGCACTCCGGATGGAGATGTTAAAGGGATTATCATATATTGCCATGTGAGCCATTGTATTCTCCGCATCTCATCTTATCCTTTACTTCAAAATTATAAGATTAAGAACATATTGTGGTTGATACGAGTTACACTATGAGGTTAATATACGGATTTCAATTTCAAGAATTTTAGATTTATTTGTGCATGGTTAGGAACTTCGATTCTGAATAATCTATAGGAGTTCAAGATCGCCTTCGAGTGATTCAATTTTTAATAGTGAACCTATCACACCTTTTAGATATAGACAACTTCTAGGCAAGAGTTAACCATTTCCTTTCTTTACCTACCTCCTTGTTAGTCGCGTTTCCGAGCTCTTCATCGTTCTTGTTACCGTAATCGATCCCCAGCGTGCCAGCTATAGGTTCCAATTTTTCCCTACTTATGTTTGGAACAACTGTTTGGTCCTCCAGACGTTGTGGAATTCTGTAGAAGATTTACCAAATGATTTAGCTAGTTAAGACGCCCTCTTGACTACAAAAAATAGCATGACAAGTGCTACGATAATAATTATCCTCTCAATTCTAGCAACTTATAATATATTGGTCATGAATCTTTTTTTCTTTTTTTGAAATATGTCTAAAAATCATCTCTACTAATTGTTCTCGGGGAAAACTATTTCCACCTGAACCACAAGGCCATTCATGTAATGACCTATACTTTGTGCGCTAGGCCATAGTATTAATTAATTCAGAGAATACAAGATTCATCAGATTTCTTATACCTAAGTGTTGTACTTATACAGATAGGTTATATTTCTGATTACCTAAGGATTAGATGAACTATTCTGAGTAACAAGGACTGAAACCATCTAAAAAAATTCTTACAGGCTTTTAATTAGCACAAATAACAATGGCATGAATCACTATTATGCAAGTTCACAAACATGCGGTTCTTAAACATGCGGTTCTTAAACATGCGGTTCTTAAACATGCGGTTCTTAAACATGCGGTTCTTAAACATGCGGTTCTTAAACATGCGGTTCTTAAACATGCGG
>JBAUMZ010000010.1:0-9229 GCA_049578985.1 Nitrososphaeraceae archaeon
CATATTGATGACGAATTTGAAGAGGGAGAGAAAGAATTCGATAATAATGACAATATTTCTGAATGAAAATAAGCGCTTTTCCTAGTTTTTACAGATAACCAAGTTCTGGATACCTTTTATGCTAGTAAATAGATCGCCCTCAAGCATCTATTTATGACTGAGGTTTCCTCTGAGCCAAGTATGGATCATCTGAGTAATGACTATTTGCTTTGCGATCGCGGCATATCTAATTATCATGCGAATTTTGTTTCCGTCAAATAATAGTAGCGTAGCATCTAAATAGCTTGTTTGTGTTTATGATACAAGCAATATATGGCTCAACAACAACTATTGACACAAGAATTATCGGTTTCACAAATTCTAAACAAGTATAGAAGTAGACTAACTCAGAACAGGGAACGACATAATGATAGACCCAATATTAATACGCTGATAGAACAACAACAACTATTGACACAAGAATTATCGGTTTCCCAAATTCTACGCGCGTATGGAAAACAGTTTACACAGATCAGAGAGCAATATACTGATGGGATTAACGGAAGATGCGCTATGGGTGTCATCATGTCATACTATGGTTGGGATGGCAAGTGTTGTACTAATGCAGAAAGAAGATTATATGCTGCACTAGTTGCTTTAAGACGGGCTGGCATTAGTAAAGAAACACTGATAGAGCTGAATGACTCTGGTATGACATTTGAAGAGATAGCCGATTATCTGGACCGAAATAAAGAGATGATAAATAGCAAGTATTGACGATCGAATCAGATCATCGATAAAGATTAAAATTTAACAGTAGCTTTGTCTGATCTTGTATGAGATCAGCGTACGTAATGTCACAGTAGAATATTATATGTAGTAAATGAATGAAGTTTAATTCTTTACTCAATGAATACTAATAATTTTATATCATAAGTACTCAATCAAAGAAGAAATTAATGACAACTCTAGCTGATTGATTCTCGAGCAAAAGCTCGATACAGAATGTGTCCGAGCAAAAGCCAGTCTCAGTCTCTAAATTATTGGAGAACGAATGTACGTTAATGAATGCCTAATGCTCATAGATTATAGAGTCGTCTCCCATCGACTTTATCCATAAATCAATTGTTTCTTCTAACACTGTTGACGTTTCCTTTTCTAACTCCTAAGCGAAGAGCAACTCCTTCTCTGAACCTCCTTTCGGTCGAGTCGCTAATTACGACGTTCATTTTGCCCATAATAGAAATACTTACATTCGAGAATATAAAGTCCTGAGATCTTTCTTCGTATTTTTAGCAGTAGCATCTCCATATCCTCCTTCTTTTATTCTATTGTTCTAAAAATCCCATTAATGTGAATCATCATCTACTTCTTATCCTAAACTCACCCGTATTATAATCAGTACTAAAAAATCATGGACCTTAATTTCTTCATATGAAAAACCCATCTTTCTAACTACAGTATCTATTAATCTTGCTTTTGCACCAGCTCCCCCCCCAACAGGTAAGGAAGTATCATTTAAAGCAGTAGACATGTATATGATTAAAAATGATAAAATAGCAAAGCACTGGCATTGGGACTTGACCGATTGGCTGACTGACAGTATGACACACTAGCTTAACTTCAATCATACCAAAATAGAAGAGAATAAAGTATATTCACCTTCACCTAATATAACTAACAGGATAGTAGGCGGCTTAAAAATGAGATGAGATGAGATAAGATAAGATGAGATTTACAGTCATCGTTAAGTTTGATTCAACAGGCAAAGTTATAGTTGATGGAAGTGAGATCATAGTATCATTAAAATCTCGTCCAAAAGGAGGCAAAGCGAATATAGAGTTAATCAAAAAGTTGGCGGATTATTTTGAAGTCAGTAATGATGAAATACGAATTCTTTCAGGAAAAACTTCCAAGAAAAAAATAGTTGAAGTTCGGAAAGAAGAAAAAGAAGATGACAATGATAATGATAATAAGTAACAAAATAAAGGCTTTACAAACATTCTGTTACGTAATCAAGAATGCATAATACATGACATTGTGCCGTGCTGTATCTATTTTAAACATTCAATCTATCTAGCAATATTTTGCTGACCTTTTCCCTGTTTCTAAGATTAATGTTAATCAGAGAACTAGATTTTTCTCTAAACTCATTGACCACTGAATATTCTAGTTTTTGGTGCACAACAACAATCGCATTCTTGTTGGTCGTTATCAAGTTTCTTGCAGCGTCTATGAACTCCTTTGATTTAAGCTCCATAGGACCAATTTCGTCACATATTATGATGTCTGAATTGATTAATGCATTAATCAATCGATTAGCTGCAAATTGGCATCCAGACAGGCTAACAAAATATTCTCCAACCATAGGACCATTTTCGGTAACAGAAGCCAGAATTTCTCTATCATTTGTGGTAAGATCTATGAACTCAAACCCTGTTCTCACATTATTCGTTCTTACCTCCATAGATGCTATACCGCCTAAAAAAAAGGTGTAGATATGATGACAAAAACCATGGCATTGGAGTTGGCAAAGACAACATTAGGGCGAATCTGGTCGCTCTAGGAGCAATAGAGACTGATCTAAATCGTGAGCTGAAAGAGAATAAGCAAGAGCTGGAAAGGGTTCTGAAAAGAATTCCTCTTGGAAGAGTTGCTAACCCAGAAGAAGTGGCAAATGTCGTAGAGTTTTTGGCATCGGACAAAGCAAGTTATGTTACTAGTGCATTTTTCTTTGTTGACGGTGGAATGACATTGTTTCCGAGTTTCGGTCTGAGCTCTGAACACGATGTAGAAAAACATGGTTCCACCTAGGATCATGCCCAATATCATATCTGCCATTGAAAGGAATATCATTGCTATCTTGCAATAATAATTGTTGTCACCATGTTATCTTGGCCATAATGATTTTTCTCATTGTTAAAAGCTGCAAATCGTCTGCTAACAAATCGTCTGCTGACTTTTCGATAATCTGCTTCTGCTAAGATAGCCTTCAGCGCAAATACTTTCGAGATGTTGTTTCAGACCATTTTCTATTCACCAATACTACTGCAGACGAAAACCTATAACCTCCAATAATGCCATATCCGCATTTGCATGAAAACCTTAATTAGCACAAATTACATTTTAAATGCCAATCCTAGCTTTGGCACGCCACTAAACGAACAAGAAACAGTACACTTCTTGACTACAGGTAAACTGAATGTCCATCTTGGGACAGTAGATGAGAAAGGCCATCCAAATGTTCATCCGACATGGTACTATTACGATCCCGTGAATCACAGGATATACGTTGAAACATCAAAACAGGCCTCAGAAAGAATGAAAACGTTTACTTCTGTATAGATGATCCAAATCCGCCATACAAAGGCGTACGTGGAAAAGGAACTGCAAGAATTCATGAAGACATCAACTTTAATGTTCCTATAACGGAGAAAATTATGGTAAAGTACTTGGGGAATTTAGAACACCCAATGGCACAGGCACTATCGAATATGCAGAAGAAGGGTCAGTCAGTCATTTTAGAAATTACACCAAAGTATTACTCGACTTGGGATGACAGTAAACAGTAGCATTAACTCATGCTAGAATTGCCATAAACTCATTTGCTCTGTGTGCGTGTGTGCATTATTATCGTTGAATTAGACAAACAAACATTCAAACATACATGGGATACAGAGGTAAGATGCATATCAGATGTTAATCAAGATGCTATGCTATATACCGAACTAAGCGCCTCCTGATGAACACGCTTAATAGATAGTTTGAGGATATATCCGTTCAATAGAAATGTCTTATTCTTTTGTGTTAGCCGCAATAACTTTTGTATTGATGTTTTCGTCCGCTGGATTAGTATACTCACAAGAGGAAAATGCTACATCTACTAGTTCTGACCCTGCATATCTCGCTATTCAACACGCGCCATCTGGATCGATAAACGAAATTAATTCTACTACATATATGCTTGAACTGAACGATATATCAGACAAGACTACTTTATTCTCAGAAAGACCAAATAGGATTTTTACTTCTATGAATACTCCTGAGTTTGTGGATAATTGGAGGACCGGGCCAGATAGTTTTACCATAGACCCCCCAAATGCTGCATTAATCGTGATTGATGATGTTGAAGAAGACGATATGGTCGTCGTGGAACTGTTAAATCCTGCATACGATACTAGCACGAATACACTTCGGTACGAAGCTACAGCTCTGAAGGGCACTAGCATTGATATACCAAGTGAGTTTGGCCAAGCGGCGTTGGTTATAGATGCCTTTCCTACTGCGGTGAACTGATATATGATTTCTTAATTCCTGTTAGTCCCACAGAGACTAGCAAAGGACACAAAAGCAAGATAAATATAGAATCAACTGTGTTTTAGAGATCTTTTAGAACGCAAAATTGTCTTGAACGTAAGGATCTCCTAATTGCTTTGAAAAATGTGAGACTATATACTCCCACGCAGTTAACATTCATTCAACTATATAGAAAGATCTTCCTTTAAGAAAGATCTCCCTTAAGGGATATCTCTATTGTCATAATTACTACTACAACACCAATCTTTCAACAAACCGCTTGCCATTTTGATATCTGCAAATATATTCTCATTTATAATAACTCCCTCAAAATCAAGGGGCAAAAGTGGTGAAGAGTTAAGAACCACGATACATTTTATCCCAGCGTTAATAGCTGCTCGAACTCCCAATGGAGCGTTCTCTACTATGAGAGCATTGGATGAAGGTATTTCAAGCCTTTTTAGAGCAGCCAAGTATGAAGAGGGATCAGGTTTACCCTTTCCCTCAAATTCATCACCATTAATCGCCACGTCAAATACACCTTTTCCAAAATTGTGTTCAATGATAGTTTCTAGTTCTTGTTTTGAAGAACCAGTTACAACGGCTTTCAAACAGTCTCCTAGGTTTTCAAGTATCAATTCCTTAACACCTTTAAATGATTCTGGAATCCTCTTCATCTCTAAGAAAATCTGTTTCTTTCTTGTCCCAATCTTTTGTGCTATAATATCCAATCCCGTAGTCTCCGCCTGTTTTGTCTCGTATCCCTTTAACTCAAGTATCTTTTTAGCCATTTCAATTATCGGCATCCCTTCTAGCAAGTAGAACGTTTTCCTATCTAGTTCAATACCTGTGTTTTCCTCTATTGCATGCTTCATAGCTTCATAGTGGGAAGGCATAGTATCGACCAAAACGCCGTCCATATCAAAAATTATTGCCTTCATATACCATCCATATATAGCCGTCTATACATAGCTAACTTCTACTAGTAATTGGCTATAACATCACGTCATCATAAGGAAGATGAAGAGTAGGCATGACTCGATGAAGTACGCCTAATGGTCAATCCCATTATTTTGGGTGGAATCCTATTATAGTACGATTCAATTTGGTAGGTAAGTGGACCAGTTCTTTAATCGAGTTTCTCTGGCCACTTATCTACCTTGTTATTTAATTCGTCTCTTGTTACTTGTCTCATCTTCACGTTATCTTCTTAGGAGATAACCTAGTACTTGCGCGCGCATGTAAGGGAGATGATGATATGTTCCAGACACTATTTCTTGAATCTTCCCCTCTAACTAGACTATACAATGTCATTACATGGAGGTAGCCATTCTCGGTGAATTCATGAAGATGGTATCGCGTGCGTGATAATAGGCATGCTTCGATCTATCTCTGATGCCTCATACCACAGCGCACATTCAAAAAAGCGAACTATATCAGAACTACCAAAGGCATTATGTTTAATACCTTGGAACAGAAACGTAGCAAGTACCTGTAGTACAAGTCTCTAAGTGATCCGTAATTTCTACGCTTGATTATTTGAGTACATTTAGATGCTTGTACCAGAATAACTTTATACTTTGTTGGATCTCTGTTACGCATGAAAAATAAAACGATGATCTTGCTGACTGCTGCTATTCTATCAACTGGTTTGGCAGCGATATACACAAGTGGACAGGTCACATCAGCGCAGACCGCAGCTTCAGATACCGCAATTCCTCTCAAAGATGCCAAGCTAAACATCGAGCATAATGTGAAGGATGGAGATACCGGTTTCCAAGGGTTCCTTGATAGTGAAGGCTGGAACAGTATCACTGTTACTGGTCCAGATGGGAATGTGTTGAATCTCACTGGCCAGGAGAAGCTGGGACAACTCGGGCTGACTGAACTGTTCTTTGAGACTGTTGAGCCGGAAAATGCAGATGTGCCTATTGCCGAGGTGTTGGAAACCATTCCAGAAGGCGAGTACACATTTGAAGGACCTGCAATCGAAGCCGGAGAAGAGCAAGGCGAGACGAAGGGGACTGCTTTGTTGACTCATGACATTCCTGAAGGTCCTGACCTTTTATCTCCTGCTGAAAATGCTATCGTTTCGGCAGCTGAAGACCTTCTAGTAAGCTGGGGTCAAGTTAACAAAACTATCAATGGTTCTGACATCAACGTCATTGCCTACCAACTCATAATCAAAAAAGACGAAGACCCTGATCCAAACATGATTGGGAAAATGGGACTCAGTATGTATCTGCCGCCTGATGTGCAAGAAATAACGATTCCAAGTGAATTCCTTGAGCCAGAGACTGATTATGATTGGGAAGTGCTCGCGATCGAAGAGAGCGGCAATCAGTCTCTCAATTCAAGTCGGTTCAGTGCTAGCGCCTAGGACAAGATATCGGAGTCTTATCTCTCTCCGCGGAAAAATTCGGATTCCTTCCTTTTTTGATCGATACCGTTTCGAGTGTAATATTTACATTCTCAACGATAAGCGCATGAAAACATTTCTGTGTACGAGAAGAATCAGGCAGCGTCCCAGACAAGTGATCGTGGTAACGAGTCTATCCCTATAAACTCATTGAAAAGGAATAAACAGTTCTACGACTAGCCGAGTTTTACCTTCAGTAGTGGACTTACTCTGATATGTAAATACTTAAATTTGCATACACATCCTAATTGCTGCTTGACTGTCCATTCCGATTTAATAGTAAGCTTGATAGGGTGAGGGGGAAAAGCTGCTGCCAGATAAGATGGACAGAATGAAAACGACTGGTGTGGCTCTAGTTACCGGTAGCTCAATTGGAATAGGACTTGAAACTTCGCTGGCTCTCGCTCGAAACGGAATTCACACTTTTGCTACTATGCGAGACGATCAAAAGGGTGGCACCATTAAGGCTATAGCTAATGAAGAAGGTCTTCCCATAGAGGTCCTGAAAATGGATGTGGACGATAAGGACTCGGTAAGAAAAACAATGCTAGAGATAATTGATAGGACGAAGAGGATCGATGTTTTAGTAAATAACGCAGGTTACGGCTTATTCGGAGCCTTGGAAGATATATCCCTAGAAGAGATAAAGGAACAGTTTGAAACAAATTATTTTGGGGCAATAAGAACTATAAAAGAAGTCCTACCTACAATGAGGAAACAAAAAATGGTATAATCATAAATATTAGCTCTATAGCAGGCGTGGTGGGAATCCCTGGAGAATGTGCATACTCGAGTTCTAAATTCGCATTGGAGGGATTAAGCGAATCTATATCATATGAACTTCAATCTTTCGGGATTAAGGTGATCCTAATAGAATCTGGTGTAATTAACACGAATTTCGTGTCAAGTATTAGGTATCCCAAAAAAGTCCAGTACAAATCAACGGAAGCTGAAAGAGGAAATAATGCCTATCAATCGCACTATTCTAGAACAATAGATGCATTTCTCCTCAGTTATTATTCTGCTATGAAGAATGCTCCTTCTCCTTCACTGGTCTCGGCGGTGATCATTGAGGCAATAAACAATGCAATACTGTCCTCTCAATGTTTATTCAGGTACACAGTGGGAGATGATTCAAGGTCTTTAGCACTTGCAAAAAAGGTATATGTCTGATACACAATTGTATTCTTATATTTCGGAGAAACTGCTTAAGAGACGACTTAGAGGAATGCTGGATCTTTAACATCTGAAGCTTGTAAAAGACTTTGGAAAAACCTTGAAGAGTGAAATATTTTGCTCTAGAACTTATTCTTAGATGCCATTGCTTTGCGATAACTGCTGTATAAATTATGTGAGATCTAAGATTTATATCATAGATCTAGCTGCTAGCTAGAGAAGAAATTATTTGACTATTCTAGATTCAAATAAACAATACAAAGAAGAAGAACGTCAGAGCTGGGATAGTGTTGCTAATAATTGGCAGAAATGGTGGAAGACGATCGAAAGGGGTGCTGAAAAAGTTAGTAAACGATTAATAGAACTCGCAGAGATTAAACCAAGTTCTAGAGTTCTGGATATTGCAACAGGTATAGGAGAACCATCTATTACAGCTGCAAATCTGGTAGGCAAGAGTGGCTATGTATTGGCCACAGATATTTCACCACAGATGCTATCTGTTGCAAAACAAAGAGCTATCTCTTTAGGCCTGCAGGATGTGATTGAATTTAAAGAGGGGGATGTGGAAACAATTGACTTACCACCTTCAACGTTTGATGCCTCCCTATGCAGATGTGGATTGATGTTTTTGCCAGATCTTAATGCGGGTTTATCTAATATTCATCGATCATTGAAAGTAGGTGGTCATTTTGCAGCCGCTGTTTGGGCTTCGCCAGATCAAGATACCTTAAGTGCAACTACAATGAATAATGAAAGAAACTAACAGTAAACCACCTCCACCTGGAACCCCTGGACCATTTAGTCTGTCGGATGAAAATAGCCTAAAGAATTCTTTTGCAATATCAGAATTCAAAGACCTTGGTATCGAAAGAATTAATGTGTCTTTTGATTTTGATTCGCCTGATGATTTTACAACTTTTATAACTGAAACGGCCGGTCCTCTTCAAAAAATGCTAGCGAATCAAACAACTGAAAGAAAGAGAGAAATATTAAAAGTAGTTACTGAAACGGCACAAAAATATGTTAACGATAAAACAGGAAAAGTCAGTTTCGAAAATGAAGCTATAATTATCGATAGTAAAAAATGAATGAATACTTTATGCCCCCAATCCAGATTTCCTGAACGAATTTTGGAATTGAACTCAAACTTCTTAGAGGACCACGTGGGATTAGATTCTAACACAAGTAATTATTAATTCGCGTATATCTATTTTAATTCCTTTAATAACATAGCAGAATACTGGGATCCAGAAGGATCAATTACTCTCTTTATGAACTGTTCTGTTTTATGATTCATATCTACTTTCATATCTATGTTATCATAATCATTGTAATGCTTTTTACACATTATCAACAATG
>JBAUMZ010000011.1:0-7088 GCA_049578985.1 Nitrososphaeraceae archaeon
TTCTTCTATAGATTATCTATCCTCAATAAATATACCATTAAAAGCAGATTTATTTCCAAGTAGTTACTTAAAATTTACCTAAATACTTGTGTTTATTTCTAATACTGGACATAGAAAAATGAAAAATAGGGATAGAGCGGAAATAAATGCGATGATCCTTGACATTGCAAGCCACGGTAGAGTTACCAAGACAAAGATTATGTATAGAGCGTACTTATCATATAACAAACTCGAAGAATACTTAACCGATCTGGAGGAAAGTGAGCTATTGGAATACGAAGTTGGAGCTCATGCCTATCGTACTACGGAAAAAGGAAAACGCTACCTAGAAATACATAGTAAAATGAATGAACTCATCTCTATCAATAGAGAAGTAGCAGTCTAACTAGGACTTCTAGTTACCATGCTAGGTGGCTAAAGCGTAGCCATATCGCTACTTGGCTGTCCTACCATTATTTTGCGGCAAATTGCTTCATTAAAGTCACTTATCGGCGTTCGGATGAAAGTATAAAGATACTTCTAGTTGAAAGGTTCAGTAATATGAATGAATGCCACAGTAACTTATTGCATTCATAAATGTTATTTAGATACTATATTTTGTAGGTTTTCAGGGAGATTAGGCAGGGAAATTGGGAATACAATTGCTGGTGACAAGAGGTAATACAAACCCTAGATCCAAGGACTTGTGTTACGTGCATGGACTCATTCGTGTGGCAGAAAAAATTGGACTACTATACTTACAATATACATTAACAATAGCATTATACCAGTCTTTAGTCCTATTTCTTTTTTGAGCATTGGTATTAAAGCTATTATCGTAACCACAGTTACAAGTACTACTTGAAATGCGAGTACTGGAGTCAACTCAACCACAGTCAGAATTCCTGCATGATACATTGCTCCAAAAACCGCTACTGCAAGAAGCAACGTATTGTTTAGTATTTTAGATCCTAACACATTGGCTATTGCAATGGATACACCTAATGCGCCCTTTCTTGCAAGTATCATCAAGGAAATTTTCTCAGGCATTTCTCCAGCAATAGGACTAATTATTACTGCAAGAATTATCGCAGAAACTCCTATATCAACTGCAAATCCTTCAAGTGCATGTATGAATGGACCTGCGCCTACTACGATTCCGATTGTTCCTGCTACAAATAACAATACGGATCGCAATGTATGCCCTCCTAATCTCGAAGTGGCACCACTATTCCTGCGATCATCTTGTTTTTCATTAATCGAAGCCTTCCTGCTGCTTTCTAAAACCTTATCTTGCTGCTTACTAACCACATTCGACATTCTTTTAGACCTAACCAGATTATCATTTCTTTCTGATCTCATTTCAAACAGGGCCACTATAAGATATGCAATAAAGAATCCTGTGAAGATCAAACCGTCCAAGAAATTATATCCATCAATGAAAAGTAGTGCACTCACTATGGCGCTAACAAGCAGAAAAATCTTGTCTAGTTTGAAAGTACTGACGTTGATTCCTTTTAATGGAGATTTGGATATGCGGGTTGTTGCAATAATTAGCATAAGTGACAACCCCAACGTCATCATCAATAGATTACTTCCTAATCCTGCTCCTATGGCTACTCCGTATGATCCAGCTGCAGCAGCGTAAATAACGATTGCAATTTCAGGGAGAGTTGTTGCCACACTCAAGATCGTCCTTCCTACAAACTTAGCACCGTATCTAGCTGAAAGATGTTCGGCTCCATATGAGAGAGCCCAGCTTGCTGCGATTAATTCTGCTAACCAAATGACCATCGATGTTAGATTTTCGGAACTCAAAATAAGGCTATTATCTGACCTAAGTGAAAATACCAATGTAATATATTGATTTCTTGTTTCGTTTGAGCAAGTATTGTCCAGAGTGCTATGATTGAAACGACGAGCCTAAATAGTGGAACAGATCTACTCTCGTGTTTCACATCTAAAGTATCGAATTATCGTACCTTCTCTCCTCCCTCCCCGAAGGAATTATTTTGGTATTAAACATGCAAGTAGCATGTGATTACCACACTAAGTAACAGAACTTTGAATTACAACCCAGGACAGCTTCGCTCTTAAGGCCACGGATCGATCTCAAGCAAGACACTAGAGGTGGCAATTTCTTGCTAGATGTTGGGAGATAGTGAATTAAATGAAATTACAACTCTCGCACACATGCATATTTCATGCCAAAATTGACCTGTCTAACCTTTTTATTACCTAAAGGTATAAAGTGCCATGTATGCGAAATAAGGTTTGCGTTCTCGGAGCAGGTAGTACGAAATATGGGAAGCTAAATGAAAGTGTTGTAGAATTAGCCTTGGATGCCTCAAAGGAGGCTATCAATTCTGCTGGTATAGCCCCAAAGGAGATAGAGTCAGGTTACATTTCAAATGTCTTTGGTGTTTCCGACAAGCAGGTCCATATGGCACCTGTTATAATGAGCAACCTAGGCATTCCTTATACTCCAGGCTTAACTATAGAATCAGCATGTGGATCAGGCTCTATAATGTTAAGAGAAGCATATGCGAATGTTGCTGCAGGTTTTTATGACTGTGTCTTGGCGGTAGGTGTTGAGAAAATCACTCAGGTAGGCACGGTTCAGAGTACTACACTTTTTTCATATTGTTCAGATTTCTTTTATGAGGGAGGAAATGGAGCTTCTTTCCCCGGGCTTTTCGCATCTATTGCGAGGGCTTATCTTACGAGGTACAAGGCAACAGAAGAGGATTTGGCTTATGTAGCGGTCAAGAATCATGAGAACGGAATACTAAATCCCAAAGCACATGTTCGGAAAAAAATAACGATTGAAGATGTAATGCAATCCCCTGTTGTAGCATCTCCTCTAAAACTTTACGATTGTTGTCCTTTCTCCGATGGCGCTTCAGCACTAATTCTTTGTAGCGAGGAATTTGCGAAGAAAAAGGGCAAAAGCTATGTAGAAATAATTGGATCGGGCCGTGGTGCCTCTCCAGCAGCGGTACAATCGCGCGAGGACATCACAACTATACCCAGTACCGTCAATGCTGCGCGACAGGCGTATGAAATGGCCAAGATAACACCCAGAGATGTAGATTTTGCTGAAGTACACGATTGCTTTACCATTGCCGAGGTCATTGATACTGAGGACCTGGGCTTTTTTAAGAAAGGAGAAGCTGCAGAAGCCATAAGGTCTGGTGCAACAAAGAGGAAAGGAGAGATTCCAATAAATCCATCAGGAGGATTGAAATCCAAAGGTCACCCGATTGGAGCTACGGGGGTAGGTCAGGTTGTTGAAGTATTCGAACAATTTACAGGGAAGGCAGGAGACCGGACAATCCACGAAGCAGAGATCGCCGTTACACATAACTTCGGTGCTACCGGGGCAAGTGCTGCTGTGCACGTTTTTAAGAAAATTAAATGAGCTAATTTGTCTGATCCAAATCAAGTCATGAACAGGAGAAGCAGGTTCATAGAAGCAGCTAGTCGTGGAAAGATTCTGGCAAATAAATGTGTAAAATGCAGTCATTCCACTCTTGAGACAGCATACTTCTGTGAAAAATGCTCTTCAGACTTATTTACTACAGAGGAATACGACGGGTTGGGTAAAGTGGTTACATTCACAATTCAATCTGTCGCTCCAGAAGGATTTACTGATGCAGGCTTGTATGCATGGGTCGTTTTTAGAGTTGACGGTGCCCCTTTCAAAGTGTCTGGATTTCTAAAGGATATTCATGCGCCTTCAGATTTACCAATTGGTTCAAAAGTACAAGTGACTGGTTTTGATGAGAAACATGGGTTGCTTTTAAAACGTGTTTGATACGGTGTAATAATACTTGTCGTGAACCATCAGCCATTTGATAGAGGCAAATTTCCTTTAGCTTAGCTTAAGGTACATAGAATTTAACATTTGTTTTTACATCCAATTTTTTAATGTATTTGCGAGATATGGAACAGCATCGTCAGCGATTCAGTGGAGAGATTACAAATGCAAGTGCCGTTGTAAATACCCAACTTTCAAAGCTGACTATGCTGGAAAGAAAATTCTCAAACATGGATGACAAATTCAGCCTTGAAATTTCCAATCTCATGAAGAATGGGAATAATGTACGGGCAAAAGCGCTTGCAAATGAATTAGTGAACATTCGACGGATTAAGAATATAACTCGAAACATGAACCTTACCCTGGAGATGCTGGTAATCAGGTTTAGTACTCTCAAAGATTTTGGAATGATAATGGATACTATTGAACCTACAGTAGATATGATAAAGAATATTCAGCTTGATATATCAGCCATCGTGCCTGCCGCGACTGGGGTGCTGTCCGAAATGTCTGAGATTTCATCAGAGGTTCTAAATGAAAGCACAAAGATAGATGGAAACTATGCCATTCCAACTAGTATAGATACAGATGCACTGGATATTCTAACAGAAATCGAGTCAGTAATGGAACGAGACGCTAAAACGAAATTACCTGAAATACCTATAGAGATAAATGAAGCCATAATCCAATCAACCGATAATATGAAGATAAGGAGCTTAGTAAAGGAAAGTCAGGTAATGGTCGAAACTTGACTTAAATAGCAGAGTTGAGGTAGGTCATATTATATCGATAGTAAAATATAATTTACAAAGTAGTTTTAATTGTCTAGGCTGAATATCGGGTGCAATGGAACAGTTGAGTAATAATTATTCATTTCAAACAGAGAACAAAAGATATGGGATTCTCGAATCCGCTTCAAAACGAGTGCGGATGATCTTCTCTGTTATGGCCAGCCCTAACAGAATTGATATTCTTAGAATATTGAATTCTAAGGGGCCGCTTACCTACTCTGAATTGAAATCACTCGCAGGGTTCAAATCGAAAAAAGAATCTGGAAAATTTGCTTATCACTTAAGGAAGCTGCTTCGACAGTCATTAGTTGCTTTGAATAAAGGAGAACGAAGATATACAATAACTAACTTGGGGAAATTAGTCTTGAGCCTTGCAAGACAAATTGAAGAAAGGTCAATAGTTGAAAGTGGCAAAATGTATGTTCGGACAAGCCATAATTCTATTGAGGAGTTTAATTCCCACAAGATAATCCAATCTATCGTTAGGGAGGCAGGAATGCCTCTAGAGCAAGCGCAGAAAATCACCGAGGAAGTGGAAAATAAGATCTACAAGTTCCAAGCTGCTTATCTTACATCTTCCCTTGTTCGTGAAACAGTCAATTCCGTGCTTATAGAACATGGATATGAAGAGTATCGGAGTAGAATGTCCAGGTTAGGGATGCCTAGTTTTGATGTTCTTGATCTGGTTAACAATGCGGAAGGAATTACAAATGGAGTAGAGGGAATTATCAATAATGCCTCCATGTCAGTGTTTTCGGAGCACCTATTATTGAATTCTCTGCCCAAGGACATTTCAGATATGCATCTAGGTGGCGAGTTAAACATCTCAAATCCTGGAATATGGAGTATAGTTCCTGATGTGGCTTTCCTAAATATCAATGAATTTTCTGAAGGGTTACAAAATTTAAATGGCAAGTTTTTTAACGTATCAAGGGTACGCTTCGATGAAAAGTCAAAATTCGCGGCAGCATTGCAATTACTTTTGGCTTTGATGAGCAGAGAAGCATCATCGGAGGTAGTGCTAGAAGGTATTACAGATTTTCTCTCGAATGACACTTTGGATCGCGAGGGCATCGCCTCATCTTTTGCAAGGTCTCTTATCTCCTCATCTGCTACGAGTTCCTATTCTGAAGGTCTTCCTTCACTTACGATTCTAATATCTGCAAGTACTCTTGATAAAAAGACACTTGGGGCCTTACTTGATGGCTACATAAAGTATACAGACTTGACTCCATTACCAAGGGTTGGTCTAGCATTAGATTACGGTGAAGATTCCAGAATGTTGGAAGAAGACTCGCAGACGATATCATCTGTAGTAAGGTTTGGAGGTAGGATAGTCATCATGCAAAATGGAAAGCGAACGAGCAATGGCATTCGAAAATCATTAGATGGTAAGGATTCACGGAACGTTGTATCTTTACAGTCCATGTCAATTAATCTTCCTAGACTAGCATATCAGTCAAACAAAGATGAAACGTATTTCAGGGCAAAACTCGCCTTAACAATAAAACCCGCTTTGGAGGCGATGTATATGAGAAAGAAGAACATTCTAAACGCAATCAGGGTGGGGTTATGCCCCATCATGGGAACTGCCGGTTTCGAACGTTTCGGTACAACTAACATAATTCTCAATCTCACCGGGCTAAAGGAATCAGTGTATGATATCTTGGGATATAATCGCAATTCTGCTGGAGAGGATATCCTGAGAAAAGTACTGAAGACTTCAGGTGATGTAGCTTTAGACCACGGGAGGCAAATGAATAGTGAATCGGTAGGTATCTCAATGATAGATGATGACAGTGGCACAAGATTTTCAACCTTAGATTCAGAAAAATATGGTAAGACTCTACTATCTACTGGGGCCGAGTCAGCTAAGCGCTACTCTCAAGGTATTACTGTGAACGGAAAGGAGCTTCTGTTACAACCTCAAAAAGCTTTAGAAGAATGTATATTCATAGATGGTCTCCTAAGGGGTGGATTGTCGACGTCAATAGATCTAACTGGTATTTCGGCACAGGATGAACTTAGTAAGGCAATAGCTGTCGGCACCGGACTTCCATTCTTCCGACCATTTGTGCGATCCCTGATATGTAGAGGGTGCAGCAGACGTTATGTTGGGTCAGATGTTAAGAAATGCGAGACCTGTGGATCGGTTTATTTAAGGACGCGTTGACTCGCAGTCAATGGGTAATAGCACTGACTCCCTATTCCTTATCCCTCCAATAGTAGAACGCAAATGCGCACAGCAACAGTGAAAGGTCCCTCCTGATTGATTTTTGAAAGTTATACTATTGGTAACTGAATCAGATCCTAGATTACACATTCTTATTTTATCGCATCCTCTAGGCCTTTTTTACTCATTTTCCAAAACAAAGAAAAAAAGAGCGTATGTTTAGTATTTTGTCCTGTTGTTGTTGTTATGGGATTGATCTGCTGTACAGCTTTCCTTCTAATGCTAGTTTGTACATCTCTGCTACGTAGGGATTCTTTGCCGGTGT
>JBAUMZ010000012.1:0-1519 GCA_049578985.1 Nitrososphaeraceae archaeon
TCATTGAGGCGTCAACGATTCCACGAGTCCCCCCCAAGTATTCATAAAGATTTGGAGGAAGGAACATATGATACATCTTACATGTATCGTTACAGAACTCGCATCGTTCTGTTACTCTCTCTAATCCTTCATAATCACGAATAACGCACTTTCTGAACACGAATTAGAACCAGATAATAGTAAACGACATTATAAACACCATAAACATAGGAATCCTTCACCTAAACAAAAAGCAATACGCTGGCGTGACGTGTAAGACAACTCTTAGTTATGGGAATGAATTCTTACGAGATATGTGATGCACTTAAAATCAGTAGTAGACCTACAATAACAAGGGATATTCAATGGTGGAAACAACAGTTTGTCAATGAATTGAAGTATCATATTCAAGACCGTCTCCCAATGGAATTTTCAAGATGTCTGGAGAACAATAATCTTTGTTTAAGGGAAGCATGGAGAGTAGTTGCTTCAAGTGAAGCTAAAGGTGACAACAGAACAAAACTACAAGCATTAACACTTATCGAACAGACAACTAGTCATCGTATCGAGCTATTACGGGATATAATGAAGATATAGATATATGCCATCAGATAGCTTGTCTTGCCCTAGGTTATATATAATAGATCAGGAGATTTAACGTACATAGTCTAGTTGAATTGGCACTAGTCTGTATGATTACCTTATTAAATAGGAATATATTTCGTAATCTTATCATCAATTGGTATACATTCGAAGAAAAAAAGTAAAAGGTATGGATTATGCGTATATTGTAAAAAGTGAATGGGATCAAACAACCAGGACATCAAGACAGAAGACAGTAAAATATTTAGGAAAAGCATCTGAATTGTGCATAACATGTATTAGCATCCGTCGATAAGCTAAAAGTCAGTCTTGCGCGTTAAGTAGTTGTAATAATTCCTATTATATCGACCAAACTAGAGATTAATTAGTTAGTCCCCTTCCTGTTCTACTTCATCTTTTTCTTCTTCGTCCGTCTCTTCCACTAATTCCTCCTCTTGAGGTATTTCTTTCTCATCCTCTTTAACTGCCATTTTATGCAGTTTATGGAACGAAGGCGCCGTCTACAAATTCGTCCTTGACTGAAAGAGCGCTGTTAACGAAGGTAACATGCCTAGTTTCCGTCCTCCTGAACCTATAAACATGGAAAGATAAAAGAATTAAGGAATAGAATAAAATAGCATGAATCTCCAAGATGTTGAAGAAGTCTCAATTACAATTCTTATGGATAATTGCACTGACTTTTTACTAACAAACTCTGCCCACGCCATAAGGCCTCCTTTAATTGTAGGTGAACAATATAACTTGCCGGCTCCAGTCGCAGAACATGGATTCTCTGCATTGATAAGTACTCTTGACAATGACAATAAAAACACATTCCTTTTTGATACTGGGGTAAGCGAAAACGGTGTGCTTCATAATGCGGAGCTATTGGGGGTTAGGTTTGATCAGATCGATGGAATTATTCTCAGCCATGGTCATTTCGATCATTTTACAGGTC
>JBAUMZ010000013.1:0-2754 GCA_049578985.1 Nitrososphaeraceae archaeon
CCTATATCGTTTCCAATATTCTTCCGGCCATCCAGTATAGTTGGAAATGTTAATTTCAAGATCATCCAGATCCAATCCTTTGGAGCTAAGGATCTTCGAAGCAGAGCTTACATTTGTTGCAACGCTCTACTTTAGAGCTTGCCTTAAAAACCTGTAGAAATGTATTGGGTAATGCTAGACAATGTACAATGATGAGTTTAGACGAGATAGATAAAGGCATACTGACCCTCCTAAGCAGAGATAGCCGATCCACAGCACGACGGATGTCAAATGGTCTAAAAGAGATGCAGCTACAGCTAACTGAGAGAGCGGTATTACAACGAATAGCAAGACTAGAGAAACGAGGGATCATTCAAGGTTACACTGTGAATCTACATCCTGATACGCAGACAGTAAAGACAAGACGAATTTTGCTTATCCGGTTAGTACCCAATGCAGATGAGCTTCAAATCGGCAAGCTAAATACATATTTAGCCGGCTCGTCGTTCTGTCTCTCTGCAGAAAGACTCGTAGATGCTGCTTATGATTATCTTTGCCTGTTGGTGTTCGACACGGCAAGACAATTCGACCTGCAACTCAAGGTCATCGTCAGGGCATATCGGGAGTTAATATTAGATTATCTAGTCTGTGAGTCAAAAGTGATAAAAGACACACCTTTCACATTCTCTTTCGATAAGACCCACGAGATGCGTAGGTATAATGTACTACAGGCCATCCAGAACTTCAATGAAAGTAGTAATGATATTGAAGATAACTTGCACCAGCTTGTAAATCATGTATCCTTTGAAGCAAAACTTGTTTGTCTCTGGCTCATAGACACACAAGAACTAGTCATGGGTCCTTGCTATTCGAGCTTCCCGATTAAGCAATCAGAAGTGTCTAGATCGGTGGACAGACAAAAGAGCCTATACTAACAAACGACATAGCGGGTGATCTTGGAGTATCAAATAGAGGGTGGATACCCAGAGAGCGAGTAATATCCTATGGTGGCTATCCTTTGATGTATGGGGATCGGGCTTTGGGGGTTCTCGAGATATACAGTGATGAGATACTCTCCGCAGATGATTTTGAGCTCGTAGAGAAGCTTTCTGACGAAATCTCGCGTAAGCTAGGGGATATTGATCCCGTTTACTCTAGAGGATAGGAATAATCAAGTTCAAGTAGCTAGGCGGTCATCGATATCTATGATGTCGAATAGTAGCTCTAGATACTCATTAGGAATGAGCTATACCCTTAGGAAATTTCTGTTTCAGAAATGAGCTATACCCTTAGGAAATATCTGTTTCAGAAATGAGCTATACCCTTAGGAAATTTCTGTTTCAGAAAAGTACATGATGTCATGTATGGTAGTTTGAGCCAGGACAGGATTTCTGTAAGAATGTTATAGTTAAACCATGCACTGCATGACGCACTACGCTCACGATAATCGGCATGGTACTAGTAATGGTGCTCCTTTATCACCTAATTATGATGCCGCAGCAGCAGCATCCCACTTTTATACATCTAGCTCGCCGTTCAGAGCAGATTCTGTTAACGATTCTTTTTCTCAAGAGAGGCAGTTCAAGACAACGCAGAAGCTGCAAGAGTATAACTTTCTATTAAATAAGCTCCAGTCGAAAGGGTATATCCCATCACACGTTGCAAAAATGTACTCCGTTTGGATGTATAACAATGTACAAAGTGGACACGTAGACATTTTGGATCAAAATCTTGACATAATCCGCGGGTGGATAAAGAGTCTAGCGAACTAAAAAGTTAATCATATCGAGTCGAGATATGATCAAGCGGCACATGGGCATATCTTCATGATGTACAAGATGCATTACTTGCGAAGATAAAAGCAACCGGACAATCAGAATTTACAATACCAGAACAAGCAGCTATCGAATCCTTTGCTAATAATGCTGAACAGAGCAAACTAGAACATCCAAGCTCTAACGTTTTTGGTTAGTCGAAAACGAACTTCTTTATTCTCTTTTTTGACTTTCATGCCGCTTGGCTGATCTGAGAAGCTCTTCTTTGAAGATGTTCATTGGTTGATTTGTAGTAGTAGTAATGTGATTCTAAGGGCTATTTCTGCACTTTAGTTATTGTACCTCTTTGCGAAAGGATTATTCCTATTATATCAACCAAACTAGAGATTAATTAATTAGTCCCCTTCCTGTTCTACTTCATCTTTTTCTTCTTCGTCCACTGCTTCCGTCTCTTCCACTAATTCCTCCTCTTGAGGTATTTCTTTCTCATCCTCTTCAACTGCCATTTTATGCAATTTATGGAACGAAGGATATTAGTTTTTTACTTTTCTTAGCGGCGCCGTCTATAAAATCGTCCTTGACTAAAAGAGTGCTGTTAACGAGGGTAACAGGCCTAGTTTCCGTGCTCCTGAACCTATAAACATGGAAAAATAAAAGAATTAGGGAATAGAATAAAATAGCATGAATCTCCAAGATGTTGAAGAAGTCTCAATTACAATTCTTATGGATAATTGCACTGACTTTTTATTAACAAACTCTGCCCACGCAATAAGGCCTTCATTAATCGTAGGTGAACAATATAACTTGCCGGCTCCAGTCGCAGAACATGGATTCTCTGCATTGATAAGTACTCTTGACAATGACAATAAAAATACATTCCTTTTTGATACTGGGGTAAGCGAAAACGGTGTGCTTCATAATGCGGAGCTATTGGGGGTTAGGTTTGATCAGATCGATGGAATTATTCTCAGCCATGGTCATTTCGATCATTTTACAGGTC
>JBAUMZ010000014.1:0-2110 GCA_049578985.1 Nitrososphaeraceae archaeon
ACCTTAGCCTCTTCTAAGGATATAAGATTGTCCAATCTAAATGTGAAAGCACGGTGTAATATCAACTTTGCAAAGACGTTTGACGTAGCTGATGAACCAATAACAGAAGGAATCGAGTTTCACATTGCGGCCGAAAGCCCAAATGCGGGCAAGCAACAATTACAGGAAATAATTAGATTGGCAGAAGAAAAATGTCCGGCAATGTATAGTATGAAGCATGAAATCAAGGTAGACACAATTATAAAATGAGGTTTTCGGCGAATGTATATCACAAGAGGAGGATGATATGGTAGAGTCCATCTTCTTTATTAGAAGGTCAGCACCCTGTCTGATTCTTCAATGATTTTGAGCATATCCTTCATTGTAGAGATCGGACAAACATCAAATTGCATCTGACGTGACTTTATACATGTGCCGCAAGCAAGCATGTGGCCGCCCAACTGGTTGAACTTTTCAAGCTGTTCCTTAACATTGAATTTCTCACTCTTGATACTTTCAATTTCCACTCCTTGACCAAGAAGGAACACCTTGACTTTATGATCTTCAAGTAGCGCAGTATTCGCAAACCTCAAAGCATTCCACACCAGCTCATAATCAGTGTTACTGAGAATAATTCCTATCTTCATTTGATTATACCACCAGCCTCATTGTCCAGTAGTCTCCCCATTTATCCTTTCACTCTCAATTCTTTACTGGGCATTTGTATGTTTATCATAGATCTCGGCGATGAATAGAAGCTCCCCTCTACAATCCTCTGGCTCGTTAAACTCTCCATCTCCAGTACCTTCTGATCCCCATTTAGTTAGTTATTATCCCGACACCTGATCTCATGCTCGGCGTATTTCACAATGCAAGAAGGAGGTCGGATGAAGGCACCTATGATGATGCCATAGCCAGGTTGTACAGGTGTCTTGAAATGATCGAACAACATCTACTATTTATAGAACACAATCTTGTAACATCAGAGATCAATCCCGAAGATCTAAAAAACAAGATACCTCTAGATTTCTTCCAAAAGTTATGCGACAAAAAAAAGTATGACAGAGACGATAGAGATTGGGCTAGTAGAAGGTTTTGAAATACTTAGTTATTTGAGAGAGAAACATCCTGTGACTGAAAGATATAGAACAAAAAAAGATGACCTAAAAAAGTGCCTCCTGTATAGGAACCATTCTATCCTTGCTCATGGAACGAACCCCCATCGAATATCATGAAATCAAATATGACTAATTCCATAAACGTGCTTATTCATTTATAGCGTCATATTGTAGAGCGTTAGTATAAAAACATAATTGGGGATGCTTTCTATATGAACTAATAACAGAAGTTTTTTATCCTTTCCATACGCGAGTGCCAATGTCGTAACATACAGAAATGGCATGAGATTGCTGAAGAGGTAGGATCATTCTCTTTCCTATTGCTTGCACTCTTGATTGTCCTACCTCTTTGGCAGATATTTGAAAAAGTGCTGTGGCAGCTGCAGTACTAACCTGTTACTTGTCTGAGTGAGCTTACTTCTCGACAATGATTCTGTCTTTATTTATTTATATTTGGCATGACACTTACAAGAATAGTTCCTTTCATTACATTGTAAATGTCTGCCAGAAGAACATGATAGTGACTGATTTAATCCCTCTTTATGATCCGTTTTCTTCATATGCAAGAGCTCTCAAACCTCTCCTATTTAGTATAGCTACTCACTAGCTGGTGTAATAATAAAACTACCATCATAGTATAAGTCAATGTTCTATATGATCTAAACACATAACCTTCTTAAGGGAAATCCTATATTAGTAAGAAATAACGTAATTCATACTCACTGGAGAGGTAGGACACCCCTTTTCCACTGGCCCACTCGTCCTACCCCTTTGGTCAAGCTCAAAGCTATTTTAGGGGAGATTATTTCTGCATTGAAGACAGAATTTTTTGTAGATTTGGTATAATCGTCAATCTTAAAATATTACACCTTAATCTTTCTCCCCTACCTCGTAATCTGTGAAGATAAAGGGCAATAAATACACCTACAACAACCCCCGCAAGTAAAGCAATAAAGTTTGGAATGTCCCATTATGGTATTTCACTGGTTTGGTTATTGCTGACCCTACTGTTG
>JBAUMZ010000015.1:0-9103 GCA_049578985.1 Nitrososphaeraceae archaeon
ATTATCCCAGATTTCAAGATCTAACATGTGCTATAGCTAACTACTATAGAACAAGACGTTTCAAACTAGACATCCTCAAGTATCTATCGCGGAGTGTGAGTTAGCGAATTAATGTTATTAAGTCTAGCTTTGACGCATTTACAAATTACAATCCAGATGGCTCTTCGGAAGGTAGTGGAACAGCCGTTTTTGACGAAGGGGTGACAGGTGAACTTTCCTTTCTGAACAACACATTAGCAGTATACAAAAATCGTGTTGATAGTAGGGGTAACGGCACATTTCTAATGTGGCACTGGAAATAAACTTTACTAGCCAATATATAAAAACCTAGGACTTAAATAATCAGGCCATATTTGAGGCACGGACTACAGATATGAACAAATGCAACTGAATATTTTTGTTTACCGACATCAGAAAATGTTAATTAATTATACATGTTGTATTTCCCAAATGCAGAATTCTTGTAACAAAGTTAATTATAAGAAATCCTCTATCAAGAATGGCTTAATTTTTCTTATAATGATAATTTCATTGGTTGCATGCGGCTCGTCAGCAAACTCCTCAAGCGATGCGTACGACTCAGGATACGGCCATGGTTGTGATGATGCTCGGTTAGATCCCTCCGACAGATATATCAACGAAGCTGGAAAGGGACCGGAATTCCATACTGGAACATTTATGGAGGGATATGCTGCTGGATTTAATGCATGCTCAGATGGGGGCGGATTGCGTCTGTTTGTATATGTGCACAAACCAACTGCCAATTTTGCAAACGGACAAGAAGCTGACGTAATCGTGATCACGTCACAAGATTATGGTAAATTCAAGACAGTCATAGTGCCAAATGGATACGAAACATTTTACGTAGAGTTTGAATATGCACCAAACCAGGTTGACACTGGAGATAAAATGTCAGGATGCGTCCGTGTTGGTGGGCTTGATGGCTGTGCTAGCACATACAACAGTGAAGAAAAGATACCGGAACGCATGGACATTTACCTAAATTCAGATTTGGAAGGCTTAAGGGGCCCAAGCAGTAGTGCGTCGCACAAGCAGTTGGAGAATTAAGCAGTAGTGCGTCGACATCCCAGTTCGATCCGGAAAGATGAGATAGATGATGGTGACTATACTGTATTGTGGCTAAGATGAGATATCTATTTGCTAATCGAAAGAAGCCTATTGATGGCGCTATAGAATTAAATCTTTCATCAAGAGAGTTCCAGCACTCTACTGGTTCAAAAGCAGATCCTGTACACAGTAACAGTAGTCTACAACTTAACTAAATTTATATTTATTTAACATACATCACTAACTAGCGACCTTTTCATAACGACCTTCTTGAAACGTCTCGTATTTCCTCCCTCAGTTACTCTTTGCTTTGCAATCTTGTCTGGACTGACTGGCTTGTTAGCTCTCTAATCGCATTTGATGCAATCCATTTACCGCTCGCTGATGGAATATCCTTCTGAGGTTTTGATAATACATCGACTTTGCAGTCTTATGCCAATTCTATCTTTTATGGCACTTTTGATGTGAGTAGCATTCGTCACGACATGGATCAGAAATTTACTATGATCTTGTGAATGATAAAGGAGAAGCCTAAACTTGCACATTTAAAACCCATTGTGCCGTCGTCCGATGACGAACGGCATTAATATCAAAAAGAAGAGAGCAAAGAGATTAAGCCCCTATGATGAACATGAGATTTGGGATATCGAGGATTGTTCACGATTTATTTTATATTGTTTGGAATAAGTGTCAATGATACATCCTTGCTAAAAGCATTACATCCTAGGATATTGGGATTCTCACAACTCCTATCTGGAGTAACTTTGATTCTATAAACTTCCTTGATCTTGACAATGTCAGTCACATATTCAGTGTCTGATTTGTCTTTACATCGACTTCATATCACGAATCAGATTTGAGCACGACGAGTTCAAGCCGTTTTCTAAGTTCGAAATAACTCGTCTTCAGAAGTATATAATTGTGCTAAAACCTTTTTTGATCATGTTGAAGAATTCACTTTCGTTTATATTCTTCTTACCAGCAGCCCAAGCTTCTACATCTTCCACACAACCACCAGATATCGAAGACGAGGATTTGGGTCTATACATGGTCGATGGCCTAGGAACCAGGTGTAACAAAAAAACAGGGAGGAGCATCATAAGCCTTTTGACTGAGCAATACCAGGAGGAGGGAGGCAGAAGGAACACAGTGATATCTAACATGGAGTCAGTCATCGCGGTAGCTTTCTCTGGATATGTGTTCTATAATACACATGCATTAAATGTACCTAAATGACTGAATTAACCGGATCCTGATCTATTAGTATTGACATATTATAAATCAATCATGGAATTCAGAAGAAGGTTATCACAGTACTTCAGAACGAAACATTTCAATCTGAACATGAGGAATTATCTTATTAGGAATATGTGAGTGAACTTATCTTAATTGCTTTAGGATCAAAAAGGTTCCACAGATGAGTGGGGTGAATATTTGTTTCTATATCTCTCCGCATCTCTAGCAAGTACCTCAAAACTAATCATATAATCATCATAATTTCTGGATCTTCTTCTCTTGTGAACTATCACCTCTGAAGCATTCCAACATCTAAGTGTGATGTTCCAATAGACGTCGAGAAACAGATTGGTTGAAACCAGACCCTTTTTCACGAGAGCTCCAACCTCATTAAAATCAGAGATCGTCCTGTTCACATATTCTTTGTAGAATTCATCATCAAAAATAGAATCGTCGTCTGTCTCCTTGTATCTCCGGTACGCTTCAAATAACATGGCTCTCGCCTCTCTTTGTTCCTTGCCATTGAGTAGCTTGAATATTTCTATTAACCCGGCAAATTTTCTCTGTCTACTCTGAAAATATACAATCGCCACAACTAGACCTATGGCTGCAATACCAGCTATATCGGAAAATGTTAATACCCAATCTAGTATGCTCAAGGGATTAGTTTGAGCGATAATCGAGCTGTACTGATGGGCCATTGGATTAATTGCATCCTGATCTGCCTTCTCTAGCAGACTTAGAATCTGGGAAAGGATACTTAATGCTGATGAATGTGGATCTGTGAGCATTTCTCCTTGTGTCTAATTCTGTCAGCTGTATAACTGCATATCGATACAAACCAATTAGATACTGAGATTGATATCATAAATATAGTGATTCTATCTATGCTTTGGCAAAGGCTTTAGCCGAAGAGCCAAGTTTTTCGAGTTTCTTGTATTAGCGCTTCAAGATAGAACTTGTAACAGTCCTTCAAAAACGCAAATAGATTATTCTCTTGACCCCAAGATTCAGGATTTCATGTGCATGAATACGAATATTTCACGAGGAAATGCGTAATAGAGGGCAAAGGTATGGTAACAGGACATAGGGTTCTGGACGTAGTTTGGGACCCGTTGCAGTTTGGGAATGGAAATAGGAAGTCGTTGAAGATATGACTGAAAGACGTGCAATCAATCCTTGGACGTGGCAAGATAGATACTGCTTTGTACAAGCAAATGAGATTAAAGACGCTACCAGAGTATTGGTAGGTCGAGATATAGGCTACTGCAATGAAATAATACTAATATAGCACGATATGCGGTGCATGACACACTAACTCACTCCTGTGATGAAAGTTTTTATGAATCTAGTATACTTCACGCACGTGCTACTGTACCCTAAAAAATCGCGCGTGTAGAAATGTCTGCACACCAGCAGCGTTGATTTTGTTAAGTCAGGAAATGACATTTCAATAGTTTTGCACGTGTTTCTATTCTCGCCCCTTGGCTAGGTAACAAGACTCTCGTAAAGAGATCTGAGATGTACTGTACCTGAATTGCTAAAGTTCTCATGACTCAATGTGTTAGGATCGCCATTTTCCATACTGGTTAAAATTTGCTTTCTGCCATGTAAAGAACAATATCAGTCCGATATGTATCCGGATATGGATCCGGAGCTCTCAGTACGAAAATAGGATTATCGCTTTTAAAGACCGATATATAAATTGATCGATAGATATATAATTGATTACTACAACAATTAACTAAGAATTATGGATAAGAAAGTATCTACAAAAATAATTATGATTATGACTATATTCGCAGCGGCAGTTTTGACAGCGCCTTCCTCGGCGCTGCAGCTCTCGCACGCGCAGACGAATACGGATATCATCCTAGTGTTTGATGGCTATGGCGCGAAAACTGGCACCACCTAGCCACCTCTGGAACACATCATCTCTTATTATTTCTGGAATTCTAGCAGGTGATTCATGGTATAATTTCCATAAAGACAATAATATAGTTTAGATAAAATGGCGCAATAAAGCAGACGAATAGGTAGTAAACCACTCAGATAAGAAGGGCTCAAAATGCACGCTATAGCTCAAAATGCAACTCTACCTAGTGAGTTTGGTTCTGCATATAGAATATTTGTTAGATGTCCTAGATGAAATTAAGAACATCAGAAGACACCTAACAATTAGCACTAGATGCGGCTCTGCTTTAAAGCCCTAACTAGTAGGGAGAAACTGCAGAAGACGGACGAAATATTATAACACCGCCTTTGTTAAGGCGGTATTTTTTCGCTACAAATTCTCCGTACATATCATAATATCATAATCGGATCCTGATATCATGATATCGGAATATATAAATATGAATTTATATAATTATTCTTGTGGCGCGCAATCTAATAATTAGAGGATTTGATGATAAGGTTCACTCTCAGCTGGGAGAAATGGCAAATCAAAGAGGTGTTTCTATTAATTCAATAGTAAAAGATGCAGTAGATAAATGGTTAAAGCATCAGCAATCACAGGTTCCAAAAAAGCACTATCTGATAATTTATTCCGATGAAGAATCATTGATAGGATTGCTAAAATCAATGGATAGACTTGCTAAGGAAAACAATTTGTTTAGATGCTTTTGTGGTCCACCAACTAGTCAGTCATCGGAACTCTTGTCTAAACTAAAGTGGTATGATGCTACAAATGAGCCATATTATTATACTTCGGCTAATACCATTGAGGCAGAACCAAGAAACTATCAGGATAAGGAGCATCAACCTCAAATGCAAATTCATCAGAGTCAAAAAAACACCATAAAATATTTTGGCAGGACAATTGAAAATATATCTAAAAATACTAATAACAGGCAGGTATGTTGCCTGGACTTTCTGATAAACGATATAGCGAAGGCCTCGATGAAGCAAGCATTAACTATTGAAGAATCTTATAACGACAATAGGATATCTGGCTCGGTGTATTGTACTTACATGACTGCTACCCTCCTAAGCTCAGGGATAAAAAACATGTTAAAGCTATTCGAATTACATGATCAAGTGTTTCTACTGAACGGAGATGAAGTCCATAAACTACACATCACAAAAGAAAATGTACATAAGCTATTCTTAAACTAATAATAATAGTAAACAAACTAATCATTATTTTTGTGGCTTAAAATAGTTGTTTTTCTACTTGCTCTAAATTATTTTCTAATATCAAAAGAGATATCTTGTCGTAGATCGATGTGAATCTATTCAACATATCTCGTTAAGGCGTTACGACGTACGCATAATGATATCATGATAGGGCTATCATTGGTCTAATGGAATTTGAAAGTATATGTTGTAATGTATTACTCAAAATGAATTTCCCTAATACATGACCGTCGTACAGGGACCATTAATTCCGGACCATTAATTCCAGGCAGAAAAAGAGAGGCATTAGATAATATCAATAGATCAAGAACAGCTATTTACATATGAAGAGGATTTAGAAGTCCAAGAATACAATCAGGTTGATATGAAAGATAATGAAAGTTATATACTCAAAGGCACAGCAATTCCCCATTGATTTGCTGCTTAGTGAAAATATGCTTGAAAAACAAGAGAACTTGTATCCTCTCTTGTTATGTAAATTGTACGCTAGCCTCTAAAAGACTATAGATGAAAGACTGTAGCTGATAATACAAAGACGCGATCAGATAGAACAATATTTCTTACCCAAGAAAAAGATAATCAGCTATCCTCTTGGCTATCTTATATGTATCACAGATGACGAATTCGAGAAAATGGCAATATTGTTACTCAATATAGAACTCCTAGTATGAAGGATTCAGATCGTGTGTATCCTCGGCTCAACGATCAAGTGGTAATCCTAATCCTTTTAGCTTGTATGTCGACTTCCGCACATCTTTTGCAAAAAACATTAGATCATGTAGGCAAAGGTGCTCGAGAGGATGGTAACGAAAGGAGATCGCTCTTCATTCCCTCAGACGTTTTGTTAAGACCACAATTTCTGATTTAGGATATCAGGACTGAGTATTTTATAGGTCATTCAGGAAATGTGGTCGGAATAACTACGGCTAATAGTCAGTCGCGGTTGTGATGAAGCAGGAATATCAGAACCGTTTGATACATATATCAGCCAGCCAGAGAATAGGCGAAAGGGAGGAGCAAGAACAAGTGCTCAACACCATCTTTACATTCGTTTATACCGAAGTTAGCGTTACGACCGTAGTAGTACCATCACTATCTGGCATAGTCTTGAAACGTGAAACTGTAATCGTAACTTTCTCCTCCTCTCTGCAGAGTTGGTCGAACTGTTTGATTGGCGTACCTAAAAACTTGATTCCCATTTTTGCAATTATTTCTGTTGCTGTTGCTACTGCTGCACTACCCACGAATATGGGCTTTCCAAAGCAATAGTGCGTCATTGTTGTCATGCCTCATAGCGGAGCAATTCTATACCGCAATCAAACGCTTTTGATTCAAAGAATAATTGAAATAATAGAGCGCAAACATTTATGTGCTCTGTTGGGGGTTCAAGCCACATTGAACAGATCCCCTCGTGAATCTTTTAAACCACTTTAAAGTCTTGCCCTTGACCTGGTAAAAAAATAATAGGTTTGGATCCCCGATATCCTGGCTCTATGTAGGCACACTAGGTACTGTTGCAAGTAATAGTTTGGCCTGTTACAGAGCAGAACACGTAACATCTGGAATAGTATTGCTACTTCGATATGCTTTTCTCCAGTGCTTGCAGATGGCATATCTTCAACATGTACCAGTAAAGAACGTGAAGTGACGCTAGCGTCAAGTATCAGGAGATATGCTTTTATGAATCCTAACTACACTACATTATACTATTTGGCTGCTGATAACGGCATTGGATTAGGACGGACACATCAAGATCATCAGAAAGTGTCCGAGATATCGGGTCTTGTTAAGATTTTGTATGAACCACATGAGATACTGGATCTAGGTGGTCAATTACTTGATTCGTCAGATGAAGAGATATTGATATCTGTTTCATCAGCAAACACCTTCTTGCGTCAGTCAAAATTAGGGATACTCAAGAAATTATTTGATATTTTAGACAGTAAAAAAACAAGAGACGGCAAAATACGAATACTCACTCCTGTAAACGGTCTAGTCTCTAACGTGCTGGAAGGGATGCGTAAAAAATACCCCAACATTGAAGTAAAAACTACCGAAGAACCAGACTTGCAAATACAAGTCACAATATTAGTTGTTGACAGGGAGTCGTGTCTTGTTATAGAACTAAAAGACGATAGTAGACCTATTCCCGAAGAAGCTATGGGTACCGCTATCTATGCTACAAGTGGGCCCACGGTAATGTCGTACTTTACAATATTTGAGACTATGTGGAAGCAGAGTGAACTGTATGCTAAACTACAGGCTCATGAAGATGCTCAAAGAGAATTTATTAATATAGCAGCGCATGAATTAAGGACGCCCATACAACCGATTATTGGATTGTCTGAAGCACTATTAATAAGGGATAGGAGCAAAGATCTTGTATTCTATCATAATATCATATTGAGAAATGCAAGACGTCTTCAAAAACTTGCTGAAAACATTTTGGACGTTACCAAAATAGAAACTAATGCCGTCAAATTGAAAAAAGAGGCAGTGGACTTACATTCGCTTATTTCTGAGGTTATCGAAGACTTTCAACATCAGATTGCTGCTGATTATTCACAAGTGAGGGAACAAGAAGAGGAGAAGGAGGAAGAGGAAGAAGGGAAGGCGCAAGGAGGAGGACAGGATCTTGGTCTTTCTTCTAAAAAGAATGTAAAGATTATACTATCTCCTTCAAAATCAGGAGCACATGGGGACGAACAATATGGGAGTTATGACAGCGTCATCAACAAAAACCAAGAATACAACACGTCATCCCAAACTCCGCTACCGCCACATATGATAATGGTGGATCGTACCCGTATAACGCAGGTGTTGAACAATCTCATAAACAACGCCTTATGGTCTGTAACCTCCGGATTCAGTGAAAACAATGAACGAAAAGCAGGTAGCCCTGTGGCCGAAGATGTAAATTCACGGTATATTGAAGTATCAACTGAGAAGGACGTAATGTACAACAATGTCATCGTATCAGTACGAGACAATGGCGGAGGTATAAATCAAGATTTATTCCCAAAGTTATTTACAAAATTTGTAACTAAGGATGATCGTGGTTTGGGGCTTGGTTTGTATATATGTAAGGCGATCGTAGAGGCCCATGGTGGGACAATCCGAGCCGAGAATAACCAGGATGGAAAAACGAACGGCTGTACTGGTGCTGTCTTCAGATTCACTCTGCCTATGCAGTAGTTTGTCATTGCTCCTTTATTCAATTTGAATCTTCGAGCATTTGGCTCTTGCCCTTGCTCTTGCTATTATGTATGAGGCAGAAGACCATGCGGCCGAAGAACAAAGCGAGTAATGATAAGGTCGATTTGGCTTCAAGGATTCCTTAATCTTTCTTGTTCAATCCGAACTGCGCAATTGCTGAGGAGAGGGTAGGTTAGGTTACATTCGACTATTTGCCTCATTTTATAATTGTGGTGACTTTGATTTCATGCTTCATGCTATACATTGCCGGACATTTTTCTTCTGCCAATCTAATCATTTCCTGTAATTGTTGCCTGCCCGCATTTGGACTTTCGGCTTCAATGTGAAACTCGATTCCTTCTGTTATTGGTTCATCAGCTACGTCAAACGTCTTTGCAAAGTTGATATTACACCGTGCTTTCACATTTAGATTGGACAATCTTATATCCTTAGAAGAGGCTAAGGT
>JBAUMZ010000016.1:0-8451 GCA_049578985.1 Nitrososphaeraceae archaeon
TAATGGAAGTAGAAACAACTTCTCTGCGTACATATCTATGCTATGGCCAGATCAGAAGTTGATGTATGATTTTTATGATGAGATGAACTCCATAAACACAATAGATCATCTAGAGAATCTTCGAAAACATGTCATGAATAACACTAGATGCAAAAGACTGATACTCATCTGGGATCATGCCTCATTCCACGTAAGTAAAATGACAAATGACTATATCAAGGCACAGAAACATTGGTTGACCATAATCTATCTTCCAAAGAAGGCTCCATACCTTAATCCAAATGAAAGAAAGGTAAATCAGCAGATAAAGTCATACGTATGTGCAAATAGGTTTTACGAACATATACAAGATCAGAAAGCCGCCATATGTGAATATCTAGACAAAAGATTTGGAAGATGGAAGAATGACATTTTATCTGACACTTGACTTAGAAATATTCGAAATACCTTCATTGTATTCGCCCACTGCGGTGTTGAGAAGGTCGATTACCACCTTCATATTAAAAGTTAGATTATCCTTTAATGGAGAAGGAATAACTTGATCAGAGGTCTGATTCAACAGCTTCTTTGCATCCTGGACGGCATCAGAGAACTGTGCAGCTGATACAAATCTGACCATGTCTGTTATGTTAGTAAGTTCCGTAGAAAGGGTCTGATTAAGAGTACTATTTGTGTTGGCAATCGTAGGTTCTATGAGGTCATATATTTCAGCAATAGGATGAAATGCATGAGCAAGAGCTAAAGTGTCGTTTCCATTCTCCTTGTTTAGTAGAGCAGCATTCAGATGTCCCAAAATTTGCTCTAAATTCGATTTAAAAATGACATTTGAGTCATCCATTGAATCAGAAGACGCACTAGTAGTGTTTGTATTCCCTTCTATCTGTACTTCTTCCTGTCCATAAATAACATTTACAGCAAATGGATCAGACATCGTAATAGATATTGATGCCAATGTCATCCCTACAACTACAAGCATCATACCCATTACAGCGTATTGAATACAAGCGTTATAGACTGATAGCATATTAGTTCAGATTAACGTCATGAACTGTAATATTTAACCTATTTGTTGATTCTCCATTCTGAGAACACTTGACATACACATGGCTATACCTCGGAAGATCAAAGTATGGATGTCAGATAATAACATCTGAAGTCCTAGCATAGAATGGCTTTTCTTAATTCGTACAGGTGGTCGTAACATATCAAAGCTGAAACCCGCAATTAGTATTCTGCCTGATAACATGAATTACTGCATATTCTACTTTTTCAGTAACTTGAATGCATGATCTCCGTTACCTGTTCTGAAGTAATGAGTAATCCATAGCATTGCAAGAGGTTCTAGAAGGCGGGCTCCTTCTAGTCCTCCGATGTCTATTGTTTCCCATCCAAATGGAGTTAGGATGCTTTCAGTAACTACTTTCTTAGCTTCTTCATCGTTTCCACATATGAACATGGTAGGAGGGCCACCCCGAAAATCTGGATGAATCATATGTGGATTACCGACAATGTTAAATGCCTTAACGACCTTGGCTCCAGAAAGTAAGCGCTGAACTATTTCGGCCGCAGAGTCTGTATAACCAACTGCCATTCTTGGCGGAAGGCCTTGTGAAAAATCCAGGGGATTAGTGGTATCGATAACAACTTTACCTATCATGTGACCCGGATTAGCCATCTTTATCGCGTTGGTAGTTCCGGTCCATGAAGTGCAGAGCACGATTAGATCGTCACCAAATGAAGTAGCCTCTGCGAAGCTTCCAATTGATCCGTTCCCTGATTCCTTTCCTCCTTTCTTCCTTTGTTTATCAATCCATTCGACAACTTCCTTCTTGGATGTATCTCGGGTTCCGAGCTTCACATGATGTCCGAGCTCTAGTAATCCATCAGCGAGTCTACGCCCCACGTCTCCGGACCCGATTATTCCTATCTTCATGATTCTTATTGAATGAAATGGTTTATATCCATTGATGCCATGGTTCGCCCTGACCTAATGAGAAAGGGCGTACTGCTGGATTGAATGAAAATATATTAGAATTAGAAGTAAGCTCGCACCCATATCAATGTAGTCCCTTGTCACAATATTGTATAAAAAAGTTTGGTAGCATGGTAGGTCAGTTGTGAAACCACAGATACAGCTCCTGAACTACTTTGAGTGATTGAAAAAGTACGCTCAAACCTTTATTCTCCCAACATAGAATTAGAGTATTATGATGGTACGGGTTAAAAACGATCCCCTCCAGCCCATTATTATATATTTTTATATTATGTTATATAATGCAGCGTTGTCGGCAGCGGTTCCTCTCATAATTATTGCTGCCGACATTATGCTCAACCCTCGCATATTTAAGCTCCTGTCATCTTCAATGCAATGAAACACCATGACACTTCAGGCTTGTGTTGAGTCGCATGAGACGTAAGGTACCCATGGTTGTCTTAAATTCTTAAATTGGTTCACATCAATTACATAGCGATATAGACTCACCAGTAATAATATATCGTGAAGAAGTAGCTGGCTCTATAGATGAATAGGAGCGTATCTCTGGGACTGGTCATTGGTGCTCTGGCTATTTCGCTAGTGGCATCAGCAGTTTTGATCAGTGATGCATTTGCATCTAAGAATAATATGTTAGACAGAGCAATGCGTTAAACAAGCATATAGTAGCAGGTGTTGCTCATGGTGAAGCAGCAGAGAATTAAGGACAAAGTTGAATGACAGTGACTGTGGTTCCTGAGAGTGAAACAGGCATAGTGAAACAGACCTATAACTAGAAAACTTAATGTGCTACATAGCCTTTTGATTTTATTAATCTAAAAAACGTATTATACTCTTCTAGTTTAATATTGCATATACTGTTGAAGTTCAGACACGCAAAACAATCCGATAAAAATAATGTTTTAAGATTTTGTACTAATACATTTGAGTGGGGTGACTACATAGAAGGAGCATGGGATGTATGGTATTCTGATTCAAATGGATATTTGATGATAGTAGAAGAAGAAGACAGTGGAGTAATAGCAGCAGTTTCTCATGCTTATGTATGTCCTAATAGGAATAGAGTATGGTTGGAAGGTTTAAGAGTTAATCCCTATTTCAGACGCAGATCTATTGGAACAGAGTTGATAAAGAGATTAATAGAATACGGCAAAGAACAAGGAGCTCAAGAAGCAGCTGCAGTAGTATCAGTAAATAATATTGCATCACAGGCGATGATGGAAAAGAATGGATTTGTTGTGATATCGAGATGGAGTTATTGTTATAGTACTGGCAAAGTGTATCAAAATCCTGAGACTGGCCAAGCCAGAATTGCTACATTAAAGGATAAGGAAATGATATGTAGCTATCTTAAGCGGTCTCAGATATTTAGCGCTGCAGCAGAAAATTATGTAGATTTTTGGAGGTGGTATTATCTTGATCTGGGTTCTAGAGTCTTACAAAATTTGATTGACGATAAGAAAGTAGTAGTCATCATGGGCACTCATAATTCTATAAACGATGGAGTCATGATTATTAATAATTATTATAATAATTATCAAATAGGATATCTTGATGCTTCTGATGCGTTAACTCTAAGGCGCTTAGTCACCTTTGCCAGTAATTTGGCATACCATGGATCGACAGAAAAAACATGTGAGAAACTACAAATGTTCATTCCTCATGTACCATTTCTCAAACCGGTTTTGGCAGATTTAGGAATAAATCAAGATGGGCAGTTTCTATTATACAGAATGGAATATTAGCTCATGCATTATTGCTATTAACAACCACTTTGTCTCGACAGAAATGGTCAACATTGGGGGATCATTCGAAACCAGCTTGGAGGCAATGGAGAATGCATGTCGTTATTTCATCCGTTTTGGCGTCACATGACGAAGAAGGGAAATGAATAGGTGTTAAGGTTTGACCAACTAAGAGTGTTCTGCTAACCTCAATAAAAAATTCAATAACTAATCCAGCTAGTTCATACTTTGAGGTGAATCGTTCAAATAATTGAAATTCTCTGCAAAGAGGAGGAATTGATTGGTTTGCTGCACGTCAAACAGCACACCTTATTCTTGGATTACAAACGCCATGCAACGAGTTGGTTAATCCGGATAACACCCTGACTGACCAAGGTAAGAAAGTATTGTTGTGTTACGGTGGTGGACTCCTTTTAGCGCTTGAAAGTGGAGGTTTAAGTGCTCTAGGTTTAGGTGAACTTGGTAGGGCTGCAGGTTGTCCAAAATAATTTCTTTCTTGATAGTTGCAACAGCGATTAGCAGCTTGTTACTCCTCCAACAATTAGCCAGTACTTTTCAAGTATACGCTTCGGAGTCCCCTTATCAATCAGGATACGATCATGGTTGCGATGATGCAGGTATATCGGATCCAGGTGACAGATATATCAGGATATAGCAAGCGTGAGACCAAAAATTGATATTCCATAGCACAATGAATACATATATCGAATAGCTAATGACGACAGCAGCAGCCCACGGATTCCAATATGACCGCCCACCTGGCCCTAGAACTAATCTTCCTTATGTATTTAGTTTAAAATTTCTGAAAGACCCTCTAAATATCCTTAATGATCTGGCTATCAAATATGGCGATATTTCTTACTTCAAATTTGGCCACCAGGGAATCTACTTTGTTAAACATCCAGATTATATTCAAAGCGTATTAGTGACCAATCAATCCAAATTTATCAAGAACCCTGGACTTCGCTTGACTAAACGAATAATTGGAGACGGTTTGCTGACAAGTGAAGGTGAATATCATAAACGCCAACGTGATCTGATACAGCCAGCGTTTGACTATAAACATATTGCTATGTATGGGAACGTGATCACATCCTGTGGAGAAGATATATGCAAGGAATGGATCCCGGATAAAGAGAGAGGGTACACGAGAACAAGAGTGATAGATGTGCACAAAGAGATGACTAAACTCACCATGTCGATTATTAGTAGAATATTATTTGGTTCAACCATTGATTCAGATACGACTGGAAGAATCATTCAGGACGTGTCAATACTGGTGGGTTATTTCAATCACCTCAGATTGCCACTTATAGGTAACATAATAGAAAAACTTCCTCTTGCAAGTAGTAGACGGTTTCATGCTGCAAAACAGCATCTGGATTCATTGATTCTTGAAATCATAGCAGATTCAAAACAAAAACTGATGCAGCAAGATGAACAGAAAGGCAGTAATGATCTGAATGGTCAGTTGTTGGATGACTTTCGAGGGGGGAATGGAAATAACCCAATTGATCTTCTATCTACATTGCTTCTTCTCGATATAAGGAGGAAGAGACTAGACACAACTGGATCTGGTAAAACAAGTGCTGGTGCTGCTATGACTGACCGGCAACTTAGAGACGAGATTATGACACTTTTTCTTGCGGGTCATGAAACTACGGCAAATGCTTTAACTTGGACATTATATCTCATCTCTCAAAACCATGATGTGGAGTCAAAGATCATCGAAGAAATGAAACAAGCAATAGGTAGCGAAAGGCCTCCAACTGTGGAAGACATAGGAAAGTTTCAGTACTTGCGCAATGTATTTACAGAATCATTGAGGTTGTATCCGCCAGCATGGGCGATTGGAAGGGAAGCCATTGATAACGTAGTAATAGGTAATTACTCAATTCCACCAGGTTCAGTAATAGTTATGAGTCAGTATATCACTCACCGAGATTCTCGTTTTTTTAGTGAACCTAATAAATTCATCCCAGAACGGTGGAGCTCCGGAATGAAATTCAATTTGCACAAATTTGCATTCTTCCCATTTGGAGGAGGATCTAGAATATGTATGGGTGAACCACTGGCTTGGATGGAAGGAATATTGTTATTAGTAACGATATTAAGACATTGGAAAATGGAGCTTCTGCCAGAACATCCAGTAGTACTTAGTCCACTTATAACATTACGACCGAAATACGGGATGAAGATGATCGTTAAACGCAGAGATAATAATCTTTAGATCTCCTGCTGCTGTGATCCATACCATCATTGATACAACTGCACGATCAATAATAGAGAGAATCAGAACCTAGGACCATCAGAGATTCAAAAGACAGACCGATTCAGCATGTTGAACATGAGTGAGATTCTTTATGAGTGACGCTCACTGTCTGCAGTTTTCTGTACTTTAAATTATAAAAATGCTTAATCACTAAGCGAAAGAGGTAGACTGCCAATACACATAATGCTACGTTTAGCAAACAAAGGTAAAATGGCGCGAAAAATATAATTGTAAGTTAATAATCATCATAGTCGGTTCTTGTTGCCCGCTCTTTCTCTTGCACTTTTTTGAAATACATAAGATCGTCTTGCAACTCTTTGGTCGGGTCAGAGATGTAGTTTTCGGAGCGATTCTTATCATATTCTTCCATCATTCTGTCCACAAGATGGACTCTCCATGCCTTGTAGAACATAAAGGCTTGTGATTCCTTTAGTTCCGGGACAGGAATGAAGCGCGATGCTTCCAACTTTCCGTCAGTTATCTCCTTTTCGATAAATTCGATACACCTTGATACCATCATGGTGTCTAATTCTCTCCATTCCATTTCATTATCTAACCTTTTTAGGTATGCAGCTTTTCATAATAATAATCTTATAGTGAATGCACAAAGTGTTAAGAAAATATTTAAGCCTATAGACACCAAGGACAAGACTTCACAACAACTAGTAATGTACCTAATTTCATTCTCATGCCTAAGATCGAATTACACTAAAATCTGATTTGATCAAAAAATATAGGGGTTACTTATGTAGTACTAAAGCCACCTAGGTCACCTAGATCTATCCTACATAGGTCATCTAACTCCTATTCCGCCAACTTATAAGCTACAAGTTTGTTCTCCTGCATAAGAGGTATTATAATCACACTTTGGTTTGGTATAAAACCTAGGTCAGCTCCCCCCTGTGTGCGCAAATCTACCATAGATGTATACCCGGTTCCGTCTGCGTTAACAGTATATAGCTTTCCTGCAGGGTTGTCAGTAACATAATAGTATGTTTCTGTAGCATCTGATTCTATTCCATCAAGGCCGCCAAAAGGATAGGTCTTTCGTTCCTCTCCCAAACTGCTTATTGTATTGTTTTTCAGATCAACAATTTCTATGCCGGCGCCAGGGTCACTCATATCTCCCAAAGAAGCAACAATTAATCTATTTTTGGTATTATCAACGTGCAAACCATTGGGACCTTGTAATTGTGGGTTTTGTAACCAGGCTTGTAGAGACACGTCATCATCAGATATCCAACTAGAGCCCTTCTTAGAATAGATATGAATATTTGAAACCTATATTACTGACAAATGATCTTATCTTGTTAGCTGACTATAGTAGATCAATCGATTATGGTTTATATTTCCTTTCATTAGACTTATGATTAAGGGCAATAATAGCGATGATGATGGAAGCAAGATGCGGTCATCTGGAGGAAAAGTCATACGCGGATGTACATCTTGGGTTATGCAGGAAATGTCATTCTAATTTTGCGTTTCTGTCAGAGTTAGAAGAAAAATATGGTGAAGATGCATTAATAGAGTACTGGTATTCTAAGATACTTACGTATACACCAGCAGAGATAAAAGAACAAGATATTTACTGCCTTATTGACCATTTGATCGAGTTTTATCAAACGAGTTTAGTTAAGTATCCTTCAAAGAAGAGCTATATCAGAAAAATGCTTTATATGCTAAATTCGCTGCGAGAACCATTTGACATTGAAACCATGAAATAAGGCTAGTAAGGGCACCTCCAAAGCATACCAAGATATACTCGAACCATTGATGAATTACGCCCCGTACCTGCAGTAAAACCCTTACTGCCAGTGGAGAGTTATGATATTGCAACATATTCAGAGCCAGGAAATCTTTTGTGTAATCAAAATGATAACCGTTTAGCTTCAGGAAGAGGTATTGAGAGAGTTATACAAGGTGAACCTTATGAAGGCAATATCACGATATCAATTACCGATTTTTGCTCACCATTTACTACCGTAGTGGATTCAGTACAATTACCTGCAAGTTTAGGATAAGAGCCAAGGACCATTAGGTAGAATCGACCTACAAGCTATCGAACAGATTATTCAAGAGGATAAAGATATCGAATTTGTTACAGGATCTGCGACTCTTACCTCATCATAAGATTCCTACTCCACACAATTATTTGTGTCTGACTAAGGGTAACGTTATAGTCACAATTGATGAGTGGGAATGATAACCAAAACAGGAAACAAGTACTTTAGATGGATCATGCCCATAATCGCAATGAAAAGAATAGTAACATAGCACAGTTTTACCATTGAATGGCTCTGTAAAACTGTCATAAAGAACCATTGCCAAATTCTCTATTTCGCCTATTGAATATAATTATTACTGGAAGATTACTTAGCTCGTCGGTTGGTTTACCATAAAGACAGCCAGTTGACAATTATAATCCAAGTTGTAATGTCATT
>JBAUMZ010000017.1:0-9547 GCA_049578985.1 Nitrososphaeraceae archaeon
CATCATTATGGGCAGCGCTACGATTGCAGCTAGTGCCAGTGATATAGCAACTATAGGTAAACAGACTGCTGTAAACAAGAATGATCATATATTGCAGCTGACCACACTTCTATAATACGGTATGTATTGTAGTACGCTGTCTATTCTAATATGTGTGTGAATTTAAAGACTGGGTTAATCTGAAACCAGACCATTATTCCTTATTACGTCTTCAACTTCAATAATCATCAATTTGGAGGTTTATTTGATTGTGCAAGTTTATCCCAAGCATGCAGCCATAATAATTTGTAAGTCTAACCAGCCAGCCATAGGATGGGCCATTAGTAATAGTAAGCAACACATTGTCAGGTTCCTCAATTATTTAGACTCTAATTAAGCAATTTCCATATTCATCTTATCGAAACTACCTCCTGAATCTTTAACGAGTACTAATGTCATTATACCTTTGCAGCCACTATATTTCCATCCTGCACCAGTGTCTAGGAGTCAGCTTTTTCAATCCATGTACTCCTAGACATCTGCAGAATCAGCAATGACAACCGGAGCAGCGAATCAAACCTTCAATACAATATCTGGAACTACTATTATAGAAGATATTACTACAGAGGAATAATATGCAAAGTACAACAGCAGTAGCGATATTTGCTCTGGCTCCATCTCCGATATTGGACTTGCTGGATGGTTTGCCGGATGCTTAATGATTGCAAATCTTCGATGGTTTCGACTTAGACTCGGTGGTTTCGAAATATTGACTGCAGGATCAGTTTATCCTGTACTCAAAATAGAGCGATCCAGTGATTCATCCAGCTGGATCGCCATATAATGTCAATGAGTAGGAATCATAGAGATTCCCGTTTGTAATAATAGTAATCTGCAACATAATGTCTTCTCAACATGGTTATTGTTTAATTGGATTAATTGAGTAAACTGAATAGCCCTAGCCTATTAAATACTGAGCCTAGTTCTTCCCCTTTCATGTTGGTGTCGCTAAAATCGCTTATCGAAAACAAAAGAAATTACAGTCCAAGACGTAAACCTCAGGAAGTTACATCACGTAACGTGTTAAACTCCACAGCCTTCAATTAGATCCTTCACAAAAAACATACCTCTGGCTTGTAATCGTAAGACCCGTGGGCCGCACGTTTAAATCAATGTTCGTTTTCACATGCATTTACTTGTGAAGTTACTTGATTCCTCTTGTATGGTGTAGAGATTATATCGTGAGTTGATGCCGAAGTCGATATTACAGTTAGATAGAAAAAAGAAAAAATTGGGGGTTACGGAACTGGTATTCCAGCAGCGGATAGTGCTCCGTAAACTCTGTTTCTTATTTGTTCCAGAAGGGGGTTGGTCTGATCAAAATCATCTTCATCTTCATCTTCGTCTTCGCTAGATGATGCATCTTGTGAGTCACTCTCGTCGTCGCTGTTGTTGCTATCGTTGTTGTCGTCGTTGTCAGATCCAGACGAGTTAGAAGATTCATCGTTATTGTTATTGTCGCTAGATGATTCATCACTATCATCGCCAGAAGGTTGGGGAGCCGGTGTAATTGGTCCACTGTTCTGGACCGGTGTCGACGTGCTATTCTGTGCAAAGACATAGCTTTGGCTCATACCAATCGCAACTAGCATGACCGTTGACAAAATTAGAACCGCTGTTAGCGCGCTGAATCTGATACTATGTACGTCTATCGAGCTCTTAATTTCATTATTTGGTTATTGTTACAAATCTTATCTTGGTTAATCCTGATTTATGTTATATCTTTTCGATAACTAACAGAAGATAAAATGCAGCCGCAAATTGTAGCTATGATAACAGCTATAACGATTCTTCATTCCTTAACAATATCACCTTCCGCTTCAATTTCGCCAGATCATTTATGATTTAGGATTAGTAAATAGATTGTAGCTGTATGATAGCGCAATGTACGGATGCAAGACTCACAAGGGCTACGTCTAAACATCATTAGATACCTCTATGGAAAGGGCGGGGCATAGCTTTTACCGGATTTATCTTCTTCTTCCAGCTGCTGAGCAGCTGCGACTGAGATACTATTTTCATTGCCACTTGCCTCTGACTCTAAATTAGAATATAATACATCTAATGGAAACCAGTAGTTGCCGCATTCAATTGTCTATATAGAATAGACCCGGAACAAAAAATAGTTGTAGATGAATCAAATGGGTTTGTTCAGTCTAGCATTGGTATAGGTAGATCAGATAGGATGTTTACTCCCAAATCTAGTAGATCTGAGCCGTGTCTGTGGTCCGTTCTGCCGTTGTCCCAGCCGCCGCCTTTCTTGCCGTCGTGTCCGTGGTCTCGCCCGTTGTCTTGTTCAGCTGCTGGGAATGCTTGATTCGCTGCTTGACTTACTACGTTCTCATCACCCTGAATCTGAGAGTCGACATTCTGACATCCAACATTCATAGGTAGCTTGTCGTTTCCACAAGCGTTCGCTTGTGATGTTGCCTGACTCTTCTCGTATGTTGCCGATGCACTTCCTGCTGATGCAAGCGTTGTCGCTCCGACTAGGACTACTGCTATTGTCGCAATCATTGCGAAATATTTAGTATTCATATCCTGCCGTCTAGCATGAACTTTTGGTTTATCTGGATTAAACTGAATTGGACCTCTATTTATATCAGATATCTCTTCTATCAGATATCAAATACAGATCTATATGTAGTACTGTAGGCTGGACTGGAAGACACACGAGATGCCGATGGACATATTCTGTTTCAACTCAGCATCTCAGATCTATGACGACGAAAATGCTGCTGGAACGACATCAATACAGGCTAGTGATGACCAGCTAACACCAACCATTATTTTCAAGTTCGTAAAGTTTTAAGTCCGTATTGAAAGTTTGTCTTCATCCAATGTAAGACCTCTAACTTGCACGGTAACCCACGACCTGCCTTAGATTCAATGGTTCGAAAGCAGCCTTGAAATAGTATTTTCTATTTCAGCAAGCTTTTTCATCGCTCACGCATTTTCTCGAATAGGACTATATTCGATCGGGTGTCCGTTGGTCACTGGATTCCCACTAGTCATATTTTGAAGATACATCTCTCCTGCTCTATACGAACTTCTGACAAACGGTCCTGCTACAACATACAAGAATCCTCTGCGTTCAGCGATTCTTTTGTAATGTTCAAAACTTTGAGGTGAAATATATTCATATACTGGAGTATAGTTGAAACCTGGCTGCAAATATTGACCCAGTGTTAAAATATCAACTCCAATAGCTCTTAGATCATTCATACTTTCGATAACCTCTTCCTGGCACTCCCCTAAACCCAACATTAATGAAGATTTAGTATATATTTTTGGACTGATCTCCTTCACTATCTCTAGTACTCTCAGTGATTGTTCATAAGAGGCCCTTACATCTCGAATCGTTGGGCTTAGCCTTCTAACTGTTTCAATATTGTGACTGATGACTTGTGGTCCAGCTCTTACAATTGTTTCAATGGCTTCATAATTTCCATGAAAGTCAGGAATCAAGGGTTCGACTACTATGTCTGTCTCTGAAATAGACTTTATAGCTCTAATTGTATTGGCAATATGCTCTGCTCCTCCGTCGACTAGATCATCTCTACAAACTGACGTAATAACAACATATTTTAGCGCCCATTTTTTTACTGCCCTAGCTACACGTAGAGGCTCATCTGGATCAAGGTTAGTTAATTTACCATTTCGGACTGAGCAGAATTTACATCTTCGAGAGCATGTATCTCCCATTATTATGATCGTCGCAGTCCCTGATTCCCAACATTCCGCTACATTTGGACATCTAGCTTCCTCACAGACTGTATGTAATTCTAATGCTCGAAGAGAATTCTTCAATTCAAAGTATCTTGTTCCTGAAGGAAGCAACCTTCTTCTAATCCAACTGGGCTTCTTGATAAGCTCGACTACCATTACTTCGCTTCATTTCATATGTACGTCGTAGTATATATTGATCATTTTATAGTCCAGTATGGCTTTGTCGGAACTTATGGTGCAGAACACCTAGGTAGATATTTCAGGGCCCTTCGCTGGACCTCTGCTTACTTATTGGGTATGAAGTGCGGTCATTCAAAAATATTCAACAAATAATTGAAGAGATTGTATACAACTTGAAGCAAACGACGGCTGCTCGAAGTTAAAGCATCATCTCTATATTCTTAAGCAACAGACGAGTACCACAGATGTGAGGACAGCTTTCCATGAGCTCCATCGAAATCTCGGTGCCAAAATGATTGATTTTCATGGATGGGAGATGCCTCTTCAATATTCTGGTATTATAGACGAACATATCACTACCCGATCTCATGTTGGCATTTTTGATGTCTCACATATGGGCCGATTTGAAATCAAAGGAGACGGATCAAGCGATTTATTGCAATCACTGCTCACAAATGATGTTGCTCAATTACATGACTACAAGGCACTTTATTCTCCTATGTGCAATCAGGAGGGAGGAATCATAGATGACTTGATCGTTTACAGAAAAGGCAAAAATGAGTACATTTTGGTTGTTAACGCATCAAATAGGAGAAAGGATTATGCATGGATCTCTAGCCATTTGACTTCCAATGTTGAGATCCATGACACAACATTCTCAACGTCCCTTATTGCAGTACAAGGACCAAGTGCTAATGATCTAATGTGCAAACTCATTAATGGTACAGATGTCTCCGAATTAAAGTCGTTTGATATGGTAGATACGAATATTTCTGGGATCAAATGCATGGTCTCAAGAACTGGTTATACAGGCGAAGATGGCTTTGAGATCATGTTCGATTCCCCAGTCACTAAAGTATGGGACGCACTACTTGAGGCTGGAAAGGAGTATCATATTAAGCCATGTGGACTAGGATCAAGGGACAGTCTGAGACTTGAAGCGGGGTTACTTTTGCATGGAATAGATATGGATGAGAATACTACTCCGCTTGAGGTCCCATTGAAGTGGACTGTCAAGTTTGAGAAAGGTGACTTTATTGGAAAGCAAACACTTCTACACAAAAAAGTTCAACGCAAACTAGTAGGTTTTGAGGTATTAGAATCAAAGAGAATTGCAAGGCATAAGAATGAAGTTTTCCTTCATCAACAGAATCATGATCATATTTGCAACAAGATTGGAACAGTAACAAGTGGGGGCTTTTCCCCAATCTTACACAAGTCAATTGGTTTCTGTTTTGTACCATCCTACATCGCTCGCGAGCCGCAAACTGGCATAATTAGTATAGATATTGGAGGAAAGTCATATAAAGGAAGAATTGTAGAATCTTATCGATTCTACAGGAGGTCTTACTAACTTATTTTATATACAAGACACTACTAGTAAAAAATGAATTACTTAACACATATGTCTGAAAATGAACTAAAGTTCTCACGGGAACATGAATGGATAAAAATAGTAAAGGAGGAAGGCACTACTGTAGCAGTAATTGGAATTTCAGACTTTGCACAAGGCGAACTTAATGATATTGTATCAGTGGAGCTTCCCAAAAAAGGGACAAAAGCTGGACAAATGAAAGCGATTGCCATTGTCGATTCAGTAAAGGCATCTTCTGATATATATTCTCCACTGAGCGGAGAAATTGTTGAAACCAACGAGACGTTGCTGGATCATCCGGAACTGATAAACCAGTCGCCGTATGAATTGGGATGGATTGTGAAGATAAGACCAACTGAGAACTTGTCTGAGGAAATCAAGAATTTGATGACATCAAATGAGTATGAGGAATTTATTGGTAACCATCACCGGTAGAAAATGATCTTTACAAGGAAATATATGCTCAAAATGAAAAGTGAGTCATATCGAGATGAATAAATTCGGAAAAAATAATGATCCAGTCTGGAAGATGATTCCTAAAAAAGTATGTTATAGTTGAAGGAGACGGATAGATAGATGGACTACATTCCAACAACTGAAATAGATAGGAAAAATATGCTCAAGAAGATAGGAATCGATTCTATTACTGAGATAACTAAAGAGTTAGTTCCTGTGCCTGGTAACGGAATATATCTTCCTAAACCAATGAGCGAACAGCAATTAATTGACCATCTCACAAATATTTCAAAGTTGAATTTGGTGAAGAAATGCTTTATAGGGGCAGGATCTTACTATCACTATATCCCCTCTGCCATTAACCATTTGGTGGAGAGAGGCGAATTTCTTACAGGATACACCCCATATCAAGCTGAGATGAGTCAAGGCGTACTCCAAGCGATATATGAATATCAGTCTTACATTTGTATATTGACAGGTATGGATGTTGCAAATGCCTCGCTCTACGATGGACCATCTGCGTTAGCGGAGGCTGTTGTACTTTCGTCGTCATATACTGGAAGGCGGAATGTAGTTGTCGAAAGAGGTCTCCATCCATCTTATATTGATGTACTTTCGACTTATTGTAAAGCAACTGAACTAGATATCATAACAGCAGAAAGCCAATCAAGGAGCCCAAGTTTTGTAACAGTAACTGATACAAATCCTGGTGCTGATACTGAAAACGAAGCGAAGACAGTGAGACAATTCATTAATAATGAAACTGCGTGCGTCGTAGTCCAGAATCCCGATTTTTATGGAAATATAAGGGATCTTAGCGACCTAGCAGAAGCTGCTCAAGAATCAGGAGCATTGTTCATTGTCTGCGTGGTGGAGCCAACCTCATTGGCCATAATCAGGCCCCCCGGAGACTACGGAGCTGACATAGTGGTCGGGGAAGGTCAATCGTTTGGTATCCCAATGAGTTTCGGAGGACCATCACTTGGCTTTATGGCAGTCAGATCCTTTCTGCTAAAGAAAATGCCGGGGAGGATCTGCGGTATGACAAATGATACGCAAGGTAATAGAGGATTTGTCCTGACACTTCAGGCCCGTGAACAACATATACGAAGAGAAAGAGCTACAAGCAATATTACAACAAATGTGGCATTGATGGCGTTATCCTCTACAATATATCTGGCTTTAATGGGAAAGTCAGGTTTGAGAAATGTCGCAACGATCTCCATGAAGAGAGCTCATTTGCTTCAGAGGAAGCTTCAGGCCTTGGGCTTTGTCAGTTTGAATAGCAACAATTTTTATAATGAATTCATACTAAAAGTACCTTCGTCGTTGGAGTACTCTTTACCTACAGAACAGAAGTTAGTCAAGTCAATTCTATTAAAGCTTGCCAATAATGGTATAGCTGGGGGATTAGATCTTGGTCATGGCAGTATTCTTATATGCTGCACAGAGATGAATACAATAGATGATATTGAGACTTATGAGTCGATAATAAAGGAAGAGTTGGGGCTGCCGTCAAGATCATGAAGATCATATTTGAATATCAGGATGAACAGGTGTCAGGTCACATTAAACCATGTGATAATGAGAGCAATAATATCAATGATGTCATAGACGATAACAACCTTCTTAGAAAAGACCTTCCCCTTCCTGACGTAAGTGAAGCTACAGTGGTAAGGCATTACACTAACCTTTCTAGGTTGAATTATGGAATTGATGTAGGGTTTTATCCCCTTGGATCTTGTACAATGAAATATAATCCAAAGATCAACGAAGATATTTCGTCTCTTGAAGGTTTCAAAGATTTGCATCCGTACTCTAGTGTTAATTTCATACAGGGATCGCTGAAGATTATGTGGCATTTAGAGCAGTACTTGAAAGCGCTCACAGGCATGGATTCGTTCTCTCTTCAACCCTCAGCAGGTGCACAAGCTGAACTCTTGGGCCTCATGATCGCAAAGTCATATTTTGCTGATCGTCTAGAACCCAGGAGATCTAAAGTTATTATTCCTGATTCAGCACACGGAAGCAACCCAGCCTCTGCTTCAATGATGAGATATCAGACATTGTCTATACCCACCGATACCCGAGGGAATATAGACTTTACCAAATTCAAGGCAGCTTTAGATGAGACTGTGGCAGTTGTTATGCTGACTAACCCAAATACTTTAGGTCTTTACGAAGAGGATATCTTGCAAATATCTGATCTTGCTCATACAAATGGAAGCTTGATGTATTGTGATGGAGCTAATATGAATGCGCTCCTAGGAATTACCAGGCAGGCAGACCATGGATTTGATCTGATTCATCTAAATCTGCATAAAACATTTTCTGCTCCACATGGAGGAGGAGGGCCTGGGGCCGGTGCATTAGGAGTTAGGTCACATCTCTCTGACTATTTACCCGTACCACGAATAGTAAGAAAGTGCGGCAGCAGTAAGGATGATTATGTTGCTTATTCAAACCAAACAAGACAAACAAGCAACATCGACATCGGTAGACCCAATGGAGATGGCATAGGGAATCTTCGGTCTACGACTCTAGTAGAACATGAACAACAAGAAGAACAAGAAGAACAAGAAGAACAACGGAGGCAAGAACAACAAGGACCTGATATTCAAGCCATAGGGTCTGAAGATGAGGAAAAGATGGAAGATGTGGATGAATGGAAAGATTATTTTGCTTTAGATTATACAAAGCGACGATCAGTCGGAAGGATCAAATGCTTTTATGGAAATTTTGGGACAATAGTTAGAGCTTACTCTTACATAAGATCGTGGGGATCAAATATTAGCAAAGTCTCAGAGGGCGCGATCTTGAATGCTAACTATTTGATGAGCTTGCTAAAAGACACCTACGAACTACCATTTAGCAGGCCATGTGCACACGAATTTGTAGTTTCATCCAGGAAGTTCGGAAGTAGGAGCGCATTAGGCATAGCAAAAAGGCTCATGGATTACGGATTCCACCCTCCGACCATGTACTTTCCTTTAATCGTACCTGAAGCTTTGATGATAGAGCCAACCGAGACAGAGAGCAAACAGACACTGGATGAATTTGCTGATGCCTTGACAAAGATAGCGTATGAACTTCAGACTCAGGCAGATCTGGTGCGGGAAGCACCTCACACAAAACAAATTCGCAGATTAGATGAAGTATATGCTGCTCGAAATCCTAGTTTAAGATGGAAACCAAGATGAATGCTGGTCTGAATTTATCGATCACCTGGCTACCTAAATTTCTAAATAATATTGTAATAATTCATCACTACCAGTGATACGTTAGATAGATGAAACAACTCTTTTATGTGTATAAAACAGAAAAATTATTAAAGATTCGCCTTCATTACGATGAGAAACAAGATAGTATACAATCAATTTTCATCAGCGGCGATTTCTTCCTATATCCGGAGGAGACCTTAGAGATAATAGAACAGAATCTAGTAGGAGTAATGGCCCAAGAGGAGGCCATTAAGCATAAAGTAATTCAATCCCTTGCTGGCTCCCAGCCATTTGGATTTAACGCCTGCTCGCTAACAACAGCGATTCTATTATGCCTTCAACAATACCATAAGGAGAGGAGAGGGGAAGTTAAAGAATCGTAGCTTTGAGAGGACTGGAAGCGAGGGGTGGCGCCCCGTTACTTATTTATTTATTCAGCATGGAGACGAGAACTAAATTGTTAGCAAAAAAGTTTCGCAGTATTAGAGTTCTTGAAACAGGATACAATAGCGCAGCATATAATATGGCTGTTGATGAGACTCTTATG
>JBAUMZ010000018.1:0-3301 GCA_049578985.1 Nitrososphaeraceae archaeon
GGGATATAGATTCCGTCATCCCTTACAATCAATTCTAACCTTTGACCCCTTCCTAGGTTGAATCCATCTACTACTGGCTTTGGCAATACGATGACTGAACTCGTGCCCACCGCGGTGAGAGTGACTTTGTATTTGGATGGCAATAATCAAAATATGTTATCCATTTTATATTTAATACTTATGTTTGATATTTATGGAGGGTTATATCTCAGTTAAGATACCCATAATAATGGGTATCTATGTATAAAAGACATGTTCAATGAACCCGAATCACTGCCCTTATCTATTCTTCTTATATCTCCCGAATATCCCCCTATGCCAGGAGGTGTAGGCCGTTATACTCATAATCTAAGGGAGAAGCTGGTCGGCATGGGCTTTATCGTTAGCGTGGTCTGTGCGAAACAAGGGAATGGAGAATATTCTGGGATATCACAACACAATCCGGGAAACTCTGAAGTACTTTTGGAACTGGTTGAGAAGTTAAAACCTGATCTGGTCCACGTTCAATACGAACCAGGGTTGTACGACTTAAAACTTAATATGCTAAGACCATCTAAGACCAGTACAAATATTGACAAGTTCTACAAATACTGCAAGATTCCGATTATAACTACATTCCATTCTGCCTACCCATTCAAACAATGGATGAGCCTCCCAATTCCGATTTATGAACATCAACAAGATCCTTACCTATTAAAAAAAGCAAAACGTATGATGAGTTTTTGGACTCGATTAATTAATTATCGCCGTTTTCAAGTACTAAATGAACAAAAGCTAGCGCATAGCGCAGCCGGAATAGCATTTTCAGAATTCACGGCTAATTTAATAGGAAGTGGGGAGCGGGGATGTCATGTTATCCCTCACGGTGCCGAAAAGCGAGAACTTGTTTCATCTCAAAGCAAAAGTCAGTTAAGAGATTTATTTTCCATCCCTCGCGATCGTCGTGTAGCGCTTGCAATTGGTTATGCCACGAAAACCAAGGGTTGGGACATAATTGAAAAAATGGAGATTCCCGATATGTGGACAGTTGTTATGAATGCTTCAAAGAACGAGTATAGTCACGAATCTTATCAGACGAGCGAAAACAAGAAGAATCTTATTGGTCTACATAGTGAATTCCTAAATGAAGAGGAGCTGTGCGCATTATTTTCATGTGCAGATGCGGTCATTTTACCTTACAAGGTTAGTTCGGGGTCAGGGATCATGTTCGACGGTTTGTCATATGGTCTGCCTTTTGTTGCTTCTAACTTAGGATTCTTTAACGAGTTTGCGTTACTGGGACTAGGGATTACCGCTAAGAGGACCGCTGTAGCTTTTTCAGAGGCACTTTTATACTTGGACAAACATTATGAAGAATACTTTAAGAGAGTTGCCGCCATCAAAAACAGCATTTCCTGGCAAGAAGTTGCCAACAAACATGCGCAACTGTATCGTAAATTCGCGAAAAGAAAAGAACAAGATCTACCTTACAGTCTAAGCACAGGGGGTAAGATGTTGGTTAAAAGCCAACAAATAGGCGATACTAAATAATCTAATGTATGAGGTACATTAGATTCCTCATCCGCATCCTTATATGTCATCACATAATGAGAGCTGACCTTTTTAATTTGATACCATGTGTGAGTATACATCCTTCTTCATTCAGTAGGAAGGAAAAAGAATAATAGGATAACCAACGGTGTATGTATGTACTGAGGTTTTAAGACAAAAGCAAGCATGACTTTGTTTGAAGAAATACACCAAAAGTCCTATCCAGCGACACCAATCAAGATACAGACCGGGCCGGGGTTAGGGGAAGTCCAAAAAGCTGCAAGAAACATTACATTCGGTAAGATAGTGTTCATTCTTTGCAAAGAAGGCCCTCTTACAAAATATCAAGTCGCAAACTTGGGAAATATCCACGAATCAAATTTGGGCAGTGAAAAAGACATAATCACCCACAGACTCAATGATTTGATAAAACTAGGCATGATAATTAGACACAAGCCAGTAAGGATACCGGAGGGACTAACAGGAGGAATTAGGACAAAGTATATGTTCACTTACTACCTGGCAGACTGGAATAGCCCACTAACTAAGAATATGTTTGTATGGTACAGAAATCAGTTCCACACTTCATACTTCTATTTGACAGAATATGAGGAATTCGAACAGGAATTAGACATGCAAATGGTGGTATTCGAGCATCTTGAGAAAGATAATCCCGAAGTATTAGAAACAGTGATTCTTCAAGAAGAGATTGCTGACCTATATTCTCAAGCAGAAAAAATAAACCCTTTTGACAAGAAAACTAAACAGGTTAAGGAGGGGGTTAATCTGGAGGGATTGACAAAATGTGCTAATAAACTAAAGGAACTTGGAGATAAACCAATTGAATATAGAGATAACCTTTTACAATTATTGAGGCATGCCAATATTAACAAGGAGCCAGTTGTAATGAATAGCCCATTACAGGTAATTAGACAGTTGCTAAAACAAAGAATGGTTAAGCTGGATTCCTCGGGACATCTAAATGAAGGAGGGAACCTACAGCGACTAAATGAATTAGAGTGTATGGTACGTGCAAACAGTTCAGAAGTGGTTGAATTGATAGTCCAATTAAAGATTGAAAATAAGTTACCTGATTTCGTTGCAGTTTGGAAAAGACTTCAAAACAAAGACCTCAAAACTCCCAAATCACCAAAATCGGAAGTACCGAACTACTCGCGCGCCAGCCACAATAAAAATAAACTGTAGTGATATTGTTGAGTGTGGCCATTGACAAGAGGGCCGACTTTACAGTCTACCTACATGTTATCATTAATAGATATTACTAGTAATTATTATTCAACTTTTAGAATAGGTTCTCATTTAGCTGTAGTATCATTCTCCCACAATCAGTTGTTGTTATCAGTGTCTGAACACACAGCCAAGTAGCCCATACCTGGCACTGCCATTTTTGCCATCTTTACTTTACCTCCTAATTGTTCTACCTTGGAAGAATATTCTTCCACCGATTTGACGTCAAGATAATTTGTTATTCCTTGTTGTTCTGGCATCATTCTTTTCATCAATCCTCCGGCTACAGCATAATTGCCCTTATCATCCTTAGTAGTTATTCCCCAATATTCGACTCCCTCAGGCAATTTCTCTGGTGGTACTTTCTCAATATTCCATCCGAATAATTCACTGTAGAACTTTTTTGATCTTTCGACATTGTCTGAAGGAATTTCAAAATGTACTATAGTTGGCATATTGCTGAATAATTGCTTCCACCTAATAAATTAGTAAGGGCAGAAAAGTATAGATAGAGTTAAGCATG
>JBAUMZ010000019.1:0-83289 GCA_049578985.1 Nitrososphaeraceae archaeon
TATGATTAGAGAAAAGGATTGCATATTCTGCATGGCATGCGAAAATGTCTGTCCTCCTCAGTGTGTAAAGATATTCAATAAAGGATAGCGATAATAATCAAATAACTGAAGTCATGTTGGCTACTACTTGCCTTTATTTGGAGACGAGTTCAGGAAACTTGTGCTCGTTAATCTAGGGAAGCAATAGATCTTCGAAGTGCCAGCAGAACAATTTGATTTAGTAGCCACAGGAGGTACGTTCGATGAAATCCATGCCGGGCATCAGGAGTTGCTAACTAGGGCGTTCAGCTTGGGAAGATCGGTGCTGATAGGGGTCTCAAGCGATGATTTTGCAGCGGCAAAGAAGGGTAAGAATAGGCTGAGGCACAGGTTCGGAACTAGGGTTGAAAGATTAACCCAATTCATTCATGATGAGTTCGGAGATGTCAATTTCGAAATTAAAGAGCTAAATGACGATTTTGGACCCGCTAACTCGGACAGAAATATTCAAGCTCTTGTCGTTAGCGCAGAAACAGAACCGAAGGGACATGAAATTAATAGGATTCGGTCAAGGAAAGGGTTTGATCCTTTGATAATCGTTACTGTCACAATGCTAAAAGCAGAAGACGGTCGACCACTATCATCATCCAGAATTCGATTTGGAGAAATAGACAGGAATGGGAGAGTCTTGAAGAAGTAGAGTAGATAATGCTAAGATTCGAATTCATCGCAGAAATTTGTTCTATCATCAAAATGTTCATTTAGATAATGATTTGCGGCCGGTTTTATAATTAAGCTTTGTTAACGGGGAGTTTGGGGCTGACAGCAATTCCAAACTAACAATTAAAAATAATAACTTATCCCATGTCTATGTGGACAGTGTTCCTATGAGCAAGGATCGACACGGGATTTCTCCCCTCATAGAGTATCATATATACAGTCTTTTGAAGCCTTGTAGCGGATTCTTTGTCCGACATCATTATGCTATGTGAACTATCATCATCTAAAACGATGATCAACTCCTTATCACTGATGGTAGTAACGTGTTTCAGTCTATGCTGTTCCCTGTTTGGGGATAGGATCCACATCAGTTTCTCAGCTTCGTACTCGTCATCACAGTCGATATCTTCCGTATTCTTAGTGTAGCTATTCAAATGGGTTTTCCTCATAAAGGTACGAATCGACTTGATCCCTTGCTTGATTTCTGCGCCTAGTAAACTCTGACATGAACAACTTTGTCTGATTGGTAAGATCCGATTTACATTCTCCACATAATAAATTACCTGTTCTACATTTAAGAGATCGTTCAAACGAATCCTTTCCATCGTCAAAGAAATGGCTCAGGTACCAGAATACTGGACATGCATCTGGATCTCCTCCTAGTATCCTTTGCAATCCAACCGATGGTTGCCCCCCTGTGTAGGCGGATGTAATCTTGCTTTCAATCATTTCTGGGTTGTCTGTTGTAAAAATGGCACCGGTCGGCTTTGAAGATGACATTTTACCCTTCATTTCAAGACTTGGTACAAACTTACTATGGACTTGTGCAGGTTTATAATATCCCATCTTCTCCGCGATGTCCCTTGTAATCCTCCAGTATGGATCCTGATCAATTGCAGCAGGGATTAGCACGCGAGTGGGTTTCTTTTCGATCAAGGACGGCAAAAAGCAAGGGGCAGCCTGAATAGCGGGAAACCCTATCATTCCAATATTAGACGAAGGTTTATATCCAAATACGGCTTTTGCAGTGGAAAAGGTTAACCTTTTTGAGATCTCTAGGCAAAGAGGATATAAAGTTTGTATATTTTTTGTATCTGTCACAATTCGAGTCAGCTTGGGGTCAAATCCCATAGCTATGACGTCAAGGATATTGTCGTACGCGTACTTTTCCACCTCTTGCAAGCTGAGGTGTTGACTGTAGAGAAATTTTTCGTCATCGGTAATCTGAAACAATAGTCTCGATCCAAATGTATCTTGAAGATATTTTGTGAAAAACCACGGCATCAAGTGACCCATATGAACATACCCAGAAGGGCCTCTACCGGTGTAAAGGTAAAAATTTTCTCCATTTCTGTACGCGTCTAGTATTAAGTCCAAGTCCCTATGAGAAAAGAAGAAGCCACGTGATAGGAGAGGATGAGTGTTTCCGGAAAACTTTTGCAATTTCTCTATAATTTCAGGAGTGATTAACCGGGTGCCGAAATCTTGGACAATTTTATTGTAATCAACAACTCCATCAACCTGCCATGGCGTTACTCTGTAGCCTCTTTCTATATTGCCTGCTTCATTACCTACTGATTCTTCGGTTTCCTCATCACGTGCATCCATTTGAATAATTTCACGACCATAATCTGATTAAACGTTTAAAAAGTGTTCTTCGCTCAGAAGATTAAAAACACATTATGGCCTATAAGGTAACTGCACTACATCCCATCGAGAAAAAGATTCTCCACCTCCTAGGTAAGGATGGCTCCCTTACAGTTGAAGCGTTGTCAGAAAAAAGCGACTTGACCGTCGACCAGGTAAGGAGGGGAGTAGAACGTCTAAAATTCAAGAGGCTCATACTGATCACTCAAGATTCATCCAACTTCTTTGAATTGGATGACCGTGGGAAATCTGCCTTACTAAAAGGATTGCCTGAGAGAAGGCTTGTTAGTGCAATTCAGTTAGAACAAGATAGCGGGATCGCAATGCTTGCAAAGACCCAGGCATTCGAGAAGGATGAGCTGGGTGCGGCCATTCGTATTGCAAGAGATCAAAACCATTGGTTGCTTCAGGCGTCTGGCGATACAAACAGAGCTAGTTTAAAAATCAGTCCGTCAGTGTCAGAAACCTCGCCAGAAGAACAAGCCATAGAACGATTTAGAAATGTACAGCGTGTCTCTGAAAATGAATTAAATGACCATGAGAAGAAGGGTGTTGAGCTCCTCTTAAGGAGACCGAATTATCTAAAAAAGATTAAGCGACGAACTGTTACTATATCCTTAACAGCATTTGGGAGGTCGACAGCTGCTGAGATCACTGTGCTTAAATTCCCTAGATCAGAGTTCGTTATTTCGGAGAGTAGAGCAGAAGATCGACCAGACACTTTTTCAATAGACCTTCAAGCTGCAGTTAAGGCTGCGCTTCCGGGCAAAACTCATCCATTGACAGATCTAATTACAGAAATTCAAGAGATTTTCGTGAGCTTGGGATTCACCGAGATAGAGGGTGACATCATACAGACTTCCTTTTGGAATTTTGATGCATTGTTTACGCTCCAGGATCATCCTGCCAGAGAAATGCATGACACATACTATCTTTCTGGGCTCAGGAATGTGGAGGAAATAGCGAGCAAAGAGCAGATAGCAAATGTTTCTAAAATACATAACAAAAATTCGATTAATGATTGGGATATTCAAGAGTCCAACCGTCTAGTTATGCGCACTCATACAACTCCGGTCACATTGAAATATCTGGCAGATAACCAACCTGATGAGGCGAAGCTTTTCTCAGTGGGGACTGTGTTTCGAAATGAAAAAGTAACAAAGGGTCACCTATCTGAATTCTTTCAGATTGAAGGGATAGTCACCAAAGCGAACGCCTCCATTAGGGATTTGATGGGTTTACAAACGGAATTCTATCGTAAATTAGGGATCCGAAAAGTAAAGTTTTGGCCTACGTTTTTTCCGTACACTGAACCATCTTTACAATCAATGGTATATATCGAAAGTATCGATAAATGGTTGGAACTCTTTGGCATGGGGATATTTAGGGATGAGGTCACCCTTCCAATGAAAATCAGAAATCCAGTTTTGGCTTGGGGAGGAGGGCTCGAGCGTCTGGCAATGCTACGCCTAGGCATAGATGATATCAGAACACTTTACAGCAACAAGATCGATTGGTTAAGGAGTATTCCAAAATGCCAGTTGTAGAAGTTCCATTAACTGTCCTTACCAGGTCATTCCCGAAGAACTCCATTGAAGACATCATTACCTCTCTACCCTTCATAGGCCTCGATATAGAAGGTAGAACTGAAAAACTCATTAAATTAGAATATAATCCAAATCGACCAGACTTTTCATCTTATATCGGAATTGTGCGCGCGCTAAAGGGGTATCTTGGACTAGAAACTGGGCTTCCCAACTATAAAATAAACAATAATAAGAAATATCGGATTGAGATCTGCAGTTCGGTCAGATCGATCAGACCCTACATTAGAGCCTTAGTGGCCAAGGATATGGAATTAGATAAGGACGTTATTAAGATGCTAATAGATATGCAAGAAGATTTGCACATGGGAATATGTAACAAAAGAAAGGCAGCATCTATAGGGCTGCATAATCTTGATAAGGTTCGGTTTCCTTTAAGTTATTTGGCGTCTAGTTCCGATATTTCGTTTGTGCCTCTAGATTCCGGTCAATCCCTTTCACTCAACGAGATCTTGAATTCAACGGACGTGGGTAAGAAGTATTCATATTTGCTTGGGAAGACAAATGAGTTCCCTCTCCTGCTAGACGTCGATAAGCAAGTTGTATCATTTCCTCCCATAGTGAATTCTAAAAATACCAGATTAGACAATCAATCAAGAGGGATATTTGTTGAAATTACTGCCAGTGACCCACAAGTAGCCAATCTTGTCTCAGCTATATATGCTGCAACATTGTGCGATATGAATTTTCAGGTCTATTACGTTACCCTAAATGAATCAAAAAGATCTTCAATTAAATCGCCTGATATGAACCCCTCGTCCGTATCAGCTAGCTTTGCAGAAATAAATAGATATCTAGGAACCAAATTTCCTCGAAAGGAGATTGCAAGAGCCGCAGCTCGTAGCCGGTTAGGCACAAGAAATTCAGTACATGGGAAGCTTGAATGCGTCGTACCTAGGTACAGAAATGATGTTAGGCAGGTTAGAGACTTGATTGAGGAAGTGATGATTGGACTTGGAATATCAAAGCTTTCTCCAAAGTTACCAATTGTTAACGTAACTGGAAGTAGGAACACAAATTCGGTTCTTATCGGTAAGATCAAGGAGGTATTGGTTGGTCTTGGGCTCTTGGAGATCAGAAATTTTGTGATAGTTTCGAGATTTCTTCAATTTGATTCCATGGGTCTGAAACCCGAAGAAGCTTCAATTTTTATGATTGAAAATTCTCTCGTCTCCGGACATGATATATTGCGCAATTCTCTACTTCCATCGCTTATCGACACCATTGGACATAATATCCATACCACCTATCCTCAGAATATCTTTGAAATTGGCAAGGTGTTCATAAAAGGAGGAGATGAAACTGAAAGATGGCATCTTTGTGTGGCGCTTGCTTATAATCGAGCTGACTACACTAGCATCAAATCGATATTGCAAGCCTTATTGAAAGTTTCATTTGGTAAAGAAGTGACAACAACACCAAATTCTTATAGTGGAGAATACTCTGAAGCTCGTTCTGCGAGTATTATAGTGGAAGGAATCGAAGTGGGTAAAATAGGTGAAATTAATGATTTCGTCAGGCAAACCCATAGGATACGTGTGCCTGTGGCAGCATATGAAATAGACCTATCTCCTTTTCTCAATTCATTTCGAACGTCAATTTAGATCAGTGAGCATGATTACGTGAGTATTTTTAAATAGTGTTCACATTTGCATTCAGAGTTATTGGACTTTTCAACAACATTGTTAAGTCTGTCTGTAGCCTACCGCAGGTTTGTTACACTATGGGTTCTCTCCTCATGATCATTTATATTTATGAGTAACTCGATGTTTGAGAATTGAAATAAGACCCTTGTATTATTCAATTATATACGTGTGCAATCCCCCTTGTTCTCCCCGTTAGAGAGTACGCTAGGAGGGAATACACATGAGTGTATTAGGCTACCAATGAATAGTAGTGGGTCAGAGGCGGGGGACATTTTAAAAATCCTTCAGATTACCGAAAATCATCGATCACAGTATTTATAATGGACTTTGCTTTTGAAGAGATATCATAATCAGCTAATACCTTTGCCGGTTCTGAAAGCAAGAGTCTTCTGAAATTTGGTTCGCTAGCTGCCCTAACAAGTATATAGCTAACAACTTTTACATCCTCATCTCTAATTTCCAACCAGAATCATGCATGGAATCTCAATTTGTAGTTTTCTGCCTACGATGTATCATAAGAACATTATTATTCTGAAAATTTGATTCCAGATATATATTGCGACTGGTAGACCGGTTTAAATGGTCCAATAATGGCACAAGTAGAATCCAGCCTCCAGAAAAAACCCTTCTCGCAGTAGAGGCGATCACAGGAAAGATCGGGGTGACACGTATTAGCAACATTACCCATCTGGACAGACTCGGTATCCCCAATTATTCAGTTGTCCTGCCCGGTACAGAGGATTATATTTGGGTCTACAGCGGGAAGGGTTTTAGCATGAAACAAGCCAGGACAAGCGGCATTATGGAAGCTGTAGAACGATACTCTTCTTTGCCTAGCAGCTATGAACGTCCATTCATAAGGGGTTCATATTTTGAGTTGTCAAAACGGTATAACATACTCAGTCCAGATGAAGTCTGTGAACCTTTCTCTATTAGATATAAAAATGAAATGATTATGGATTATGTTCAGGGCTTTGATCTGGTTTCTTATGAACAAATTCTCGTACCTGCCGCCTTGGTCTTGTTTAGGTATGCTCAGGATGGTCTGGCTATCAATCCGTTCTCTTTCTCTCATACAAACGGACTCGCGTCAGGAAATGTTTTGGAGGAGGCGATATGTCATGCTTTGTGCGAAGTTGTTGAGCGAGATGCATCAAGTTTGGCTGATCTGCGTTCGAGCGCTTTTCCATTTCATATCATAAAGATCCTCACAAACAAGTTCAAAGAAAGCGGGTATGCAATAAATGAAATTACTTCGGATATGATGGTTGATGAGCCAAATTTGTTTCCAATGCTCGATCTAGCAGGCGCTATCTTTCAACCGGCAAGAGATTTAGTGAATAGATTTAAGGCTGCAAATATTTCGTTGACGGTCAAGGAGATTACAAGCGATGTGGGCATACCGACATTCAATGCAGCAAGCGTTGAATGGCTGACTCAAAATTACGGTTATCTCGCTGAAGGAACGGGCACGCACCCAGACGCCAGGATTGCACTGGTAAGGGCAATTACCGAACTTGCTCAGACTCGAGCTGCCAACATCCAAGGTGCTCGAGACGATCTTCGCAAAATTAATTATGTGGGTGAAAATTCAGAGGACATGAGGTCTTGGCAATTCATGAATTCGGATCGAAAGATTCAACTCTCGGAGGTCGTGAGCTACTATAATGAAAACATACTAGATGATATAAAGTTAATCCTTAACCATCTTAAAGCCCTGGGCCTAAGGAAGGCCATTGTGGTGGATCTAACGGTACCTTGGATAGGAATTCCAGTAGTACGAGCCATCGTACCAGGCTTGGAGACATATAAGTTCACAAGATCTGTTGTGGGTCAAAGGGCGAGGAATTATTTTAAGATATGAAAAACGTAGTTATTTTTGTTGGTCCTAGTTTAGATACTGAAAAGGCTCGGAAGGTATTGGAAGCCGACTATAGACCTCCAGCTAAGAAAGGAGATTTGATCAGATTGATGATGTCGTTAGACGATAATGAGACTGTGATAGGACTAATTGATGGATATTTCTTGCTTGACTATCCGCCCACACCTATTGAAGTTTATCAGGCGATTGTCAGAAACAATACTGTAGTAATAGGATCATCAAGCATAGGGGCTCTGCGAGCTGTTGAACTAGAAAAATTCGGAATGATCGGCGTGGGAAAAATATTCAAACTATTCAAGCACGGAAGACTAGATGCGGACGATGAAGTAGCTGTAACCTTTTCTCACGATTTGTACCGCCTTCAGTCTGAAGCAATGATAGATATTCGGTATAACCTATACCTATCACTAAAGAAAGGGTTTGTAGATCAAGAAACCAAATACGCTATCACTAGGGTGGCCAAGGATATTTATTTTCCATTTAGAACATACCAAAATATCATTGAAGAAACTATCAGGAGATATCCACAGCTGCATGATAAAGCAAGACACTTCGAAGCATATATCCTTAGCAATAGAAAGAGTCTCAAAGAGAGGGATGCTTTAAAACTTATTGAGTATATTAGAGATATGATTTAGAAATGTTCAAAAGAAGGTATGAATATGTTTTTTTAATTTGATGCAGGTCATTACTCTTAACCCTGAGCGGGTTAAAGGTGAGTGTATCAACCTGATTTACTTGCTATTTAGAACTCTGATGATAGGACAAAGGGGAAATACTCGAAGCTCACAGGCTGATTTATCAGAAAGAGGTTACATCTATAATCATCGCTCAAAATATTGGTTCATATTATGCAACCCATTGAACTGATAGCTCTCATATTAGGTTTTATCATGTTCGGCGTCCTGCTCACTTGGGTGTGGTTGTTAGCATATTGCAGGAGGTCATTGAAATATTCGCCGAAACTTGAAGACATAAGAAAACTAAATCTTAATCTTATACCTCGAGTCAGCATAATTGTACCTGCATTGAATGAGGAGAAATACATAGGCAGGTGCATAAAAAGCCTTCTTGCTCAGGATTATCATAATCTTGAGGTAATATCCATAGATGACGGATCAACAGATGCTACCCTCATGACCATGAAGTCAGTGGCATCATTTGACCAAAGACTTCACGTGATCGAAGCTGGGCAGAGGCCAAGTGGCTGGGTGGGGAAAAATTGGGCCTGCTTTATTGGTTATAATAATTCGACGGGAGACATTCTTATCTTTACTGATGCTGATACTGTTCACTCAGAACAGACTGTTACATTGGCAGTAAACCATATGCTGCAAGAGAACCTTTCCGCGATTACGGCAATTCCAAAGCTGATGTCTGATGATTTTCTAACAAGCGTCACATTACCCCTACTCTCAGTCTTCTTACAAACTAGGTTTTCTCCTCTGAAAGTAAACGATTCTGCAAATAAATTGGGGTATTTTTTTGGAAGTTTCTTTGCTATTATACGAGGCCATTATGAATCCATTGGGACTCACAGGGAAGTGCGCACTGAAATAATCGAAGATGGTGCAATCGGCTCGCTTGTAAAGAAGAGAGGTATAAAGATGAAAATGTTTAGAGGAGAAAATTGTGTCAATGCATTATGGGCGAGGGACCGACAAGGATTATGGAATGGGCTTTTGCGACTCTTAGTTCCTATGCATAGAGAACAAGGGAGGAAGACAGTTCCGATGGTGATTGCGATTGCCTTCCTAATGTTATTCCCATTCATTGCCTTACCCGGAGGAATTTATCTTGCATACCGTGTGGAAATCAGCTCACTTGGCATATTTATTGCAGGCGCTTCAATGGTTACTTTGTGCATCATGATGACGACAGCTGTGCTTATCCTGTCTCAATCGATTAAGACCAGTAAGAAATTGGCTCTTGGGTCGTTGATAGGTGCAACTGTGATAACATTGTCCTTTGTTATTTCCCTGCTTAGAGCACACAAGCCTCAGTCATTTGCTTGGAAAGGAAGAACATACGCGTAGAAAGGAGTTAAGAATAGTGTTTATTAGTCAAGGTGTAACAGATAACGATGCATTGATGCGATGTGATAACGATCTTGAGCATGTATCCAAGATAATAGATGAAATAAAGTATTCTTCTTACCAAATCAGTAGTGATGAGGCTCTCTCGTTATTCTATGATGCTAGATTGGAACAACTAATTGAGTGTTCTTCATATTTGCGCAATAAATTCAAGCCTTCAATCTTGACATATTCTAGAAAGGTCTTTGTAAATCTTGTAAATCTGTGTCGCGATACATGTACTTACTGCACCTACAAAAACGAACCTGGAAACAAAACAATGTCGATGCTCGATCCCGACAAAGTTTTGGCTATAGTAGAGGTTGCAAAGCGATCGAGATGTACTGAAGCATTAATCGTTACGGGAGAAAGACCAGAAGATAGATACCTAGAGGTACGAAATTGGCTTCGAAAAATGGGGTTCTCTACATTGTCTGAATATATCGGTGAAATATGTGAAATGATTGTTAAGAAAACAGGATTACTGCCTCACACGAATGCGGGAAGCCTCTCCAAACAAGAGTTACTCGCTTTAAGGGAACACAATGCTAGCATGGGATTGATGTTAGAATCCTCAAGTATTAGACTATCGAGTCGAGGAATGCCTCACGAAAGGGCACCAAGCAAACATCCTAAAGTAAGAATAAAATCTCTGACATCGTGTGGTGAGCTAAATATCCCAACTACAACGGGACTACTCATAGGGATAGGGGAGACGCCTGAGGAAATTGTTGATTCATTGCTTCTTATTAAATCACTACATGAGTCATTCGGGCATATACAGGAAGTAATAATGCAAAACTTTTCACCGAAGGATGGAACATCCATGTCTGATCGTCCAGGACCATCTAGGGAATACTTCATGAGAGCAGTCGCTGTGGCCAGAATTTTAATACCCAATATGAACATTCAAGTACCACCAAACCTCAACGAATCTCTAGAAGACTATATTGGTGTGGGTATTAATGATTGGGGTGGAATCTCGCCTGTTACCATCGATTACGTCAATCCTGAGCACCCTTGGCCCCCTATAGAACACGTGAATCAGGTGTGTTCGAGGAAGGGGTTTCAGTTAAAGGCCCGATTACCTGTATATCCTGAGTTTTTGAAAAATGGTCGGAGTTATATATCTCATCATGTCCGTTCTTCAATTGAAGCGCTCTCAGACGACGAAGGTTTGGTAAAGGAGTCATACCTGATTTGAATATAGAAAGCATTCTAAAGACGATTGACCCGATTATTTCAGAGGCTTTGAACTTAGCAATTGATGAAAAGGAGATATCTGTCGAACAGGCAGTAGAATTGTTCGATACTAGTGGGCTCGAAATGAACCTATTGACCTCTGTTGGAGACGAGTTACGAAGAAGAGCATGTGGAAACGTTGTAACTTATGTCATCAACAGAAACGTGAACTTCACTAATGTATGTATAAAGCGGTGTGGCTTTTGCGCGTTTAGCCGTGATTTTAGACAGGAAGAAGGTTACTTCTTGCCTGTCGAGGAAGTTGTTCGACGAGCTGTGGAAGCCCATCGATTGGGTGCCACTGAGATTTGCATCCAAGCAGGGCTAGCCCCAAATATGGACGGTTCTCTCTATCCCGATATTTGTAAAGCAATTAAGCGTGAGATACCGGATATCCACATTCATGGGTTTTCCCCTGAAGAAGTATTATATGGAGCCAGAATGAGTAACAATAGTGTTAGAGATTTCTTATCTTGGCTTAAGGAATCTGGTGTAGGAAGTCTACCTGGAACATCCGCAGAGATACTAGATCAGGAGGTTAGAGATTTAATATCTCCAGGTCGAATATCTGTTAATGATTGGATAGATGTCATAAAGACAGCCCATAGTTTGGATATTCCTACTACCTCAACTATCATGTACGGACATATTGAGTCCAATTTCCACAAGGCCAACCATATTGACATATTACGTAAGATGCAAAAGGAAACTGGTGGCTTTACGGAGTTCGTCCCTCTTAGCTTCGTATATCAGGAAGCACCTATGCACAGCCGTAGTAATTTGAAGAACATGCGTGAGGCAGGAGCCGGAGCAACGGATATTGTGAAAATGTACTCCATTTCTAGGTTGATGCTTCATAACTATGTGAAGAATATACAGGTTTCGTGGGTAAAGGAAGGCGCAAAAATGTCTCAATTTCTTTTATGCGCTGGGGCAAACGATTTTGGCGGTACACTTATTAATGAAAGTATCTCTACATCCGCTGGTTCAATACATGGTCAAATCATGAGACCTCGGGAAATAAGAACCCAGATCAAAGGCTTAGGACGGATCCCTGCTCAACGCAATACATTATATGAGATATTACAAGTCACCTCTGGAGACGAAGATGATTGTCAGACAGAACTCGATCAAGTAAACGCCGATGATTTTGGATCCTATAGAGAGCTTATCAAGCTTGACAAATATAGGTACAAACATTCCTTACGGCATCACAATTAGCTGAGGTTTGTTTTTTCCATAATCAGCATGGTCAGAGTAGATTTAACTCCATTCGTCCGTCTGATTTTCAAGCTAATGAAGTCCTTTAATCCTTCCATCGAATCCGCTTCCACCTTTAGCATAATGTCATATACTCCATAGATCGCGTAGGCCTCCTTAACCCCAGGTAGTTTTCTCATTTCCTCGGCCAACGGACCTTCATATCCTAATTCCGCGTTCAGCAATACAAAAGCTCTTGGCATTATCCAATCGTTGGGTATGATTATACTTTAATCTAACTGTTGACCTTCTTTTGAGGACTCTCTAAGATCAATCTAGAGGGACCTCAGTTTTAGCCTGGATCGGTAACGTTTAAGAGTGATACAGAAAGCTTTAGGAAAGCAGATGGAGACGCAATTCAACTTGGCCCGCCTTAAATGGCAAACATTGCAACACAATGGAATTGCCTTTCCTCCAGAATACAAACCAAGGGGCATTATTATTGGCATTCTCGGAGAACAGTATCTGTTGAATGCTGCCCAAGAAGAGTTGATCTATGCCTGGTCCAAAAAGAAGGATACTCATTACGTTAATGATAACGTTTTCGAATCAAATTTCATGATTGATCTCAGTAGTGTACTCCCCCCTAAGTTCGGATCCATCAAAAAGATCTCCGAACTGGATCTCTCTAATGCCTACCATCTGGTAGATGAAGAAAACAGATTGAAGGAAGAAGAGAAGGAGAGGATTAGAAATCTACCCCGGGACGATAGACGGCGTATATCTCATTCCAGGAAAATTGAGCGAGAACGGTTAAGATCGATTTATGGTTTGGCAACTGTTGATGGTGTCACAGTTGAAATTGCGAATTGGCTGGTGGAACCTCCCGGCCTATTCATGGGACGAGGTCAACATCCCCTACGAGGCCGATGGAAACCCAGGGTACATCCACAAGATGTAATTTTAAACCTAGGAGAAAACTCTGAAGTACCAGAAGGCAACTGGAAGTCAATTGTAAATGATCATACCTCCACTTGGCTCGCGACGTGGATGGAAAAATTGACTGGCAAAAGAAAGTACATGTGGCTTCATGATTCATCCAGCTTACGTCAGAACAGTGATAAGGAAAAATACGATAGGGCTAATATACTTGGGAAACATATTGACAAAGTTCACGATAGGATAGTGAGCAAGATGATTTATTCGAAAGATTTGCGCCAGAAGAAAATATCAACTGTCTGCTACTTGATTAATAAGCTCGCAATGAGGGTTGGAGATGAAAAAGATCCGGACGAGGCGGACACTGTAGGTGCGTCGACGTTAAGAGTGGAGCATATCCGATTTCCAGTTCATCAAGGAGTAAAGAGTATAGAATTCAATTTTCTCGGAAAGGACAGCGTCCCTTGGCAAAAAAGCTTGGAAGTAGATTCGCAAGATACAGAAGCCCTACTTGTGAACATGGAATTATTCATGAAGGACAAGAAGCCTAACGAACAGATTTTCGATGGAATCACCTCTACGAAGGTAAATTCATTTCTTAGAACAATTGACAAAAACAGAGTTCCCGGTTTAACTGCCAAGGTCTTCCGAACCTTCATAGCAACTCAAATTGTTAAAGAAGCTCTGGCTCGTCCTCCACTCAAAGTAAACAAGGAGTCATCAGAAATGGAAAAAATATACGTTGCCAAAAAGGCGAATCTTGTAGCGGCTATTACCTGTAACCATAAAAAGGGAATTGATGCAAACAACCCTGCCAGCAAGCAAGCCCTTGGAAGATTTCAAAAGTCGGTGGATAAGAAAGAAGAGGCTATTAGGAAAATCGAGAACGATATTGCCTCTCATAAATGGAAGACTGATTTACAAAAGAAAAGAATGAAGGACAGATTGGAAAAGGTCCAAATAACGTTGCGTCTGCAAAAGGAAACTCGTGATTATAACCTTGGCACTTCGCTTCGAAATTATATAGACCCTAGGGTCTTGAAATCATGGATGAACCATGTAGATCTTGATTGGAAAAGGCTCTTTACGGCAACTTTGCAACGTAAATTTAGATGGGTTGAAACATGTACTAACGCCGAGCTGCGACAATATCTCCCTGCAGTCAGCGAAATTGAATACCATAAATCTGAGACTGTGATTCAAAAGGAAAGTTTAGCTAAAAGTTAGACGGTTTACGATATCCTCCCACTTTGGATTGCACAAGACCATCAAACTTGAATATTTCAGAACCACAATTGAACCTAAGGAGAATTCTAGGTCATGTCTTGATGTTTCAAGATTTCAATTCTTTGACAATGTTGCTGTGTTTCTCAGCCACCAAGTATAAATATTTGATCTCTTATATTAGAACATGAATGAATTTTCAGCAGAATCTACGAGTATGTCCCTTTTGCTAATGGCACCTGCTAGAAAACTCGCGGATTCGAATGTATCAATGGCTGACTACAACGACTCTGCTGATACGGCCATAAGATTGATGAAGGAAAAACAGACTAAGTGCGTATTGCTCTCCAGAGGAAGTGAGGCAATTGGAATTGTGACCAAGACAGATATTCTTTACAAGGTATTATCCCAAGGGAAGAATCCAGCAAAGGTACGACTTGAAGAAATCATGACTAGTCCTATACTAGCAGTGGATCCCGATTCCACAGTGCAGGATGCATTATCCATAATGGATAAACACGCCATTCGTCAGATCGTCGTCAGCTCAAATTCGTCTGTCATTGGGATCATTTCAAGGGACGATCTTTTTGAGAGAGAACAACTTACAACAACCTCAGCTGAAGACTCTGCAATACAAGGTACGCCAGTATGTATCATAAATCCAGAAGCCGTTTTATTTAGTAAGGACAGCGAAGTTTAGGCAGTAGTCTGTGATTGGCGGATATGAGGTAAACATACTACCTCATAACACCAAAGTGATGTAGATGAAGTACAGAAGGATTTATTTTCGATTCCTAGGAACCTATTTTTTGGAATATACTCCATAATAATGTCAATAAGACTTGGAGGGATATCTTTATTAAAGTAGGTCATCAACTGCTGAACGCAACGCTGAGCTTGCCGGGGTAGCTCAGCTTGGTCAGAGCGTTCGACTCATAATCGAAAGGTCGCGGGCTCAAGTCCCGCCTCCGGCACACTTCCAACCTTTTCTCAACAGCAGTGCTCATTGGTGAGTTAGCCCATAAGACAGCATTAAATATGGCATATTATTTGAGATTTGCCACTGAAGGTGTAAGGCGACCATCTCTAAATTGAACAGCATAAATTATGGCAGTGAGTTAATCACCACCACTAATTTGAGAAGTATACAACCATGACAACCAATCCTGATTTTTATCGAACTTTGAGGGTATCTAAGACATTTGAAGTCTGTAGCGCACAGGATATAACTAATATCGTGACTGAGTTGGCAAACCTTATTGAAAAGAACGGTTCTATGGACGATTTGAGTGTAAGAATACTTCTGCCAAGAGAGGCTGGTAGCGGTTCAACCGCACAGAAATGGGGATTATCTCTTCGATCCGGATTGATTTTAGCTTTGAAAAGAATAGGAATAAGACTCAATCTAAGAGAAGTGAGGTACGTTCACGATGACTGCCACTATGGATGGATATTGATCGAGCCTCGCCTGTTCGATAATTTACGTGTTTAACGGTTAAAATTTGAGAAATTAGATTGGCAAACAAAGGGCCTTCGGAGGGATTTGAACCCTCCTCAAGCGGTTTCTGCCTTAACTGATTACCGTTTCTAGTCCACAGCCGCCTATACTGACCATGCTATACTACGAAGGCCACTTCATATCTTGTGCAATTATAGTGCTATATATAATTTCTAAGTCTGATAACGACATGAAGATTTTCTTTATCTTCAGGTAAGTGAGTCCAAACTCGTCATTTCTTGGATTCGAAAGCTGTGATCCTTACGTACAGTAAATGATTTGTAATATGCCTTGTAATAGGCCTTTTTCATTAAATTTTCGCAAATTGAGTATGCTTGTAAACCTGTGCAATCTATCACGATTAAAGAAAAACGTTGTAAGAAATGTGCTTTTGAATATACTCTCAGGATCGACGTCTTCAATTTAAAGACTTAAATTTCGATGAGTAGTCTTGATTGCACTTAGCATGAGCTGCTCAGGAGAGTACAATTCCCACAACTCAGGTAACAATTTAATCCAGATCGATACAGATGCGAGATCTAAATTGCTAAACGCAAAGTATGGTGTTTACAACCATTCAGCGGTAGATTTATGTCATTGGACCAAGAAATCCTTTGCTCAGGAGGGAGATTGTTATAAACGAAAATTTTATGGAATCTCGACTCATAGGTGCATGGAAATGACTCCAACAGCACTAAATTGCGAAAATCGCTGCGTCTATTGCTGGAGACCTACTGAATTCTATGATACTCTCATGATGCCGGAAGACCTAGTTGATGAACCAGATGCAATTGTAGCTAATTTGATCGAAGAACGAAGAAGGCTCTTGACTGGATTTTATGGTCATAAGAAGTACGACAAACATAAGCTGGACGAAGCAAAATTTCCACAACATTACGCAATCTCTCTTTCGGGAGAACCCACGATGTATCCAAAATTACCTGCACTGATCAGATATCTTAGGAAACTGCCAGCGACTAAATCAATATTTTTGGTTACTAACGGACAAGAACCTCAAATGTTAGATGTACTAGCAGAAGAAAAATCTCTTCCTACCCAGCTGTACTTGTCTACGAACGCGACGAACAGGCTTGGTTTTTTAATGATAAACAGACCTAGGCATCCAGACGCGTGGGAGCGGTGGCTTACGAGTTTCCAGTTTCTTGCTAGGTGTGAAACAAGAACCGTGATTAGAATCACTCTCGTGAGGAGTCATAATTTCAATCATGAAACAATAGTGCAGTTTTCTAGACTAATTCCTAGAGCCAATCCCCATTTTATCGAGATAAAATCATATATGCATGTAGGCATGTCAACACATCGATTAGAAAGGCAAAATATGCTCGAAATGGAAGAGGTTAGGGATTTTTCGAAAAAACTTTGTGAAAGGCTTCCAGCTTTCAAACTGATGGACGAGAGTGAGATTTCAAGAATAGTAGTTTTGCAGAATATGAACAGGTATACTGACAGGTTCATCTCGTCGTACTCACATTAAGGATGCGACGCAATTGCTTGTCCTTGCTCACTGACCATGACATGAAATCGTCTTCAATAGCTCGAAGGCATAAAATGGTCAAGTTATTTTTGTTCTTTGCCTAAATCCGATTACATCTATTTTTTTTATATCCCCCTCTAAATTGCTAGTAAGGACCGCTAATTGAAAGCCTGCAATACTGTAGCACTTGTTACCATGAGTCTATTCATTTCCGCCTTTTGTAGTGCAGGTAATTCTTATTCTCAGATCTACAATCCTCATGGGGTTAAGATCTTATCTCCTGCCAGGGAACAAGTGGTACCCATAAATATCCAAAATTTCATGGTTGAAGGAGTTTCCACGGACAATTCTACAAACAACTGCGATGTGTCACTCCTTCTTAATGGGATAACTCCATATGTCAAAGCTTCTTCAAAGGGGAAGAACGGATCAGATGATTTCTCAATTTGGGAACGAATTTTCAACTCCAACTTACATTTGAACGTAGGACCAAACAAGTTAACTGCCAGGTTACTCTGTTCCGATGATGATAACAATCAAATAACTAAATATCATTCTGTAAACTTTACAGGAACAAATGAAACGAAAGTCGTTGAAAGCGAACCGACCTCGTCAGAAAACGAAACGACTTCCACTCCCATAACTAAGGTACTAAATTCGCCTTCGATAAGAGATGATATCTCTCCACCTGACATTACTGGAGTCTTTGAAAGCGAATCTACCTCATCAGATCAAGTGGTTAGAAACATAACTTCGGGTCCGGTAATAATCCCTCCAAGTGGAAGTCAAGAGTCATACATGCCTGATTCTTCTCCTGTTAATGATTCCGTAATAATACCTAATGCAACCAGCTCAAGTGAGTCTTCGGATAATAGTACCTCGCCATCTGTAATGATCCCTTCAAGTGAGTCTTACCCGTCCAATCAAGTTTCGAAGGAAATCATCGAGCAACGCGAGTCCAGGGGTGAAGAAAACAACGATATTCCCCTAATATTTCCTACCCCATCACCTCGTGTCACGTCCGATGATGATAGAGATGATACTGTCCTGCCAGTTCAAGATTTGTTTCCTGTGATTGAAAATAAGAAAACCAAGATTGAGGAGGGCTCACATAACGAGACCGTGTCGGTGCCATCAAATGTGAAAATCCCTGACTCATCTGAATCTAACTTCACTGGGTCTCCAAGCGCGAATACCTTAACTACTCCACCTGAAAACCAATCACAAACAATGGATGTTTCCAACTTCTACGGGAAGGGAGCCGTGAATAGCACTTCTATAAGGGCCATGGCTGGAGCTGATCAAATTGTAAACGAAGGTATGGAGGTTACTCTCAGTGGAGACTCTACCTCTACAAATAGTACTCAGTTATCATATGAATGGAGACAGGTAGGTGGTGATTTGAAAGTATCTATGGGACAGAAGAATGCAAAACAAATTAGCTTCCAGGCACCAGCGGTAGATAAGGATTCAAAATTAACCTTCAAGTTTATCGTGTTCGCTGCTGGAACACAAATTTCGTCGGATGAGGTTGACATCACCATAAATGATGTCCCACAGAATCTTGAGAATAACGAATCAAGTGATTCTCAAGATGGGGAATTGAGTGAAAATTACGATCGCGATGACAACTAGTCCTTTCCACAACACTACTTATATTGCATGTTCCGTGCATGTTCAAGGTCTCAAGTGAGTGGCCTGAATATCACTGATTTCCGTCTTAAAGTAGACAAAGATCTGCAACCAGTAACGAAGTATTTAGACTGCAGTCTCAAGGTGTCTCCTTGTAAACCTCTCAGTTTCCGTTGGATGTCAGAACTCCAATTCTCAAATCCAGGGTGACGAGAACGGAGTAGCAATAACTGCACAACAGACATTCGACTGAGACTGAGCGAGTGTAACACATTTGGATCCAACTCCAATAATTTTTTTAGTGTTGTTATTACATGGCAGTTTGTATTCAATATTTGACAGCTCACTGCCTACTGCCATGGTTATAGCTGAATGTAAAACCACCAGAGATGACAAAGATGTTGAATGTTTGTGGTTTTGATACCCACTTTGATAAATATAACTTCTGTTTTGGAGAGGCCAGGGAGTTGCAGGAGTTTATCTGGAGAGACTGTCTGGTGCTGGACTTCGAGGGAACTGCTTCTATTTCTAGTGTATCCGTTACACCGTGAAGAGTGGCTGAGAAGAGGTGCTATGTGGAGGATTCAATTTGTCTTCCATAGCAAGGACACATATCTACTTGTTGTTGCTGCATTTGAAGATCTTCAGATAATACAACTATGCAAAAATCCTATGGCGTTACAACCGCTTATACATGAGGGACTGACGATCCGACTTATTAATTATCGAAAAATCACTGAGCGAGGTAAGTCCTTGTTTGTCTACTTTACTTACAAGCTTAAGGTCTTGGACTTACAAAGAGCTTGCAGTGTTCATGTACCACTTTGAAAACTTCCCTATAGACTTGTAGCGATGAGAAAATAAGGACTTTCTATTCACTTGGCTTAACTCTCCGTACGTCTTACTAGTGTTTTTCGGAACAAAAATGGGATCAAAGCCCCAGCCACCATTAGTAGCGGATCTGTTTAGCAATCCTTGTGTCTTGCCAGTAAACAATTTTAGGGTGTGTCCATCATTGTATGCGATCACTGAAACGAAATACGCTTTTCGATTTGTCTTATTTTTCATTAGTTTCAACAAACCTTCGTTGCCTAGGGTTTTGTAAATGAATGATGAATATTGTCCTGGGAAACCCTTCAATGAACTTATGTAGAATCCGTCATCTTCAATGATGACTGGCCCTTTGAGATATTCAAATGCACTGGTCGATTTGGCCTTCGCTATTTTATATAGTGATTCGGATTGGATTTCCTGGATTGATATTCTGACAAAGTGAGAGACTATTCCATACTTGCTTAATATCGGCTCAATTTCTCTGTACTTGTTGGAATTTGAACTTGCAAAATAAATTTTATTGATCTTAGCCCGTCCCAAATTGAGATACTACATGAGAATCAGAGGTCCTTATTATTCCAATACTAATAGTCAAAATGCTAAGTGATAGTATAAAGCAATGCTAAGAGGAATTCGCAATGCGTGAATATCTTCCCCTACTCTGTATTTCGTCAACCTTTCGTAATACCTTTCTCCCTCTTTCGGAGGGACTGAATGACGAATACGCCTCAGAGAAATTCGAGAAAGCTTGATCAAATATCTCATAATGCACGCTATTTAGGACCTCCTTGAGCATCCGCAGATCTGATGCCATGTCTTCCAGTCTTTGAGAAAAGAAAGACAAACCGAAATCAATTATTGCGAGTTCAGTATGACTATCCTGAGGGTCACCTTCAAGAAGAAAGTTAGACGTAGTTATATCTCCATGGATTATGTTCTTGGAATGAAGTTTTGCTATGCATTCTCCTAATTTTAATGCCATGTTGGCCGAAAAGACGGTCTTCAAATTTACACCTTCGATGTATTCCATAATTATTTCATTTCGGTGCGTATCTAAGAAATATACATACGGAGATCTAATCCATGCCTCTTTGGCCTTCGAGAGCATCTCGGCCTCACGAATTGTTCTTCTATGTCTCAACTCCCTGTCTAAAATAGGATGTCGATAAGATCTTTCAGTCCTCAGTTTTGATAGTGCTCGCTTACCATACCAATCAATTAGAAAAAGATCTGCCTCAGACCCTTTCTTGAGTAGGATCGGAAGTTTGTTCGACAATAGTAATATAAATTGGAGCAATCTCATAAAAGTGTGAGTGGGGCAGTACCAAGACCGGGAGAAAAACTGATTATACAAGAAGACTGTGCTGAGGATAAATTGAAGAATGGGATATTGACATTGACAAACCAACGACTCATTTTCGAAAAGACAGAAGGTAGAATGACAACGTTGAGCAAAAAGACTGAGGAGGTACTCCTCGACATTCCACTGGAAAAGATTTCAGCTTCGAGGTCGGAGGGCTTTATCATAGCAAAAGTCGTCGTCGAATTAAGTGATCGGTCTTACAAGTTCGGCGTTCTAAATACAGGACATTGGGCCGAAGAAATAATGAATCAAGTTAACGAAGCCAAACGTATTTAATTGGCCTTAATTATCTCCACGTTACATTCACAGAGTCCAAACGCCATGCTTGATCGATAAACCCATTTTCTGGCGCTACACTTAGTTTCGAATGTACATGATCAACTAAGCTCGTTAACGCAATTTGGACGCCGTTGTCTCCCGCATAATGGATTGGACAGATATGCAGTTTAGCACCGTGTCTTAAACAAACATAATTTAACATGTCTGCTAGGCGTCTATTAGCCGCTACTCCTCCAACCACTATTACTTCTTCTTTGTTAGTGAATGAGATAGCTCTCTCAGTGGCCTCGGCTAAAATTGCGAATGCCGTTTCTTGTAGAGAGTAACATGTATTGCCAACATCAAATCTCCCATCCTTGGTAAGTTTTATCGCTGCTGTAAGCAACCCGCTGAATGAAACGTCATTTCCTTTAATCGTGTACGGTATCCAGGAATACTCTTTACTGGAGTTGCTTGCTAATCTTTCAATCATCGATCCACAAGGGGATGAAAAACCCAGTGACCTCCCATATTGATCAAGTAGTTGACCTATGGTGATGTCCAAGGTTTCTCCGAATATTCTCCACCTCTTGTTAAAAAACAAGAGAATCATCGTGTGACCGCCCGAAACCAGAACGACTAAAGGGTTACTAACACCTGTCAGACAGGCCCCAAGCTCAATGTGAGCTAATGCATGATTGACAGGCACCAAGGGTTTTCTATAGTATGTGGACAGGAGGCGAGCTAGAACAGCTCCTATCCTTAGACATGGTCCCAGTCCGGGACCTGCGGAATAGCCAATTATATCTATTCGTTCCATCTCTACAGACGAACGCGAAATCGCTTCCTTCAAGATTCTGCTGCACACATTAGCGTGATGTCTTGATGCCTCTCTTGGGTGTATACCGGAACCTTCTGGAGGCCTGTAAGACGAGCGTACATCTGACAATATTCTAAAAGATCCTTTCTTCTCCTCCTTCATTTCTGCTATAGCACAGCCGAAAGTGTGAGCCGTACTTTCTATTCCTAAGGCTAACAAAGAGAATCCTTATCTCCTATCTTCTGCTAGTCGTCGAAACTATTTTGATCACATCTCTATCCCTTAATTTGTACTCTGCTCCTACTCTCTGTTTAGATCTGACATCGATAGCGTAAAGGAAGCCTTGGCCCAATTGTTCATGCACCTTTCCGGCAAGTTCCTTCGCAGTAGAATCTTTTGGTAACAAATAAGCATCAGGAAGAACATTCCCCTTCTTGTCTATTAGTTTGTTTTCGTCCTCAACAGGATAGATAACGATCATCCCAAGTAGTCCGAAACATACCCTATTCAAAATCTGCTGAACACCCGTTGAACCATACTTGGTTAGAACTGCCCGAACTTTCAGCAATGCTCTCTTTTGGTCTTCCCGAAGTAACACTTTTGGGTTGATGTCAAATGAACTGTCTCCAGGAAGGTACCGTAGCATCCCTTTTTTTGATCCGATCTTAAGCATGACTTCGGCCTCGGAAATGCAGGGGATGACTTCACTGTCGAGGCTCTTAAGTCTTAACAAGTTCGATTCAGCTGTTATGGAATCTGCCTTGTTAGCAGCGACCAACATCGGTTTTGCCAACTTCCTTAATGTTTGACAGAACAACAATAAATCAGAGGGAGACCACGAAGATACCTTCTTATCATCAAGTCTTGTTTCATTCATCGAAGTAATTATCTGATTTTCCTTCACCGACAATCCTGAAAGTAGTCTTGATAGTATCTTTGATGTTTTATCTGGGGTTCTCTGCAAATCTCTTGAAGTCCTCTCCAAGTTTTTTTTCAGATTTGTAACCAACCACATGTCAAATTCTTCTAAAACGAATTCTACATCTCGCATTGGATCTCCGGTTCCCGGGCTTACCGCGCGTCCATCCAAATCTGTACTCCCAGCTGCGTCTACGACATGCACCAGAGCATCAGCTTCCCTCGCACTATCTAAGAATTGGTTTCCTAAACCTCTGCCTTTGTGGGCATCTGGAACAAGCCCTGCTATATCCAGTATTCTGATAGGAATATATCTGCTGCCGTCTATACACATCGAATGCAATGGATTATCCCGAACCTGGAATTCTCTGCATACACACTTTGTCCTTACATATGCTACACCAATATTCGGCTCTATTGTTGTAAATGGAAAGTTAGCAGTTTGAACTCCTTGGCTTGTAGCAGCATTAAAGAATGTAGACTTACCCACATTTGATTTACCAATAATCCCTATTAACAATTATGTCCAGATGTTAGATATTATTATATATAGACATACTTCACATTCCACTAAAATCAAACAAACTGTGCTTTGGACTTTTTTTGTTTGTACTTTGACCTTAACATTCAATCAAATCTGGCACTAACCTTAAATACTTACTGAGATTTTATGAAGCATTTTAGGAGAGAATCTGATTTGGCCGGAATTGTCGCGGTTTCAGACGCTGAAAATAAAAGAGCAAAAAACGTTGTCTATATCCTGGCCCATTGTATGCGAATGCTCCAGCACAGAGGCAAGGCCTATTGGAAATTAATGGTAGGCAAGAATATTGCTGAAGGTGTTGGCCCCTTGCCTTACGAAGAAAAGATTTTCAGAATTGTAAAAGAGCGTAAACTCATCGGATATGACGGAATCGGATTTCTATCTAAGCGGCGGCCGGAGTCAAGTGGCTTTAAACACAGCCAAATCGCCCTGGATGGATTCTTAGTAGATACCGAAAAATTATACCTGCATCCCATGATAGGCGGGGCAAGGGATAGTGATCCTCTGTATCAAATCTATTGCGTTTTCAAGACACTTCTGACCAAAAATCGTGATCCTCCTAAAGCTACCGACTTTTTAGATCGACACTTGAGAGGAAATATACTCGTACGGGTGGATGACAACATCTATGCATATCGAAATAGCACGGGGTTCAAACCTCTAGTGCTAGGAAGTACCAGAAAAGGGACTTTGCATGTGATTGCATCAGAAAACTCTTTACGGATTTCGCTAATCGATCTCACATTCAGAGACGTGGCTCCAGGGGAACTATTAAAACTGGATAGAAAATCTGGTCCTGTCACATTGACAACGCAACTATCACCCAATATGGTAGTAGACCCTTTCGAATTTATCAGGGAATCGAATGTGGCATCCATCGTAAACGGCAAGAGTATTTATGAAATAAGAAAAAATATAGGAAGAGAGCAGTCGAAGTTTCTTTCAGGAAGATTCCAGATCGAATCTGCATTTGCTGAACCCGACTACACGAGACCTATGGGTTTAGGCTTTAGCTTGGAGTATCAAAAAAATCATAAAATGTTTGAAATAGGTGAGGGTGTCATAAAGGATCGATATGACGATTCCGATCACATGATCGACTTTTCAGAGGAAGTTAGCAAGTACAAACTATTAACAACTAGTAAATCCTTGAAATTTGTTGTAGAGAATTTGGTCGTAGATAAGAGCATTGGAACAATCCAAGGTACCATTCAGACTGGCGCTACGGTCAAGGAAACGATTCATTATCTGAAGAAAGCGGGGGCGAAGCAGATTATTGTCGTGGTTAGCTATCCACCGACAATTGATGGTAGACAAGTTGGACTTTACACACAGCACCGAGATTTTGTTGCCAACAGATATGTAGGAAAAGTATCGTCAATCGATGAAATCAATGCCCTAATGAGTCACGAAATAGGTGCTGATAATGTCTATTATAATTCTCCTACCTCATTGTCTAAAGCGATAGGAATAGCCGAAGTAAACTTATGGTTCCCAGAATGGATAAGGTTCCTGGAGTATCAGTGATTAGTCTGGATATCAAGACAGACGTCGAAAGGCTTAGAATATCAAATGCACCAATAGACAAAGTAGTCCTAATAGAAGGCATTTCTTTATCAGTCGACAACATATCCATTGAAAGAGTTGAACTCAGACAATACTTGGAAAGATCGGATAAGGAGAGTGGATATTACTCACTAATAACAGCCTATCTTAAATCAAGCAAAGGAGAAATAGAACTTAAGTTCGATGAAGGGTTTAAAGGAAAAGACCCACTGTCAGAGATATCCCTAATTCTGATGAGATACGTAGGTCTTGAGTCATTAATAAACCGACTTCTCATCGCATTCGATGAAACGTAGTCTGCTTCATTTCAAATTCAATTGCAACATCACGCCCGAAAGCTCAGTAAGATCAATTGGTATTATCATTTAAAGTCCTCATGAACTGATTTTGCATAATTACGAATTTCTTTAACATCGTCTACTATTCCTGCAATATCCGCAGTCCCATTTGTACTTCTGATGCTATGCAAGAGCTCTTTTATTTCCAATACCGTGGAACTAATTTCCGAAATCAAATTTTTCGATGCGCTAACCAATTCCTTAGTGCCCCCCTCGCTGTTAAGAGTATCTAGTGCAATTCTGCATCCTCTTATAGTGCTCGAGATTTCATCCATCAGGCCTGAATTCTGAGTGTCGCTACGCAGACTATCTATTTTCGAAGAAATCCTTTCGATCGACTCCAATGTAAGCCTAAAATTTTCAATGTTTTTGACCATTGAAGGATCCTTGAAGGACTCTACTATCTCTCTAACTGTAGCTGTGATATCCTTCATTCTATTCAAAGATTCATGTACTTCTGGATTTTTGAGGTCTCGAATTATCTGTATCGCATTCGAAGAAGTCTCTCGAATGTCATTTAGTTTCCCGCCCATAGTTGTAATACATTCACTTAGTTAATAAAACTAAACTAGTGTAAATTATTCATGGTAAAATGCAGATGAGATGAAATGGTGTATTGCAATTAGATATCACCATGTTTTGTTATTCGAGTTCGCAGAAGATGCCTGGCTCATCTGATATATCAACTCTCCAACTAGTTTGTGCAACAATATCAGTCAAGCCATTATACCAGTACCATGATATCAAACCTTTATTCGTTAGAATCAGCAGAAGAAAACATTTACATTAATCTAAAAAAAAACAATACCATAATACTCAGTCGCGCCCCTTTTATTCAAAGTTATGGCGTACGGCAATTGATGAAGCATAGGAATAGGTTAGAAATTATTGCACTAATTCTTCAGAACTCGTCGGATGAAAGTGGTGCATCTCAAAAAAAGATCATGTACAGGTCATTTTTGTCATATCATCATCTTAAAGATTATCTAACTCTTTTATCGGTAAATGGTCTTATCGAGTTTTCGGATACTCAAAGAAAATATAAGGTTACAGATAAGGGTAAGAAATTTTTGCAAATATATAATGGCCTTAATGAAGTAGTAGAAATAACAAATACGATAACGTCGAGATGAAATTAGGAGGGCGCCTCTAAATTTATGCCGTACCTATAGCTTTGTTTTTCCAATGACGTGTTTACTCCCTTTTTCCAATGAGATTGGAACGTGAGAACACTCTTTCCACATCTTCAGCCTTCATTAAGCCTTCTTCTATTACTATGTCCTTCACATCCCTGTTTGTTTCCAATGCTTTCTTGTAAATTTCGGATGCCTTTACATAACCTATGTAAGGGTTTAGAATAGTGACAAGTACCGGGCTTCTATACACATACCTAGAAAGCTTATCTACATTTGCTTGAATGCCTTCGATAAAATTAGCTGTGAATACTGGGAGAAAGTTCCTGAGCATATCCATAGAATCTAAAACCCATTTCAACATCCCTGGGAGCATAACATTCAACTCAAACTGACCCGCTTGGGATGCCATCGTTACCGCCAAATCATTTCCAATAACGTTAAAGCAAATCATGTTGAGACACTCAGCCAAAGAAGGGTTAATTTTGCCTGGCATTATCGAAGAACCTGCATGCACAGCTGGGATGACTATTTCTGCGAATCCAGCAGTAGGTCCAGACGCCATTAGCCTGACATCGTTAGCTAGCTTGATTAGTTCAACCGCGAGGTTCCTGATCGACGAAGAATAACATGTGACGTCAAATCGACTTTGGAGAGCAAAGTAAAAGTTTTCAGATGATATAATGTTTAGTCGTGATATGTCTCTAAGATGGCGAATCGATACTGCTCGGTATCCAGCTGGCGAATTAGCGCCACTACCCACGGCCGTACCTCCTAAGGCAACAGCATACAGGTTTTCAGATGCTTGCATTATTTTCTGCCTTGCAGTTTCAATTGAAGAGTAATATCCGCTAAATTCATCCCCCAGCGTGATGGGAAGTGCATCCATCAAGTGGGTCCTCCCAATTTTCATCATATCTTTATATTCTACACTCTTGTTTTTCAGAGATTTAATTAATAGATCAATGGCCTGCAGGAAATTATTTAGACCCAGTAATATCGACAGATGCATTGCAGTGGGGAATGTATCGTTACTTGATTGGGACATGTTTACGTGATCATTAGGGTTGATTATCTCATACTTCCCTCTCTCTTCGCCAATAGTTTCTAGCGCAATATTTGCGATTACCTCGTTAATGTTCATGTTAAAAGCTGTTCCAGCACCTGAATTAATTGGTTCAATGATAATCTGATCTAAGAACTCGCCAGAAAGTAATCTATCGCAAGCCTTTACGATTGCGCTTGAAACTTCCTCAGAAATGGCTCCCAGTTCGCAATTGGATAAAGCCGCACACTTCTTGATCATAGCATATGCTCTAATTAAATCCGGGTGTGATCTTTGTCCTGTAATATTATACTGAGTGCTGGCTCTTACAGTAAAAGGGCCATAATATGCGCCAGAGGGGACCATAATCTCTCCTAGAGAGTCCTTGTCGATTCGAAAGCCAGACATGGATCTCTATTGACTACGATGGTCGCATGTTAATAAATCCATCGTATCAAGTCGTCGGTTATCAAACAATTATTTCTGATGCTGAGTCATGACGAGAGCATTCAAAACTCGAGGACCTTTTCAAGGAGTATTTGCAGGCATTATCAGCTTTATTGCTGCTGCTTAGCAATTGCGATGAACTTTTGTATATTTATGTTGCTTGATGCGTTCATGGTTTAATGAGCGTTTTTGCATCAGAAGAAGCGAGCAGGAGGCTCGCGGACTTTGGTATAATAATGAAATACATGAGATTCCTCCAGGAACATGGTTTTTCTGAATTTGGAAAGGGACAATTGACAGGTAAAATGGAATTGCTTAAAGAGGGCTTTTCAGATTCTACGACGAATCATTCAGAGCAGCAATTCGATTCTCGAATTAGCACTAGTCAAGTTGATCCAAGTTCTTATCATGATGTGAAATTATCTCGTACTATACCTATAGAAGCTAATTCAGAGGGCTCGAAGTTCAACAGGCGGAAAATAGACAGTGATGAAGAAATAAGTCCTGTAGGAAGTAAGACATTTGAAAATGGACATAAACCCCTAGATCAAGGTAGGGGGAGAAAGTATCTACCTGAAAACAACAGATGGAACATCAAGAACGACGATGAATCATCATGGATATCGCGAATTAGAAAATTAGCTGATGTGTAGTTCCCAATGATTATATACCTTTGCTATCGGTAATCTAATCGCGTGTATCATGTTGCCTTAAAAGAAGTGGACAGGTTGTTAATTGAAACCGGCATCGAATTCGACTCGGGTTGTTGTCTCAACTCTACAATAGTTTCAGATCCTTTGTGATTCGATCGATTAGTGGGGATGGGGCTGGCCCAATTCCAAGACATGTTGTGGTCCCTTCGGGGATTTGTGTTAACCCCCTATCTTGTACCTGAACTACCGGAAGACCTGAGGTTTGTGCCTTCCACTTTATGTTGTGTAAATCCTCGAGAGAATGGACTTTAACAACGATTTTAGCCTGGCCGGAGTTAAACCATTTCATAAACCATGAAGGATTAGTCGTCATTACTTGCTCTGCGCCAGAGACAGCAGCGTGAGCAACCTGGGCAGCTAACTTACCGATACCCATTCGAAGCTCTTTCCTCACTACGATTACCTGTTTGAATTCCAATTGTTCGTTCGACCTTAGCTTCATTAATAAATCGAGTTATTTATTTCCAATACGAGGTAATGAACCGAGTCAAGTACGACGTGGTGGTAGCAGGTGGAAGTCTTTCTGGATTGTTGACAGCTCGAGAAATAGGTAAGTCGTCGATTTCAGTCAAAGTCTTGGAAGCTGACCACGAAATCGGTACTCCGGAACACTGTGGAGGGTTAGTGAGCCTCAGTGGCTTGCGAAAGCTAGGCATCGTCCCATCACATAGAACGTTTAGAAACCACATTACACGAGCCAAAATATGCTCAAGATGTTCCTCCTTTGTAATTGATGCGAAACTCCAGGATGTGGTGGCCATCGACAGGAGGGAATTAGATAAGCAGATTGCTTTTCAAGCTCAAGAACTTGGTGTTGAAATAACAACAATGAATTCCATGAAGTCAGTCTCAACATATCCTAAACTAGATGAAGATCAATCTCACAAAGCCGGAAATGGGTATACTTATGCTGTGAGCACCACTGAAGGGACAGTTTATTGTAAATTTTTTGTGGATGCAAGAGGATTGTCATCACTAATAAGAAAACATAGAACGGGGATATTGCCATCAGGCCAGTATGAAGTGTTCGCTCCGTGGATAGAACCTGATACTGTGGAGCTCTATTTCGATACAGATAAATATCCGGGTTTTTTCGCTTGGATAATTCCGCTAGGAGATAACAAGGCGAAAATAGGTGTAGCAGGTAGAGACATCAATATAGTGAATGCCATTAATTCATTTCTCGAATCAAAAGGTTCTACATATTCGATTTCAAGAAAGATATTTGCCCCAATTTATGTATCGGGACCAATAAGGCGCTTTATCGATGGACGCAGGTTCTTGATCGTAGGAGACGCTGCTGGGCAAACAAAACCTACAACGGCGGGGGGTATTCTAAGTTCAGGAATGGGGGGTATACTTGCGGGCCGTGCAATTGTTGAGGCGATTGAGCAAGAAGATGACTTATTTCTTAAAAACTATCCTAACGAATGGCACTCTATATTTGGGTTCGAATTCAAAAAGTTGATACTTGCTAGGAAGATATTCGAACATTTGGACAACAAGGCGATCGATGAACTATTTTCCACGGTTTCCCGGCCAACTATAGCGCGAATTTCTCAAGATGGGGAATTCGACTTTCATTCGGCTCCCCTTTCACTAATTCTCAATGTAAAGTCTACCTCAAGTATAGTTAAGGGTCTCCTGGAAAGTAGATTGAGGAGGGCGGAGTGAGCAAGATATAAATCCTATGGTGAAACCATACTACAAGATATTAATGCCAACTTCGTTACAATTGCCTGTATGCACGTCATGTGCTCGTCCTATAATGCCAAACGATGAATGTGTTAAATTTTATTGCCCCAGTTGTGGTTATGTGCTAGTTTGGAGATGTGAAAGCTGTAGAGAATTCGCTAGGATGTACAAGTGCGTAGGATGCGGATTCGAAGGACCTTAATTGGAAATGTCGAAACTAGTCGTCCGTGTCAAAATTTTACCATCTGATGCAGAAACAAATCTAGACGAGGTTTCCAAGTCTATATCAGAAACAGTTCCTACGGGAATGGAATTGAATGCAGTTTCCAAAGAGCCTGTTGCATTTGGATTATTTTCACTATTAATTGATTTTATTTTGGATGATAGTGAGGGTCAGATGGATAAACTTGAGGATTTCCTTGGGAGAACTGAAGGCGTTGGACAGTTTGAGGTCGTAGCTATGAGCAGAAGATCAGTGCAGATAAAGTAAATATTGCCCTTGGTATACCTATTTTAGCATATCATAATTCTTGTAAGCCATTCACATTTATGAACCTGGAATATTTCTATGCGGAAAATCCAGATCCCTGGAGCGAGTACCCAAGAAAGACCGTGTGACGAAGATGTGATGGTGGTGCAGGCGTAGATATGAAATGCCTGCCAGGTTCGAGATTTTCTATATGCTTATTGTATGAATCAGAACCTTACGTAAAATAAGGCGTCAAAGGCAATGCCGACAAATATGATAACTAAGTAGGGCGCGGTAACCTTGTAGGCCTTCCAAGCAAATTCCGGGGTCGGTTCTTTCGATAATCTATAATGGTAAATTAGCATCAACGAACCAGCGATAGCTGCTATAATTGTATACAATACTCCTAGCCCAAAGAAATAGAGAGCTAATGAATAAGGGAGCAAAAGTGCGGTATTGTAAAAAATATAGGTTGCAGTCTTCTGGTTTCCAACTAATACAGGCAGCATCGGAACGTTTACCGTAACATATTCTTCCCTAGCCTTGATAGCCAAACACCAAAAGTGCGCAGGCGTCCATAGGAATACCAATAATCCTACCAAAAATCCGAGCAGGTCTATAGACCCTGTTGCAGCAGACCACCCTGCCCAAGAAGCAGCACTTCCAGCAAAACCGCCGATTACGATGTTGGATGGATTAATCCTCTTGAGCCAAACTGTATATACTATCACATAGATGAATATACCCAAAGCGATCATGGCTGCTGTAACCAAATTTAATGTCAGTGCTGCGAGTGAGACCGAAACTGCACAAATGATTAGGCCGTACAATAATACCTTCTGTGCAGGTAATTTACCCGAAGGAATCGGTCTTTTGGATGTTCGGTCCATGGCTTTGTCAATATCTTTGTCGTAATAGTGATTCAAAGCACTGGAGCCCATTGATGCCAAGGTCCCAGATATAATCAGGAAAAGAAGGTTCCACATTGAGATATCCCAACCCACCTCGGGTGTATTATCGAATCTACTTGCTGCGAGCATAGAGGTTACTGCCGTAATAACAAGAACCACTACGATCCTTGGCTTAGATACCTCCAGATACTCCCTTACAACCACATTTTTGGACCTTAGGTGAGCTCTCACCATTCTACCATTTAACTCATTCGCCTATATGAAATGAGCCAGAATCTCAGTGTGACGGGCCATCCTCCGTTGCTTTATTCCCTGATACTTTCAAGAGTGGAAACTACTTGCCAGAGCATTGTCCTTATGTGAGATTCCATCTGTCTATTTTGAGTAAGTCCATCAAGCATACTCACGGCATTAGCTGCCCTTACTGTAATAGTACCAGATTTCTCATCCTTCAAAGTTCCCAAAACATCCTTTACGTGATTTCTAGTATTTCTTTGTATATCCCTATTCTTAACTATTGCATCTAAAGTCGAGATGGTCTTTGTCAATTTTTCGAGATTCACCCTCTCCTTCTCTTCTTTTTTATGTGCGCTCATACAACGATTAGTAAAATGTTCCCCATTATTTGCTTTAGCACAAAAGAGGTTATTAGACCGTTTATCTTAATGCTACAAAATAATGGTTATGACAGCTGAAAATGTAAAGGCTACATTGAAGAATATTTCATTAGACCTAGATGATGTTGAACATAGACGGGAGGTACTAATTAAAGGGACAAGAGGTGTTATCATGAAATGCAGCAAATCTATTATGGCATTGCATCGAGGGAAGTTTGAGGACGCAGCCAAACTCCTCAAGGAGGCTCAAGCTGAATTAGGTTCTCTCAGGACACACGTACGTGACGACCTTGAGAGGTATCTTATCAATGCTGAGCAGGAGTTAGTCGAAGCATACCAACTCAAATGCGTGTATGAAAAGACCAGTCTTGCTGGGATCGAGGATTTGAATGTTGCACCTTCCTCATACCTTCTCGGCCTTTTGGACTCCATAGGTGAAATAAAGCGAATGATTTATGATAATTTACGAACTGAACGAACTTCAGACGCATTGAATTTATTTGCTTTGATGGAGGATCTCTACAGTTCAATTTATCCCTTTTCAGTTTATGACAATATCGTCCCTGGTATAAAGAGGAAGTTGGATGTTGCAAAGCTATTAATTGAAAATGCCCGATCAACGCTCACAGAGGGATCCAGTAGGAATTTGCTTATCCAGAGAATGGATATTTTGGAGAAGCAATTAGGAACCTAAAGCTAAAATTATGCTCAAGATTTCCTTCTCGACAGATTTAATAGCCATCGAATCATTGTGACGAATATCCCATAATTTCCATTAGGCCATTTTGCCATTGGGTAAACCCATCGGGAGTACTCGGATAATTATCATAATGCTTGACAAGCAAGGCATTCACTTCTGTAGTTCGCTTCAAAGATGCCGCCAGCTTTTGGTTCATTAAGCTTGCAAATACAAGTCCCATCTTACCGACAAGGCTGAACTCTGGATGTTCTCCATTAGTTATTTTCTCTACATCAAACTTTGAGATAAAATGCTTCATCCCGTAATTAATTTGCTCATTGGAAAGTCCTTGCAACATGCGTCTAAACACCTCAAGACCAGCCGTCTTGTAACCGTATTCATCTATAAATTCCTTGTTATAGATCCATAAACCTGCCTCAGAAACATCTCCTTGCTGAATGGCATTCACTGCGTGTTTTCCTGCAAGCGTAGCTGCGATTATAGCCGGACCAATTCCCCCAGCATCTAAGGGTTTTGGCATCCAAGCAGAGTCTCCGACAAGCATATATCCATTAGCCACCATGCAGTCATTCTGTCTGCGAACTGAGACCTGCCAGGTCCCCCATGAATTTCCGCTATCTTGAGCCTCATCTGATAATCTAGGGTTATGAACAGCGGGATTTGAGTTTAAGTAATTGTCTATTAAATGCTTTAGATTGACGATTTTACCGCTTTTTTTATTCATCTGATCTAATGCTTTTTGTTGGACCCCTAATCCGATATTTGCCTTCAAATTGCCTTTAGGGAACACCCAGGCGTATCCACCTGGAGCAATATTTTGGTCTAGATGTATTATGCAATATTCTGGGTCAAAATATGTTTTGTCATCAATGCCCACATCAAAGGTACATATGTATCTCCCCGTTGCCTCCAAGTCGTCTCTCAGTATCTTTCTCTGGATGTGGGAATTAATCGCCAGATTTGTTCTAAGGACAGAGGTAACTCCTGTGCAATCAATGACCAGTGAACACGTTTTCCTGAACGAAGATCTCTCCTTCAAGTCGTCGCCTTCAATTCCTACTACCGTATTTCCATCGGTTATAAGGCCTCTAATGACAATGTTTCCCTTAAGATCAACACCCATTGATAAGGCGTCTCTGGCTTGCCTCTGGGGCAGGAGCTTTCTATTCAGAATATATCCCTCCCCATCAAATGAAATTTTCGTTTCATGATCGGGAGAATAAGCAACAACTCCTTTTACGGGATGTTCAATTTCAGGATACTGCCAATTAATATTTATTCTACTATTCATGTAGTCGACCGGTTTCTTACCAACTGCGTCACCACAAATCCAACCTGTCAGTGTCTTTCTACCTAATGATTCTAGATCATTTCTGTCTACCACCAAGATTCTTAGCCTTTGAGATGAGTAATGAGCAGCTGAACATGCAGCAATCATGCCAGACAGGCCTCCGCCTGCAATTATGATGTCGTACTCTCTGTCAACAGCAGACATGGCCCTATAGCCTTCAATTGCTCCATCTGTATTTAAAGCTAAGTTGCCCAAAGTTTCCGATTCATGTCCGGCCCTATTTGACGGTTACGGACTTGGCGAGGTTTCGAGGATAGTCTGGATTTGCGTTTTTCTCAAGTGCTAGATAATATGCTATCATCTGAAACGGTATTACCTCCAAAAGGGGATAAAAAACTTCATTCACTTCAGGAATCGCTATAAATCGGTCATAGACATCACTCGAGGAACTTCCTACACCTATCAGAGATGCACCTCTTGCCTTTATTTCGTGGGCATTGGCCTTCACATCGTCAAAAGTAGAATCTGGGGGGTTCAGAACCAGAATACAACTATTCTTGTCGATGAGCGCTAGGGGTCCATGCTTCAGCTCGCCAGCCGGGATTCCTTCTGCATGCACATAGCTCAACTCCTTGATCTTCAGGGCTCCCTCAAGTGCAATGGGATAATGAATTGATCTGCCCAATACGTAGATGTCTCTCACGTCCTTGATTTCGTTAGCTATTCGCTCAATCATGCCCTGTCTTTCGATTAATTCTTTCACAGCACCATGCAATCTGTGTCTCTGGTCCTCTAATCCAATAACTCCTCCTGAGAGTTTATCTAGTATGGCATAAAGTATCATCAACTGTGAAGTAAAACTCTTGGTTGCTGCCACTCCAATTTCCGGCCCACAATTCATGTGAATAGAAATATCACTCAGACGCGCCAAGGACGAGGTTGGAACATTCACTATCGAGATGATCTTTGAGCCAAGTGGTTTCGATTTCTTTATAACCTCTAGAACATCTGCCGTTTCCCCGCTCTGTGAAATGGCAACAATTACAGATTCAGGCTCAATATCATTTACAAGATACTGGAATTCACTTGACATGATAGCATCTGATTTTCTTCTCCCATACTTTGAAAGAAGGGCCTTTGCCACTAATGCACAATGATAGCTTGTCCCACTTCCGGTAAAGTATATGGACGGAGCCGATTTGAGCAACTCACTGGCTTGCTCGATTCTGTTTTCCTGACCCTTTCCGGACTTAACAATGGTCTCTACCTGTTCATTGATCTCTTTGATGGTGAAATGGGCGTAAGTCCCCTTGTCAATCCCGCCAAACTCCCAAGCCACTTGAGTTATTGGCCTCACAACAGGCGCACCGTCAAAACTAATCATTTCCATTTCAGGGCCCTTTAAGATCACAATGTCTCGATTGTCTAGGAATATTGCTCTGTCTGTGTAATTCAAAAATCCTACAACATCACTGCTAATATAATAGCCGTCATTTGAAATACCCACAATAAGTGGTTCATCGAATCGAGCTCCAGCAATGGTCCCATCACTAAACGCCGCAATAAATGAAAATGCGCCAGCCAATTTCTTGGCAGTATTGAGTACTGCTCCTCTCAGATCGCCCGAATAAAAATAATCTTCTTCCAGCAAATGTGCGATAACTTCACTATCTGTTTCGCTCTTGAAAATATGACCCTTATCCATGAGCTTTGATTTTAGCTCCGAATAGTTCTGAATTATTCCGTTGTGCACGACCGCAATCTCTCCGTTACAGGACGTATGGGGATGGGCATTCTTGTCTGTAACCTTTCCATGTGTTGCCCATCTTGTATGACCTATTCCAATCGTTCCAGGCAATGCTCCCAAAAGTAAATTTGAATCCACAGCTTCGACTCTTCCCACTCCTTTTTTGACGCTGATTTTGCCGCCAGCAATAGTTCCGATTCCTACGCTATCGTAACCCCTATACTCCATTTTCTTTAAGCACTCTACTAGAAGAGGAGCGGCGAGAGATCCACCTTTGTACCCGATAATTGAACACATACGCATAATTATTTTGATAACATAATTAAAAATAGCCAAAAGGGGGATATGACCGTTATATTAATATATTTAGTGTAGAATCCATCTTATAGCAGTATTTCGGACGCAAGCACGCTAAGAATGAGGCCAAAGTTTTTTTGTACCTGTCATAATTTATATGTAATCTTAGTCAATATCCGTCGTTGGAAAAGACTCTTTTATATAGTGTAGGTGACAGGATGTTATCCAAACCGATAACCGTTTATAAAGACGTCAGTTGTATGAGTGTCCTTTCTAACCCTGTCGCTTGGAAGATTATGCAGTTGCTATCATCTGAACCAAAATATACTGCTCAAGTAGCAAGGGAGCTTAGGATATACGAACAAAGTGCCTATTACTACATGCAAAAACTACAGCGCATAGGAGCGATCCAGCAATCTGGAACCAAAACAATCCGAGGGGGGACAGCACGCCTTTTCAAAACAGTCAACCCATCATATGGTTTAGAGATGGACTGGGGAGAGTCTTTGTTTAGCGTTCTGTCAAATAACAACCGGGAGGACTCAAGTAATTTGGTTTTCTTCAAGGAATTCATAAAAGATGATCTGTTTAACGGACTCATTGTTGTAGGTGCTCCGGATCCACATGGTCCATACAAATCGTCCGCAAGAGATGGACATTATGCTATCCAGCTTGCATTTTCGCTAGGGAATTTGTGCAATATCTCGGACGAATTCATAGTTAAACTGGATTCTGACGCAAGGGCAGAACGAGCCATTAATGGTCGTAACATCGTGAGTATAGGGGGCCCAGGGACAAATATTGTTACGGCAGAATTTAACAAATATCTTCCAATCCGGTTCAATGAATCAAACTTTTGGTCTGGGCTGGCCGCAGACACAGGGGAGTTGTATAATATGGACAATCATGGTCTGATTGCCAAAATACGAAATCCTTATGATGAGAAATATACGGTGATCATAGTCGCAGGGGTAAGGTCTATTGGTACCAAGTCAGCCGTATTGGGGCTGACAAATTTTGCGAGCCAAATTTTGAGAAATTATGCTGACGGACATGAGTGGGCCATTGTCGTGCAAGGCTTCGATATGAACGCTGATGGGAAAATCGACCACGTTGATGTACTTAAGGAGATTTGCAAATAGGGATGAGGAATTTGAGTTCAGGCCCATTTTACTTGTCACTACGCATTCGGAACTGACACGGATGCAGATGATGGTGATGATGGTGATGATGACTTTGAGAGTTCCACGTGAACAAGGAGCCTATTCTCTTCCTCTTTCCTTACTATGTGTCCAGGCAAGTTAACAAATCTATCTCCTATCGAGACATGCCCGTGAACGACAATCTGCCTCGCTGTATAAGGTGATTTAGTATCTATCTTTCTCATAATCATAGTTTGAAGTCTTCTTTCCAACAAGTGCTCTATCTTCAAATTTAGGATATCATCCAATGATGCTGTTTCATCTATGAGACCAAGGCGGCCAAGGTACTTGAGAAGCTTTATCTCTTGTTGATGTCTACTCTCAGTTGGTAGGGCAAGCAGAGCCCTTGCTTGGTTTCTAAACCCCGCAACCTCGGTTTGAGCTTTCCATAATTCTCTCTTATTTCGGAGTCCATATGATCCAATGATATAGAGCTCCGCGCTAAGTTGATCAGATGTCCAAATTCTTCTGGGCCTGCTAAAGGTTTTCCTTGCCTTTCGAGGATCTCCCATTACTCATCTACCCTAAAATTCTCAGTCATTTCGAAGTGGAGGCAGGCGATGCTTTACCACTCTTCTTAACGCCAACTGCGCCCATCCTTCTCCCTGATGTTCTCGTGTGCTGTCCCCTGACCCTTAATCCAAACATGTGCCTGTAACCGCGCCAGCTCATCACGCTTTTCTCCCTATTTATATCATTTGTGATAGTAAATTCTAGATCAGATGTGATAAGATGAGTGTCAGAACCTGTATCCATATCTGCCCGTCGATTGAGATACCACGAAGGCATCTTGATTTTTGATGGATTTCTAACCGCATCCTCAATCTCCTGTATTTCATTCTCTGTAAGATATCCAACTCTTATCGACGGACTGATGTTGAGCGATTGCAAAACTACTTGAGAATAGTTATAACCCAATCCTCTGATAGTACTAAGCGCGACAATAGACTTTTTGCTACCATCAATGTCTTTGCCTGCAATTCTTAGTATGTGTTTGTATTCGCTACTCGACAAGCACTGAATGCGTATTCGTTCCTAAATAAAAACCATGCTAAGATCCTAAAAATGCGCGCTGGGATTAGCCTTCTTGCGGCTCTGTAGAAGCTACATAGCCCCTTCTTGCATCGACTTTAAATACGGTACCCATGAACCTGTCAAATGATCTTTTAAACAATTAGCTCGTAATCCCGAGCTAATCAAGCGTTTCTTAAATACAAGCCAATTGTATCTGAATTCGCGAATTGAATTGGATTCAAAGGAGAAAGTAAAGAAGGCTGTCCATCATTCCTACGCAACGGCACCTAATTACACCGAGATAATGGCTGGACTACCCGATAATTTTAAGCAGCTGAATAGGTTGCGGGATCTGTTAGAAATCAATTACAAATCCATTTCAGTTCAGGACCAGATGAGGAGAAATTTAGTTGCAAGATTAAAGAATGGCATTACGCCGTTCCCTGGGATAATTGGCTACGAATTAGATGTTCTTCCGTCTTTGATTCGAGCTATATTGGCAGGACACGACGTTCTGTTAATCGGGGAGATTGGCCAAGCAAAGACTCGAATTGCAGAAAGTGTTGCGAAACACTTGCTTTCCCCTATCCCAGTCGTTGAAGGATCTGTTATGAACGATATTCCTACAAGTATCTTAGAAGATCACCTTGTGGCAATGCTCTCCGACGAAGAGATCCTAAAAACGAGCCCTGATTTTGATGTCTCAACTGAGTGCGAGAAGACGATAAGAAATAACAAGATGGACACTCGCATAAAATGGGTGGAAGGTATCCATCGCTACCGATACTTTCTCGCTACTCCTGACGTCTCAGTTAAGGATTTGGTAGGACAGGTGGATGTAATGAGGATCGCTAAGAAAGGCATTGAAATCTATGACATCGAATCGTACACTCCAGGCTATCTACTTCAAGCGCACCATGGTATGATGTGCATAGATGAGCTTCCTGTACTAGATCCCAGAAAGCAGGTGGCGCTGCTCAGCGTATTACAGGAAGGAAAGTTTACAACGGGATCATATCCAATTACGTTTAGACCAGACATCAGCATTTTTGCAACGGCAAATCCGACCGATTATACTCATTCGGGCAGGATAATTGAACCCCTTTCCGATCGTCTGAGAAGCCATATAAAGACACACTATCCAGTTAGCTTGGAGGACGAGATCATGATTATACTACAGGAGACGCGAGGCTTAAATTCATCAAAGGTTTTTATTCCTATATTCATTCTGAGAACTCTAGCTACAATAGTACATCATGCCAGATCTAGAAACGAGATAAATCAGGAGAAAGGGGTAAGCGTTAGGATGGGCGTGCACTCTATGGAGTTACTCATTAGCGAATCGGAAAGAAGCAGATCGCTTTTCCATGCTGTGACTAGTGTGCCCAGATACTGCGACTTTGGCAGTATTCTTCAAGCAGTAAAGTTTGAACTTTCCGAATTAGACGACAGCTTTGAATCGAGGTCAAAGCTGTTAGGGAAGCTTATCGAAGAAGCATTAAGAACAGTTTCGCTAGATTATTTGGATATCGTTGATTCAAACGAGCTTCAACTCATACGTAAGGATTTTTCCAAAGACAGCAGATTTAACGTGTCGCAAAAAATGTTAGGCATTGATCCTTCTTCAACGGGTGACTATCAAGCCCAACTTAAAAAGTTCCCGCATCTGGAACAGTTAGTGGTTAAGACTATCGATCGGATTTTAAATGAACAGGATGAGATCATAGAAAGGCTGAAAAAACATGATGTGAACAGCCATTTCGTTTCAATTCCTCCTAAAGTCGATGGGGAGCTTATGGCCTCGGTTACTGAATTAGTGTTGGAAGGCTTGACATGGACTCAACCGGTCGTACTAGAGAAGAAGAGCGAGAGTGAATTTGGATTACGAGATTAAAATGAACGATTCTGAAAAAAGTTACTTTTTTCAACTCTTTCATCTGGGCAGTGATTCCAGAAAATCGAAATTCTCAGAGAATATTGATAATAAGCCTCAAACAGAGATCGATCTCTTGTTGAGTATAGTTGGAAGAGAAGCGTTACGAGAAAAGAGACCCAATCTCCAAGAATTAGATCAAATAATAAAAGGTCTTATAGAACAAGAAAATACCGGTAAGGAATCTACAAATGGAGTAGATACTGATGATGCTGATGATGGTGGTGGTGGTGGTGGTGGTGGACAGGAAGAGGAAAGATCTCGTGACCGGAGCACGCCCTTTTCAATCGTTAGAATGCTTCTTCAGGAAGGATATTTAAGAGACGATGAAAAGTGGCTTACCTGGAAAGGATTTTCTAAGATTGGTAATTTGATTCTGGATGACGTGATGAAGGCACTGAAGTTGGGCGAGGTAGGAGCCCATAGTACAAATAACATAGGGGTAGGATCAGTGGTATTGGATACCACTCGGAAATTTGAAGATGGAGATGACATGCGGCTGGTCAATATACCATTATCGTTACTAAACTGCGTTCTCCGAACTCAAAAAGAGTTTAGCAGAATAGATATTCCGTTACAATTGAAAAGGGATGACTTGGAGGAGTATGAGACCTTATACGATGTCCGAGCCAGTGTAGTATACTGCATCGACTTGAGCTCGACTATGAAGTATTCTAGAATGTTTGGGGATTTAAGCAGGATCGAAGCGGCCAAGAAGGCCTTGTGGAGCTTAGTGATGCTTAACAAGAAGTACTTCCCTAATGATTCCGTTTACGTCGTAGGCTTTGGTTCGCTCGCATCTAATGTAAAAATTTCGGATATTCCATATCTAAAAACATTCGATGCAGGTTCAGATTTCTTGCATTACACGAATTATCAAGCGGCCTTTAGACTATCAAAGAGAGTATTGCTCAAGGAAGGCTCTGCAAATAAACGAATTATTCTCGTGACTGATGGTCATCCAAGTGCTTGCTTTATGGATGACGCAAAGCAGCAAGAAAGGATCTTAAAAAGCAGGCCGTATTCGCATTTTTATCAGCCTGATGCTTCGAGCTTGGATAGCGCTCAAGCCGATTATGACATGAGACTGGATATTTCAGCGGGAAATCTAGTTTATCTCTGCTATCGCTATAGGCAGGTTGATAGTTACATTGCTGAACAAACTATGCTTGAGGCGGAGAAGTGTCATGAGAAAGGGATATACATTGATACACTAATGATCAGTGAAGAAGACTCACTTTTGGGATTTGTCAACAATATGGAAAGACGAGTTAAAGGACGATCATACTATGTGAGCCCTGACGCCTTAGAGACTACCCTGCTTAGTGATTTCATAAGGAACAAGCAGACCATTTTGCGTGCCTAACTCTTAAATTTGTAATATACCTTTTTAAGTCTACTAGACCGAACCAGATATCGGTGTTTATCATTGAGTCAACCATCGTCACCTGTATATTTGGATTGGAACGACGCGTTGCCCGTTCTGAAAAAGGCCTATGATTTAGGGCTATTTACCATGATTATAGGGCCAAAAGGAACAGGCAAGACCACCCTGGTTAGAGCATTTGGTGCACAGATTAGCAGAACATTGTATCCCGTTAATTTTAGCTTAAGAACTCGAGAGTCTCATCTTATCGGAACCAAGACCCTTGAAAATGGTGGAGTGGGATTTGTAGATGGAATTCTTGTTGAATCCATGAAGCTTGGGGGGCTCCTGTATCTTGATGAGCTGAACGCTGCCGAAGCAGACGTGCTTTTGCGACTGGATGAAGCTCTCGATGATAGGAGACAAGTAGTGTTGAAGGAGTCTGAAGGTCAGACAATAACTGCGTCAAAAGGATGGACGGTTATTGCTACAATCAATCCACTGTCCCACGTAGGAACCAAGGAACTGCCACCACAACTGCTCAGTAGATTTCCTGTTCGTCTCAGGTTGGAATACCCTCCAGAAGAGGTAGAAGTAGCCATAATAAGAAGACATACTTTGGTTGAGGACTCTGCTTTAGCATCCGTAAGAATGGGCGTTAAACTAGCCAACAAACTTCGTGAAGCAGCCGCTGTTGAAGAGCTATACTATAGCCCAAGTATGAGAGAGACTATTGCTTTCTCCAAGCTAATAGAATCAGGAAGTGAAGCAAAGCACGCGGCGCAATTGGTATTCGCGAACGTCTATGGTCAATGGGGAGATGTCGAGTATCGAAAGGTAATGGATATGATTACTTCTATTTTTGGAAACTAGATAGGTTTTTGAGTAGTGTTTCAGAATACAAGTACTAGATACTAGACTTGAGCCACCTTTCTTCTTTTGAGGGCTTGACGGTTAGAGATGATGTTCTCATAGAAATAGCCACTTTTCTGTCACGCAGATGGTCTGACAAACCTAAAGCGCTTGTTACGTTCACAGAAGAGACAAATCCTAAGACGAGTCCTGATAAGAACCAAATTGCTCTTCCGCACCTTCGTGGCTATGCTGGAAATCGATTTCAAAAATATCGTCAGTGGCGTGTATCTTTGTGGTACGAATCGATGAGACTAAAGTATTCAACTAAGGTCCTCAGTTACGACCATGCATTTGGATTCGTGTTTAATGCACTCGAAAAAAAACGAATAGAATCGATAGGCCTTGATGAATGGAAGGGTATGATGGATGAAATAATATTTGACGAAGGAATTTCATGGTTAAATAGACCGCTCCTCAATTCGTTATACGGTGTCCAAAAGTTACTAGAGGGTTTCGGGCAACTATTCTTGACTGGTTATATTAAAGGCGAGCTTTTCTCCTCCGAATATTATAAAGTGGCTAAAGCAGTCGAATTAGCTACGTCGGTCGTGCAGGAAGCTCTTGCCTCCAATTATCAGACAAGATGGATAGAAGAGCAAGTTCCGCGGATAATCAAGATCTTGGAGGTCGATCCTTTGGTCTTGGTGCCCATATCAGCCATACGTTCAAGGTTTGGAATTTCCATGAGTGAATCGGAATTATCTAGACAGATCGAAAAAATAGTTAGGAAAAAGCGAACAAAAGCGGAGACCATTGAGAAGAGCGTCGACACCATAGTACACGGCACATATATCCTTCCCGAATATGAGACCTTAGTTCGAGAGAGCAAGAGGCATGAGAATGAAGGGTACGAGAATTTGGAAAATTTGGGAATAAGCATTCCACATCGTTTGGATGTCAACGAGAGCCAAGTTTACGACACTGATCTTATCCATAAGACAAAGGCGAAGTTTAGGGAGTGGCGCACAGGCTGGATCGAAAGACACGATCGATTGGGAGACGAATTTGATTCAGAAGCATATCTAGAATTTATACCCACACCATTCATTGTGGATCTGAAGCTTGCAATTAAGACCAGAGTAATGATTCTCTTAGATCACTCCAGTAGCATTCAGGAAGTGGAGCTGAAATATAAACAAGTCACCAATGCTCTCTGCGAAGCCCTTTCCTTTTTGGGAGTAAGATTCGCCGTATATGCATTTAGTACTGAAGGTAAGCGAGTGAAATGTTGGTTGATAAAGCCACCGAACTATCGGTGGTCTGCAATTTGTACCAAGAGGTTGGCGCAGATAAGGGCGAGCGGGGGGACGCCCCTTGCGGAGATCTACGGTTTGCTCGAGCCAATTGTAAGGTCTTTCAAACCCGAAATCTTTTTTACCTTAACTGATGGCGAACCTTCTGACACTGAAGCGGTTCGGCATATGGTGTTATCCTTTCGGAAAATTGGCAGTCACATGGTTGCTCTTGGTTTGGGGAGAAATCTAGATGAAGCTATTGCGATCGGTCAAAATCTAAGGTATCTAGATTATGAAAAGAGCCTGGCCGTGAGTAAATTAGAAGATATTCCAAAAAAAGTCATAGGATTATTGAAAAACTGATCTCCTTCCGAGGCCGTTCTGTTTTGAAGTATCTCGCTCGAAATGTCTTGTGCAAACTTAACTATTTTATTAACCTTGGAGATTCATTCCTAATCTTTGCCCAGTCAGAAAGAAACGCGTCCAACCCTTTTTCTGTAAGCGGATGTTTCATCATCTTGCCAAGAATATCGGGCGGAAGCGTAACGACGTCTGCTCCAATTTCTGCAGCCTGGATAACGTGATAGGGGTGACGTATGCTAGCCACTAAAACCTGCGTCTTGAGCTGATAGTTTCCGAAAATGCTTACTATACTTCTTACAATTGCCATTCCATCATGTCCGATATCGTCGAGTCTGCCAATGAACGGACTTACATATGTAGCCCCTGCTTTGGCTGCCAGGAGTGCTTGATTGGCTGAAAACACTAACGTAACATTCGTAGAGATCCCTTCGCCAGATAGGGTCCTCAAGGCTTTCAAACCTTCAGGGATCATTGGGATTTTTACTACAACGTTCTGCCCATATTTCTTTAGGTAATGAGCTTCTTCAATCATTTGCCCTGACTCTGTCCCTATCACCTCCAGACTTACAGGACCGTTCACCGTGTCTACTATTGTCTTCATTATTTCTTCCGGTGAACCGTGTTCCTTTGACAGCAGTGTTGGGTTCGTTGTAATTCCATCCAACACACCCATGTCATTGTACTTTCTTATTGAATCAATATTCGCTGTGTCTAAAAAAATCTTCATTGACTCTTCACTTCCTCTTCTTCACCGCCTCAGCGACCTTTTTTGCCACCCTTGTAGGACTTAATCCATAATCATCCAAGAGCAATTCTAGTTCCTCGTCTCTTGCTGATTCACCGAACACATCTGAGACACCAATCCTTTCAATCGGCACTGGATATCGGGAAGAAACAGATTCAGCGACCGATCCTCCTAGACCTCCAAAAATATTATGTTCCTCAACGGAGACTAATAATCCAGTGTCCTTGGCTGCCCTCTCAAGCAATTCATCATCAATAGGTTTTACAGTAAACATGTCAATTACACGGCAATTAATTGAGTGCTTCTCTCTTAAAATTCCTGCAGCTTTTAATGAAGCAAAAACCATTAGACCACACCCAATTAAGGTTGCGTCATCACCATCGCGAAGAAGATTCCCCTTACCTAAACTAAATTCGGCTGTGCTGTCATCATACAAGACCTCACTGGGAGGACGTGCGAGTCTCATATAGACCGGTCCTTTCGTACAGACAGAAGTAATTACAAGCTTCTTAGCTGAAATCGCATCGGAGGGCACAAGCACCTTCATATTTGGAATTGCTCGCATTGTAGCAAGGTCTTCTATTTGTTGGTGGGAGGCACCATCTGGACCAACTGTCAATCCCGCATGAGAAACGACGAGTTTTACATCGAGATTAGGGAAGCATATTGCATTACGAATCTGGTCGAGGCATCTGCCTGGAAGAAATGCGGCGTACGTACTTGCAAAGGCGATCTTCCCCGCCATAGCAAGACCAGCAGCAACGGAAACCAGATTTGCTTCCGCAATCCCCACGTTGAAAAACCTTTCGGGAAATTTGTTTCCAAATTTCTTAGTCTTCAGTGAATCAGTGGTATCTGCCCCAACACAAACCAGCTGCGGATATTTCAATCCAGCTTCGACGAGACTGTCGCCGTATGCACTGCGCATGTCAAGACTCGTCTTTCCTTCACTTAAGAGCATGAATTTCTTCCTCTATTTCCAATTCATTTGCAAATGGAATCAATATATGTTTACGGGTCTTAAGCCAATCGTTACGAATCCCGATGCTGGTGGATAGATTAAGAAGTTTTTTCTCTAAGACTACGTTCGCTGTATGTTTCAATTGAAGAATAGCACCTTGAATGTCTGCGGTTCCATAGACTGCATTTCCTGTGACAAGAATTCTAGCCCCCGCTTCATAAACTAGAGGAAGTGTTATGGAGTCTATTCCACCATCTGCCTCAACGTATCCTTTGTACCCATTTCTTCTAAGTTCCTTCACTGCACTGATCATTTTTGGAAGAACCGTAGGAATAAATTTCTGTCCTGGAAATCCAGGGTTTACAGATAATATATTTACGACATCTATCGAGTCTAGGTAGTCCCAAATCCAATCCGGTAATACTGAATCGGGATTAATTGCGATCCCTGGACTTATCCCATTTGAAATAAGCTTGCGATTAATTTCCGAAAATTCATCCTGTTTGCATGCTTCTGCGTGGACAGTAATTACATCACATCGAGCTGCTATGTATTCGTCGATTACTGTTGCCGGGCTCTCTATCATCAAATGAGTATCAAATGGCATTGTAGTGATTTTTCTTAATTTGTGTATGGTATCTGCGAGAAATGTATGATTAGGAACGAATCTTCCATCCATTACATCCAAGTGGATAATGTCTGCACCTCCCCTTTCTGCCATTCTAATTTTTTCTTCATAATTTTCCTTTCCACCAGCTATGATCGAAGGGGCGATCAAAAACTCGCAGTCCAGCTCTTCAAGTAGTATGGGCGTCTGTTTCCTAGGGGGGGCCTTGCCATGCCATTGTGGATTATTGGTCATATGTTTGATACCATAACCTTTGACAGTGTTAGCTATAATGATCGTAGGCTTGTCCTTCACCTCCAATGACTTGTTAATTGCATCTATCAGTTGTTCCACCCTATGTCCGTCTATTTCAATGACGTTCCAATTAAAAGCAACCCACTTGTCACGGACAGGATCAAGTGGCATAATATCCTCCGTAAATCCATCTTGCTGAATTCTGTTGCGATCAAGTATAGCCGTCAAGTTATCCAATCTAAATTTGGACGCTGACATTGCTGCTTCCCACACCTGACCTTCATTTGACTCTCCATCTCCAATCAGAGTATAAATGTGATTAGAATTTCCGTCTAAACGATTAGCCAGCGCAAGTCCCACAGACACCGACAGTCCTATCCCCTCCGAACCTCCGGAATACTCTATCCCAGGTACACTCCACTTTTGTTGCTCCTTAGAATAACGTACAGGATGACCTTGTAGCCGAGATCCAAACCCGCGGAGTGATTTGATCTCTTCGATTGGGAAATAGCCAGATACAGCCAGTGTAGAATAAAATCCAGGAGCAGAATGTCCTTTAGAATTTATGAAATAGTCTCTCCCTTTCCAGAAAGGATCGAACTGGTTATGAACTAATTTTCTGAAATAAAGTGCGCCCATTATTTCGGCGGCCGAGAAGGAAGCCCCAGGATGACCCGAACCCGCTTCGGCGATCCCTTCTATAGCTAGCATTCTGACGGCTCGGATCTTTGTCTTGAGGTCTAAATAGCGCATCCTCAACGTCATATTAACCCCCCCACATCCCAGCAGCGAGACATTTCTTGTTCAATATGATTGCGAAGTGATCGAAAATAAAAACATTAGGTTTATCTCAAACATAATTATGAGTGGGGATTCAATACTCTGCTCTCCAGTTGGTATCTGATGCCTTTAAATAAATTATGCCATGATTACAATGGATCGCTAATTGACGCTACAGTATAGATTGGATGTTCGACATACCTTAAAATAAAGTCCTAATAGTGAGCATTTCATGGTCAAACTTATTGCCGAGGAGATTCCTGTTACCTCAAAACAAACGCCGCTATTGGTTCTAGGCGTATTCGAGGATGAAGTTGAAGGTCTAATGAATGAATTGGATGGGATTAACACGACGACTGTAGAAATGGTGGATCAAGTAATCAAAGAGAAGGAGCATACCGGATCTTTTGGAAGTAGCTGTATTGTCCATTGTTTCACGGGTCCTATGCACAGAATCATGCTTTTGGGCCTGGGACAAAAGAAGAGCCTTGACAAGGAAAAAGTTAGAGTTCTGGCAGGAAAGGCCGTTACGAGAGCAATGGAGATTAATGTTACTGAATACAGTATCAAACCCTTCGCGCAATTAACCAAAGACTTCGCAGAAGCCGTTTGTGAGGGGACATGCTTGTCGCTCTATAAGTTTGATCAATATCAGTCACAAAAAATTGGTGAATCATCACGTACTCCATCCCCGTTGAAGATCAGCTTGCTTGTAGATCGTGACCGAGAAGAGTGGCAGAGGGTATTAGATACAACAAAAATAATAATCGATGCCGTTAATTTCGGAAGAGATCTAGCAAATCTACCCCCAAATGAGTGTTCGCCAGAGTATCTAGCTCGTGTAGCATTAGATCTTTCTTCAAAGCATCAGCGAATCTCAACTCGTATAATAGAGCGTTATGAGATGGAATCTCTCGGTCTAAACGGAATTGTCGCGGTGGGCATGGGGAGTAACAAGCCTCCAAAACTTGTTATTGTAGAATACATGGGAAACGAAGTTAGCAGCACAACTGTGCCATACCTTTTCGTGGGAAAGGCGGTTACCTTTGATACAGGCGGAATATCTATCAAGCCGTCGGAGCGAATGGAAGAAATGAAATTTGACAAATCGGGTGGATGTGATGTGCTGGCAATAATGAGTGGTCTGGCAAACCTTGAGGCGAAAGCAAACGTAATAGGAATCATTCCCTGTGTAGAGAACATGCCATCAAGTTCATCTTATAGGCCAGGAGATATAGTGAGGATGTATAATGGGAAGACCGTAGAGGTTATTAATACTGATGCTGAAGGGAGACTTATTCTAGCGGATAGTATCGCGTACGGAATAGAAAGATATAATCCCAATTCCATCATTGATTTGGCGACCTTGACTGGAGCGTGTATCGTAGCCCTAGGTTGTAATATTACGGGGGCACTTAGCAACAATCCAGAATTGTTCGATAAGCTCAGACGGATTAGTGAAAAAACTAATGAAAAATTCTGGGAATTACCTCTCTATCCTGAATTTAATGAGCAAATTAAGAGTAAATTTGCCGATATAAAAAACACTGGTGGCCGTGCCGGAGGGACCATTACAGCGGCAATCTTCCTTTCTAACTTTGTAAACGAAACTCCTTGGATCCATCTTGACATAGCGGGAACGGCATGGACCCAGGATGGAACTTGGGATAAAAGTTACAATCCCAAGGGAGCAACTGGCTTCGGCATCCGTTCACTGATTAGGTTGGTACTTCATGAATCAGGTTCATTGTGAAGGAGAAGCATCTTGTGATCTAGTTATTGCTTACAAGAGACGGCATATGAATAGATCAATCTTAGACAGAAATTAAATCGGCCATGATAGCTCCCATACATATGAGGATATATGTGTGTCAGGAGATTATAATGCCTATCATTGGTGATCCTGCATGCCAATCTTCCAGATAGATTCGCTAATTAATGGCTTGATTGGTACAGGAGTACGTTGCAGAAGAGGAATACTAGACACCGACGTAGACAAAACATTACAGCCCTATTACGAACGCTGGCTCTCCAACCGTGATGGATTTGTTAAAATTGACGACTCCAACATAGATTACATAGGTGTGGAGGAGGTAATGAGAATGGGACCTTTCTTTGACATTTTTTGTCTATTAAAAAACCCCAGCATTATTGAATCAGATGAAAATGCTCATGAGCTTGTGTCATGTTATCCTCAGTTCATGTTTAGAAGTGGAAAGATAGTATCTCTGGGGTGGACCGGGGGATTATTGTCTCACTATCTGGCAGGAGATGACGCTATATCTGCGTCTATTGCTCGCATACCTCCGGGAGAAGAATTTGCAAAATTATTCGTTAGACCTGCCGATTTCTGCTGCATTATTCAGACTCAAGTCTGGGAGCCATTGGGTATTGTATCAATTTATCCGTTGATAAACCAAATCGGAATGAATATTAAGAATCTTTTAAAGCTCGTTCACCTTGGCGAGACAACCGAAATCTAGTTCAAATATATGACCAATGTCTAAAAAAGAAAAGCCTAAATGAAACACCAGCACTGCTGTTTTCCAACCGCTCTCGCAGGTCAGTATTCAGCAGCAACGACAGGTTTGACTTCCGGGTTCGGAATGGGTCCGGGTCGCTCCCTTTCGCTATGGCCGGCTAAAGATTAGCCAAGCAGAAGGGTAAATTTAACGTTCCTATCGTCGTGTGTTCTAATTTTTTTCATGAGCGGATTTGTCCAGCCGATTTTCTTGCACACTAGTGCTCATGATGCGTAATTGCGACCAAATAAGTGAATATTTTCCTTTCTGTGGACAAAGGGAAATGTCAGCTGTCTTTTGGATGCCCATGTTTCCCTGGTCAGAAGGCATATAATACATAACGTACAAACAGAAGGGCAATAGGAGTTGGGCGATCAAACACAGAACACTCACAGAGTTGCGGTTTTGGATCAAGAATTATGTCAACCTAGAAAATGCGGCCTGGAATGCATAGTATATTGTCCTGTAAACAAAACCGGTGGTGAGTGCATAATTCAGAGGCCATCAGATGGTAAGGCGCTTATATCCGAAGACCTCTGTACTGGCTGCGGCATATGCATAAAGAAGTGCCCTTTTGATGCCATCGTGATTGTAAATTTAGCAAGCGAGCTGGGTCATGAAAAAATACATCAATACGGAGTAAATTCGTTTAGACTCTACCGGATCCCCGCTTTGAAGAAGGGCTCAGTAGTGGGCTTGCTGGGTCGAAATGGGATGGGAAAGTCCACAATTGTAAACATATTGTCGGGCAATCTTAAACCCAACTTTGGCGGATACGAGTCGGAACCTACGTGGAGCGAAGTAATCAAAAACTTTCAGGGAACAGAAATGAAGGTTCATTTCGAAAAGCTTGCATCGGGTGAAATTAAATCCTCGATCAAACCCCAGTTGGTGTACCTAATACCAAAGGCATTTAAAGGGAAAGTTCGTGGCCTCGTCGAGAAGTACGATGAGCGTGACGTCGCTGAAAGACTAATTCCCAGACTTGGCTTGGATAATGCAATAAGCAGGAATGTCGATGAATTGAGCGGCGGAGAGTTACAGCGACTCGCTGTGATGATTACAGTTTCCAAAGAAGCAGACTATTACTTTTTCGACGAACCTTCTTCTTATAATGATGTTTATCAAAGGTTGAGCGTTTCCAGAGTTATACAAGAGTTGGCGGGAGAAGGTAAAAGTGTGATGGTTGTCGAGCACGATCTTACCCTCCTTGATTATTTGTCAGATAATGTTCATGTCCTTTATGGAGAGCCCGGGGCATATGGAATAACTTCGTCCCTTAGAAGCACAAAAATAGGCATAAATAACTTTCTTGAAGGGTACCTCCCCAATGAAAACGTTAGATTCAGGGAGAAATCTTACAAGTTTGACAAGACCAGCTCAGTTCAGGATGTACTTATGGATTTGGCCGTAAGCAGTTATTCTAACCTGATTAAGTCATTTCGTTCGTCATTTAAGCTCACTGTTGCAAGTGGATCACTAAGGAAAGGTGAGATAATCGGTCTGGTAGGAGCGAACGCGTTGGGAAAGACAACTTTTATGAAAATGATTTCAGGCATGGAAAATCCTGATTCAGGATCCATCAATACTGATGTAAAAATTTCTTACAAACCTCAATATCTGAGTCAGGAATATCAGGGAGACGCAAGATCTGTCCTGACTGCGTCGTACGGTAGCGAGATTGAGGGATCGTTAATGGAGGAACAAATAGTAATGCCATTAGGAATTAAGAAACTATACGAAAAGAGTATCCGACATCTCAGTGGGGGAGAGCTTCAGAAGATAGCAGTAGCAGCTTCACTGATTAGGCCCGCAGATATTTATGCCCTTGATGAGCCATCTGCATTTCTAGATGTTGAAGACAGGATTGCTTTAGCTAAATTTCTGCAGAGGTTCGTTCGAGCATATGGCAAATCGGCAATGGTTATTGACCATGACGTTCAGCTTATCGATTTGGTTTCAGACAGTCTGGTTATATTTCAGGGGGTTCCTGGCTCAAGTGGACATGCAACTGAGCCTCTTGCCAAAGAGTTAGGTATGAATGAATTTTTGAAGTCACTTAGCATTACATATAGGCGAGATCAGGAAACAGGACGCCCACGAGTAAATAAGGAAGGTAGCAGGCTGGACAGGAACCAAAAAGATAGTGGCAATTACTATTATCTTGAATAATCTCCATTAATGTTACTATTAACGGAAAGCTATTCATGTCTAACTTTCTGAAACGAGTAATGAGGTACAAACTTGAAGAATCTGAGGTTTCCACGCTTACTTCTTCTTTTGATACTATAGGCAGTATAGTGATCTTGAGAATCCCTGAAGCATTGGTTGATAAAAGGCACATGATAGGGGACACGATTTTGGACAGTATCAAATCAGCGAGGTCGGTCTATATGCAAACTTCTCCGATTGCCGGTGTTCACAGAACGAGGAAACTGGAGTTAATTGCAGGAGTTGATAATCCGGTCACTTTCTACAAGGAATATGACTGTCGATTTAAGGTCGATGTAGAACAAACCTACTTTTCACCTAGACTCTCTACTGAAAGATTTAGGATTGCAAACCTTGCTTCTGAGAATGAAGTCGTTACCAACATGTTCGCCGGTGTAGGAACATTTTCAATAATCATGTGCAGGTATCAAAATGTGAAAAAGATTTACAATGTGGATATTAATCAGGTTGCTCACGAACTCTCAGTATTCAATTCTAGATTGAACAAAATGGAAGGGAAAATCGAGAGCTTCTGTGGGGATGCAAAAGAGATTGCAAACTCTAACATTAAAGGGAAGTCCGATAGGGTGTTGATGCCCCTTCCCGAAAGGGCAAGATACTTTATCACTGACGCACTGAACTGTTTGAAAGAAGAGCAGGGTGTAATTCATTATTTTCTACATGTTAGAGCAGATTCCAAGAAATCGGCCTTGGAATATGGTAGGTTTGAGACTGATGACGCTTTCAGAGGATACTCTCACGACATAAAATTCTTACACGTAGTAAGGGAGGTAGGGCCATGCCTTTACCAATTGGTTTCGGACGTCTTGATCGGAAAGGGAAATGTATAGTATTAGATAACCATCCTAATTGTCTGTTTTTCCTTCCTCGGTACCTTCCATTGAGACTGCGGTTGCCATTGTGTATCCCATCCAAGCTATGACTCCCACTATCGCTGCGACAAAGCAAAATAGTGTGAGCTTAAGCACTAAAATGTCGTAACTTGACAAAAGCAAAAGGTAAGTGTAGAAAATAAATCCTATCAAAGAGATCGATAGGATAAGTACCCCTAAACGATGTGAATTCGATAACTTTTTCATATCTATGACGTCGCTCACTCAGGGCTTAATTTACTTTTCATCCGATTCAGTCCAATTCTAACGCCATGAGGAAGGCATCTTCTCCGTCACGATAGTAAGATCTTAGCCTAGATTTTTTGAAAAAACCAAGTCTGTCGTACATGTTTATGGCACTCTCATTGCTAACACGCACTTCAAGGTATATTTCGTCGCCTCTCCGACTTATCACCCCGTTGATTCCCTCGAGCATTAGGGCCTTCCCCACGCCCTTTCCTCTATGCTCATGAAGTACTCCAACTGATACAACGTGTCCCTTCTTTACAAATCCAAGCTTCTTAAAGTTTGAAAAACCAAACTCGATCTTGCACATAATGTAACCAACTACATGTCTATTCAGCTCTGCAATAACAAATGATTCTGGCAATTCCTTCAGAATAGATTCAAAGAAATAGTCTGAATAATGTTCTGGCAAGGTCGTCAGGTTTACGCCAATCACCTCACCAAGGTCCTCGTTTTGACAGCGGCGAATGATGTAGTCTCCTACCTGTCGCAGAGCTGATTGCAATTCGATAATCTAATCGCTACACAAATTATTTAACCTTATCAAATAGCAAAAATCGATAGATGTAATTAGACAAGATAAATCTCCACTTAGCGAATAGTAGTCCTCATCGTGCTACAAGGAACACACAGTTTGGTTCAGGAGAAGCAGAAATCTATCACGCGCTACCGAAAGCAAATCGATATTCATTTTTACGTGGACTTGACGATTGAAACTCTTCCAAGATTCATCACATTGCTCATGATAATCGATATGATTAAACCGAAGAGAAAGCCGCCGATTGCGTCGGTAACATAGTGTTGAATTAATAAAATTCTAGTTAATGCCACAATAAATGGGAAGACCCAGATCAACCACCCGATTATCCTGGATCTCTTGTTCAAAGCATAACCAATTATGAATGCGAATGCAGTCGAAATCGCAACATGATTGGATGGATAGGAATAATCTCTTGACAGAGGAGAGAGAGTGTCCCCTTCTATCACAAATCCCTTGGAGTTGTTTGATAACGTGAATGGAGAAGGATAATCAGGGTTGTCCCTTGCCACAATTGGCTTGATATACGTCAAAAGAATGACAATCAAGAGAATAGTAATTAGGAGAATGAGTCCCTGTCTTCTGGTCCTTCTGATAATGCTAAGCACAATAGAGATTATGACTAAGGTCACTACGTCTCCTAGGGAGGTAACACCTATTGTCAACATTGAAATCAAATCTGAACTTGGTGGAATGCCTGTTACATAAAGACTGATTGCCAGATCCATGTCCACGGTGAGTTGCGTCGCCACCAATGTAGTCAGTATGATGAAAAGTACTATGATGAGAACGAATTGAGGAGATCTGAGTTTAGGCACCCACGTGGGCCACAGGTGTGCTAAATGCAAAATATAACATTAATTATGTTGTATGACCCATCTATTTTTTTCTTTCAACAACGATCTTATCGATTCAAATTCCTATACTCTTTTCATTTTCTACATCTTATCTGCAGAAATAAATTCGTGGAAAAATGTAACACGCACCCGTGTACTGTATCATCTAGTAGAGCCTAGAGCCCTCACGGATCTCCTGAGCGGATTCAGGATCTTTTGAAGCATAGTATTCTACCATACTCATCTTGAGTACCTTTAAAGAGAGCAGTGCGCACTTTATTCTTGCTGGCCCTAGATTCACTAGGCCAATATTTTCTAGGACGTCATCCTTACCTAATTCTTTAACTGATGTTAGCGGCTTGTTCATCACCATTTCGGTGAGCATTGATGCACTAGCCTGACTTATAGCACAACCCCTCCCCTCGAATTTGATGTCCTTGACGATATTATCTTCAACCCTCAGATGAATGTCAATTTCATCTCCACAAAGCGGATTACTATCATGAAAGCTTACATCCGCGTCAGATATCCTCCCTTTATTTCTAGGATTTCTATAATGATCAAGTATTATCTCCCTGTAAATATCCTCACTCAAAGTCCAAACAACCTCCGTGCACTCTGTAATGCGTCAATCAATATATTAACCTCGTCTTTTGAGTTATAAACGTAGAAGCTGACTCTTGAAGTAGCAGAAACATCCAATCTCTCCATAAGTACCTGAGCGCAATGATGTCCTGACCTCATCGCGATACCAAAGTCATTTAAGATGGTAGCCAAGTCATGTGGATGAATGTCACCCAAATTGAAAGATATGACTGCACCTCTTTCATTAATAAGGTGCGGACCATATATTGTGATCCCTTGGATCTCCTTCATTCTCTCCAAAGCGTATTCAGTAATCAGCATCTCATGTTGTCGAATATTCTCAAACCCAAGATCGTTTAGATAATCTATCGCCGCACCAAAGCCTATTACGTCAGCAATGTTGGGAGTCCCTGCTTCAAATTTGTATGGCAAGTCGTTAAATAAAGTATATTCCTTATGGACTTCCTTGATCATATCTCCGCCCCCCATGAAAGGTGGCATCTCCTCCAGAATTTCCCTCTTGGCAAAGAGAATCCCAACTCCAGTTGGACCAAGCATTTTGTGAGCAGAGAAAGCCATAAAATCGCAGTCAAGATCTTGAACATCGACTTTCATATGAGGGACTGACTGAGCTGCATCGATCATCACTGGGACTTGCATTTCGTGAGCAAGCTTCGTCATTTTCTTTACAGGCAAAATAGTACCTAAAACGTTAGACATTTGGGAAACTGAAACCAATTTCAGATTGGGATCATGAACTTTTTGTGCATAATCCTCCATGTAAATACGCCCTTCGTCTCCAACACTCAAATAATCTAGCGATGCCCCCGCCTCTCCAGTTACTAACTGCCACGGCACGATATTGCTATGATGCTCGATTTCAGTTATCAGTACCTTCTTACTTTTAGTAAGATGCTGGCGAGCCCAACATCTGGCTATTAGATTTATTGACTCGGTCGCATTTCTAGTAAAAATAATTTCGTCAGTAGACCTTGCATTGACTAACTTGGCAACCTTACGACGAACCTCCTCATATGCAAATGTTGCCTCCTCTGCCAATTGATGGACAGCTCGATGAATATTTGAATTGTAATTCATGTAATAATTGCTAATTGAGTCGATCACAGTTCTAGGCTTTTGTGTGGTAGCAGCGTTGTCGAGATAGATTAGCTTATGGCCTCCCTTAATCCGTCTCTGAAGGATTGGAAAGTCCTGTCTTATCTTATCTACATCTATGGTCGAGCTCTGCAACATATTACTACTCTCCTTCAGAAAGCGTCCTCAGTTAAGCAATATCTCTTATGTCCTATTTAAACGAGAGCACTCAGGCTCTATACTATAAGGTCATAACAAAACTGCCAATTTCATGTACTGTTGTATTCGGTATCACTTTCAAGGCGACTTTCAGTCCTAACTTACCGTAGAAACAGTTTTTGTTTTGAGGCTATCTATCCCACACTACTCGGCAAGTTTAAATTGGAATATCAGGGAAATTAAAAATCAACGTGACAATTGTCCTCTGGCGAGAACCTTGGCTCAAGCCGTTGACCGATATGGAAACCGGGACCGAAGTTTGTGCAATCTGTAAAATAGGCTTTCAGGTCATGGATTTTGTAACTTCTTGTGAATTCTGTTCCATTGGAGTGATCCATGATGGTTGTGCACACGAGCATATTCTTCACGAACATAAAACATTGTTGGATAGAAAGATATTGTTGCATAGAGAAAGGAGACTGCATGACTATCAGTAACCCAGATTAGTTGTTCGAACCTTCAAGATCGAACTCTTTGTATAACCAGCATTTTACGTATCCTGTGTTGGTTTTGAACAGAGGAGGGTCCTGTAAACATATGTCCATCGCATGAGGACATCTATCGTAAAATCTACATCCCTTCATCTTCGAGGCCAAGTCGGGAGGATTTCCTTTGATAGAGTCAATTTTATTGTAGGTGGCATGGATTTTGGGTATAGCCTCAATCAAAGCCTGAGTATATGGATGCCTTGGATTAATGAGCAGTTCCGCTGAAGAAGACAACTCTACAATCTGCCCTGCATACATAATCCCTATCTTGTCGGCAATCTCAGATATAAGAGAAATATCGTGGGTTATCATTACGATGTTCATATTTCTTTCAGCTTTGAGTTTCTTCAGCAAATTCATTATTTGTGCTTGGACAAGGACGTCTAATGCAGTGGTGGGTTCGTCTGCAATGAGAATGAGGGGTTGCAGTATGAGAGCCATGGCTATAACAACGCGTTGCTTCATGCCTCCACTTAGCTCATGCGGATATCTGTTGGCAACCGATCTGTCAAGTCCAACATCCGTAAGCGCCTGATAGATAAACTGTTCAAAATCGCCCTTTATCTTGTGCTCTCGCATAACCTCACGCAACTGTTCGGAAATTCTGTAGACGGGGTCTAAGCTATTCATGGCACCTTGGAAAACTACTGCAATTTTTTTCCATCTTATTTCACGATTAAAAAAACTCTCAGATAATTCGAGCACATTTTTTCCATTAACGTATATTTTTCCTTTTAATATTTTACCAGGAAAATTTACCGAACGTATAATCGCCGCCCCCAAAGTACTCTTACCCGAGGCTGACTCACCGACAATACCAATCGACTCATTGCCGCTTATTTCAAATGAAACGTCGTCGACCGCCCTTACCCTGCCTCGATTGGTGAAATAGTAAACTTGGAGGTCTTTTACTTTTAATCTAGAATTTGCAAGGTGCAATGAGTCGTCTGATTTAGGGGTGCGTTGGGACAATCACTAGATACGAGTGGTCAGTACCATATGAACCTCCTCATATGCAAATGTTGCCTCCTCTGCCAATTGATGGACAGCTCGATGAATATCCTTTTTTTACCTCCTAAATCATTATAGAACTGTAGGTTAAGCCTCATCCCAATCAACGAGCAACACACACTGCATTTAGACTGAGCATTAGGTTCAAGCTCATAGGACAAAACATTATGGGAGGGCTGACCAGGACAAGCATTTAACAAAGCAGTACGTAGCGCGCTGTACACTCACCATGCCAAGAGGTTATATTACAGAAATGATAATTAACCAAAGTTTCTGTTGAAAACTCCTATTTGCTTGTTTGATGCAAAGACCGGCATCCTGTGTTCGAAGTGTGATGCAAAGCTGACTTCAGGTCATCTTAACCAAGCAGCCGTGTACTCCTCTATCAAACTTGCGAAATTGGCGGAGAAGGACCAGGAGATCAGCAAATTTACATTAGTTGGTTCTCATAAGGTCGATGATGATTATATCCTCTTTTTGAGAACTTCGGATATCATTACTATAAGAAGTAACCCATCTATTATCAAAAAATTTAAGGGAGAATTCAATGCCAATATTTGGTTTATAGAAGCGGAAGGAACAGATAGGAGATTTATGGAAAACCTATTTTACCCTCTACGAATCTTGAATATGAATTTAATTTGGTTACCTGATGGTAACAAATTGACAAGGGTAACAGTAAGTCAGGAATTGGCGAAGAGGTCAAGTTTTCCACTTGATGTGGAAAGATTCAGGAAGGTTGCCAGGGCGGTCAAGAATATTGATCTCATAGTTGAATTTGAACCTCAGTCAAATTAAGGCAGTTTGGGTTTAACACATGCCAGAGAAGCTAAAAATGACTCGATCACATCTTGCAGACTGCATCACTAACGAGGTCGTAGACAGGGATATCTGTGTAGCAGGATGGATTGAAGATATTCGAGACATTGGGAAACTAGGCTTTGTATCGATGCGAGACTTTACAGGCATGATGCAGATCGTTGTCGCTGGAGATCTGTTGGATCAAATAAGAATGATCCCAAGACAAAGTTGCATTCTCGTCGAGGGAAAAGTTCAGAGTAGTAAAGCCAAGAATGTTAATTTTGAGATTAAAGCGAATAAGATATCCCTGTTATCAAAGGCTATTCATCCACTCCCCATCGATCCAACGGGACGTGTCGTATCATCCACAGATAAAAGAATCGATTCAAGAGCATTGGATCTTAGAGATCCCAAGGTTTCAGCGATCTTTAGACTACGCTCTTCTGCGTTGCAAACGATACGAGAATTTCTCAGGTCAAGACGATTCACTGAGGTAACTACGCCCAAGATAATTGGGACATCTACTGAAGGCGGAGCGAATTTGTTTCGATGCGAATATTTTGGTAAGCATGCATATCTAGCGCAGAGTCCACAGCTATATAAAGAGCAGTTGACGGTCGGCTTGGAGCGCGTATTTGAAATAGGTCCATATTTTAGGGCAGAAAAATCTCATACCGTGAGGCATCTGGCCGAGTTCACAAGCGTAGACGTGGAAGCAGCATTTCTTGATTACACCGACGTTATGGACATCGTTGCGGATCTAGTGAGAAGAGTAATACAAGATCTGATGCAGCTTTGCAATGCTGATCTGAAGGCGACTTGGCAGAAGATCACAGAGCCGCATGCAGTGGCGAACCGGAATGAGGACGAAGCGATCCATGATATGAAGGCAATTTTTGGCATTTCAGACGAATCTAGATTGGATGGTTCGGAATTGAAAATTGAGCAGATAACCTATGAAAAGGCTCTTGATGAATTGAGGGACCAGGGAGAATCTTTCTCCTTTGGAGACGATCTATCTGATACGGCGTTACGCAAACTTGGTGATTTGTATAAAGGGTTCTATTTCATCACCGATTGGCCGATGAGGCTGAAGCCCTTTTACATCCATGAAAAGGAAGGAAATCAGGAGCTCTCTTGTTCCTTCGATCTTCAGTTTGGATACCTAGAGCTTGTCTCCGGAGGCAGAAGACAGCATGACCCCGATAAGTTGAAGAATAAGATCATAGAACAGGGCTTAGATCCTTCAGGATTTGAAGATCATTTGAGAGCGTTCCAGTGGGGAATGCCGCCTCACTCGGGGTGGGGATTGGGATTTGATCGACTCATGATGGTTCTGACAAACTCTCAGAACGTTCGCGAGGTCGTCTTATATCCTAGAGACGCTGAAAGGCTTAGCCCTTGAAAGATAGAATTTTAGCCTCATGGTGAATATTGCACAGAGGAGGTTTCCAGTTTAATTTGAACTACTTTATCATCAAGGACATAAGCGGCGAAGCTGTGAGACAGAGTCGAATAAATTAGCCAAACAACAGGGTTTAGTTCCATATATTCTTTGTCTATTATAGATGGATACGCTTTTGAAGAATGTGAGTGAAATATACCGACCACCTCCATGTTACGAGAACTGATCTCTTGATATGCATTAATTAGTTCATTTGAATCGATTCTAAAGGAATAAATCGAATCGTCGGCATTTCTCATACGAAGAACGGCTAGGACGTTGGCCTGTTCATCATCCGATTTATCATTGATAATCATGAAGGTCCCTTCTAGTAGAGCACAAGCTTCTGCAGGATAGCATTCTTTTGCGATCCTTTCAAGTTCCAGAAGATGCTGTTGAGAGATAGAGATAGTGATAATCAAAACTCAAAATGATCTAACAACACGAGATATTGCTAACCGTCAAGTCGGGAATAATTCAGTGCTAACAGTCAAGATAATCTGCCTGAGCTGCCAACAAGCTAGAAGCCATTTAGTTTGTTTACCAGGATTGTCGAGGTGTAATCCATGCCGACCAATGAGTTGTCAGAGTGCTGTACTAAAGTTAGCGGTGAATCAGGTTTAATGGACGATACGTTTGTAACTAGAGGAGGATTCATGTTGGACTGATTACCATTAGCGGTAGTAGTGTTGCTCCTCTCAAAGACGAAGCTGGCCTTCATAAATGGATGCAAGGTGCAGAAATAATCATAACTATCCTCACTTAGATTTGAAGTTTCAAGAAGAAAGGTATCTCCAGCCATTAATAATGAAGAGTCAAAAGTTTGACCCTCATCAACAGAACTCGTCACGGTGTGAGGTGTATTGTCATTATTTGTCCACTCAATTGAGTCACCCTTCGATACGTTAAGAATAGCAGGATCGTAAGAGGGATTACCCTGCGACGAGGCACCAGGCAGAATACTTACGTCGACAACAGGTCCAGAACTCGATCCTGTAGTAATACTAGCGTTACCAGAAGCCTCAGACTCACTTGATGCATTCCCCCCGGTTGTGGACATATTCTCGCCTCCCGCCTGTCCTTGGACCGCATCTTGTTCGGATGATACCTTTGGAGAAACCAACCCAAAAACGTAAAAAGTTCCACCGCCTACAACTGCCGCGGCAATAAATATCACGCTAATAGCCTTCACATATGGACTCTCTTTGTAAGACGCCACTATTATCACAGTCGCAGGAATTGCGACTACCATCATCAATCCAATATAGGCAAATATGCTTGGTACAGTAGTACTTATAGTAACGGCTGCTGCGACGCCGAATGTGACCAGGAATCCTAGTGTGATAAATGTTGCTGATTTGGCCTTAGGACTCCTCGGAAATCCGTCCTTAAATATTCCCGCGGAAAGGAAGATTAAACCAATAAAGAGTGTCAGCAAAGACACAGCATGCATTCCGTCGATAAACGTCTTGGCTATGCCTGCAAGGGAAATTCCTACTCCTACTATTCCTATCGAAGTAAGGCCAATGCCTGGCGTAAGTAGGTCCCAGTCACTCATATCGGTATCTTGTTGGGAGCAGACCCAGATAATTAATCTTTACTGGTATTACCAATGGTTCAATTTCTAACTTACCAAAGACGTGACGCGACATGCTGTCTTGAAGTCCTAGGTATGGGACTAACCCCCAAAGAAACAGTAAATCTCAGGTAAATTGACCTTAGCCTATGTATGGAATCATCTCCCCTTGATCAAAAAAGTACAGATATCCATCTCTAGAACCCACAATAAGCATCCCTCCTGCCAGACAAGGTGATGAGTCTATCTTATCCATCGTAGGGAATTTCCAAAGTACCTGGCCCGTGAGTATGTCCAAGTAGTAAATATGCGAATCAAGTGAACCAACAAAAACTTTTAGGCTTTTCGTCAAAAGTGGTGATGCCCATATCTTGTCAGCGGTTTTAAACTTCCAGATCGAGGAACCATCTGCAGACCTTACACAATGCAGATAACCGCTCGAGGATCCTATTAAGACGTAGCCTTGAATTGAAGAAGGCGAGGAGAGCAAAGGTGATCTCAAATCTGAAGACCAAAGTATTGCACCATTATCCTTGTCAATCCGATAGAGGTTACCGCCTTGAGTTCCTATGTAAAGAGAAGTAGATCCGAGATCATTGTAATCACCACTATCGTTTGACAGACAGGGAGAGGAGGATCTAATCTTGCCTTCAAGTTTCGTTTTCCAGACCAACTTCCCGCCCAAGTCTAGCGCATACAAATTGCAATCATCAGAGCCTACGAAGATTTTGTGTCCATCGGACGACGGTGAAGACCAGACCTCGCCGCCAGTAGCAAACTGCCATTTGAGAGTACCTTCATTGCTTATAGCGTAAATTTTTCCGTCTAGACATCCGAATACGTGAATATCATCAATAGAACAGATTGAGGAAAATACTCCATTTTGAAGCACATACTTCCACTTCTTGGTTGCATCATGAACATTAAAGGCACTGACGCTACTAGGCTCACTATCAACGGCAGATTGATAGGCCCATCTTGAAAAGGTCCCTACTATTAGGTCGTCTTTGTATATTGAGGGGCTGGAAACTACAGGATTGCATGCATTAGCATGCCAGTTAACTACAAAACTCCGTCTATCAATTCGATACATGCGACCGGTAATTGTGCCTACATACACTGACTTATTGTCTGACACCGGTGATGAGAGCACGGGACCTACTCTTATCATATTCTTAAAGGTGGGCTTGCGCAGAGAAGCAGAATTGGACATGCCTGTCCTCTGGTTACTGCCTTTGAAGCAGGTCCACGAATCTTGTGATTTTAAGTCAGACGGTGATGACATTTGATATGTTATTCAGTTCCAAATACTGAATGCGCTTTCAACTAGTAAATGTTGCATATCTCAGTCGCAAGTCAATGAGGGGGTAGTTTTTCCTTCAAGTGGTGGACTAACACTTAAAAATAGGCAAAGATACTCCACGGTCTATAGCTTGGCTGCCAGAAAGAACACCTCGCGAAAAAAGAGATTAATAAAACGCACAAGACAGAATAGACCTGTACCAGCATGGGTTATCATTCGAACACATAGACATGTTAGAACAAATCCCAAGAAGCGCCTCTGGCGAAGGACAGATGTCAATGTTGGTTGAAATTAGAGGTGGCAAAAAGGATTAATGTCTATAAATGAAACTCCTGAAGAGAGCATCTATACCGTTAATTTCAGAAAAGCCTGGATTACCCCGGAGTATAAACGAACAAACAGGGTAGTTGGTATATTAAGAGAGTTCGCCAAAAGGCACATGAAGACAGATGACATAAAAATTGATCAGTATCTGAATAGATACTTGTGGCAGAGAGGTAAACGAAACCCCCCTAGGAAAATCCGCGTACGAATGTCCAAAGACGAAACTGACACTGTTGTAGTTTCACTCTACCAGGAATTCAAGGAACAAAAATCCCACTCAGAAGATCTTGAAGTGAAGCAGGAAGTAGAGACCCCAGAAGAGCAACCTACTAAAAAGAAGAAAGAAGCTGGGTACAAAGAACAAGGTGAGCTTGAGGATTTGCCGAAAAAAGAAGGTACTGCAGATGCAACAGCAATCAACGCTGGTGACGAAAAAAAGAAAGAACCAGAGCTGAAAACAGTCGAGAAACCAAAGAAGAAGGCCACTAGAAAGAAAAAATCCTCAGAACAGTCCTGATATTCATTTTTCAACCTTACTCTCCCTTTGTGTACTGATTAGCTTCTATCGTTATTTCGGCGTGTGCCCATCAAACGGCACCATCTAAGTGGATCTTATTGGCGCGTTCAACAATATTAAAATAATCCCTGCTTCAACTCAGCACAGCATGAGAGATAAGATTATTGAATTGAGCAGAACTCAAATCAATGTGCTTGTGGCTGTGGCTATTTTGTCTGCTGGTGTTATTTGTTTACCAAATTTCTGGATTCAGTCATCATTAGGTCAATTGCAACAACCTGACACTGACAGAAGCGGCAATTCTACACCGGCCATCAGCCTTCAAAATATTACTTCCCAGCAGCAGCCGCGTTCTGTTAATGAAACAGAATTTGCCACTTATGATTCTCCTGAATTAGGTATACAGATCGATCATCCGACTGATTGGCCGCCAATTATTAGAGAATTTGCAGACGGGGTCCAAGTTCTGGAATTCAATGCTAGTAGATTCACACAGACGCAGCTTCTTCCTCCCACATTGCGTATTTCGTCTGCTCCTCAACCTGATATTCAGAACCTGAGCCAGCTAACTGAAAGTTTACTTGCAATTGCAAGTGATTATCCGAGGTTTACTCTCAAGGAGAATGCTACCTCTGCATTAGGAAACGTTACAGCACAGAAGGTTCTTTATACATACGGAAGTCCAGACCCTTCCCAGCAGTTTACTCTTCAGGCAATGGACATCTGGACCTTAAAGGATGGGAAAAGGTATGTGTTCTCGTACATTACCCCATTGTCAGAATTTCCGATGAATCTACCATTTGCAGAACGTATGATTAGGTCGCTTACCTTTGAGTAGTTGTTTTAGCTCTATAGCTGCAAAGCGGTAGTATGTGGATTGCCTTATTTATGACTGAGACGTGTATGAGTAGGTTGGTATCACTCACACGTTCTCAGTTCTTCTTGAATGATTGGAGGAAGGATGAACGTAGCGCCTAAACTAAAAGAGTTTCATTTGCCCTTATCAAAGACTTCAAAGAATCGCAACAATGACAATACTGTATTTACAGATTCCATCGGTGGAGCTGGCGTGTTATCGCCTAAGGTTTGGATAGAAGCATATGGTTGTTCAGCTAATGTGGCGGATTCTCAAGCAATTGCAGGGGCCCTTTCATCAGGCGGATTTGAAATCGCAAAACCAGATGAAAATCATGACTTGAACATAATTGTTACGTGTTCCGTAAAGGATACTACAGAGCATAAAATGATGAGTAGGATAAAGTCCCTTTCAGCGACCGGGAAGCCGCTCATAATTGCAGGGTGTTTGGCGAAAACTGAAACCGAAAAACTTCAAAGACATTTCAGTGACGTTTCATTGTTGGGACCAAGGTCCTTGACTAAGGCTGTCAGCTGCGCGAAAGCAGCAATCATGGGTATAAAATCGGTTGAATTAGATGATGCAGATGGGAGAGAAAAATTGAGTATTCCCAGGGTGAGGATTAACCCTGTCGTCAGTATTATTCAGATAGCAGTTGGATGTTTGAGTGAATGTTCGTTCTGCCAGACCAAACTTGCAAAAGGGCAGATAACAAGTTATAGAATTGGAGACATTATTCATACAATAGAAAGGGATACCAGGGAAGGCTGTCAGGAAATCTGGCTTTCTTCTACAGACAATGGTTGCTATGGCTTTGATATCGGCACAGACATCATCGAATTGTTGAGCAAATGCAATCTAATACCCGGAGATTTTCGGATACGAATTGGGATGATGAACCCAATGTATCTGCGCTTCTTAAAGCGAAGACTGATCCATCTGCTTGAGGAACCAAATAGAATTTATCGATTTCTACATATTCCGGTCCAGAGTGGCAGCGAACGGATATTGCGGTTGATGAAAAGAGGCCATACTGTCAAGATGTACAAAGATATCGTGAAATCCCTTAGGAATAGGTGTCCAGATATCACCATTGGTACAGATATCATTGTTGGTTTTCCAGGCGAGAGTGAAAAAGAATTTGCGGATACATTAGATTTGATTTCTGCGAGTAAACCAGATATTGTCAACTGTTCTAGATATGGTGCAAGACCTGGGACATCTGCGACATTGCTGGAGGGTAGATTGAACACTGAAGTAGCCAAAGATAGGAGTGCTCGTGTTCATGAACTTGCCAAGAAGATTTGTCGTGAGAGAAACATGAAATGGATTGGATGGAGGGGTAGCATTATCATTGACGAGGTTAGCCAAGGTTTCATTCAGGGAAGAAACTATGCGTATAAGCCAGTTTTCGTCAGAAAAGGAGAATGTGGTATTGGTTCACCACAGCTGGGGGAGCGGCTCATGGTTCGGATTAAGAGATGCTCTTCACGAGCGTTAGAGGGAGTAGAGATAGGTTGAAGAAGTAATGGGTTTAAAGCCTGTGTAGAAATCGGGCGGGTTCATTAAGATAGATATAGTATGATTTATCGTAACTTTTAACTAGTATAAATTATACTGCTCTCTACAGGGGGCTGTAGGACTGTTAGAAAAATTTTCAAGTGATCGTTTGATTAAGATGAGAAAACCTGTTCTCCTCTTGGGGGTGGGTGGTCTAGGAAGTAGACTTGCTTCGAAGATTGCTAAGGAATTAGGGTGTGCTTGTTCAATAGTTACGGATGATGAGAGGTGCGAAACGGGAGGATTTCCAACAGTCCTGATAAACACACAATCATGGATCAATCCATCTGGTCGCAAACTTAGGTTCTATGCTCAAGCATCGGTGGATAGGATCAAGTCTTTAGTAGAGGGCTACAACACCGTTTTGATCATAGGTAATCTAGCTGGAAAAGCTGGAATTGCACTCTGCCCGACAATTTGTAACGTTATTAGAAATCACTCCCCTTCTGTATCCAATTATATAGGTAGAGGCACATCATCTTCTTCTAGGTCACGACCACAACCGATAGCGACAAACGATATTGACGTAATTACATTCATTGTCATGCCTTTCAAGTTTCAGCAGAGCCGAATTTTTGATGCGGGAATTTCGCTGCGGAGGATTCGAGAATCTTCTGGTGCGGTTGTTGTCATTGACAATGATGCATTTCTGGATAATAATCCTGATTTGACAATTTCACAGTGTTATAACCTTACCAATCAAGCGATATTTGACACTATATCTTCACTTTATCAAACAGAATTCAACGTCGATTTAAATTTATTAAGTGTCGGTAGACCTGATAGAGATTCGGTCTCATCCTCCGCAATGGATTCACTCGCGATGCTGTTGGATAGTACCAGCATTGAATCCGTGAGACGTACTCTGGTTTATGTTATGGGTGGCGATAGAATATCTGTAGGCGCAATGAATGGTTTGATAAATACGGTTCAGTCGATCTTTAAAAAAGATAATTTAAGCGATGTAGATTTAATGATGTCAAATCCTGGGCATGTTAATGTGCATCTCCTTTCTTCGGTTATTTCTAGGACAAAATTCGACAGTTATGATCCGCTGTCGGAAATTATCCCTTCTAGAAACAATCTTGATTGGGATGAATTGGATTGTTCCCCTGAAATTAGCCTAGACATTAGGAACGTTGAATAGCTCCCTCCACCACTGCCAACCAAATCCGTTAGAACAACCCTATTTTTTCGATCGATGATCCTAACTTTGATATCCTGTAAGGATACTATATTCCAAGTCTTTTCTTAAGTGATGGTTTGGAACACCGTCAGATTTAGGTCGATTTGGCAACCACTTTGTTCTTATTCGGGGGCTTCGAGAGCTCATTATAGCAGTCGCATCTCTCGTAAATCAACATAACCTTTCCGCATCGTTCGCACAATTTGAACTTAACCTCATCTGCTTGCAGCTGGCCAGTCATTAGAGCCATAGATAATATGTGTTTTCATGGTATAAAAATTTGACTGGAGAAAACTAGATTTAAAATAAATCATTGATAGATCCTTCTATCCCATCAATTTGCAGCTAAATATATGCGATTTAATATATTTCCTTTCGATTACCTGGCCTGAGAGAGAAGATGGGATTGAGCGATTTGTCGTGTTGCATCTATCAAAAGCTCCGCATCTTTCAGAGAATGCATTGAGGAAATCGCACCCATTTTTCCAGGAAGAAAGAACATGTTGTGTTTTGCAATTAGGGCGAAGTGATATTTCCTAAGCAAATCTCTGTCTGACAATCCGACGTCTAATGCAGACCTTATTTTACGTACGTTCTTGTTGAGAAAATGGGTCATAAATAAGGAGCCAATCCCTGTCACATCCACATCGACCTGCTCCTCTGAAAACGCCTTTCTCAGTCCTTCTCTTATCGTATTGCCGATCCTCTTTATCTTGGGATAGATGGTTGACTTGTTCTGCTTGAGATGTTTCAAGGTCGCCAACCCTGCTGTCATCGTAAGTGGATTCGCGGCAAAAGTCCCGCCTCCAATGTAACAGGCAACTTCACTCTTTTCTCTCCCAACTGGATTACATAATGACATAATGTCTTTATCGCCGCACAAAACTCCGATTGGTAAACCTCCTCCTACGATTTTTCCCAGAGTAAACAAGTCTGGGTCCAACTTATATTCATGCGCAGCAGTTCCAAAGGAGAGACGAAACCCAGTGACGATCTCATCAAGTATGAAGAGAGCATCATTGGTCTTGGCAAATTCCTGCAAACCGCGGAGATAATCACTTTCCGGGGTAATGCAGCCTGCACCACCAAGTACAGGCTCTACTATTATGCATGCTAAATCATCTCGTATGGTGTTAAGGATTTTCAAAGATCTTTCCAGATCATTGAACGGAATAGACTCGACGAATTGCTCTTCATCTTGAATTAGACCTAATCCTTCATCCAGTTCAAATGGATAATTAACGGATTGAAGTAGATTGGTATTATATCCATGCCACCCACCTACAATCTTTGCTACAACCCTTCTTCCAGTCCTGGCTCTGGCTAGTCGAACAGCGTACATGGTAGCCTCCGATCCTGTACTGGAATAGCGGATCAGCTCGGCACGTGGCATTCCCTCCTTTATTGCAAAGGCAAGATCCAAGCTTAATTTGTTGACAGTGCCGTACAGTGTCCCATGACTTGCCTGATTCCTAACAGCAGAAGCGACAACCGGGTGTGAATGACCTATTAGTAAGGCCCAATGGCCCATCCAATAATCCGTGTAATCGTGGCCATCCACGTCGTGCAGATGTTTTCCATTCGCTGACTTTGTATAGAATGGATAAGGGTCGAAATATCTGATGTTGTGGCTGATCCCTCCCGGAAAGCACAACAAGGACTTCTCGAAAAGTTTCTGTGATTTTCTGGTCTTCTTCGAATATTCATTTTGAAGATGAGAGATGTCTGCTGCTGTTAGATTCATCGGTCGCTAACTAGAATCAGAGCACTTTTTAATTGTTAGCACAGGTTCAACTCGGTACAGAGAAATGTTAGTCTAGTCGTTTCCTTAAAGTTGAGGTAGATTGAATTTATATTGGCATTGGTGTTGAGTAATACAGAATATTTCCAAATATGGTAACGTACAACCTGTACAATCTCAATTCTTGCGAACGTTTATATTGAAATCTTGTGACAGATTTGTAGAACGTGGACTATAAGGCGGCGTCAGTGATGATCTCAAATAACAATGGTCCTAGAGCCATTGAATGATTCACTGACCTCCAGTTACGCTCATATCATGGAGATTCGATGAAAAATCGTATCTGACTTAGGTTACACGACCCGCACAATAACAAACAGTCCGACAGTACTCTCATAAATATATAATACGACATGGATCGACTCCGGTTGATCCTGCCGGACCCGACTGCTATCAGAGTGGGATTAAGCCATGCGAGTCAACGTAGCAATACGTGGCATACGGCTCAGTAACACGTAGTCAACATGCCCAGGGGACGTGGATAACCTCGGGAAACTGAGGCTAAACCGCGATAGGCCAAGATTTCTGGAATGGATCATGGCTCAAATCTATATGGCCCCTGGATTGGACTGCGGCCGATCAGGCTGTTGGTGAGGTAATGGCCCACCAAACCTGTAACCGGTACGGGCTCTGAGAGGAGGAGCCCGGAGATGGGCACTTAGACAAGGGCCCAGGCCCTATGGGGCGCAGCAGGCGCGAAACCTCTGCAATAAGCGAAAGCTTGACAGGGTTACTCTGAGTGATTTCCGCTAAGGAAGTCTTTTGGCACCTTTAAAAATGGTGCAGAATAAGGGGTGGGCAAGTCTGGTGTCAGCCGCCGCGGTAATACCAGCACCCCGAGTGGTCGGGACGATTATTGGGCCTAAAGCATCCGTAGCCGGTCCTGCAAGTCCTCCGTTAAATCCACCCGCTCAACGGTTGGGCCGCGGGGGATACTACAGGGCTAGGAGGCGGGAGAGGCAAGCGGTACTCGATGGGTAGGGGTAAAATCCACTGATCCATTGAAGACCACCAGTGGCGAAGGCGGCTTGCCAGAACGCGCTCGACGGTGAGGGATGAAAGCTGGGGGAGCAAACCGGATTAGATACCCGGGTAGTCCCAGCTGTAAACGATGCAGACTCGGTGATGGGCTGGCTTCGTGCCAACCCGGTGCCGCAGGGAAGCCGTTAAGTCTGCCGCCTGGGGAGTACGGTCGCAAGACTGAAACTTAAAGGAATTGGCGGGGGAGCACCACAAGGGGTGAAGCCTGCGGTTCAATTGGAGTCAACGCCGGAAATCTTACCGGGGGCGACAGCAGTGTGAAGGTCAAGCTGAAGACTTTACTCGACAAGCTGAGAGGAGGTGCATGGCCGTCGCCAGCTCGTGCCGTGAGGTGTCCTGTTAAGTCAGGTAACGAGCGAGACCCCTACCGCTAGTTGCTATCGCCACTCTCAGGAGTGGTGGGGCTAATTAGTGGGACCGCCGCCGCTGAGGCGGAGGAAGGAGGGGGCTACGGCAGGTCAGTATGCCCCGAAACCCTCGGGCCACACGCGGGCTGCAATGGTAAGGACAATGGGTTTCAATCCCGAAAGGGGGAGGCAATCCGTAAACCTTACCACAGTTATGATTGAGGGCTGAAACTCGCCCTCATGAATATGGAATCCCTAGTAACCGCGTGTCATCATCGCGCGGTGAATACGTCCCTGCTCCTTGCACACACCGCCCGTCGCTTCATCGAAGTTGGTTCTTGGCGAGGTGATGCCATATTGGTATTATCGAACCTGGGGTCAGCAACGAGGGAGAAGTCGTAACAAGGTGGCCGTAGGGGAACCTGCGGCCGGATCACCTCCTTTAAAGTAACTGTCGGACTGGTTTGTGTAAAGGGTCGTGTAATCGAAAGAAAGTAAATGCAATCCTCCAGTAAAGAAAGGAATGTCTTAATCCTTTGGAGGATGAAGGACGTAGTAAATGTGAATTTACGATGATCGTCGCGTATAGGAAAGTCAATTTAAGACAGACTCAAGACAGAAAAAAGATAAAATTATGTGGTGATGAACTGAATTAAAAAAAGGACGTATGAAGTCAAGATTAATCTAACAAAAAATATGGAAATTCAATATAATTGGTTACAATTAGAATATAGTAATGTTCGCGCAAACGTGTGTGCATTATGTATATTTGGTGGTAATTCTGTTGTGTACTCTGAAAGGATAGGGTACAGAAAGATAAGTGTTAATGGCAGATAGAAGACAAATGTGTATGTCTGCTTGTTTATGTAGCAATACATATTCAAGGCATACATAGAAACAAATACAGAACATACAAGAAGTGTCAAATCAGATCTTTATACTCATCAGAAAGCGTTCATGCGGGTACCAAAATAACTTCATAGAAATGCGAAGGATTTAGGTGTGCAAAGACGCCGGTTGGGGAATGACTAGGCTTGGTGAGCGATGAAGGACGTGGCAAGCTGCGATATGCCTGGGGGAGGTGCATGCGACCGTTGATCCCGGGATTTCCGAATGAGATCTCTCTTTACACTCCCTTGCTTGCGCTTGGGAGGGCGAACTGTCCGAAGTGAAGCATCTGAGTAGGACGAGGAAGAGAAATCAAATGAGATTCCGTTAGTAGCGGCGAGCGAAACCGGAAGAGCCTAAACTGAATCTGCTATGGTAACGTGGTAGAGATGTGGTGTGTTATAGCGTATAGGATCCTGCTCCTCTAGTTGAGGTGCACTGGAACGTGCTGGCAGAGAGGGTGATACCCCCGTAAACAAACGGGAGTGGGATTCTGCTATAATAAGAGTAGCTGGCCTTGGCAGTGGCCAGTGAAGGTGGGTGAAAGTAGCATCCAAGGCTAAATATTAACCAAGACCGATAGTATACTAGTACCGTGAGGGAAAGTTGAAAAGTACCCCGGAAGGGGGGTGAAAAGCGCCTGAAACCAACCGGTTACCGACGTGTAGGGCTTGAAAGGATTATGGTAGAGATTCCGCAAGGAATTGAAGCCTTCCAGAGTCCTATGTTCCGTCTAGAAACACGGGCCAGGGAGCTTGCTGTTATGGCGAGTTTAACCTTTAACAGAGGGAAGACGAAGGGAAACCGAATTCGCGCAGCATAACCTGCGAGGCGATGGATTTGAAAGAGTCTTAGTCATAGCAGTAAGGCTAGAAACCGGACGATCTATTCCTGGATAAGACGAAGGTGGGCGAAAGTCCACTGGAGGTCTGAAGGGGTCCTGACGTGCAAATCGGTCCTCTGATCTGGGATTAGGGGTCAAAAACCAATCTAGTCCGGTGATCGCTAGTTCCCGTCGAAGTGGATCGCAGTCCTGCCTTGGTGGAGATGGCTTGTATTGTAGAGCACCGATCGGACGGTAAGGGCTCGAAAGGGCTCGCCGCCCATTCGAACTCCGAATATACAAGCGTCGTAGAAGCCAGGAGGCGGGTTTATGTGGGGTAAGCCTCATAACCGAAAGGGGGACAACCCAGACTAAAGTTAAGGCCCCGGAATGTCTGCTAAGTGTCAAACAAAAGGGTGTCCTTGAGCAGAGACAGCAGGAGGGTAGGCTCAGAAGCAGCCATTCCTTAAAGAGTGCGTAACAGCTCACCTGCCGAGCTTGGGGGCCCCGAAAATGGACGGGGCTCAAGTAGACTGCCGATACTTTAGACCACCGACAATGTCGGTGCGTGGTAGACGGGCGTGGTGTTCGGGTAGAAGCTGGGCTGTGAAGTCCAGTGGACTGAACTAACTATTGCAGATCCTGGTGGTAGTAACAGCATAGCCGGGTGAGAATCTCGGCGACCGCAAGGGCAAGGGTTTCCCGGCAATGCGTCGTCAGCCGGGAGTTAGCCGGTCCTAAGAACAACCTCAACAGAGTTGTCCGAATGGGAAACTGGTTAATATTCCAGTGCCTTGGGAGGATCGTTAACACCTACTCTGTCGCTTCTAGATAAGGGGAGCAGAACCGTCGTTCTGTCCAAGTATTCGAGTTCTGGGGAGTACCGTAATGGTGAGAACCAGAACGAGGTGCGAATGGCCTTTCGCAAGGAGGGTTCTTCTGAGTCCAGGAGACAGTGAAAGCAGAGAATGGGAGAGACTTTCAAGACCGTACCGAGATCCGACACTGGTGCCCTGGATGAGTAGTCTAAGGTCTGTCGGGCATACCGTAAGGCGAGGGAACTCGGCAAAATAGCTCCGTACCTATGGTATAAGGAGTGCCTGCAGCTTTTGCGAGGAGCAGGAGTTGCAGGTCGCAGTGACAAGGGGGTCCCGACTGTTTAATAAAAACACAGGTGGTCGCTAGTCCGAAAGGATATGTACGGCCTCTGTATCCTGGCCAGTGGCGGTACCTAAAACCTGGGTTCAACTGGGCTAAGGGCCGCTAAACGCCGGGAGTAACTCTGACTCTCTTAAGGTAGCCAAATGCCTTGTCGGGTAAGTTCCGACGTGCATGAATGGAACAACGAGGGCCCCGCTGTCCCCGCCTGCAGCCCGGTGAAGCCACATAACGTGGACGAACAGTCCACGAACCTCTGTCGGGGAGAGAAGACCCTGTGGAGCTTTACTGCAGCCTGTTGTTGCGATATGGTTGTGGATGCAGAGAGTAGCTGGGAGCCTACGAAGTCAGCCCTCCGGGGTTGATGGAGGCAAAAGTGTAACACCAGCCATCTACAACCGTATTGCTAACCCGTTATCACGGGGACATCGGCAGGTGGGCAGTTCGGCTGGGGCGGCACCCCCTTGAAAATGTATCGAGGGGGCCCAAAGATTGGCTCAGGCGGGACAGAACTCCGCCGGTGAGGGCAAAGCCAAAAGCCAGTCTGACTGGATCTCCAATGATACGGGATTCAGAGGCGAAAGCCGGGCTTAGCGATCCATCATGTCCCCACTATTGGGGGCTGGTGGTGACAGAAAAGTTACCCTAGGGATAACAGGCTCGTCGCGGGCGAGAGCTCCCATCGACCCCGCGGTTTGGTACCTCGATGTCGGCTCTTCCCATCCTGGTTCTGCAGCAGGAGCCAAGGGTGGGGCTGCTCGCCCATTAAAGGGGAACGTGAGCTGGGTTTAGACCGTCGTGAGACAGGTCGGTCTCTGCCTGACAGGGGCGTGGTTGTCTGAGGGGAAGTTGCCCCTAGTACGAGAGGAACAGGGCAGCGCAGCCTCTGGTCTATCAGCTGTCCGACAGGGCACGCTGAGCAGCTAAGCTGCCTAGGATAACTCCTGAAAGCATCTAAGGAGGAAGCCTTTCCCGAGAAAAGACAACCTTCCGTAAGGAATAGGGCGGCCATAGAAGATGGCGTTGATGGGGTGGAGGTGTACGCATCAAGCTTCGGCGAGGTGTTCAGCCTGCCATTACCAATAGCCCAAGGCATCCAACCTTCTACTTTCTGAGAAAAGAAAGTTAAAGTGTATCCAACTGAGCAAACTGGTGCATGAGAATCAACGATAAAGAGTGAATTGGCGTGGAGATGTATGTGCTGATGCGTAAGCCTGTGTTTCTGAACATACTCACACTTGTGTGTGTTCACAATGCATGGACACATATTCTTCTTTGCCGTTACCATGAAAATCTTTGTTGTCCAAGATGCAAGGTTGGCCTTTGTTCATCAATGTCCCTTCAGAGGAATCGATAGATAGATAGATTGCAAACGTAAGAAAGCAAGAATTCACCAAATTAAGTAATGCATGCACTGCGTAAAGAACTCTATATTAGATAAGTGACTATGTAGTTGTCGAGTCTGTCTTATATTGGGCTGTGTTTTTCCTGTACGCGGCGGTGAATTTTTTTCAAAATGACTGAAATACTTCGGTTGTTGTCAAACAGACTTTTTATGAACTTTCAAATGCGGAATGGTATCTCGATTGAAACTTGAGCTGATTGAACGCTACAATTATTTAGGGGAGTGTTAAATGTGCTGATCTGTTGTTTTTGTTTCTAAATTCTGTTTTATCCGCCCTCACTAATATGGGATTTTGGGTGGAGGATAAGTGTCCTTATTCTATATCATCGCCATCGTCATTATCAATGTTAGCGAGATCCGGTAACAGATTTTATGAGAACTCAAATAGATTAGTTTATGTCAAAGATTTTTTTATCAGTGACGTTTATGGCTGTGCGTGCAAATTGAGGTACAAGAATCATTGACAGCGCCATCAAATTCAATCTCCATGGCTGATGGCATAGGTCCACATGATAATAAAAGCGGTGTCGTTGCTAGTAGTGTTAGCAGTATTGATAGAAATAAGCCGGGCGGTGAAAGAAGAGCAAAGAAGTCTTCAAAGGATCAGGAAATTCATTTCGAAGCCGGAGTTCCATCTGTGATATGTCTTTCTCATAGAGAAGATGTTGATGGCCTCTCTTCTGCAGCACTTGTAAAGTCCGCGTTCAAGGATTGCCATGTCATCTTACTTGATTATTCCAATCTCATAAGAGCTCTCAATAGAGTTTCTTATTTGATATCATCCTCAACGGCAGCGGAAGGTTCTCGTGCATCCGGTTACACAGGGAGTGGTGAGCATACTGACACTGACACTGATACTGCTGCTGCTAAGATAACGGTTGCAAAGCGGTCAAGAAAGAACAAGAAACTGATAATCTGTGATCTTGGCCTTAACAAGAAAAATGAATCTTCATTTGCACAAGTTCTAGGTGAAATAGTCTCAAATGGATACAAGGTCGAATACATCGACCATCATGATGTAGGTAAAGATATTAAGGCTGAATTGCAAAAGGTTGGTGTTACCCTTGTTCATTCTACCGATGAATGTACAAGCGTGCAGGTTTATCAACGATACAAGAAGAAGCTGAACTCGTATTCTTCATTTTACGCTGCTGCTGGGGCCCTCACTGACTATCTAGAACAAAGACCTGTAGCATCTATGCTCGTATCTAGATTCGATAGACATTTTCTAATGCTGGAATCTACGGCACTATCTTACATGATTTCCTCAAACCAACACGATGAGAAATTTCTCCTGAAAATAGTCGATTGTATCTCTAAGAACAGATTTCCACATGATATAGAAGGAGGATTTATGATGGCAGAAAAATATGCAATTAGAGTATCGGAAGCTGTGAAGTCATTGGAAGGTTCGATCATTCGAAAGAGAAAGTTAGCGTACGTGAGAAATGACCTTGACCTAACAGCAAGCGTAATAGTAAATTTTGTACTTGGAATTTCTGGGCGATCGGTAGCACTCGTATATAAGCCTCGTGATGAGATCGATTCCTTTGTCATTTCAATTAGAGGCTCAAAAGAATCTCAGGCTCATCTGGGAAGGCTTGTTAACGAGATTGCCGCCAATTTTGGAGGCAGTGGTGGAGGACATGATAAAGCTTCCGGAGCAGTTGTTCCAAAAGATCGGCTGGATGAATTTATTTCCGAGCTAGATCGGCAAATATGACTACCGGCGTTCAATGAATCATCATTTTGGCCTTTGTCTTTGCAATCACCCAATTTGTTCGGCTCTACAACGTTTGGCCAAATGCAGTTGAGTACATTGGCCTAGGTATGAAGAAGAATCGATAAATTTTATGATTCATTCATCGCATTTTGATACCATATCAATGAGACATCATCAATTATCGCAGGTAACATCATCAAAATTAGTGAATATGTCTGTGGATTCCTATCGTTATCCATCCCTCTCGTCTAAAATACCAGAGTAGAAGAGTTGTGCTTGTGACTGCGCCTATTAACAGTATTATGAGGGTAGTGTAATTTCCAAATATTGCGAATGTGGGATTGCTATTGTCTCCAGGCAAGGGTAGGTTCATTCCGTAGAAAGTGCTTATTATTGTCACGGGAATTGAAAGCGTAAAGAGAATTGTAAGTACGGATAAAATTCTGTTTGATTTTTCTGAACTCAACATAAAATCTGTATCTTTGTATATCTCGACAGTTTCTTTGGATTCGTCTAGTGTCTCTAAGACTTTTTCTATATGTTCCTTAACATCATAAAAGTATGGTGTCAAATCCTCTTTAGAAAAGCGCTGAACATCTCGAGCCAGTTCCAACACAATTCGTCTCATGGGAAGAATTAGACGCCTTAATATTGTAATTTCTCTTCTCAAAATCGAGATCTCTCTCGCTTCTGACATTTTTTCATCGAATACACCTTCTTCTATATCACCTAAATTTCCGACTATCTTCATCAGAATGTGAAATAGATCGTCTACAAGAGTGTCTATAATTGTATGAAGCAAGTAGCCTGGCTCCCTGCCCATTAAGTTCTCCCTCTGGATTGGATTCTCCTGACACATCCTAAAAAGGTCCATCAACGGTTCGAGCTCACCTTGGTGGACGGTTACAAGAAAATTGGCTCCTAGAAACATTGACAACTGACTGACTCTAGGAACATGTCTCTCTTTGCCCGATGAGGGGAAGTGAACTATGACAAAGATATAATTGGCATGTCTTTCAACCTTTGGAAGTTGAGTCTTTGATAACGAATCCTCTAAATTCAGGTCATGAAAAGAATAAAGCCTACCAATTACATCCATCTCGCGCCTTGTTGGCTTTGGGAGATCGATCCACTTGAATCCATCGCTTTCTACCGTGCGCAACGATTTCATGAAATCTGTCTCCATCTTCGATCACGCCAAGTAAATTTCCCAAAACTTAGTCTTATAATCTATTGCATTTTGGGGTGAGATTATCGAAGGTAGCTCAAACGCACGAATACTGTATTCTTACCAATAGTAATAAAACGTTCAAAGTTGTCTATTTACACAGGCTCTAAGGAATGACTCGCCTGGGAAGATATGTAATAATCTAGGCCGACTCATCTTTATTTATATGCCTGCACACACAATATAATTGCGAATTGTCGGTTCGGAAGCAAGGTCTCTTCTTTGATAAGATTTCAGAAAAGTTGTTCCCTGAAATTCCAGAATCTGCTTCTGCAATCGCAAAGGTTTTCTTAAATATTGAACAATTTGAAATTGGACAAAGTTACGTAACTGCTAAAATTGTCAACAAGTATGGTGATAAAGTCGGACTCAATATTCAAGGGGGAAGACCTGGAATCGAACTGCAAGAGAGCCTCTTTAGGTTGCAAGGGAAGCAAATCCCAAGAAATGTCTTTGTGCTCACTAGGGTTAAAGATAGTGGACTTCTGCTGGTGCGAAAACTTCCTGTGGTGGGAGTCAAGGATTGGCTCCTGATTTATGAAGACACATTATTCTTACTTGCGGTTAAAGATAGATACGATGAAATCGAATTTAGGGTCGTGTGATCTAGGAAAATGATGTTACTTTGTGAATAGTTAGTAAGATAAAGAAAAAAATAAGAGAAAGAATTCAGAAACAAGGATACTCACTTGTGCGTGTGTGTGAGTTCCATAACATATCGCGACCTCAAAGGAATCTGCCTAAACTAATTTTCATTCAATCTGTCAAAAATGTGATATTGGCTAATTTTATATATATATGCACAATTAGAGATAGAAAAGATTCATTCCATAACTTGAGCAAAATAAGCGCCTAGCGCAATTCGGTTTTCACCGTACTTGCACTAGGCATGTTCCCCATCGGTTTGGTCGATGTACCTTTACCTAAAGTTAATGCTTATTTAAATGTGACTGGGATGTCCACTCAGGAGCATTCCAAGTTGTATTCCTTATTGCTAGGATATCTATCATTCATCTCCGGACCAAATCATCACAAGTTGGTGCACATGCTATTGAATTAAAATTGGAGACATCTTGTAAATCCCGTACCTTCTAGAAAAGGTAGCATTTAATAAACATGACATCGCATACCATCCAATTGAGTGGAAATAGTAGGGACTTTCTTTCACAACAATTGATGTGGATAGGAATTTCTCTAGTAATAAGCCTCGCCATATCATTCATTGTTCCGTTTCCGTACTCGCTTCCAATCATTATAGGTGTCTTTATCCTTCTCAGTTTTTACGTAAGGCAACGAGCAATGAAAAGGATGGGGATGTCTGGTACATCGATGTTTGGTGGTTACAAAGAGGGGTCCTCTCTTAATTATTATTGTATGAATTGTGGAATGAAGCACAATCAAGTGGCTTGCCCCAAGTGTGGTTCCAAGATGAAACGTGTCGGTTCTTAAGTGGTGTTGTATATCCTTACTCAATCACTAGATTGAGTCTCATAGTCATAGCTATCGTCGAGTCGGATGCAAATTAATCTCTGTCTTTTTGATTAGTATATTTCCTTAGTTGTTGATTTGATGGGATTCGTCGTTGTAGAGAAATTTCTGCTCAAATGTTAAGAATCAGTTCTGACCATGATTTTGTGAAAAGTGTTTTCAGTTGCAAATTTAGACACTGCAGAAATATGACGTATGTAAGCTTGCGTTGAGGAGCTCTTAGTATTTGGAGGAATTTAACTCAATATCATGTGTATTACTTGTGTCTGCTGTCTTGTCGCTTGCATTCTGTACTGGGATCTCCTTCCTGACATGCCCATTTAATGAAATGAGTGCTCTAGCGCTTCCCAAGGATAACGCACTTCCATTATATTATGATGATGATGATGATGACGACTCAACAACACAATCAGATTTTAACACAAATGATGAGCGAACAGGCGAGTTCGTCCCCGTATCTATCGGTGGCTACGCTGGTTACTCTGGTTTACCTGGCATTTCAGTTCAACAGAATGTAACTCAGCAGAATGTTTGTAGCTCCAATACTGCATATTGTTATAATGAAGTTGACAATGATTTTAACGTTAATCCCCCATAGGTATCGTTCAAAGTGTAATGGGTGTCACATGTTTTAGCGTTAGTTAATATTGGTAAAGAAGAACGGTCTCAAAAGGGAGTTACATAAGCGAGGGGTTGATATCGTTATCGCTCCTCCAAAGAGGAAAGAGAAAAAGAGTTCTAGTACAACAAAAGTATGCTCAAACCCATTAATATGATCATGATCGCGTTATAAGGACCACCTCGAAAAATTGCAATATATCCCTTTTTTATTCCAAAATTTAGTAAAGTAACCGAATGGTTTATATACTACCACGTTGCCGTTGTATAGTAACGGTAATATAGAAAAATGGCCAATACCATAAATATGAAACAAGTCCAGCTACTGAGGATCTTGGTCAAGGAGAGGGCAATTGTTAGACTGTTGAAAACAATAGGAAACTCCGATTACCCGACAAGAGAACTACTTAACAAGCTGGGTGCCTACGGATACGGACACAAGCTATTGGTAAGAGCTGAAAAAATTGGTCTTGTTCAGAGAAAAGTGCAGAAGAACAGGGTTTACAACAAGCTCACAGTCGATGGTAAAAAGGTAGTCAAACTCGCAAAACAGATCGGAGTTTAGCTTTGTGTAGCTCCGCGTAGAGAAATAATCGAAGTAGCGCTTTAGCTTGGTACCAAATGCGGACTAAGTTTCCCCTGTTTTTATTTTAATAGGAACTTTCTTGTCATCTTCAAAATTTGGCAGAATCGCTAGTCTGCAGCTGAAGTAGAAATTTAGTGAAAGTGCGATAAAGCAGCGAATTCCTTGAGGGAAAAAGTGTACTGTTTAACGTTGATAGGAGTTATTTAATGCAGAGATTTGAAGCCGGAGGCAAGTTCGTAAATTTTGTCATACCATGACTTTGATTTAATTATTCCACTGGCCACAAGAATACCTTTCGCGCCCAACCGTATTGCACTCTGAACGTCCTCTTTATCAACGATGCCAGCACCGCATATGACCTTGCTACTCTTTGACCTCTCTGAGACAGCAGATATTGATTCTGTAACAATAGATGGATTTTCCTTAGAAACTGCTTTGCCGGAGCCGATTAGCTCTGGGGGCTCAATGGCTATGAAATCAGGAGTATATCCAGCTATAGTTCCTGCTTCTTGAGGCGTTCTAACGCAGACAATTGAAACCATTTGCAGGTGTTTTAAGATATTAACGAGTTCTCTTATAGAATCTGTGCTGTCGATTCTGTGCTCACTATGGTTAATAATTGAGCCAGTAACGCCAAAAGATTTGAGGATCTCTGGGACAACAAATCCAGTTGTTGATCCGGGTTTTGAATAGTCAATATGTTGACTAATTACTGGAGTCTTTACTGTGGCACATACTTGACTCAACGATGGTTGGGGAGGGGCTACAATGATATCCACCCCCGTATCATTCCTAACCTGGTCAGAAACTTTCGATAGTTCCATGCTGTTTTCTCCTGAAATCTCTAAATAGTTCTTAAAATTGATGATAAATGGTGAGCTGAATTTACTCATGATGGAGAACCTGTCATTTTGGCTGACACGAATGTTGCCTATATGCACAAATTAAAAAAGAGAGGATATTTTGTCATTGTAAATGTAAATGTAGTTGTAGTACGGTAGATCACAAAGTACCGGGCTGGACATTGCAAGTCTTTGATAATACCCATTGTTTTTCATTTTTTATTACATCTATATTATTTAGTCTTGCGTACTACTTGTTCGATATCTTTGAATTTCTGATTAAGCTTCTTCATCCTTGCTTCGTAGCCTTTGTTATACTCAAGCTCTTCCGGGACCAGTGTAGCCGGGTGAATGAAACCTTGGTTCCGCATCACCATTGCCCGCTCAGCAGCCCACGTTCTCTGTAGTTCCCAATCTGCAGTACCGAATCCATCATGGGGGCCGGTAAATTTACCATTATGCATGCTGAATACTAGACAAGAGACTATTGGAAGCGAATAGTTAATGGATGCAGCTGAATTTAGCTTTACGGGCATTATGGGCATGTGATGGCTCCCACGTGTATTTCCTGCTACAAAGTGCGGATTATTAAATGCACTACCTACCTCCTCCGTAGCTGGGAAGTCCTTCTGAGTTCTCACTATCATGATAGGGTCATCTTTACCTACATACGTACCGGCGATATTGTGTAATCTATCCGTTGAAGCCGATACTATCGTCTCCCCCTGTTCATCTTCTGAAGAAACAATGGAATGAACAACATATCTCCCAGGGTACATGAGCGCAGCTTCTAGCTCTGCCTTATCCTCCCACATCTTTAGGCTAGCCACTTTTCCTGACATAACATCCATAATTCTAAAGGTGACACCTCCAGCTAGTTTCTCGTTTATAAGTAGACCAGTATTGCTTCCAGCATCTACAAAGGCACGCCACAACGGAAAGTTAAATGCTCCCGGTTCTGTCTTGTCGGCAGCGTATACGCTAAAAACTTCACTTGGTCTTTCATCCATCTCAATTTCTGCTACACCTGGTCCCATTCCTTTAACATTTCCTGAAAAAGCATCCTTCAAAAGATCTTGACCTGCTCCGTATAATCCCTGCTCCTTTGCAACCTTAGTCCCAGTCGTAAATGCGTCCCAAGCTAATTTGTGAATCTTTTCATTGTCCACCCCATGAGTATGACTCATAATCAAGTGGATATCGTCACCTGTGTACCCAATGTACAGGTCAATTAGCAGATTTTTTGAATTTTTCCTGACAAATTC
>JBAUMZ010000020.1:0-41925 GCA_049578985.1 Nitrososphaeraceae archaeon
TATGATTAGAGAAAAGGATTGCATATTCTGCATGGCATGCGAAAATGTCTGTCCTCCTCAGTGTGTAAAGATATTCAATAAAGGATAGCGATAATAATCAAATAACTGAAGTCATGTTGGCTACTACCTGGTAATCCGAGACCGGAAAATTTAACTATGTGGTGAAGTCCTCTTTTAAACCTAGGGGCAGTATACGTGTGTATTATCTCCGTGAAACCTTAAATGAGAATGTGCTAAGCCGTATTAAATAATGCTCTATTCTAAAACGACATGTGATATTGATTCGGTAAATCCCGAATAGGCTGGGTCAGTTACCCTAGTTCTTTCTTCATAGATCAGAGTATTCATTCATCATCCCCCGCTTGCTCTTTACTCATAAACGACATCTCTTAACTGTATAATTATATTAATTAAACCAGTCAGATTTCATTACTCTCTCCTTTAAATATCGTTCTTAAATCTGCTTCAATGTCATGTCGCTCGAGAAGATAGTTGCCACTATCGAAGCCAGAGGAACTGAGGGAATCAAAAAGGTAGAAATCAGGCGGGAATTTCAAGAGGTTGAAGAGCTCGAATCAATACTCCAGGAATTACTTAGAACTCGGGAAATATTTATTGAAAGAAAAGGCAACTCGTTTTATTGCTGGCACAAGAGCCACTATCTGCAAAAATTATTGAGCTCAGATCAAAAATTTTCGCTCTTGTATACCTTTATGAATTCTATACAAGATTCATCGAACACCCGATTCGATTCGCTTAACGCAAAATTGGATACCGTTACCATACAGTTGAGAGAGATAACAGAGGAGGTAAAGATCCTTGCTCGCTCTGAACATAGATATGTAGACCAAGATGATCTAATCCTTCCAAAACAAATTGAGCCAATCGAGATTAATTACGACAAATTCAAAGAGCAACTAGATCAAGCGTTGGACAGCGCTTCAAGTTCAATTGGCTGGGTAGAGCTGTGTAACTTGAGAAAAGATCTTTGTTCAAAGATGAATATTTCTCGAGAACAATTTTACCATTCATTTGAAGAGGTAGTTTCCAACAACTATGATAAATACGAGCTTTCCACTGGTGGCGAAGAAGGGGTACAATTAAGGGGAATGGTACACGGATTCGTGAGGTGCATTTAAAATGTATCCATACGCCTTGACACGTAATCCATATCACAGCAGCCCGACTCCAAGATTTTCAGATTCAACGATTTTAGGTGGAGAACGACATAAGGAAGCTAAGAATGCAATCCTTTCCTGTATGCATGATGTATGCTCCAAAATGGCCCTTTCAGAGAAAGACCTTCGTGTTGTCACAATAATTCAAGATGTTGGATCTGGCAAGACTCACCTTGCGCTTCATATGCAAACGGTTGAAGAGATGTCCGCGAAGTCTGTAATATCATATGTTGACTTTTCACAGATATCACCTAGAAGCAAGACCATTATACTCTCTTCCATTTTGGATGGATTCAGAGAAGAAGATTTAGACGCGTTACGTTCAACATTGATCGGGCTGATCATGGCTTCGCGTCATGATGCAGAAAAGGTAAAAGTTGTGAAGAAATTATTCAAGCATGGTCTGCTATCGGAGATCAAGGGAGAATCACTCGAAGACAAGATCAGATTCTTACTCCAAAAAAGGATCAAGATCAGTGACGAAGCTACGCTAAATGAACTCTTAGGGAAAAATTTCACTGGGTTAGAGAAGGAGTTAATCTATCACGTACTTAATGACGAAATGAAAGATTGGGTTAGCACGATTGTCTCACTAGGTGAAATGTTGGAGTTACTCACGTGTATAATAAGTCTAAATCAAAAGCTCCTAAACAAGTTGACTGTATTTGAGTTTGACGAATTTGATTCAGAAGGCGAATCAATGGAGTTTATCAAGGCCATTATTAACTTTGTACTCCCCCCAAGCATGATTCTGCTTATCATGACACCTGCATCTTATGACGAAATAAGGAAAAAGAATCTTTCTTTGTATGACAGATTGGAGAAAGCAAATTACAAGATCGATCTTGCAGGCTCCAATACATTCAGTGAGATAATTGATATAGTTCTTGAATATATGCGATCGGGCAATACAACAGGTGAGTTTACCCTAGAATCAGAACTTGATCTCTCTAACAAGATCAAAATTATTTATGATGAATTTCCTGATTTCAGAAACGTTCGCTCTATGATAAATATACTTTACCATGCAACAGAATTGGCTGGCAAGTGTGGTGCTGCAAGCATTGACGAGCATGCACTAGATGAAACAATTAGAACAGCATTCCCTGGACTTAGGATCAAAGGCAGCATAATGTCAGTCCCTGTTTCTGACTTCATGAAGATCAGAAGAATGTCCCAAGACATTCATGGATTAGAAGTTAGGGTTAAGAACGCAGTACAAGATCTTGTTCAATGCACGGAAGGAGAGAGTTCCTTAAATCCTGCCGATCAGCCTGGAGGTGCCGCGGCAGAGTTAGTAGATGTCTTGTATCACGATTCTCGAGGGGATAAAGTTGCTATATCAGTCGCGCTGGACAAGGGGAAATCTGTAAAGATTAACCAAGGCATTACAAAGTCCCAATTTTCGGCAGATGTGAATAAGATCCTGATTCTGTCCGACAGGCCAGGGCAATTTGATGCACACGAAAATGAAGTGGGACCTCAAGTGAAGAATATCAATATGGATAATTCTAAGCTGATAGATTTGATTTATTTTAGTTCAAAATACAGAAATAGTCAGATCACTGATGAGGATCTCAAACGAGCTTCTATGCTCGCGAGATCTATAGATCTTCCTTAGCCCCCGCCCTTTCCCCATTAATATCAATATTTGAACTTTTCCATGTTTGAGGCTTCTACCTGGAGGCATTAGAACTCTTTTATGTGGGTACTGCTTACATGCATTGTTGAAAGAAGGAAATTTTGGTGAATGGCCTGGTCAAGATAACATCGAAGACTACGAACTTGACGGTTCAATCGCCTGTAACGTTTGTGGCAAGGATGCGGATTTCGTAGTTCAACTTGAATTAGTGTGGGATAGAAGCAACTATAGCCTAATGAATTCGTTTAACCAGATGCCCTTCTATCTTTGCAAAGCACATGAGTATATTTACGAACGAATGCAAAATAATATTGAATTAACAGAATACTTCCGAGAAACAGTAAGTGCAAACCGTTAATGATTAATCTAATTAAAGTACGCCTTTTCTCTTCTAATGCACAACAAGATAAAATACTCAAGTTACGACGATTTCTATAGGAATCTACATAATAGTGGAGCTTCAATAATCGAGTTCAATAACAGTAGAGTTCCTTGCATTTACGTGGAGAATGAACGGTTTGGGAAATTTGTGAACTATGCTGCAGGCCGGAAAATGGCTGTAGATACGGTTCTGGATATATATCATAACGGAAAGGATGTTTTTGTTCAAATTAATATGAAGGTATTAGACAGGGATTTTGAGGACTCTTTTTTGTTTCATGCTAACGCAATGGTAGCATTTTTCAAGGTTATGTTAGATAGCGCATTGATAGTACTATCGCCAGCTGATCCTTCTTTGATGTCTGAAAATATCTTCGCAATACAGTTACCGAAAAGGGAAAGATTGGAAAAGGCTTTTCAAATAATTTCGAGATATACAAACAAAACGGGCTTTGAATAGGAATGAATATATAGACGAATTAATGACCTGACGCAACTAAAATCATCTACCTCAAATAACTGCAGACATGCGACGGCCGGGATTTGAACCCGGGTTACCAGATTGGCAATCTGATGTCCTAGACCAAACTGGACGACCGTCGCATCCTACGAGATTTATGAGGGACTATTTAACAACCTTTCGGTGCCTTAAACTCAATAAATATACTGATGGATACTCGTACAATTGTTTATGTGTATAAGCCCATGAATCTCAGATGAGTGGCGACATGCAAAACTATTAGAAACATTCCTGGTTTAGTACCACAAGTGACCCTGATTTACACTAAAAGCAAATTTTTTTTGAACTAACCAATCCATCAAGAATTGAGAATACGTGGCTAACTCAATAGAATGAGTGTCGTGTACCCTCTTTTCTCGGTCACATACAAATCTTGAATCTCTTCGACCACCACGGTAATGGAAATGAGATCGCCACGCTTGCAGAGTGTCGTTTCCATTACTATCATGTCATTAAGAATGTCTGCACCGGCGAAACTCTCATTACTAGCAGTGTACTTTACTTCATTTTCTGAACTAATCAGGAAAACCTGACCCTTCTGATAGCTGCCTATTCTAATCATTCTTCCTTGTCTTGGGATCGCTGTAACGGTCAAGGCAATTTTTTGTAACTGTTGCTTTATGAAGCGCCTTGCAGATCCCACAGTAATTTCATAATCAAATGGGTACCCGGCAGTATACTCGGCCATCTTGTTTATTCCGTCATTCATGATAATATCGACTTTCCTTATATTAAAACCGTATTTGAAAATCCAGTCGGATGTAGTCATTGCAACCGAATCAATTCTTTCTTTCCGTTCAGCAGATTCTGAGGCACTGAGTTGATATCTATCAACCCAGTCCTTGTAGTCCTTACTAATGTCAGTTATGAAATCTGTGCAAGTCAACTGATAATCCTGGACGCTGGAGGCCCGTTCAGAAGTTGTATCTCTAAATACCAAGGCTTGTAATCGAATATATTGAGTTAGCATCTCAATATTAAGGTGAATTTTACTAAATTATGATAATGACACTGGAGCAATTGTTGTTGTGCATATGACCTCTACTTTCTCGTCTCTAATGGAGGATCTGAAATCAAATATCGACTCCAATCGAAAGGCCTTAGAAAATTCTTTAAAAGTTAACCCTGCCGTGGCTTATCAAAAGGTTAAGGAGATAACACAATTTGTCGGGTCCAGACATAGTCTAAACTTGCAGATTCACTTCCCTGACCAAAGGAGATTGTTTCTAATTGATTCTTATGGTACCGAGAACTTGGGGATCGTATTCGACAAGCATAGAAAACAATTCCCTATTCCGCGTGAAACCATAAAGGAAAAAGCACTCGAAATCTTTGCTGCATCCAAAGCTGAAGATGCATATATGTACGAAGGCAAGGAAGGTGTACGGGTGACCTTGGCTGAGGCGGGCAGGTTGGAGATACTTCCAGGATCCATTCACCTATGGTGTAACGTTGAGAATGATGGCGTAAAGGAATATTTGGACTGGTTATTTGAAAATGTCCATAGCTTTGAAAAGACTCGATAGCCAATAGCCTTGAGCTAACTCAAAAAACATGATGGCTAATCATCATCTATTGTATCCTTGAATCTCAAATGTATATCTGGAGCTGCTATCAGAATCACCTACATCGGCCTTGATAGGTAGTGGAAATCCATGTGAAATCCAGATTTTGCTTACCTTTGATGGAAGATCATATTGCAACACATAAGACTCAACTGTTGTTCCATTGACTGTGAGCGAGTCTTTTCCCGTTATTCTGATCGGTGCAGTCAGAACCCCTGAAACCACGTCGTCCCAAACTGCACCTGGAACTAAATATTTAGGTTCTAATGCGAAGTTACGAATATCAAACAACGATGATTCTATGATCCTGTAAACATCAGTTAGACTTCCCTGTGGCATCTGCTTGTTGGTTAAATACGCCTTTGATAGAAGAATACTCCCAGCATAATCAAGAGAATCGTTCATTACGTTAAAGTTTGCATTCCAAGAATCATTTCCTTCTTGAATAAAGTGTACAGTGACAATTGAATTGATTAAGGACAGCCCTGATGGACTCGTTGCACTTAACGTATAGTTTATCCGCGTATTATTTTGCAATCCTTCCCCCACTGTCCACAAATCCTTCGAAGAGGGTGGGCTCAAGAGTGAAGGAGCTGCACCTGAAAAGCCGCCACCAGCAGCTATTATCACTATACTAACAACAATCCCTAATACTCCTAGAACCAGGGTGAGCAGGATTACTCTACGTATTGGAGACATCCAATAATCCTAAATATGGCCTTTGGAATCAAAGCTCACAAGTAGAAAGTGAGGGCAGTAAATTAAAATTTCTGCCTCACTCTGCAACAACTCCGAATTTAGCACTCTCAACGAACATTCCTAATGGCTGTCCTGCAACTGATTCTATTCTGACTTCTAAGGTATATCTCCCCTGCGCCGGAAATGCTACCGATTGTGTTGATGTTCCATCAGTAGCCTTCTGATTCCCTAGTTCTTCAATTACAGTATCGTTTGAAGATGTTACAGTAAAGCCATAAGTAACTCCAGTTACTATTTCTTTCCTATCGTTCGTAAAGATGAGTCCAAATTCCTCAGCGGTGCTGGTAGCATTATCTCCAGCTTCTCCCGTAGGTGCCTCAACTGGAGGATCCCATAACAATTGTATATAATACGAACCTCGTTGAGTCCTAATTGTAAGAGGAGGTTCTGGAATTATGGCTTCGCTTTTAGGAACAGGGGGCTGACCGGTACCAGTAGCCTGAAGTTCGAAGGCATACTGAACAGGAGCGTTCCCGGTAGTAACTCCGGCAAAAGTTTCCGCCTTCACTGGATATGGAAGATTTGGATTTACCCAGACGTGATTGGTTTCACCATATAGCCAAGATACAACAGTCGTATCAAATGTACCTGCAGGGGTGGTGACTTTGGCTGGGCCGCTGGGAGCTATCGGCGAGCCTCCTATGGCTGCTATTTTTCCCCAATATGGAGCACTGAGAGACTGTCCAGGCTTAGGAACAAAGGACGCCATCCACTGTAATGAATTAGTATAAGCGCTTCTGTATGGCGCTAATGCAGCTGATACATTTGAGGTCCCTAGAGCACTCATGTCCAGATCACTAAGGTGTAGGGTACCGTTGTATACATTTCCTTGATCGACCACAAATACAGGAGCAATCCAATAATTGTTAGCATCATCAAATTCCTTCAGGTAGATTGTCATCAAAAATGGCCTACCTTGATTTGTGTCAAGATTCTGAACCTGATATGTATAATAAGTGTTGGGTTTTGCACCCTTTCCCACATACCAACTATTGCCCTGGGCAAAAGCATGGCCGGGGTCCACTATATTGAGTAGCAAAATGCTTGATACCAAGATGGTGACAAGGAAACACACCGACAAGTTAGCTCGGAAGGTCCTCAAAGTCGTAACTAATGAGATTCTCATATTAAGTATGAACAGAAAGAAACTGATAAATGTTTCAATAACAACCAGTGGCCTGAAGCTCCATTTCAACGGCTAACACAAATATTACTGATGCTCCCTCAATAGTATTGTATGTGTAGCTGTCCCAATATACAATTTTATGAAGTAGAGTTCAAGCTATGGGGAATGCGCGTGGTCCCAACACACAAGAATTGTGGGGACCCTCTCACGGATGAACAAGCAACTAAATTCAATAAAGAACTAACTAAACTGTGGAATACGGATTAACTCTGGTTATCTATTACTTTCGTATGCGTATTTTTCGACACTTCTTGGATGCAAATGTGTCCTGCTGCTAATATGACGGTGAACATGTAGAAGATTTCGGTTTTATCCTTATGGGCATACGTCCCACATAATCCGATCCACCTCCGCAAAATTGAAGGTATGAAATTTTGAGATGCTTCCACGCTGTGCGTCGAAAAACCATACGTCAACTTTATTAACAGCCGGAATGAAGTTGGTTTAGGTGATTTTGAATGACCAAGATGCTAACCGTAAACATAGAAACAGGTGGCGTTAATGAAAACGAAGCGAAGGAATGGGTTACCGAACTTACAAATGTCTATGCGGATATGGAGATTGAAGCTGTCAACGTCTCGAGTAACAAGATCTCATTTAAGGCTGGCTTTTCGGGAATGGAGGATACCGGACCTGACGATGTTAAGATGAAAATCGACGAGTACCTCACAATGAATGAAGCATTCGAAGCTAAGAGCGTTTCAATCCAGTAACCGCGCACGTCATCTCTGTTTATCTCCTTTTTATTTGTCAGATTGTTGTGATTATTAGATAATAAAAAATAGTTACCCAAGTTTAAATAGTGGGATGAGACCCTCATATAGGTCAAACGATGACGTGCAAAGGGATCTGTATTAGGCATAGGGCACAAAAGCCTGTCGGTTCAGGGCGGTACGTTAGTGGTCAAAGGCGTTGCCAAATTTGTGAAATATTCATCAAATGGGAAGGTCTATGGTGTCCTTGTTGTGGATATAGGCTAAGAACAAAACCAAGAAATCTCAAATATAAAGCGAAATTGCGTGCTAGAAGTAAGCGAGTTGAAATTACTCAACCAGTTATAACCGTTCGATGAGAATTAAGAAGCCGCTTAGCGGCCATGGAAAGCTGCGAATTCCATCTTTGGATATGCTCAACGTCCATGCTGAGATCCATTCCAATCTGTACGAGTTTTCCGTATGTATGCCACAAAGTACTGTCTAATGACTTGAGAATATCTGAACAAACTTTCCCTACATAGTAATAGCAGTCTGCTGTCATCCCAGATTCGTAAAGAAACTTGATTTTGGCCTCAATTAAAGATCTATCGTACCTATGCGCGGCTAGTCTGGAATATGAAGGTATTGATCGTCTCAGTACTGAAGTTGTAGCCCTCTCTACCCCGATGATTTCTAGAGCCAATGAAATGCTTTCAGATTCGAACTGACTTGGCTCCAGAGCCCCTCTGATTAATTCCAACTGATGCAAGGGTGATCCAGGTAGCCCCGAAAAAAAGACAATGCTCTGCATAACTTCATAGGCTGAAATCTTAAGTAGCATCGACGAAATTATGGCGGATTTTTGAGAGATTCTCTCGATTTCGGTCTGTCTCATTAGACAAGAGATGAGCATCTTTCTAGCTATCGCTAATTTGCTGCTAGTTCGTCTTGTGTCGTCCATGACCGCATTTAGCATAGAAGATATCTTAAGGTCATCAGTATCACTTAGCACGATTCCATCCGCGCTATCTAGTATTACTTTCGGGACCTTAGGTTTCAAAGGGACATAGAGTATTTCGGCCCAGTATGAACCAAGCTTCTTCACCTCACAACGCCGATCACCATTCGACAAGACCATTATGTCATATTCACAGCAGGGCTTTGACATTTTTATGCCGGTGGCTCTACAACCAATGAGTAAGGCTGGCGACTTTAGGATTTCAATAACATACGTAGAAATGGCAGGGGGAATGTGAATGTCTTCCAATAAATCAAGTTCATCTGGGGACTACCAAATATAATGCAACCCCTTTGGAATTTTGAACGCAATTCTTATATGATGAATAGCATGCAAAGTGTTGAGCTCCGGTGGTGTAGTCCGGTTAAGCATTTCGCCCTCTCAAGGCGGAGATCCCGGGTTCAATCGGAATGCGGCCACAGCCGCAACGGAACAAATCCCGGCCGGAGCACTAAATATGAATGTCTTTTCAGGATTCAGTAGTCCGGTCATTCTCTTCATCTTTTCTGACTGATTTGCCAGAATAATAGGGGGACTATCTTACTCTTCATCATCCGGTCCGATTAGCGGAGTTAGATTAGAGGAATGAGTTATTCGCTTATAAATCTAGTCTACTTATGCAAGTAAACCTAATAAAGAATGCCACTGTCCCAAGAGACTCAACAGATACTGTTTTTTGCTCAAACGTCGCTATATTTCAATAATGAAAGTATCGTCGGTTATCAACGCACTATGATAGGCTGCATTGCATCTCGGACACATTGAGTGTACACTGATGCATTCTGTACAGAAGTCGCCAGCCTGCAGGTATTCATAGTCATCACCTGTGTAGAAACAGCTCTCACAAACTCTTTTCAATATCATCATACCAACTCAGACTCTTATTTATTGGTTCTCAAAGGAGACTGCATTTTGAGTACTGGACGGATCGGATTTAATCGACTACCATTTCAGTCGCTTAACAAGTGATTTCAAGTTCCGGTCAATTTAACCAGGATTAATTAGGCCGGCAGGATACTGGACGCAATTCCAACGATGACTTGCAGCATAGATCACTGGTCCTCGCAAAGAAGATCCAACTTTCAAATTACTCCCCTAATCATCGAGCTCGTTCCGGGATGAAGCTCTAGGATGGAGCTACATTAATTTTTTTCATAGAGAGATGATCTCTCCCCGCCATTATCATTAATTAGTCTTGTTGTAACCGAATGGCCGCTTCTTATGTGAGTGTTGTGATGTAACCTGGTCAGTTCAGTAACCTTAAGATCTGAGAAATAATCAGCGTTGTAGCGAGCTAGAATGATCTTGCAGTCATGGCAGAATACTTCTTTGAATCCCATCTCTACGCATTGTAGTGACATAACATTGATTTAAATGATGATTCTTTTCTTTATTCTAAGAGGTTGAAGCGCTGAATGCCGATTTCGCTTTCCTCACGAAATTTGTTGTCTTTTAGGAAAAACTTCGAGGCTTTATAGTAAATCACCTCTCCTCTTCTCTCAATGACAGCTAGGACAGGATTCTTTCCCATCTTCACAGTCTGGTCGATCAAATCATAAAGATCTTCTATCTTTAAATTAATCCCTTCGCTCAGTGCATATACCAGATATTTTGACGGCTTTTTCTGATATTCTCCCCTTTCATATACTCTAAAGTCAATGCCAAAGCCGAATCCATCCTTCACAACGTAACCTCGACTTCGCAAGTCGCGATACACTAAGAATCTTGTAAGTACACTAGGATCATGCCTTAACATTTTCTCTATCAGCTGCTCGAACCCGATGCCGGCGTCTTCATTGGATTTTATAGCTAATCTGTTAGTAAACGCCAAGTATAGGGCCTCGCAATAGCTAAGCATATATTTCGAGTCCTCATTTTCGCCAAATCCTTTTGACCTGAGCTGATCCTGGAATTTCGTTTCAGTTACCACTATCTTGGTCTCTCCAGCTGGTATAATTGCCTCAATCAAATATTCTATATCTAGGTCAGAACCCTCAATATCAGCGGACATAACGAATAAATCGGAGCCAGTCCACATTTAAGCATTAAAAATAGGTGAATTTTGTTGAAGGGTAGTAATTATAGAGAAATTCGTGGTATGCCATACGTAAGAAAGGAATACATCAGAGGCAAGCCTCAACTGAAGATTGCTAGATTCTCGTCAGGAGAATTTAAGGATGATTATGATTACAAAATTGAGCTCGTAGTAGAAGAAAGGCGCCAGATCAGGCAAAACGCGTTGGAAGCAGCTAGACTTGGCGCAAACAAGACATTGGCATCAGCAGGTGATACGAGTTTCTTCTCGAGCGTTAAGGTATATCCTCACGTGGTTCTGCGTGAAAATAAGATGATTGCAACAGCAGGAGCTGATCGATTACAGGAGGGAATGAGAAGAGCCTTTGGCAAGGCAACAGGGCTGGCCGCTAGAGTCAAACCTGGAGACACCATTTACGAGGCATACGTGAGCGCTGAAAACCTCCAACTTGCTAAACAAGCCCTAAAAATAGCTGCAGGTAAGCTTGGATGCTTGACTGTAACGAAATTGACCCAACTTCGTCAAAGCGAACCGGAGGATGAAGACTAGAGATCAATCCGTAAAATGAGGGACTCTAGCGTGCGCTATCTGATGGACATAGAAAATGTAGATATGTTGTACAGGTCTACTAATCAGCCTATATTTGTTGGTCTTGGCAAACGAGTATTATTTGGAGACTCCATCAGTTATTTTGAATGGTTGAGCATGCATAAGTGATTTATTATAGATTTCGGAAGCCGAGGTCGAGTTCGTTTCACTAGATAATTTGAAATAAGTCAATTGCTTATTCAAGTCAACAATTTGGATGCAAAAAGATGACACACTTCATTGGGGCCGTTAATCATGAGATGTAGCTGAAACAACAGAATCGGAATACTGTATTTATGTCTCTCGCTGGAGACAGACTGTTATTACTGTCATTGTTACTGTTATTACTGTCATTGTTACTGTTATTACTGTCAAGAAATACCCTCATTCTCGGATTCAATTTGGTATTGTTACTTGAATTGCCCTAAGTACCGATGCATCACTAGTTTCAGCTCCTGCCATGAGAGTGTAATTTCCTGCTTCTAATCGTTGGGTTGGTGTTATTATGAGACTTATTTGCTTGGTTTGTCCTGGTTCTAATTTGACAGAGTTCTCGCTAAAGAGCGCTGAGAGATTGCCCAGATTACCTGTTGTGGTAAAGGATCCTGCTGCTAACATATCTGCCGTCAAAGTGGTATTCCTGTTTGAAGTAACGTTTATCCTAATCTCCTCATTTTCACCTCTTTGTAGGGTAAAACTGTGAGGCAAAACAGAAACAGATATAGGTAATATTCTGTCCGTCAGTACTCTACCAATTTTATTTTCAGACCATTCTGAAAACCATACTTCATTATTTTTGTCAACGTCAAACTGCAAAGCGTTACTTATACCGCATTGAACGGCGGTATCTTGGCAAGGTCCCCAAAGTTTGTTTTGGGAAGGAATCCAATATTCGACGAGAGTCAGATTGTTGGGGTTGAAGCTTGACATCTTATTTCCGGTATGTTGGTTAAACCATATTGTTCCGTTTTCGCCAGTCTTAATCCAATATGGCAAAGTATAGGCGGCGTCTATGGTTGTGCTTTGTCCTAAGGTTCTTGGAGATACGGGAGAGGTTGTATACTTCGTAATATCTCCTGAAGTCGGATCTAGTCTAAAGAAAGTACTAGTCCCATGGTCAGTAACCCACAAGCTATCATTGAGGTCAAGGGTTAATCCTACAGGGGAGTTAAGATCGTCTGGCAATTCGTAAGAAGTAAATGTATCATTGTTTAAATCATATCCAAAAATCTGTCCTTTATTGTTGAATGCAAGTAAAGAAACAAATAGCCTATCGTTATTGTCATCCAGAACAAGCGATCCTGTACTTACTAGATCTGGGTCTATTCCCTTAAATGAGTCAAGTGGAATCCCAATGCGTTCTATCCCTTCCGATGTACCGTTCCTCATTTGAGAAATGTTACCTATCCATATTGATGGAGATCGTATTCCAACAAAGTAAATATTGCTACCATTATTATCTATTTCCATGGAGACCGGATATGTAGTCCCGAATGCCTCAGACTTCTCTGGTACCGTAAACATTTCGAAGGATCTTGTTTCATTTGAAAATCTCCAAAGCGCGTTCTGTTTTTCATCAGTAAACCAGATATTCCCTTTGTTATCGACGTCAACATCCCAAACCTGAGAGGACACCGTGGGGTTCTCTCTAGCAGGCCATTTCGGAATCTTATACTCTTCTCCAAATTTATTGGTATTCATATCATACCTTCCCAATGTGCCATTCTTTGTAGAAACGTACCAAATATTTTGGTTCTGAGAATCTACGCTAATACCCAAGGGCATCTCACAAAGGGTTGGGAGAGGATATTCGATAACCAGGTAGCTCGAGTTGGGATGGGAATTCAGCCCACAGAATTGGGCGTTGAACTTTTCTACTGCGTCGGCCCTTGACCCTGAAACAAGTTCGGAGACATCGTTACTATCCCTTTGTGATGGACCCGAACTAATACTTGAGGAATATAGTAATGAAATACCTGCAATTGCAATAATGGCCAGTACAACGAAAACGACCAATTTCTTTTTTTGAAAATGTTTCGACTTGCTCCCCTTTTTTTCTGCCAATTACTTCTGAAGAGCAACTTTTGCTTATATATAAATTCTTAAGGTCTCATTCCCTACCCAACTAAAATTTATACCTAAATACCTAACCCTTAGTAAGTAGATCGATCCTGAAACGACTTAAACTTGCGTTCAGTGATGTTTGATCCACACCAACTTTAACAAATGCCCCAAGATTAGTAGAAGTTTTACAACAAGATCCACTCACTCACGAAGATATTATTGATTGTTATTAGGCTCAAAATAAATCAGTGATCTAGACGATCTATTGAATGACCGAACAACAACTTGGATCATTGAAAGTAAGAATAGGGGTCTGGATCCGGCTTCGTATTGAAGTGCTAGACGTTAAGCAGGATCTGTGAATAGCTGGAAACGCACTAATAACAGGTCGCACCACATTCCTCCTGAAATCGTAAAATGCCTAAAAGGAAGGTAAAAGAGGAGAAACCAAGAAAGAGACTAGGTAAAAAAGAAATACTCATACCGCCAGCGGCCATGGGAGTGTCTCTCCTCGTGACCCTAGTAATAATTCCTCTTGTTGCACCTCCTCCAACTCCTCTAGAGGTGTGTCTAAAAGGGCATAACGTAGACCAGTTCAGTATTCATCCTATTGTAGAGGTGTCAGTTGATGGTGAACCAAAGTTACTTCCTGCTGGGATCGGCAATGATACTGTAGATGGTAAGGAATGTCTCAGAACCATCCATACTGACACTCAGGGCAATACAGTTCACATTGAATATGTTAGACCAATTCGGCTTACACTTGGTGATTTTATGAAGTTCTATTCTCTAGATAATTCGACCATCACGATTATGGACAATTCAACAGGATCTTTCTCTGAACAGCGTCTTAATCTTAGTGATTACGACATTTCTTATTCGTACTATTCAGAAAACAATGAATTTACAAATGTCAAGAATGCTAGTGACGTGCCGCCGTTTAGAGACAACATGTTGAGCCGCATCGAACTTAATTCAAAATAAATATAATACTGGAACAATCCTTTCTGATCTAATCTATTTGACGCGTAAGACAGCTGTTGTAATTAAAGGTGATGGAACAGGCCCTGAGCTCGTTGAAGCTGTCTTAAACGTTCTGAGGTCGTGTAACTCCCAGGTTGAGTTTGTAGTTTGCGACGCAGGTTCTGAGTGGTGGATGAAAGCGGGCGGCAGTTCATATATCTCGGATGAAGTATGGAAGCTTCTCGAGCAAAGTGATGCATGCTTTAAAGGCCCTACTACGACTGTTCCTAAGCCTGATGCTCCTCGTAGTGTAGCAGTCAGCATAAGACAAAGATTCGAACTCTATGCAAATGTGAGGCCGATCAAGACGTACAGGCAGTCGGAGCGAAAACTTGACTTCATTTGCGTCAGAGAGGCTACAGAAGGTCTCTATGCAGGGATAGAATTTAGAACCAGCGAGGATTCAGCTATAGCAGTAAGGAAGATAACACGAAAAGGATGTGAACGAGTGGCATTTAAGGCGTTTGAGATGGCCAAAGAACGTAACTATATTAAATTAGTAGCGGTGACGAAGCGGAATATATTGAAGGAAACAGATGGAATATTTTGGAACTCTGTTGAGAAAATCAGTCGTCAGTTCCAGGGTATTAATGTAGAGGAGTATTATGTGGACAATATGACACAGCAGCTAGTTAAAAATCCTGAACGATTCAACCAAAACATACTTTTGAGTACAAATCTATTTATGGATATCATTTCAGAGTGTGCTTCAGGCCACGTAGGTTCAATCGGTAACGTATATTCTGGAAACTTCGGAGAGAATTACGCGATGTTTGAGCCTGCACATGGGAGTGCACCAAAATATTCTGGAATGGATAAAGTGAATCCTGTTGCTTCTATCCTTTCTGGTGCCTGGTTGGTGAGATATCTAGGAGAAACGGATATCTCTGGTGCAATCTTTGAGGCGACTGAAAAGATAGTTGCGGAAGGAAAGTATGTAACATATGACCTTGGAGGGGAGTCATCATTATCCCGCATGAGCGCTGAAATTTCCCAGAAATCATCTAGTCTGCTGCGGAAATGAGAGTATCTCTTGGGTTGATCTATTGTGAACTAGTTGATGAAAAAAGCCGAATTTCCTCTACTGAAAGAGATTCAAAGAACAGCTTTGTCTTTGAAATTGTTCTTCTAAATAGCCCAGACGATGCTACTTCTCTGTAGAATTGAGGCAAGTTCGATAGACTCGATAGGAGAATCAAAATTGCTCCGTGCTCTTTCAAAAGACAAATTGAAGATTTGATAAATTCTATTGCTATCTCTGAACCTGTTGTTCCTCCGTATATGGTCCTGTCGCAAATATCATTATCATCGAATGGAAGATATGGTGGGTTGCTGACAATAAGGTCGTATTTCTGCAAGGATGCAAGAGCTTTTACTCCATCGCAGCAGACCAAATCTGCCTCCGTGCCATCAGATTGATTGCAAAATGACAACGCATTGAAATCAATATCTGTTCCGACCACTACTGAAAATCTTTTGCAAAGTTCTTTTAGAATAATCCCTGACCCGACACCTATTTCTAATGCTGACTTCCCTCGATATCCTGCAAGCGAGTCCAGTATAAGGTAAGTATCGTCAGATGGTTGATATTTAAGAACCTCACGTTCCGTACCGCGATTCAATTCGATGTTTAAATTCATGTAAGACAAACCATATTCACTCTATTCCTATGATCGTCTAGCCTCAGACGCTCATGCTCCTTGCTATCTCCACTATTTCATTTGGAGTTAACTGACAAATTCTCTTTGATAAGTCCAGACCGGATTTGAGTGCAAAAGATGAGACAACTTTCCGGACATTTTTCCTTTTCTGTGAAAATAATAATGCGATGTTCTTTTTTGCATCGTAAGAGAGTTGCCGACCTGAGGGCACCAATTCAATAACTTGAGACGGGACCGTTGGTGGCGGACTAAACGAGGCCCTCGGGACCTCGAATAATTCTTTAATGTTAAAGCAATATCTACATACTACGGAAATTGCTCTATATGATCGCTTTCCGGGAGCCGAAGAGAGTTTTCTTGCGAATTCTCTCTGTACCATAATTATTGCCCTGCTAAATTCATGATTGGTTAGCCACAGTATAGTCTCTTTGCTCCTCGAATAGGGAATGTTGGATACACAAACGTCAAATTCAAAACTCATCGGCTCATGAGTAAGGGGATTTATGTTCAGCAAAAGCAGATTACTATAGTGCGACAATTTTTGCTTCGCAAACTCAAACACGGCCTTGTCAATTTCAAAAGAAGTTACTTGGGCTGCCTTCTCACAAAGATGTGCTGTGAGCGCACCCTCTCCTGTACCGATCTCTACTACTTTTTCAGTTTTTGCCAGGTTTGCCTCGCGAATTATTTGTTCTATTACCATCCTATTTGTAAGCGTGTGCTGCCCTAGAGAGTTTGGACCTGTGAATCTCATCTCCTCACAAAAAGATTCATGCGAGCCTCGCCGGTTATTTCTTCAACAATTCTCTTTGATATTAGTTTTGCAGGGTCCTTTAGACCTATCCTGTCTTGTATATCTTGGAAGGATTCAAATTTCTTAGCTTCCCTCCCTTTTATTATCGCCATCATGTATGTCTTCCCGATTCCAGGAATGAGCTCTAGAGCGTGAATTCTAGGAGTTACCGGTTGGGCAATATTTACATAATCGATAAATCTCTTTTCATTTTCCAACACAATTTTTTCGACTGTCGCATGCAGTTCATTTTTAGCTGTCTGAGATATACCTGAGTATTCCAATCTCCCAAGAACGCTGATGATCTTTTCCCTTCCCTCTCTTCCTATGTACAGTCTCTCTCCTACTTCGAAGGATGCGTTTCCAAATCCCAACAACTCCAACAATGTGAGTCTTTCTTCGCCAATTGCTTGTATTATTACTCCTTCACGGCCTCTTACGGTTGAGGATTTTCCGCGCTGCATGAAATCCAATATGTAGGCATACTCTTCGTATTTACGTTGAGGTTGGTGATGATATGTATAACTATCATCAGTTCTCCAAGTACGATCGGATCTGTCTACAGACATAGACAATCGTTTAATTCCCACTTAATTGATTAGTGGCTGAATATTTAACCTTCAGCTTTCTGTTTCAATATCTCTAACATTTTTTCCAGTGTATTGGTCAAAATCAGTTTCTTCCAGCCAAATGTGAATGACCTCAGTTCCTCAAGCGACTTTGGTAATATGTTAACTAATTCCACTGCCTCTTCTTCTTTCAATTCACATTCCCTAATCTGTTCCTCGACCATCTTTCGTGAGGTTCTTGCATCGAGTTTCGAGAATCTTGTCACGAAATCAAAAGTCCACCTTTGGATCTGGTCCATTTCATCAGGTTTCACCTTCTCTAGAATATCCTTAACTTCTGGTAATGTGATTATTTCCTTTTTATCAATTTCTGTCATTAAATTAATTCACAGCCGTTAGATGTTTTACGTGGTTGAGCCTAGTTTGCAACATTTTCCGCTTATTGCCTATAACCACTGAAGTTTTCAATGTCCTTCTTCCGACTTGCAATACAGTCCCGACCTTACCATGGTATCTCCTATGGGGGGTTGTCTTATGTTCCCTTGGATCTATGACAATAATTACCTTGTCGCCAGGATTGTACTCTGCAAGCAGATAGGATAATCCTTTTGGGACACTATTCTGCGTCATAACTGAGCGAGACTTCCTCCTGTACCCATGTGAGCTAGGCATTCTATTTTCTGTACTTGCGGCCTTAATTTAATGTAACTGCCTGCAAGAATCAATCTTGATCTGGATCAGTAGCTCCCTTATCCGAAAGCGTGAAAAGCACCTCCGTTTCTGGGTGACAAGGACTGTCCACCATCCTTGCAATTCTATTCCTGCCTGAGCGCTTGAGGTAGATACGGTATGTGCTAGTATGGGCTACCACATTGCCGCCTGTCGGTTTAAAGGTGTCACCAAAAATTGAATCTGGAGAGGACTGAATTTGATTCGTAATTATAATAGCAACATCGTATGTTTCAGAAATTCTCAAGAGGATGTGCATAAATTTATTTAGTTTCTGCTGCCTTTCCGAGAGAGTCGCCCTACCCAAGAATTCTGCTCTATAGTGTGCAACTGCAGAATCCACGATAACAAGCTTAACCCCATTAGCATCTATGATTGGGCCTGTTTCATCTATTATTAATTCCTGGTGTGCCGAGTTGTATGCTTTAGCTACAATAATGGTATCAAGAACATGGTCAGGTTCAATATTTCTCGCGTTACATATGGAAACAATACGTTCAGGTCTAAAGGTATTTTCAGTGTCTACATAAATTGCTTTACCGCCCAACCCTCCATGGGCTCTGTCCTGTGATACCATCACGCACAAATTGTGGCATATCTGTGTCTTGCCTGTTCCGTATTCTCCATAAATTTCTGTGACAGCACGAGTCTCAAGCCCTCCTCCGAGTAAGGTGTCAAGGTTTCTAGAACCTGTTGATGTTCGTTCAGCGGTAAGTCGTTTATTATACAATTTACGTGCTGTTACGAAGTTTTTCTCCAATACACCCGCGTCCTCAAGTCTTTGTCGCGCTCGATTACAAAGAATTGCTGATTTTTCGATATCCATCCCCGTAGCTTCTGAAATATCAACCGGTCCCCTAACAACCAAATCTTTGAGTGACTTAAATCCTGAGCTTTCAAGATGCATTCTTGTGGCGATACCTATCTCCTCTATGGAACAAAGATCTAGCGCGGTCTTCGGAGCATCATCGTCATTCAAGGATTAATACTGATAAACAATCCATTCTTAATTAGTCTTAGGTGAAAGGTCATTTCAACGTAATGAAATGTCGACATACAACTCGTGAGAACTTGAAGAGATAGCCTATCTAACCATGCTCTTTATTGAGCCTGCAAACAAAAGTTTTTTATTGATTCAACTACCCTAAATGGAAACAAATATTTGACTTTTTGTCAGATGCAACAATTAAATAGAAAAACTAACGTCTTGTTCCTTGTTTATCCTGGTGCGATAATTGCTAGTCGATTTGAACCTAAACGGGAAACAAGTCATTATTATAGGTGGAGGAACAGAGGGCTTAAGGAAGTTGAAAGGGCTAGAAGATCAGAATTGTGAGATAATTCTGATCACAAACCGCCTGAATAAAATAATCAAGGGTCTTCAAACCAAGGGAAAACTCTCTCTGCGAAAAGAGCGTGTTAAAGATACCAGCTTTCTTAAAGATTATGAGAATCCATTTCTAGTTCTAGCTTGCACCAATAATAAACATCTCAATCGTGTAATAGCTAAAGAAGCTAATTTAATGGGAGCGTTGTCTTACGCGGTAGATGACCCATCGGTTAGTGATTTTTCATATGCTTCTATAATAAATGTTGAAGGAATTCTTCAAATCGCCATTTCAACCTCGGGGAGAAGTCCAATAGTAGCCAGAAGATTTCGGATCAAGGCAGAAAGGGTCTTAAGGAGATTAATAAGTAAGTCGGATATTGAAAACGTACGACTCCAAGAAGCCGCGAGAAGAATGATTAGGACTAGGATACCAACTGTCAATGAAAGAAAGGATTTTCTGTACTCTATTATTAACAATGTTACTATTCAGAAGCTTATTAAGGAAGACCGCATTGACGATGCTCGAGAGGAATTAGTTGCATTAATAAACTCTTGGGAGGGTAAAGGAAACTAAATGACACAATTCGAGCCTCTATATCGAGAACAGCAATTCTGTAATGCTCGAATCACTTACAAGAAGGCTCCCATTCACCTTCTTGAAAGATTCACATTTAAGAATATCGATGAAGCTTATGCTAGATTCAGGGATCTCTCACCTGATAGCGAGTGTGTTATTTTGCAAACATGCAACAGGGTAGAAATTTTTTTGTCATCGGAGGAAACACCTGATGAACAAGAGATCTTAGACATTTGGTCATCAGTCGCTGGTTTTTCAAAAGGGGAATTTTCAGACAATGTAGAGTTGAGCTTCGGACAAGAAGCCATTTTGCATCTCTTAAGACTAGCTTCCGGTCTAGATTCTCTGGTGATAGGTGAGGATCAAATATTAGGACAAGTAAGGAGGTCTTTTGAATTATCAAGGTGCAATGGCCATTCTAGTTCGAACCTCTCATTGATATTTACGAAAGCCCTCAAAGTTGGAAGCAAAGTAAGAACAGCTACTCGATTGAACAAAGGTAACGTCTCAATTGGTTCTGTAGCAGTTGGCATCGCTGAGAAATATTTCGATGATCTCAAAAGTAGAAGCATATTGATAATAGGATCTGGGGAAGGAGCTAGTCTTGTTGCAAAGTCATTGAGGCAAAGGGAGGTTAGATTTATGATTACAAGTAGAACCTTTGAAAGAGCGAAATCATTTGCAGATAGGGCAGGCGGACATCCTATTGCTTTTGACGGTGCATTATCTGGTCTAACTGGATACGATGTACTCTTCGTATCTACTACTGCACCCTATTTCTTGATTACGTATGAAAGGATCAGCAAAGCTATGACGACAAGAAATAAGGGGATGTTAGTCTTCGATATTTCGAATCCCAGAACTGTTGAGGAACAAATTAGTACCATTAAGGGAATCAAACTGATTAATATGGACCAGATCGCCGAAATAGCTGAGAATAATCTCAAACTTAGAAAAAACGAAATAGCTTCTGCAGAGCAGATAATCGATAAAGAGGCTCAATCGTTCGGGGATATCCTCAAGACTAAGCGAGTGGAACAATTGATCGATTCAGTTTTTAGGTTAGTTGAACCATTGCGAGAAGCTGAACTAGAGAAGGCAATGTCCATTTTGTCAGCAAAGTTAGGGGCAGAGGACAAGAGAACTATTAGGGAGCTTTCCCGTTCCATAGTGTCTACTGTTTTGTCGACTCCTATGAACAACCTGCGAAAAGAGGCTCGAATTGGAAGAGTCTCTGAACAGGATTTGATCAGAATCGTCGAAAGCTTATTTAATTATGACAATGGATAAATCTTCGCCAGGATTTCCGAAGGTAAGGCTAAGGCGACTCAGAAAGAATTCAGCTATACGGCAACTATTGCAAGAGACCAGAATTTCAGTCAAGGACTTTATTTATCCAGTATTTGTGAAGGAAGGGATTTCTGCTGCCGAAGAAAGCAAAGCAATGGCTGGCGTACGAAAATTCCCCTTATCCGGTCTCATTGATGAAGTTCAAGATTGCTATGATCTTGGAATACGTGCGTTTATCATATTTGGGATACCCTCATCAAAAAATGAGAGCGGAAGTTCATCATTTAGTAGACATGGGATAGTGCAACAATCGATAGAATCCCTCAGAAAAGGCTTCGGCGATCAGATAGTTGTTATTAGCGACGTATGCCTGTGTCAATATACACTTTCAGGCCATTGCGGGATCTTGAAGGGAAGTACGGTCGATAATGATTCAAGCCTCGATCTGCTAGCTAGGATAGCCGTGAGCCACGCAAATTCAGGTAGTGATATGGTTGCTCCCTCTGCAATGATGGACGGTCAAGTAAAGGTCATTAGAGAAGCGCTAGATGGTAGTGGATTTACAGACACTATTGTCATGGGATACTCTGCAAAACACGCTTCTTCACTTTATTCTCCATTTAGAGCGATCTCCGATTCTTCTCCATCTCTTGGTGACCGGAAGACATATCAAATGTCGTTTTTCAATCATCGAGAAGCCCTTAGGGAAGTGATGATGGACATTCAGGAAGGAGCAGATATAATAATGGTCAAACCTGCCGTGCCATATCTGGATTTGATTAGGAGGGTAAGAGAGATGACGAATCTACCCCTCTGTGCCTTTAGTGTTTCGGGTGACTACGCCATGATAAGGGCTGCTTCCACTCAAGGTCTAATTGATGAGAAACAAGCAGTGCACGAAATGCTAACTTCAATTAAGAGGGCCGGTGCTGATATCCTCATAACGTATCACGCCAAGCTAATTTCTCAAATATTAAATGGTGAATAGAAAGCTCGGAATGAAATTATAACGATAATTATATTCTGGTCTTTGATCTACAAATGTACGATAGCTCACGGGTACTTTACGATCGGGCAACCAAAGTTATTCCCGGTGGTGTGAACAGCCCAATTAGGTTCTTCAACCCATTCCCTTTCTTTGCGGCTTCGGCGAATGGTAGTAGAATAAATAGTATTGACCACGTCAGTTTTGTGGATTATTGCATGGGTTATGGGTCACTACTTTTAGGGCATGCGAATGAGGAGATATTAAAAGCTGTTAAATCGCAGCTAAATATTGGCTCTCTTTACTGTATCCCCACCGAAAAGGAGGTTGTCCTAGGAGAAACGATTGCTCAACTTATTCCGACATGTGAAATGACGAGGGTCGTGAATTCTGGAATGGAAGCGACCATGAATGCTATTCGGCTTGCTAGAGCGTACACTAGGCAGAACAAGGTAATCAAATTCGACGGGTGTTACCATGGCGCACAGGACTATTCACTTGTTAAGGGCGACAGTTTTGGGAATAGCTCGCCCTCCTCTAGTGGCATTCCTAAAGAATTTAGCTCGGAGACGATTGTGGTTCCATTTAATGACCTTGATCATCTGGAAGAAGTGATAAGGAAGAGAAATGATATCTCGTGCGTAATCCTCGAACCGGTTCCGGCGAATATGGGTCTAGTTATCCCTGATAAGGAATATCTCACCTTTATTAGAAAAATTACCTTGGAAAAAAATATTGTGCTGATCTTTGACGAGGTTGTGACAGGTTTTCGTCTAGCAACTGGTGGAGCAAGCGAATTCTTCGGAATTAGACCCGATATCGTAACGTTTTCGAAGTCGGTGGCAAACGGGTTTTCTTTAGCAGCCGTTTGCGGCAGACGAGAATTGCTCGAACAGTTTTCTCCATCAGGAGATGTGTATCAAGCGAGTACATACGCCGGTAACCCGGTGGGAGTTACGGCCGCCCTTGCGACCATCTCTGCCCTGAATACAGGTCGAGATCAGATATATCCAAGAATGACTAGAATATGCGATTCATTAATAGATGGCATCCAAGAAGTTGCATATGACAGAAAAATCCCGTGCAAGATAAACAATATCAGTTCAATGTACCAGTTATTCTTTACTCCGATAGATGTTAGAGATATGGCATCAGCCAGAACATCTGATCTTGATAAGTTTAATGTGCTCTTTAAAGCTTTGCTTGAAAGGGGAATCTTTATCCCTCCCTCTCAATTCGAAACTTGTTTCTTGTCCTATGCGCATACGGATGAAGATATCGATAAAACGATCGAAGCATACGATTATGCATTCAGTTTGATGAGGCATAAGGAATGAGGAACTACACGGTAGGAACAAGACATAGTAGACTGGCCTTAGAGCAGACCAAATCTGTGGTAGATTTGTTAAAGAGAAGCAAGAGGCAAACATACATCAATACTCTAAAAATCAGTTCCTCAGGAGATTTAGACGTAAGACCACTTTACACCTTCGACAGGAAGGGCATTTTTGAGAAGGAAATAGATCAAGCAGTAATTGATGGACACGCAGATTTCGCTGTTCACAGTGCCAAGGATGTACCAACTGATCTCTTCTCGGATCTTACTCTGGCCTCTGTGCCAACTAGGTCTGTGGCCAACGACGTCCTAATACATCGGAATGGATTGAAATTGAATGAGCTAGCTTGTGGGGTCGTGGTCGGAACCAGTAGTTTGAGAAGGGCAGTCCAGCTCTTGAGGATGAGACCTGAATTAAAAGTAAAGCCAATACGTGGAAATATAGAGACAAGAATAAAAAAGGTTGAAACTGGCGCATATGACGCCATCGTTTTAGCAGAGGCCGGTTTAGATCGATTGGGGTTAACCAAGTTCATAACAGAGCGGTTTAGTGTTATGGAATTTGTCCCAGCAGCTGGACAAGGGGCTCTGGCTCTTATCTGCAGGAGCGACCGGCCGGATCTTCTTGATCTTTTGAAATTGGTAGAAGACCCTCGATCACGTGCTGAATTGGAGGCTGAGAGGAATCTCTTGTCGGTAGTCGAAGGAGGTTGTAAATTCCCCGTAGGTGTTGTAGCTTTAACTGACAACAAATCCAACCTCTTGACTCTCGTTGCAAAAGCATTTTCTGCTGACGGTTCAGGTCAGATCTTTATTACCGAAAAAGGGCGGATCGAGGAAGCAAGAAGCATAGGAATCAAAGGAGGACAAAGACTATTAGAGGAGGGTGTCAAAGACTTCTCAGCGAGCTGGGAATCGGCTCTAAATAATTGGAATAATCTACTATGAATTCCTCAAAAGTTTTTATATGCGGCGCTGGCCCTGGAGATCCAGGGCTTATTTCCGTTAAGGGATACAGACTTTTAACGAAATGCGACGTAGTGCTTTACGATAGATTAGTTAGCAAGAAGCTGGTAGACAAAATTCCCTCGACGATAAGAAAGATCTATGTTGGTAGGGAATCAGGAAGGTCCACCTCTGCGCATCAGTCAAGAACGAACAAGCTTATGATAACTTACGCTCGAAAGGGGAAAAGTGTATTGAGGCTTAAGGGAGGAGACCCATTGGTTTTTGGAAGAGGGGGAGAAGAAGCAGAATATTTACGTAAGCATAATGTCCAATTTGAGATTATACCTGGTATTTCATCGGCGATTGCTGCTCCCGCCTATGCAGGGATCCCTCTCACCCACCGAAACTACTCGTCGTCGGTCGCCTTTATTACTGGTCATGAGAACGAAAGGAAAAATCGTTTAGATGTAAATTTGAAAGCTGTGGCTTCAGCTGTCGATACAATAGTCGTGCTGATGGGCGTAGAACGAATTAAAGAAATTATTCAAGGCTTGCGAGCAGGAGGTTTGAAAGGGAGTACCAGAGTAGCGATTGTAGAGAAAGGGACGATGAAAGATCAGAGAGTAGTAGTAGGAAACCTGAACACTATTCTGAAAAAGGTTGCAAGGTACAAGGTTAATTCTCCAGCAGTGATAGTGGTAGGTCGTGTCGTTTCCTTGTCCGAGCGTCTGACGTGGCTATATCCAAATGGCTAAGTTTGAGAACCATCAGGTGACGCGGTACTTTGCAATTACACGAGAATTTTTATCATCTCTAGGGTTTAAGAGGGCAATGGAGAATTACGGATGGAGGGTCATCTTCCTCAAGTCCATAGTTATTTCACCCAAACCCTACCTTGAATTAGAGCGCATAGTCTCACAAATTATTCAAAATAACTATGAAGCCTGTGTATTTTTGAGTGGAAATGCAGTAGACATTCTTATGGCAAATGCTGATTGCACTGGAAATACATCAGCCCTAAAAACTCAACTACGTTCAATTAGAACTATTTGTATTGGTCCAAGAACCAAAGAAAAACTTTCGCACCACGGGATCGATTCTGTGATAATGCCTGAAACGTACAACACCCATGGATTGATTGAGTGTCTTTCTAATTCCAAGAACCGGGTGCACAGAATAGTCGTACCTCGGAGTCAGCTCGGAGATAGCAAGATCTTGCTGTCCCTCTCAAAATTGGGAATCTCTGTCGATCAGTATCAACTTTATGATACATCAACTAATTCAACTATAGACAGTGAATGGAAGTGGTTTTTTTATCTATTGAGGAACAGGAACGTGGATGGGGTTGGTTTTACTAGTCCTTCATCGGTAAGAGCATTATTCCAGATCGTAAAGAGGGAAGCAAGGCCTAATGAAATGATTTACCTTAGACACCTGAATGGTCTAGTCTCGATCGGCCAGAAAACAACCGCAGAGCTAAAGATACATACATCGGGTCGAATCATTGAAGCTGTAGAACACAGTCTTAATGGCATAGTAGAAGCATCCAAATTAATCTGAGAAAAAATCAATGGAAGGCATCAGTATCATTAAATTGCAGTGGTGACTACCTTACCTGGTTAAAAGCCGGTCATCAATAGTACTCATTGTCGTCCAAAATTAGTTCTGTATTACATAATAGGTTAACAAAATATATATATGAAATAACGCCGTTATAAAATATATGACCACTGAAAACCTGAATATGGATTATAGTAAGTATGACTTTAAAGATTCCATTGATAAGTATGTTTATTTAAGTAAGAAGGGGCTCGCTAGAGAGACTGTAGAAGAGATTAGTAGGCTAAAGGACGAACCAGAATGGATGAAACAGTTTAGGCTGCGTTCATATGATGTCTTTATGAGTAAACCTATGCCTGATTGGGGCGGTAACCTCTCAAAGATTGACTTCCAGAACATCTTTTATTATGCGAAGGCCTCAGATAAGCAAGGCAAGAGCTGGGAAGACGTGCCAGAGTCAGTGCGAAACACATTCGAGAAGCTGGGAATCCCAGAAGCAGAAAGGAAGTTCTTGGCTGGTGTAGGTGCGCAGTACGAATCAGAGGTAGTATATCACAATCTTCGTGAAGATCTAGCGAGTCAAGGGGTAATATTTGTCGATACTGATACTGCGGTAAGAAAGCATCCAGACCTGCTAAGGAAGTATTTTGGGAAAATAATCCCCCCTGAAGACAACAAGTTTGCGGCATTGAATAGTGCGGTTTGGTCAGGTGGTTCGTTTATTTACGTACCACCAAATGTGAAGGTGGATCTTCCATTACAGGCTTACTTTAGAATTAATGCAGAAAACATAGGTCAATTTGAAAGAACATTGATTGTTGCAGATGAAGGGGCGGAAGTTCACTATATTGAGGGATGTACGGCTCCTATTTACTCTACGGAATCATTGCATTCCGCTGTTGTAGAGCTCGTAGCGAAGAAGGGCGCAAAGATTCGATATACTACTATCCAGAATTGGAGTAAGGATGTCTATAACCTAGTAACAAAGAGGGCATATGCCTACGAGAATGCCACAGTCGAATGGATAGACGGCAACTTAGGAAGTAAGCTTACGATGAAGTATCCAGGGGTATACATGTTAGGACGAAATGCTCATGCTGAGGTAGTATCGGTGGCTTTTGCTGGCTCGGGTCAACATCAGGACGCTGGGGCAAAAGCGGTGCATCTGGCTTCTAATACTACCTCCAGAATTACAAGCAAATCTGTTAGTAAAGACTCAGGAAGAACGACATATAGAGGGCTCTTGCATGTCGCCAAAGGTGCGAACGGGGTTAAATCTAACGTCAGATGTGATGCTCTACTCCTAGATGAAACGTCTAGAACAGACACTTATCCTTATGTAGAAGTAAACGAAGAGGATGCTACTATTTCTCATGAGGCGACAGTAGGCAGAATAGGAGAAGATCAAATATTCTACCTAATGAGTAGGGGATTTACCGAATCAGATGCCTTGTCTCTCATAGTTGGAGGTTTCATGGAACCATTCACGAAAGAACTCCCAATGGAATATGCAGTAGAGCTGAACAGGTTAGTGAAGCTAGAAATGGAAGGCTCTGTTGGCTAAAATCAGGATCATGGATAGATAGTATGATAGGGTGAAATAGTATTGCCAAGCCTATCATCCTTGAGCTTGGAGGATATTCATGCCCTATCCTCAATCTATAACGAGCCTGAGTGGATGACTCGTATGAGGGAGCAGAACTTCGCAAATTACCAATCGCTTCCAGCTGAAATATCACCTTTATACTCCAAATATTCTGACGTTAACCGACTTTATCCGGATCGTATCGAGCTAACTGTAGCTTCTAACTCATCGAGCTCAAACGACTTTTTAGCAGATAGAATGAATGAACTAGACAAAGAAGTCGGGCTAATAAGGGTCGGATCTACCATAATCAAACTTAATAGAGGTGAGGTAGGAGCAACAGGAGATGCTATAATCATAGAAGATCTTGCCAAGGCAGTCAATTATCACGAAGGAAAGATTAAGGACGTCTTATTGAAGCATATAGAGAGTCACGAGGAAGACAAGTTTTTGGCCCTTGAATCGTCTGCCTTCAAATCAGGGATATTTATTTACGTACCTAAAAACCTTGTTGTTGAAAATCCAATTAGACTAATATGTGCGCTCAGCCAGGATAATTCGTCTTCGATCAGTCGCAATCTGGTTATTGCCGATGAAGGCTCAAAATGCACTATCGTTCAAGAATTGTATTCTCCAAGTATTAATGGATCTCGCGGTGTACAGCAGGGAGTCTTTGAACTAACCGAATGTCATGTCGGCAATGGATCTAATTTGGAGATGATAACCCTTGAGGCTCTAGACTCAAACAACATTTCATTTTTGAACAAGAAGGCATGGGTCGAACGAGATGCCAAAATGTCATGGTATCATGGCCTATTTGGGGGTCAAACTTCTAGATGCAAGGTAGACAGTAACATGAGGGGCATTGGGTCCTCTGCGGAGGATGTTGAGATCATTTTCGGTAATACTACTCAATCTTTCGATATTACTTCGAACCTGAACCACATAGGCAGTCATTCCCGAGGACGAGTGTTGGTCAAATCTGTAATGCGTGACAAATCAAAGTCGTTGTTTAAGGGTATGATAAAGATAGGGAAGGATGCCAAGGCATCAGAATCTTATCTTGCCGGCCACGCTATCTTGCTGGATAAGGACGCAAAATCTGATGCGATACCCGGTTTGGAGATCGAGACTAATGAAGTGAAGGCAACTCATTCGGCCTCGGTGGCACAACTTGATGAGGCCCAAATATACTATTTAATGTGTAGAGGATTAAATAGGGATTCTGCAAAGCGTGAGATCGTGAGTGGATTTCTAGAACCGTTGTCTAGAAGGATGGGCCCTACCATCAGGGCATGGATCAACTACTTGTTAGAGAATAAGTGGTCTGGAAAGCCCCTCATCCTTAAGGCTGATGATGCTTTGGGACAGATGTTGGAAGTAGAGAAATCCAGGTATAGAGAGTCACAGGATTTGTTCGAGAAGCACTATAAGTATCGGTAGAAATAGCCGAAATAACACTTAGTCAAGACCCCTTCATAACCTCCTTCAGCTTAATTCTCAGGTTCGTCATGCTGAATGGCTTTATTATAAAGTCTTTCACGTCAATGGACGGAAGTACCTTGCTGAATTCTTCTTTATTTATTTCAAATGCTGTGATAAAGACGATTTTCATTGAGGGATTTTTCTCTTTAATCTTACGGTATAACTCAAATCCATTCATACGTGGCATCCGAATATCCGTCAGAACAAGATCGTAATAACCATGCGGATGGCTATCTAAAGCTTCTAGCGCGTTCCAGCCGTTAGTAAAAGTCTCTACATTGAATGTATCTTCATCTTTTTTCGTGTCATGTTCGCTAATTTCGCCTGTGTGGGACACTCCTTCATCTTGTTCTGCATCTGGTATGCCTCTATCATTTGATGTTGTCTTTTCTGAAGCTAAGGTGGAGGTAAGAGGAGACTCGAGATCGCGCTTAATGATTCTAAGAATGTCTTTCTCGTCATCAACAACCATAATTCTAGGAAGCAAGTCCCTACCACGGTTGTTGATCATCACTATTCCAGAAAATTACTAGTATTTAATTTTATCAAATAGCCAATTACATGAAAGCCACTTTTATGAAGACTAATCATGGGAAGTGGTTGTCATCATAGCAGTACATGGCGAAGTCCCCCTTTTTTTCGAAGAAATCTCCTATCTATCAAACTTGTAATTCGAGGTGAACGGACTATCAGACAGGATCATATCCACCTTTGTAATTTGAGAGTGGCCTGTTTGTGCCATGTGATCACTGACGTCTGCGTGAAAAATGAAATGTGAGTCACATTCCTGACAAATCCAAATCATCTTTAGGTCTTCGGGATGCATTATATTTACAAGCTGCCCTTGATTGGATTTAAGAGATGAGTAACATATCTCGTAGCAATCTTATCCTCCATTAGCCCGTGCAAAAGGTTCATCATAATACCTTAAAACAAAAATCACTGGAATGTACCATCCGTATGCTATACGATGATACAATATAAACATCTTTTTTGTAAATCCTCTATATGATGTGTATCTACTAATTCAAGGGGAGTGTAACCTTGAATGTAGCCCCTTTTACCTCATTATTTTCTGCCCAAATGGTTCCATCATGGGCTTCAACTATCTTTTTTGATATAAATAACCCCAGTCCTGTTCCGTTCTCTGATGACGAAACAAATTTAGAGAATAATTTGGGCATTATTTCATCTTTTATGCCCAAACCAGTGTCTTTGACCGTGATCTCTATATATTTCATATCTCTAATCACAACTATTGAAATTTTTCCTTCATCAGTGAATTTTACTGCGTTGTCAATCAGATTTGTGAGGACCTGAAGAATTTTAGCCTTATCAGCAATGACATTGCAATAAAGCGGTTCGTAAGAGATTTCCAAGTTTTTGGAATTACCGGACAGTTGTCTTTCAGTTGTTTCTCTTATTGCCCTTTGAACAAGGTGATCTATATCAAAGCTCTCCTTGTTGAGTTTGAGGGTCTTGCTTTCAATTCGGGTGACATCCAAGATATCCGATGCGAGACGATCTAGTCTTTTAGCATTGAGAATTATTGATCGAATTTGTTCTTCACCTACTAAAATTCGACTCTGGTTCTCCTGAAATCTCTGAGATAAAAATTCTGCATCGCTCAGTATAGGAAGTATGGGAGTTCTGAGCTCGTGAGCGGCTATATCTATGAATTCCTTCTGAATTCTGTCATGTGCTTGCAACTGCTCGTTCGTTCCAGCTAGTAGTCGATTCGATTCACCTAGAGAAACATTTGCTCTTTCTAATTCTCTAGTCCGTTCGTGGACTGCCTCTTCTAGTTTCTTATTCCATGATAAGATCAGAATCGCAACGCCCACTGCAATTAGTGCAATTACAATTATTATTTGACTACTTAAATTCTTCTGTTGTTCTATAACTAGTCCGACGTCGGTTGCCAAATTATGTGGGGAGCCCAAAAATAATGTCCATATGTGCTTTCCATCTAGATTGATAGGCTGGTACGAAATGGTAGTTGTGGTCCCATTGAAGGTAATGTCTTCGGCCCCTGGATTCGATTCCAAAGAGCGCGTAAGAATCCCAATGTACTCTGATTTCACTTGATCCGGAACAGTTGCTTGAAAGTCCTCGGATTCGTAGTTTTTTCCAACCAAAGATTGGTTCCGGGCGTAAAGTATCGTGCCATTCTTATCCATTAAGCCTAGATTGCTAATAAATTCCGGTGAAATTTCATTCTGCAAGAACGCTCCTAGTGAATCCAGATTTACAACCGCAACCATGACCCCATCGAATGTCATTTCGTTCTCTGCGTTGTTTGCGTCATTGTTCTTTGTTGATAAGATTGGATATGAAATATAAAATCTTGGCGGCATATCAGGAGATTCAATAGCGTTACTGTAGTAAGGGACTTGAGTAGTTTGAGGAATTCTGTAGAATTCCTGGTAGCTTAAATCAAAACCACGATACCCCTGTAATTCGCTTGTGTTCTGGGTGCTCCAGGCGACAAGTTTGCCGTCTTTGTCTAACCAGTAGTACCCTTCCGTAAGCTCAGATGTAGAAGACTGCGTATTGTTAAGAAGAGTTACACCAACATCCACGTGTCCATCATGGATTGATTGTGAATTTGCTAAAGATCTCAAATTGCTTGTCATGGATTCAAGTGTGTGCAGTAAAATTTGAGAGAGGTCATGCGCTTCAATTCGTGCATTAGATCTAACGTCTACGGAAGCAATTCTTCCAATTTCATCGGCAGTGTACGCTGAATATCTGAATGATATAAAAGAAAGTGAAAGTCCTATTAGCGCAATCACAAACAGAAGTACAATATTCTTTCTTGAGAAGTTAAAACCCGCCAATGGTTAGTACAAAGTTAAAATGCATTTCAGGTAGATAAGTAATGCCGAAAGTCGGAGGCAATTGATCTACCTTCTGAATAAAATATCATTGCCATGCAGTATTTCGTGATTCTTTGGCCGGTTCAAACTTAATAGACATATATCTCTAATAGTCATCCTACTATTGAATGACCCTTCCAACTAGGTGCTCACATCAAGAGAAATATTTTAGCTGTACACTCCCACCTTCCTACATAATTTCAATTCAAGAAGGAAAAGACGAGTTCTTGGTAGGTGTATTCTGTGAAAGACATAGCAGGGAATTTGAAATGAAGCTGGCTTCAGTACTACGAAAAGAGGATATTCCGGGAAGACAGTTGAAGACTGATAAATTGAGATTTGTATCAACTGAATGTATACGTACATGCGCGACCAATCAACCCAAGCCTTCTATAAGCTTAAATGACCGCCAGACATTGAATGGGAGGGAAAACTCTTAGCTAACCACAATAGTATATCTGGAAAAAAATATAATTGGGCTTACAATGAAATTCAGGGGTCTGAATAGACGTATGGACCCCTTTGAAAAACTGGTGCTGGCGTCGGTGTATGTGAGTAAGGTTGAGCCTAGTATCAGTTATCTCGACAGACTTAGGTCAAGAATGTATTTACCTATAGAAATATTTGATGATAACATACGACACCTAATTTCCAATGGTTTGCTTGAAAAGGATACTCCTCCAAGATTGACTTTCTTGGGGCGGGACGCCATAAAAGTAGTATTGGTCGGCGGCGTTTTCGATGTAATTCATCCCGGCCATATCCATACTCTCAAGGCAGCAAAACAACATGGGGATGTCTTAGTAGTCGTAGTAGCTCAGACATCTACAGCGGCTAAAATAAAGAAGGGAAGAAAGATCTATCATAGTGAGAATTTGAGAAAGGAACTTGTTTCGTCCATTTCATTCGTCGATCTGGCTATCATTGGGAGTCAAGTGTCATTATACGATACGGTAGAACGGGTATCACCAGATATTATCGCCCTAGGCTATGATCAGATCCATGGCGAAAAGGAGATCTCTGAGAACTGTAAGGATAGAAACTTGTCAGTAAGGATCATTAGGTTGAACACTCCAGTTCCAGGCATTAAGAGTTCACAGATCAAAGATGAAATGGGGACTTCCATTTATGGCATTTAAGAGTCCTCGAATTGAGCACCCTTTGAGGTTACAAATACCTTGATAGAGTCTCCATTTTTGATTCCTAATGACTCCTTGATATAAACAGGTGCGATTACCTCCAGCATGCTGTTATCGTAGTGAGTTCTTTCCAGTATTATAACTGCCGCTTTGTCTAGAGCCCCATCGTTTAGGATGGCAGGGTAGCATTTAACCCATCCATAGGATCTTGAAGAATCAGTAAATCCTCGAACGAATATTGAAGGATAGGTGTCCATCATACTTCTCATCCGCATGGATGATTGATTGAGCAGTTTCAAGTTCAATGTTCCGGCGTAAGGTACATAGCCAAGTTTTTTATTGAACTGACTTCGGTAGCCATCCAACGACATATAGTAAGCACCTTCTCCCATGCCCGAAACAACCTTACCATCCAACTGCAATCCTGATGTGTCAAGAACTTCCACGGATCTCTTGATAGTCTCATGTAAATTAAGTACCTCCTGGACCCCCTTGCCCGTAATCATTATCTTGAATTTCTGACCGGTTTTAGTTCGTTCCAGTAATCCTGCCTTCTCTAACTCTACAAGGTACTTGGAAGCGGATTGTTGAGATCTACTAATAATGCTGCCCAGTTCTGTAGTCGTGATCTCAATATACGCCCCTCCTTTTCCGAACTCCAACAAATGTGCTAAAGCAAGGATGTGCTGCAGGTTGGGATGCATCTAATTGGGTATACCCAATTCTTCAAAAGTATGTACCTTGACTGCAGATGGCTTCTTGCTACCGATAGTCCTGTGGCCTACAATGTATTCGATCCCTGCTCGATCAGCAACATCAATGAGCCTCTGAGTGACAATCCCGTCTAGAACAAGAAATTTTCCACCTTCACTCTCCCCTATTTGTTTCACAATATCTGAAACAGGAACCTTGACTAAGATCCTCATAGAATCGTCAAGTAGCACCGCTTCCAAAGTCTCATTTATCTCAGAAAACACGTTCTGCACCTTTAATACCATCTCTTGGTCATGATCTGCTTGCAAAATCTCCTTTCCCTCATGCTCAGCAATCCTGGTTGTTCGTTCTCCATAGGAGTGAGCGCCAGGCTCTGATTCATCTCCTCCGTGTTTTCGATGATCATGCTTTGTATTGTGTGACTGCTGGGCCGTATTATACCTAGGGTGATGCGAAAGAGCTGGATGACCAACAGCTTCACGTAAAATCTCCGAGATCTCAAGGGGAGTGCATTCCTCAACCTCTCTCCCATTGGGAGCTCTGAGCACCTTATCTATCTTGACCAAACCATGCAATTCTTTCAAAATAAGATCGCCTGCTCTATCTCCGTCAAGAAATGCAACAACTCTCTTACCTTCAGTTAAATTAATTATACTTTCATCTACTTTCGCTCCTTCTATTGCTATGGCGTTGTCGAAGCCAGCCCTAAGTAGATTTATGACATCAGCTCGTCCTTCTACGAGGATAATCCAATCCGAATCAAAAACGCCCGTGCCGCAAGCCAGCTGAGCTTTTCCAAATGCCGTCAGCTTACCAGGCTTGCTTGCATCATAGACGTCTTTGAGCATTTCCTCCCCCTCACTTATTGTTTTAGTTGCCCATTCTTGGACTATCCTCTTTGCACGGTCTACGATAATCTTTTTCTTTATTGCTCTGATATCGTCTATGCCAACAAGGACGAACTTCGCTTGAAACGGACCTACCTTATCAATACTTTCAATTGCTGCTGCTATCAACGCGGCAGTCGAGATATCAGTACTCATGGGTATGACAGCATCTCCCTTTGCAATGTTAGATCTTGTATCAACATTTACTTCAATTCTTCCTACCTTCGAAACCTTCTGTAATTCATTCAAATTCATCTCCGGTCCTAGGAGGCCCTCTGTCTGGCCAAAAATGGCCCCGATTATATCCGCCTTCTCAACCAGCCCATCTACTTCGAATTTTAGTTTAACATGATATTTAACAATACCTGTATTAGGCAATCTCATAACCTCATTATTATTAAGTGAATGTGAAGTGAGCTGGCCAGAATATAAGTGCTTTGAACGAACAGATTCTAGATTTCGTTTCCTTTGAGCGGAATAGATCTATGATGCCCAAGAATAATTGGGAAAAAACTTTGACCCCAACAGGTTCTGGTAGGATCCTAATTCCTCAATGTGTCGAACTTTTCCATTCGTTATTTCGCATAGTTTCTTTTTGTAGGTAAGATTCACATTGCTACCCATTTGTTGAAGGAGAGACACCAGTCTGCTTGTCAGGTATTTTCCTGTTCGATCCATATCCAATAGAAGAATAATCTTTTTATCTGTCATCTGATGACTGTCGACAAAATCTAAAACCCCTTTGAATCTACTATATACAGTAACCTCACCAATAAACCCCAACTTTGTGAGGGCCTCCGAATCTCGCTTCCCTTCGACCACAATTATGGAACCATTTTCTGATTCATGGTTTAAGGTGCTAATAAATTCATTGATCCTCTCAAGGACAGCCGTATCGATATTTCTGTAAACCATGTTGTAAAAAAACAAGCTATCGCCTTTAAAAAGCTATTTTTGTGTTTGTTTGTGTTTGTGACCCAATTCTGTTTTTCTGTTTTCCGCTCTTATCTAGCCAAAATGGGACTATCCAAATAAGGGAGGATAGCATCATTGATTCTTGAGGGCAAATCCTAATTGGTTTTCTCGTCAATGGAAATGAATATCGCTGGTGCTGAGTGGCTGATAATCGCTTTTGTGTTTATCATCCTTTTCTTTGGCTCAAAAAACTTGTCTTCGTTTTCCAAGACGATTGGTAGAGCAATGGCAGAATACCAAAAGGCTAAAAGTGGGATTGAGAGGGAGATGCCGTCGACAAATCTTTCCATGATCGCCCCAAAAATTTCTCCCCTCTCTTCTGAGCGAGAAAAGCTTGAAATAATTGCAAAGTCACTAGGGATTGAATACCAGAACTTATCTGACGACAATTTGCGAGCCATGGTTTCTAGAAAATTGCAGGAAACTGGCTAAACTCACATGAAGTGATTCTAATGTAACTCTCAAATAAGCAATTTAACACTTAAATACACCAAATTTTTCTGATGATGTTATGTCAGAATCGCTTAATCCATTTGAGGTTGCCGTTAAACAGCTAGACGAAGCCGCAAAGCTGGCAAAACTTGACAAAGGGATGAGAGACATTCTCGCGAGCCCAAATCGTGTTTTGACTGTAGCGGTTCCAGTAAGGATGGACAATGGAGAAATAAAGGTATACACCGGTTTCAGATCTCAACATAATTCTGCGCGAGGACCTTACAAAGGGGGAATTCGATACCACCCTCAGGTTACTGTTGATGAAGTTAAGGCATTATCCATGTGGATGACTTGGAAGTGTGCTATTGCCAACATACCGTATGGTGGTGGCAAGGGAGGCATAATTTGCAACCCAAAGGAGTTGTCGGAGAATGAACTTGAAAGGATTACAAGAAGATATGCTTATTCCATCTCAGATATCATCGGGCCTTTGACTGATATTCCTGCCCCTGATGTCTATACGGGAGGAAAGGAAATGGCATGGATAATGGATACTTATTCGGCTCTTAAGGGGAATTATTTGCAACCCGATGTAATTACGGGTAAGCCCCTTTCAATAGGTGGCTCCCTAGGACGTAACGAAGCCACTGGGCGAGGTGTATCTATTACAGTTCGGGAGGCAGCAAAGAAGCTTGGCATCAATTTGAAAGGTGCCCCCGTTGCTATTCAAGGGTTCGGTAATGCAGGACAATTTGCTGCTAGTCTCTTAGCAGAGATGGGAATGAAAGTAATCGCCGTGTCGGATTCTAAAGGTTCAATTCATAATCGGGATGGTATAGACGTCGATTCACTTCGGAGTCACAAATTGAAGAATGGTACAGTCGCGGGTTTCCAAGGTGTTGGTTCAATAGATGATAGTGAGCTCCTGGAGATTGATTGTACTGTGTTGGTTCCCGCCGCCTTAGAAAATCAGATTACAAGATCCAACGCAGGAAAGGTAAAAGCAAAAATTGTTGCAGAAGCGGCGAATGGACCTACGACTCCGGATGCCGACGATCTCTTGTTTAGAAACGATGTTTTGGTTATTCCAGATATTCTGGCCAACGGAGGTGGAGTAACAGTTTCTTATTTTGAATGGTTGCAGAACCTACGAAGAGAGTATTGGAGTGAGGCAGAAGTAAATTCCAGACTGGATTCCAACATTTCGGCTGCATTCAGTGATGTATATACCACTCACGAAGAATTTAGGGTGAACATGAGAAAGGCTAGCACGCTACTTGCAATAAATAGAGTTGTGGAAGCGATGAAAATTAGAGGACTGTGGCCGTAGCCCCTGCCTATTTTTTATCTAATTTGTTTTTTCACTCGGTGTTGAATGAATGCCCACAAGAGCAACTCTTGGTGACATTAGGATTGTTTATTTTGAATCCTGATCCCATTAGACTTTCTACATAGTCAATATTGGCGCCATTCAAATGCCTCTGGCTGTAAGTATCTACCAAAACCTTCACGCCATTTTGCTCAATTACGCTGTCATCATCATCAGGCTTATCTTCGAAACCCATTCCGTAAGATAGTCCAGAACATCCTCCACCTGACACATAGACACGCAAGTAGAGATCAGTATTACCTTCCTGCTTCATAAATTCAGCTACCTTCTCTGCAGCTTTGCTCGTTATAGTTACAGTTTGACTCTGCTGTGCACTTTCCATATTAACAAATACGTCAGAATAAATATAATAACTTTTGCTTGAAAATAACAAGAATTTTTTATAGACGAATCAATAGTCACTGGAATACCATTCATTGTCCGATCAGGAAGATCGTACAAGTTGCCATTTTGCAAGGCTCCCCGCAGCCGTAGACCAAGTTGAGACAAAGTCGTAAACTGGTATATTTCTGCTTTCTATCTCAGTAGCTATTTTTCGAGTAAATGGACCTCCCATCGCCCCCACCAGAATGGGCTTCTTCTTCAACTTCTGAAACCCTGCGAGGACATCTACGATCGTCTCCTCTAGCGGATCGTCTTGAAATACGAACCAAGGCATTATAATATCTACATCCGGGTCGTCCATAAAGGCCTGAATAGCGAACTTGTAGTCATCTGCTGTTGCAGAGCCAGTCACGTCTAACGGGTTTCCCAGAACATATGTTGCAGGGTAATGCTGCCTGAATGAATCCAAAGTCCCATCAGAAAGAGTAGCCAGCTTTAGTCCAAGGTCTTCAAATCGATCTATAGCCGCTATAATTGGCCCAGCTCCATTGGTGACCATGGCAACTTTGTTCCCGGACGGTACAGGCTGCCAAGCCAAAGCCTTAAGTGAGCCGGTAAGCTCCTCATAACTATCGACAGAAACTATGCCTGATTGTTCGAATGCTCCTTTGACGACCCCAAAGGAACCTCCCAATGAACCTGTGTGGGATGCGGCCTGAACTGCTCCCCTTGCCGTTCGGCCATTCTTGAAGACAACCACTGGCTTCTTGTATTCAGCGATCACTCTCCTTGCAGTATCTACAAATTTTCTGCCGTCCCCTAATCCTTCGACGTATAAACCAATTACATCTGTATTGGGATCTTGTGCTAAGTACCATATCATGTCTGCTTCGTCAACATCGGATCTGTTACCGTAAGAAATCATCTTGCTTGTACCGAATGTATCTGAAGTCTCCATAAATGCTATCCCGACTGTTCCACTTTGGGAAAGGAACGACACCTTTCCATTTTTGGGACGAACCATTCTTGCATGACCCTGAAAAGCACAATCTAAACGATTCTCACCGTTGAACACTCCTATGCAGTTAGGGCCTATGATCCTTATGCCAAGGTCCTGGGAAAGTTGCTTTACTTCCTGTTCTATTACGGCCCTTTCTCCTCCAAGTTCTTTACCCCCTCCTGAGATAATGACCATATTGTGAATTCCTTTGGTCCCACAGGTCTTGAGCAATGCTGGAACAAACTTGAGATCTACCGTAACTATGACGAGGTCAATTGATTCTTGGATCTCATCTAAGCTCTTGTAAGCCTTTAGGCTCATTATTTCAGGATACCCCTTCGCGTTTACAGGAAAAATTTTGCCCTTATATTCATGTTTAGAAAGACTCTCGAGAACCGAGTTTCCAATTTTCCCCGTTTCAGGTGACGCTCCAATCAAAGCGATTGATTTCGCATTAAAGAAGACATCCATGTGCTTGGAATTGGGCTGAGCGTTGGATATTACACTGGTATTGGGTTTGTCTTTGAGTAGAATTTTCGCATCAACTATATAGTAATTGTCCGGATAAACGGTCACTGGGTTGAAATCTACGCTCTCAAAGTAGGGAGCCATGTCGACTCCTAAGGTACCAATCTTTACCAGAGCCTCTGCAACCATTTCCAGATCGACTGGTCGGCTGCCTCTAAATCCGTGTAGAATTTGCTTTCCTTTTAGTCTATCCAACATCTCCAGAGCATCTTGTTTGTCAATCGGCAGGACCCTAAAACTTACATCTTTAAATAACTCTGTATAAACGCCACCTAAACCACACATGATTACTGGACCAAATTGAGGGTCGTTTTGAAGCCCAACGATCAACTCCACTCCTGACGGCACCATTTTTTCAAGTAATATACCCCGTATCTCAAAGTCCTTTCTCAGTCTGTCGTACATGTCATTGAATGCATTTACTACCTCCTTTTCCGAAGAAAGACCTATCTTTACTCCCTTGACCTCTGTCTTGTGTAATATCATAGGGGAAACGACCTTCGCAACCAATGGAAAACCAATTGTCGCACTCTCCTTCGTTGCCTGCTGGGCGTTGTTTACAATAACATAAGGGGGTACCTGAAGGCCGTACTCGGACAGAATCTGCTTTGCTAGATCTTCTGTGACTACCTTGTGCGGGCTGGATATGACCTCTAAAAGAACTCTTTGAACTCCTTTCTTATCGCTCATGAGATAAAATTGGAAACTTTGTGGCTTCTAATTAACTTTACTTGGGCAATCAAGAAATGATTGATCATATTCCTAAACAGAACCAAATAAATCATTTGTATTCAATGACAATCTGTGATTCTAGTCCCTAGAATCAAGTAGAAGAGTTACTTTATTGCGGCTATAATTACTGCTCCTCCTAACATATGTTTCGTAAACTGGACCTCTGAAAACTCCCTTTCTAGCATCTTCTTAAGCTCTGAATTCTTTGGCCATCGTTTGTAGGTTCCATATAATGCCCTAAACCCAAGTCCTTTACTGCCGGCTACCGCGAATGCTAGAAAACCTAAAACATATCTCAGATACATACTAACTAGAGCATCCAAAACGACCCCATCCGGCTTACCAAGGTCTACAATCAGTAACCTTCCGTTAGGCTTCAGAATCCGATGAAATTCTGCTATAGCATCTCTAAGATGAACAGCATCCCTCAAAGAATATCCACATAATACTGCATCAAAAATATTGCTTCTGAAGGGCAAATACTCAAAAATGCCAGAAGATAACTCAACACTCAAATCAGATTTATCGTCAATTGATTTCCCAATTCGAAGCATTTCGATAATTGGGTCATACAGGATCACCTCTAAACCCCCATTCACTTCAATTCTGGCTAACTTGGACATATTGCCAAAACCAGAACCTGCATCCAATATTCTATCTCCAAATCTTAGCTGTTTGTTCAAACACATTCTCCTATAGTCGATGTCTTTGCCAAGAGAAATCACTCTATTTACTCTGTCGTAAATAGGGATGACACTTCTTAGAGTCGAGATTATTTCAGGCCAGTATGCTTTGCCAAGACCGGACATCGTATCCTCCATTCAGTGTGTGAAGAATATTATCTTTCTTAGAAACTAGATATGGAACGAGTAGAGACAACCACGCTCTTGACAATTTCATAGAGAACAGCTTTAGCCTCAGACAACGACAAACTCTTTACAACCTCTACAAAGCATAGCCAGCTGAACCCGCCAAATGTTGATTAATGACATGTCAGAATATAGATCTGTGTCAGTTACTACTAACGAATATGTATGTGGAGATTGCGGATCTCAATTGCTTCATGAGAACCCAAATACGCTTCAGAGCATGATAGACATACACAATCAGTTGTGCCCTGTGAAAAGGCAAAAAACTTTGCCAGGTCTAATGACAACGTCAAAGTCCTCTCCTCCCAACGAGGCTATGCAGCAGCAACCAGCTTCAGTCGCCGCTCCTCAACCTCCAGTAACCTCCGAAATGAAGGCTCCTGCATCGGGAGGCGGGGTTACAACTATATCTTTAGATGGCACTGGAACAAGTTATTCTAAAGTTGAAGGTCCAATTGACCCTGATTTTAAATCAAAGCGTAGTGTCGTTGGTACATTTCAAGGTATAAAGGTCTGGGGTGATGTGGATGGTCCTGGACGATTGGGTATAT
>JBAUMZ010000021.1:0-3457 GCA_049578985.1 Nitrososphaeraceae archaeon
GGGCACAAAGGCAATGTGTGACAGCGATGCCCATGCGTTACTATTAAGCTAACCATTTTGCAAAATACTTTCACTTCTGTGAATCATATTCTTTTTCCATGTCGAATATGACGGACTATATATTTCATTTATATCATTGATTGGCTAGAAAGGTAAGTCACATCATGTATTAGGTCTAAAAATACCTGTCTTTATTAGCTCTTTCGCCAAGGCAGTCTTAGTTTCGCTATTAACTAATGCGTTCTTTATGATTGCTTCCAAGCTGCTTAAACGGTTGGATAAAGCATTAACGGTGCTCGCCTCTTCCTTCATCTGCGTGACTTGTTGACGTAGTCTATTTTCTTCGTTAATTGTGAGATGATTTGCAGCCTTCAGGTACTCCTGTAATCGGTCCTCTTCAGTCGTACGGTCATAGTTTACGCCTAACCCTCTAGAATGCCTATGTCCTACAAGATATTCACGGGAATCATAATCCATCTGAGCTTTTATCATCTGTGTTATAGCAAACTTTCTGAAACCATGAGTCTGTTTAACATTTTTTGACCTCAAACCTGAACGCTTTAGAAGCTGCTTTATGATACGCAGAGTCCCATCATTTGACATAGGCTTTGTCCGTTTAGATTGAAAGGAATCCCTAACATCAAACTGTTCTCTAATTAAGGGCGATGTAGGTTCCAGAGTTTCGCCGAACCTGCTACGATAATCTAAGTATGAGTCTAAAGCTTGAGCACATTCGGGAGTACAGAAAGTGTAGTATCTATCTTTTCTGCTGTTTGCATAAACCGTTATTCTATACAGGTTGTACGCTTCTATCTTGCTCAAGTCTGCTAACTGTAAAGCTGTTATCGCTCCGATTCGCATTCCAGTTGAAGCCATGAGTAAAACCATAGCTCTTTCTCTTTGGTCACAGAAACCAAGTATCACATGAATCTCTTCATGAGTATAACCTCTGTCTTCTCTGGCTCCCTCATCTGCTGGAAGGAATCGCATAACCTTTCGTTTATTCAGTAAAACATCATTCATTTCAAAGAAATGGAATATTGCAAAGCAGTAGGTATGAATTGAGCCATGAGATAAATTACGATTCTCTATGAGGCTCTTTATGTAGTCAATAATCATTGATTCCGTATGCCTAGGGTTTTCTTTGACTTGGGTCAGTAGCTCCAGTTCATCCATATGGAAATGGTCTAGGAACCGTCTAAAGCTCTTATTGTAATTCTGCTTTGTGACCTTTGAAGTAACTCCGTCTGTCACCGAATAAATAACCGTGTTTTGCAGATGTTAGGACCAGTTATTATATGTCATATGCACTATAAATGGGTGTATATGATACCGGTTACTATAATAATTGGTTTGGCGCCAACGGGATTGTGGGCTCGTGGCGCAGACTGAACTTATGACGAAATGTTCGGGCGCAAAATGGATAGCGCGGACGCCTCCTAAGCGTCAGGGCGAGGGTTCAAATCCCTCCGAGCCCGTGCCAATCTTGTCCCTTTATTTATGCCCGCCTTGACTATATATGATAGGAAAGAAATTGTTACCAACTTCGACCTATACTGAGCAACGAGATAGAAATCCAATTGCTGTCTTTAGATACGCTCTTAGAGCACCAGAATCACGAAGGCAGTATCCACGTCGATTCAAGTTATTTCTAGATTACTTGACCCTCGATGGTGAGTTAGGGGAGCAAGCCAACCAGTTCTATCTCAGGGCTAGACAGGATCATGATTGGGCAGAAGTAGTCCTTATGGAGTTCATCGCGTATCAGAAAGAAAGGGTAAGAAAAGGGGAGATTTCGAATTCCACTATCCCCAACTACTATAGAGCAACCAAACTGTTCTGTGAAATGAATGACATCATATTAAACTGGAAGAAGATAGCCCGTGGTTTGCCAAGAGCAGGCAAGGCAGCCAATGATAGGGCGCCCACTGTTGAAGAAATTAGAAAGCTGATCGAATATCCTGACAGAAGGATAAAGCCTATTGTATTTACAATGATCTCCTCAGGAATTCGAATAGGTGCTTGGGATTATCTTCGCTGGAAAGACGTTATACCATTAAGAAATAACGAAGATGAAATAGTAGCTGCCAAACTAGTGGTATATTCAGGCGATAGTGAAGAATACTACTCCTTTATCACCCCCAGTGCTTATGCTTCATTGAAAGACTGGATGGATTTTCGCAGCTCCTACGGTGAGAAAATCACAGGAGACTCATGGATCATGCGAGATATTTGGCAGACGACAAATATAGATTATGGAGCTAAATTAGGGCTTGCGACATTTCCCCGGAAGCTCAAGAGTAGCGGCATCAAACGTCTGTTAGAACGAGCGTTGTGGGAACAAGGCCTTCGCCACAAGCTAGGTAAAGGAGAAAGAAGACACGAATGGAAGGCAGCTCACGGTTTTAGGAAATTCTACAAAACCCATGCAGAACAAGTAATGAGACCTATAAACGTTGAAATCACTATGGGCCACAACATTGGCGTATCTGCTTCCTATTACCGACCTACAGAACGTGAAGTCTTAGAGGACTTCCTGAAAGCTGTAGATTTGCTAAGCATCAATTATCACGAACAGATCTTACGAAAACAGATAGATGACCTTACTTCAAAGACCCAGGATAATGAATATGCTATCAATGCCAAACTACGAGAAAAAGATGATGCATTGGTAACGCTTTCAGATCAAGTCATGAAACTTATGGCAGAAGTGCAAGAACTAAAGAAACAGCGCTTATAGCACTACTAACATTGGAAAATTTGATTTCTATGATTCTTTTCTAAGCTGCATTAGGTGCTTATAGCCACTTTCAAACTTGTGATTCATTTCATCGAGCAAAAGCATGAATTTCGTATCATGAGCCAGAACGCTCATTTCATTCTGTTCCAAGTTGGAAACTAACTCAAAAATATAAGGTTCAATAATTTTCCTGCTCCTCTCCGATGTGCTTTTTATTGGGTCTTCCAGTTTTCGTGTTGTGCCAACCGTAATATCAGATCCAAGTATAGCTACTTTGTATTCAAATTTCACGGTCTCACCGGTTGATATCACGGCCTTGTAGGCTTGCGCATTCAATTTGATAGTAACACAATCCTTCGGCGTAGTTACGTAAATTGTATTGTTATCATACGATTTTTCTATTTTGGCATTGTCTATGTGCCTCAAAGTACCCAATTCCTTTAGAGACTCTAGAAGTCTCACATTATCCTCACCAGGCACTTTATTCCATGAAAATTTGTGATCAAATAAAAGGGTTATTTGTTTTGCTGTAGCGGCAGTTTCTAGACTTCTACAACATTCAGCCACGTAACGAAATACCTTTAGAAGTAAACCGAAGTTATCAACTGAAATTGTTTGTTGCGAAAAATAAGGATATACGAATAATTGGAATGTCAAATTTTTTCCATAAAATCGAAGAAAGCTATCAACGTAAGAGATGGGTGATTTCCCCTTCTT
>JBAUMZ010000022.1:0-12631 GCA_049578985.1 Nitrososphaeraceae archaeon
TTCTTGTTACTGACGATTGCATCTATATAGCAAGATAGTAGTGCCTAAGGTTCTGTTCATTTAACAATCTTTTGTCGCACTAGGATCGCTCTATTGTACATATCAAAAAATAAGATCAACCATTTCATTACATGTTCGAGTTTGCAGTTAATTCTTGTACAAGGAAAATAGTCATCAAAACACTCAGTTCTATCCTTTATGTATTGGATTGTTCTTTCTATGAAACTTTTTTCAAGTGTGGAATGTACATGATGTTCTACGTTGAGGAATCTACATGCTTGTGGATACCATGTTCCGCCATCTGTTGAATCGCCTTCTCCTTCTTCTCCCCACATTGTTACAAATGTGCCATTTTTAGAGAACTTTTGAATACGGTCGTTCCCCTGGTCCGCTATATAGACGTATACATTCTCCGTATTATTATTTCTGTCATCTTCTACTTCGTTACCGTGGGGCCCTAGCTCACCTCCTGAAGAGCCCCACGTGGATATGAGTGTGCCATTTGCATTGAATATATCAATACGATTCTCGCCTATCTCATTTACAAAGACGTTACCATATTTATCTACATCAATACCTTCACAGTGTGAATACTTTTTATGACCGCTTGGATTTTCCTCCCACCGAAAACATCTGACTGAATAAAATATAGAAACTACTTCCTTCTGTCCAGTTCAGCTATTTCATCTCTACCACAATAGACTTCATACCAAACGTAGCTAGAGGGAAAAAGATGTTAAAATTTAAGGAATTATTCTATGAATCTCTCGCAAGTTTCTCTAGAGTTATCTGCGTCTATACATCCATCTATGAACCCTTCATAATATCTATTCTCTCCGTCCTCAAGATAAAACGATCTGCTACAATGATCGTAGAACGAGACACGGAACCCGTTATCTTGTCCGTCATTATATCCTAGTTCATAACACCCTTCTGAGTCGTCTGGTCCTCCAGCTTGAACGTATATCGCATTTGGAAAGCCGGTTGTTAGTACCATTAAAGACACTATCAAAAACGCAAATATACCAAGATCCCTTCTTTCTTAGTCCTAGACCAAGGAATGCTATAGCCAGTTCTTATACCTGCAGTTCCAACCACCTTCTTATCCCTGTATCCCTATGCATCTTCAACTATCCTGTACTGTGGCACTGGAATGCTATAGATCCAAGATTGCTACGATAGAAGGCGTGCTCGTTGCCAAGACCATCCATACGTCTTCTTCCCACTCCGAACAATAGGAATATTGTTAATAAATACTTCAACTGATTTATCACCAATACAAAGGAAATTTTCTGAATTTTATTTCGCTATTGCTGCTGCAAGAGGATAAGACGCCAAATGTCTCTGATCCGTTTAAGATGAGGCTACCTTACAAGATTATGAAGCTGTCCAGTTACACTAATTATATTGTCGATGCTATTGCCAATAAGTGATCGATTATAATTAAGAATTGCAAGATCTACTCCGGTTTCTTCAATTTGTCTCAAGTCGTCTGCTATTTGTTCCACGTTACCATTTAAAAGGTACCTAGAATCTTTTTGTGGCTTTTGCCATTTAACTCTAGGATTAGTCAGTTCAACATGGTCATTACTGCTCAAACATTCAATATTAGGATAGACAATCGCAGCTATTTTAATATCATCAGGATCCCTGTTAACTTTCAGACATTCTCTTTTTATCATTTCAATATTTGACTTCGTTTGTCTCAACGAATCACGTATAGTACAAATCCAACCGTCAGCATACTTTGCAATCCTTGCAAAGGTCTTCTCACTATAGCCACCAAGATAGATAGGGATATGAGGTAGCTGAAGTGGTTTCGGACCAATCTTTGACGTAGGGACGCTGTAATACTTTCCTTCAAAATCTACCACGTCTTTTGTCCATATCTTTTTTAAAAGTTGCAAGTATTCGTCTGCTCTATCGCCTCGATTTCTAAAGGGAGTTCCTGAGGCTTGATATTCATCTCGAGCCCAACCGATTCCTAAACCGGCAATAACTCTTCCATCAGATAAGATATCAAGTGTACAAAACCTTTTTGATAGAATCAGAGGATTGTGAAACAGCATATCAACGACCGAAGTTCCTAGCCTAATCCTTTTGGTTTTTGATGCAACAAATGTCAGCGTTTCAATTGGATCAAAAATGTACTGCCAGTCATCAGGGAATTTTCCATCTTTACTTCCAGGGTAAGGATTCTGTGGATTTATAGGCCATATCAATCTCTCTAGGACCCACAGAGAATGGAAACCTGCAATATCAGCCTCTTCCGCAAGATGTATGATATTTTCTTTTTTGGCTTGATTTCTGCCAGTTTGCGGTAGCCGTATTCCTAATTGCATACTTTTATTTGTCTACCATATGATATAATGTGCTCCGAGAATTAGTGAATGCAAAGGATCAATTTTAGTGGAGTATTCTGTCTGGAAGTAATAGTAAAAAAAGGGAATGTGCGATCAATTTGCATAATAATCCAACTGCTTGGCAAAGAATAAATCGAATTGTCTACCTGTCTTGCAGAAACTGCCTTCATTATCACATCCATAATATCATTCTCTATTGGCTAAATTTGCGATACTGAGCTATGGTATTGTTGCAATTCCGGCATTTGTATTCTCCTTTTTCAACCAAAATAACGTTTTCAGCCATCTTTTCATTTGGAACTTCATAAATGAGTAATGGACAGCCATCATGTTCCCTACCGCACTTGTTACAATAATATCTCAAAAATCTATCTTCAGGCAGTCTTCCTACGTTTGCTAAGAATAGTTGCGGCACTCCAAGATTTGATTTTATTTCTTCATTCTCTGTCAGTTTGGCGATCGCATAGCCGCCTGAGCCTAACAATTTCTTTTCCTCTAGATCCTCATTATTTTGACTCATTTCTATTCTCCCATCACATTTTCTTCCTTCTCTTCTTTGCCCAAGCTAATCTCTTATCATTTAGCGACTCAAAGTTTTCGTAAATGTGCGGTCTCTTTTTTCTCATTCCCTTAACTATTGGTTCGGCCTTTTGCCAAAATGGTGTAGGATTAAACATATCAAAATAGAGATTTAGATCTATCAACTTATGTTTTACAATAGTACCTGACAATTCAAAAAAACCACAAACAGCAATAAACTGAGATCGCTCATTTGAAGAACCTGGATATTTCTGTAGGTATTCTTGGTAGCTATTGGCATCGAGATCTTCTAAGAACCAGAGTATTGAATGTCTATGTTCGTCATATAGGTTGTATAACCTAAGCAATGCGTCTATATTCTTACTATCGTTATCTTTCATCATGTTTTTCTTCTATGTCATAAAGTTAAAACATTTCTGTTAGTATAGCTTTATGATAGCCACGATCCCTCTTAACTATCGTCTTTGGTGATTTGGCCCTAAAAAAAAGAAGCGTGAAGTTTAGTTGCTCCCTACCTTATGTGATGCTATTGTCCAGTAGACATTTGGCATGCATGTGCTGCATCCGGACCACAGACTGTGGTATAGATACCGGATCCTTCGCTTTCACCACCAGAGGATCCAGCCGGTAAGTTGCCACTTTCTCTTGCATCTATGTTGTCTGTTATAGCAAGCGGACCAACTCCAACGATTGATACCGCTATAGCCATAATTGCAACGGCTACAATCGTTCTCATATGAATCAATAAATCATACTCGATCGGTTATTGATTTATCCATCTGCGTCAGTTTATTTGAAATCTGGGGTGCTGAGGCTGCACTATCTATTCCTAAAAGAGTAAGTATCACTTTATCAATATCATCTAACTTGGCCATTGAAATCTATTTAGGATCTGTGAAGCCCGATTGTTAAATGATTTGGGTACACCGGGGGACACAACCACTACTTAATGCCAGCCAGTGTGATGATTTTTGTAATCGGAAACGAAGTTATCACTATTCACACCTTTGTATCATCGAGACCGCTAAATTGTCAGCCCCTTCCTCTTGGCCTTCCCTCATGGTAACTTCATATGATTTAGAATTTATTGTGTTATAATCATCAACGGTGTTATTCATGCTGACCCACTTCCCCTTATCATGTAATAGGCTCATAAATTTTGTAAAAATGGTACCCAGAAGTATAACGACCACCTCATATGATTGACTGAGTTTATGTCAATTTAGTGAATAATCCATTTAAAAAAATTATTGATAAGAGATACCAAACCAGTCTAACTCTCATAGCATATGTTGCTATAAATCTGTACTGTCATCCCATCGTCATGGATATGTATGCAGAAAACTTCTTCCTGCTACCGTTATGTTCTATCTTCTGGTAATAATATGTTCTATCTTCTTCATCGATTTGCGTATACAAGGTTTCTGTGTTATCGTAGTTTCATCTTCAAATGCTAACATCACTCCTTTTTTCAGAGCTAATGCTACATCCTTGTAGTTTTCCACTTTCTCTTTTCCTTCTTCATAATCAGGTCCATGTAATAGTTCCAATTTTGGCCTCTTACATCTAATACCCATATCTTCATTTAATTGTGGTACGGCTACTAGACTACCAAATGGAACAATGACGAGAAGCTTCACTTTAGTTGCTCATGACGATATCAAAGTTCCCATTACAGAAAAGTTTATCAAATATCGAACCAATCATGTTTCCTGCCTGGACGTTCAATGGTACAATTCCAGAACCAACAATCAAGGTGACCGAAGTTAATTAGTCTAAGTTCTTAAATCTAGTCTAATCTAATCTCAAATCACTATACTGTAGCAGCTAGTCTTTCCCATTCCTGTTCGTCTCCAACTTCATCCTTCAAGAGGTCCTCGAATATATCATGAGTTACCAGATCAGTACTTCTATATTTCTCAGCTAGTTTGCTGTATGTTTCTACGGCACATGCCTCAGCCTCGAGTACATTTTCTATTACTTTTTTCAAGTTTGTAGGATCAGATGGTGGCTCTTTATATCCACAACCAGATGATTCTACTAGCTTTCCAACATGCATAACAGGCGTACCACCTAGCTGTATAATCCTGTTTGCAATTTGTTCAGCATGTAAAAGCTCATCAGATGATTGCTGGATAAGGACTGGTCTCAAAGTATCTGCATCCATACCACGAATCCATTGAGCGGTTAACCAGTACAGTATCTGATTTAATCAGAACCTAAAATCTTGTTTTCAACATCAATCTGAATCAATATAATAATTTACCGACTGTGAATCCCTTTTTGTTAAAGGCAAAGTCTTTGGAGGATTCTTTTCAAATGAGTCAATTATATCCTTAAATGACTTTAAACACTCACTGTACTTCTTACTATGAAATGCCCTTCCTTTAGCACAATTCGTTGGATCTTTTTTCTTGTGGACATGGTTTACATTATTGCAATGACCGTTCTCTGTTTTCCTCTTAAGGTTATAAAGAATCCAAGACATTAAAAGTAGAGAAATAGTCCACGCCCGATTTTCCGGAGCAATAAGAGGCCCATAGTATACTTTGCAATCCTTACAATTCAACTCTTTTTCACTTATCTTGGACATATCGTAACCAATGACATGTCCCCAAAATTTAACCAGATCAGTATCCTTATACAAGGGAATCCACTCCTGCAATTTGTTGTAATATTCTTCGGCGTCTCGAACAGTCAGGCTCATTATGTTGTATTATTGAACAGGTCATATATATCAGAGTGTGGCGCAGTTGCATCGAATATTTCAAGTCTCAGTCAGTTATTCTGTTATTTGGGCCGTCATATTCTCTAATTCTTTGTTGTTGTGAAAGCAGAAGAATTACGCTTCGTTTCGACAAATGAGCGACTCATTTCAATAATCTAAATAGGATAAATGAATACGCATCATCTGGATCCGAAAATTCAAGGTATGTTAGGTCTCCATAAATTGTGTGAAGTAATCAGAAGTTGGTAAATATTAATCTAAAAACCACACCAGAGGACTTTCCGTCCGCTGAAAGGGCTAAACTTAGTACTACTGGCTTAACAATAGCTATTAAGGACAGAAACAGCCAATCTGGCTTATATACTCAGTTAAGAGACACATTTGGTGTATTTCTAGAATTAATCGTGCCCAACCTAGAATTAATGATACCAAGAAGAATAAAAAAGATTGGATGTACATGATACGCATAGCTAAACCTGGTGGAGGTCATATTACCAAGAAGATGATCTTTCTAGAGTATACTAGCTCTGATTCATACACAGGAAGATCTTATCCCTCTATAAGATTGACTACCAGGCAAAATGTACAGTTTCAGAAACGGATTAAAAAGAAAAACGGCAGACACTGTGTCAAGGGGGTGATATATATAATGAATCATAATATTTTTCATAATCACCAACCAAATAGATATGTAGAAATCATACACCAAATAGATACGGTAATACGAATCTATCTTTGGGACTGGGTAGATACGTTTTTAAGAATCCTTACATGAAATCTGTCGCTGTCTTACCATATCTTCTGTAGTAAGATATGCTAGAACAAAAACCTGAAATGGTGTAAGAGTTATGCGATTATCTTGCATTTTACCTATTCCTTCTTCGGATGTTATATATCGTTTCAGTGTTTGCGTTGTGGTAGAGTGCTAAGACATAAAAGCACAAATCACATAAAATGGTGTGAAATAGTTTGACAAAGTGGCTACCTAGTAGATGCTCTAATTCAGAGCTATATTTAGGTGCAGTATCTCTAAGATAGAAGAATTTATCGTCTGGGGTTATTTAGGCTATCTTGGATATATTCCTATAATTAACCCTTGCAATGTCTTCCGAAATGCTGCACATCTGGCAGCACCTTACAGTATTCTTCTTTGCATTATCAGGGGGTGGCTAGCACTGGGATTGGTGACGTTGATACTAAGTTTGTCACCTGTGGAAGTACAGCAGAGGAAGCAATAAAAGGACATAAAGAACTGATGGAGGAGTGGGAAAAGTTCCTAGAGAAAGAAGCTAAAGGTCCATATCGTGATAGACGTAAACTCAAATAATCTTCTTTTTATTCCGTGTTTGGTCGGGTAACCTTTATCCCATAATGGTACTCCTAATACCCTAATGTCATTTAGAAAGAAGAAGAGACCCAAATTGATAGACGACTTTCCTATCTCCAATTCAGCGTTTATGTATATTCATAATAGAAGGAATTCAACCAGGGAACCCTTGTATGAAACGTTAGATAGGATATTAGAACAGCATGAAAGGTTAACTAGTGAGAAGATAGAGCTAGACGAAGAAGAAAAGGAGGACCTGAAATAACTATTCTATTTATTCAAACACAAAATGAATTGGGTTATGTACTGGACTGGCCAGGGTTAGACGAGCAAATGAAAGCGAGGGGTAAGATTGTCAAGCAGGAAAAAGAAGCAATTAGATATATTGATGTGTAGATGAGAATAACGATATAATGAGCCAATCGGAAGCGGCGCAATACTGTCAGCAAGCTAAGGATGATGCGGAGTTGAAGTTAATAATGAATATTTTGATGAATAAACTAATCCTTGCTGTAATAACGATCTCGGCAATTGCTATCATGTCCAGCTTTTTATACTGGTATCCAGCTCTAGCGTATGCGCAGATAGATATCACACAACTAACTGGGAATGAAAAGGTAGAGATATTAGCAAACGATATTATCCTTATTGGGTATCCAATTCCAGACAATTATTATGACTTTAAGACAAAGCCAATAATTAAGATAGATGGACAGATTTTAGATTATGAGTATCCTGTAGATACCAATGATAATGCAGTTGTAGAGGATACCTTAGTAAGTATATCGATGACTATTAAAGCTAAAGTGTCTCCAATTGAGTCAAAGGTTTTAGATGTTAGTTTGTATTTAAATCCTGACATTATAAGAGATAATCCAGATGGTTCGAAGACTTATGTTAATAATCCTGATAGTTCAATAGACGAGATTGACATAGGTGACAATCGTTATCATAATATAAAGTCAACCGCCTGTGTATTCTATCATTAGATGAATTTGAGATGGCAGACGTAAGAATTAGAGAGTTAGATTGGTATTTGCGAGATCATCTCTTTAGGCAGTCAAATAGGGGAATATTAGAATTTGAACAGAGAACGCTTCCATCAGAAATAACCAAAACATATCTAAGATACAGAAATGATGATATCGATGAAATCTCTCAATTAGTAGATATTGTGGTTGGTAATCTCCTCCACCAGCAAGTCATAAAAATGAGGGATGGCCATTCATTTGAGCTACTTTCCACTTTGAGTCGTCTTCAATGTTCCAAATGTTACTACATATCCTATCTCGCAGAATCAGAGGAGGTAGCATGTTTGAGATGCAATTCAAGGACATTAGCTGAATTTCCTAAGAAGAGGATAAAGCATTCTGAACAATGACCTATGTGCATTGTTAACTCACTTGTGGTATTGTAATACAAACACATACAGGTCTATTGACTAATGCCCCTCCACTGGGAAACTGTATTTGCATTGTCGGAAAAAGATAAACTGGGGACAAGGTAGAAAATATCAGTGACAATATTATTGTTGTTGCTATCAGCAAGTACTACTATTGTTATTAAGGTTTATGCTATCAGCAAGCGATTCGGCGTCAGGGCAGAGGGACCGGTTGGAAGCGAAAAAGACAATAACATCATAGATGAAACCAGTATTCCACAGATACGAAATATAGATGACGGGTCATCTGTGACAAATAGAGCAGTAAATCACGGTCATGCAGAATTCAATTCAAATTACAATAAAATTATTGATTTAATCATTCAGAAAATTAGCAATATTATATCTAACTTAGCAATGTTAGTGGAGGATCAGATGCTATAAACAGCAGCCATGCACTCATTGAGACGAAGGGGCAGCAAATGAATTCCATGATCTGTTCTTAAGTATTGCTGCTGTTTCAAAGTGCGCTGCTTCTATGGTAAATAGCCTAACAGGCTGCTTAAAAATTGGTTGGGATCTAGTGGAAAGTAGGTAATCACAGCAGCCAAATGGATTTCCATAGTATCCAGTGGGATCAATAGCTCCAGCTATTATCCTATGGAGACATTTGTTAAGGTTTATATTGTATAAAGGATCGTTATTTATTAGGAACTATGAATGCAAGAACCAATAAGATGACTTCTCAAATGATATTGTCATCATGAGTGAGCTCAAACTAACATTAAATGAGGAATGCGATTAGAAAATGGTTTCTATTAATATCGCATATTTATACTATGGATCAGCAGTCTGTACTGCTATCGGCGGGATTTTACACCTCATAATTGTACCCAATGCAATGAATTTTAATATCAATAATGCTATCTTTTTTCTTGTTGCGGGTATAGCACAATTGTTTTGGGTCCTACCCATGATAAAGAGATGGGGAAGGATGTGGTATGTTGTTGGAATTGTGGGTACAGTTGCTTTGATTGTGATATGGGCAATTACTAGAATTCCTGATAATCCAATAACTGGTAGAGATGGATCTATAAGCGAAATGTCTATCGCAGTAGAAATATTTCAGATCGCATATGTTATTATAACTGGAATAATTCTAGCAAAGGAAAGAGTTGGAAAGCCACAGGTGATCAAGGAAGAAAGATGAGTAAGCGTAATCTGACATTACTTGATGCGCCAGCTCCTAGCCCCACTATAAATAATCAATTCGTGTGCTGTTGCTTCAATATGAAAGTAGTAATATTTGCAGCTATTGCACTACTCTTACCTGCTCTCTCTATACAATACTCGTATGCCAGCATTAGTAATAATGATAATGACAATGCTACATCAGAAACATACCAATTTATTTCAAAATGGGGTATTAAGGGTTCAGGAGCAGCACAGTTCAGTGAACATAATGATGTTATAGTAGTTGATAACAGCACTGTTTTTGTTCCTGATTATGAAAATCATAGAATACAGAAATTCACCACTGACGGAGAATATGTAACCGAATGGGGAACCAAAGGGACTGAAGATGGAAACTTCAACAAGCCACACAGTATGGGAAGTGATTCAGAAGGAAATGTGTATGTAACTGATATGAATAATCATCGTATACAAAAATTTACAAGTGATGGACAATTTATAACAAAGTGGGGTAGTGAAGGTACTGGTGATTCACAATTCCTACACCCTCATGGTTTAGATGTTGACTCCGAAGGCAATGTGTATGTAACAGATGCAGAACTCCTCAACATTCAGAAATTTACTAAGGATGGACAATTTTTAACTTCTTGGGGTGGAATTGCTGGAACTGGACCATCCGAATTTTCTTGGCTTGAAAGTGTCGATGTCGATTCACAGGGTAATGTCTACGTAGCAGACATGAAAAATCATAGGATTCAGAAATTCAATAGTAATGGGGATTTTATCTCGATGTGGGGAAGCAAGGGTATTGGCGATGGACAATTCAATAATCCTGCAGGCGTAGCAGTCGACAGTTTAGATAACATATACATTACTGACCAGGATAACGGTCGTATACAAAAGTTCACTAGCGATGGTAAATTTATTACAAAGTGGGGATCCGCAGGTAATGGTGATAGCCAATTTGCAGAACCGGAGGGTATTGATGTTGATTCATCAGGCAGAATATACATAGCTGATACTTCAAATAATCGCATTCAAGTATTCCAATTACAATGATAGTTCACGCACTGTACTCTGTGTGTGTATTGCCTGGACAGATTCATCACTTAGTCGCAACAAGGTCAATGATCTTTGAATAGCTCACACTTCCATACCTTGCACCAATAGTCAGTGTATAGTTCCCAGGGATTAAACCCTTGATTGGTTCAACCTCCATTTCAATCGAATATGGAGTATATTCATAACTGTCATCGTTTTCAAAATAGATCGTGTCACTATCTAAATTCGTAGTAATATTCCACAACTTTCCTGACGGAGTAATGGATGTTGCAGTTGTAATTTTTACTGGAACGTCAGGTGTTGGTTTATTATCCTTATTTTGTTCTTCAAAGTAAGTACTATTAGGGTAAAGATGAATCATGAGCGTATCGCCACTTCCTGAACTAGTGTCAAGGATTACCTTATTTTTCGAGACAGTTAACCATAATGGCAGATCTGTAATCTTGTTGGATTGTAAAACACCAATCTTATTTTCACTCCATTCAGTGAACCAAACAGATCCTCTTGTATCAATGGTAAATTTTAGTGAGTTAGACGTATTGCCCCATAATACCCCTCTTGTAGGAATCTGATATTCAACCAGAGTGGAATTGGTTGTATCAAAATATGCCATGGCATTTCCTTCATGTTCATTAAACCAGATCTTATTGTCTTTGGCAATATTCCAATAAGGAAGTGTATTGGTATCATTTCTGCTCGTAGGAAGAGAAGTGGAATATTTTGTTATTTGCGACGTTTTTGGGTCAAATTTGAAAAATAGATTTGTAGCATGATCATTTATCCATAATATTCCCGCATTATCTTCTGCTATTCCAATGGGGACAGCACTACTACCCTCAGGTAAATCATACACTGTAAAATTCTCGTTAGTAGTATTAAAACTGACTATGTTCCCGCCCTCAGGGTAGGTGACCGCAGTGAACCAAATAGTATCGTTATAATTTTTGCTAATCAAAACAGGACCCAAGGTTTCGTATTCGATTTCATCGAAGGGATATTCTATAATCCCATGCGTGGTATTGTCTACAACCTTGTCAGGATCTAAGACTCCAATCCGCTTTCCAAATATTTCAGAAAACCATACTTTTCCTTGGCTATCAAACGTTATTCCTTGGGGGTAACTGCCTATTGCAGGGACTTTATACATCTCAAATTTCTTTTCAGCTACAAAGTATCTCCATATAGCATCATTAACCTGATCCGTGAACCATAGATTGCCTTCCATATCAAATTCCATCCCCCAAACCATAGAACCAAAAGTTCCTTTTGTCTTCCAATTAGGAATCTCTATAAAGTCAACGAATTGGCGTAAATCAGGATCAAAGACTACCAAATATCCTGACCAAGTTGCTACAAACCAAATTTTATTATCACTATCTACTGTAATTCCAACGGGTTGGGAACATGTTAGAGGTATATAATGTTCTTCCATATAATGTGTCGAGCTGGGAAAAGGGGTGCCGCACAAGTATCGCTCATTCTTCACAGGTAGCTGTTTTCCTTCCGCAAATGCTGTATCATTGAAAGCGGCACTACCTCTCAAGAAATAGTCTTTAGGATCTGGGCCCTCATTATCTTTGTCATGAGATAAAGAATTCTGCTTATTATTAACATTGTCTTCAAAGACAAGAGCTCCAAAAAAATCATTATTAGAGATTGTATTCCAGAATAGTGCCGAGGAAGCGACTATGACAGCAAGAACTATGAAAATAAATCTTTTAGAACTCATTAGCTTTGGAAGCATTGAAGACCTCTTTGACATTTGCGATATACAAATAATAGTTTAGCTATTAGAAAAACAAGTTTTTCTACTTCTAGGTAGGTATACAATGTAAATGGGTAGTAGTAGTTTGATCATCAAATTAGACTTAACTCTTATGCCAGACAATATCAGTATCTGCCTAGAATGAAATGGTAGAGCTACCAACTAATGCAAAATGAAGCAGCGATGATAAATCCTTTGGAGACATTTGTTAAGGTATATATTGTATATAGGATCTAGCTAGGGCTCCATTGAAAATCTCAAGACGGTGAAA
>JBAUMZ010000023.1:0-14592 GCA_049578985.1 Nitrososphaeraceae archaeon
TTCTTGTTACTGACGATTGCATCTATATAGCAAGATAGTAGTGCCTAAGGTTCTGTTCATTTAACAATCTTTTGTCGCACTAGGATCGCTCTATTGTACATATCAAAAAATAAGATCAACCATTTCACTATATGTTCGAGTTTGCAGTTAATTCTTGTGCAAGGAAAATAGTCATCAAAACACTCAGTTCCATCCTTTATGTATTGGATTGTTCTTTCTATGAAACTTTTTTCAAGTGTGGAATGTACATGATGTTCTACGTTGAGGAATCTACATGCTTGTGGATACCATGTTCCGCCATCTGTTGAAATATTGTGGTTTCCATACTTTCTAATCAATGTCTGAATGAACTGTTCAGCAACTAACATACTTCTCTCTACTGATATACGAATATCCAGAATCATCTTATTCCTTGGTTCTATTGCAACCCATAACCACACATAGTCACTACCTGCCTTAATCAGTGTCTCATCAATTATGAACTCAGATATCCTCCTTCTAGACTGAAATATCCTAGCTATAGCTGTATCGTTAAATGAACAGAGCCTTGCCTAAGCAGTTGTCTTTATTTCTATTATCGAATCACAGCTATACCGTGTGTAGACGGAATAAACACCGGGAGCAGTCCAGTATGTGAATCCCAATACAAAGTAGTCAAGGTGAGTACTGGACTGAGCCGAGCGGACTTTTCGGGATTTCGCTAACATCATCCATATAATTCTATTGTTGGGAGTATACCCACTAAACCCACTAAAGAAAGAGAGGAATTTACAGCAATAGGAAGTAGTGTAAACCTAGCTGTTGTACTTACGCACTGGAGCTAAATAATAACTACCACCAAAGAAAATCCCTTAAAACATATTGACGCTTATCGTGATTTGGAAAATCTCAAGTTTATATTACTTGCTGAAGTAGATTATAGAAGTAGACCATTTCTTGCTGAGGTTTATCCAAAAAATAATATCGATGAAAACTGATAGTGCTATCCATCGAATTATTACAAAATCTATATTGGACATTTTTTCAATCCCTAGAAGAGGGCAAGAATATTATTATTATTTATAAACAACGCAATGCAACTCATAATGCAGTTTGGAAAAGGTTACTTTGTCGATCCATTTTTGAAAAATGAAACGTCATCATCTACGAAATATCAACCCTTTATGTTCGAGCAGATTGTAGATCGGGATTTTTGAAAAGTCAACAATGACAAATTCTATCAAAGAATATATCCATACAAATATTGCTAACTGCCAACCAATTGCCGGAAGTAATACACCGTATACTGTAATCAGTGTTGCAGTAATCTGTGTGCATATTACAGCTAAAAACAGAGGCATTCCTGGTTTAATGGACCAGAAATGATGCCTAGTTCTAGCCGCAAATAGAAAAAGATGTCCAGCAACTGATAGCTTTAGATAGATGAATGATTGTAGAACAGATGAATTCAAGTGAAAGATGTCGTTGCCAATGTACAGAAAGATAAAAGTAGAAGCAACACCTATTATTCCAAGAGTAGTTGCTATCCCCAAAACTGTGTGCATATTCCACCTTTCTGGCTGGGCAGAATGACGTACATTATCATATGCAATGGTCATAATGGGCATATCATTTAAGATTGCCAGTAATACAATCATAAGAGGAGTAATCGGATAAAAATTAAATACTATTATCGAAAGAGTCAAAAAAAGAAGAATACGGATGGTCTCACCTATCCGGTAGATGGCGTAATTATTCATACGCTGGAATATCTTGCGGCTTTCCTTTATGGCATCAATAATCACAGAGAGGCCAGGTTGAGTAAGGACAATTCCTGCTGCAGATTTTGCAGCATCTGTTGCCCCCTCAACTGCTATTCCTATATCTGCTTTTTTCAATGCTGGAGCATCGTTTACTCCGTCACCTGTCATGCCGACAATGTGTCCTTTTTCTTGTAAAAGTTCTACAATGCGGTATTTGTCTTCGGGAAAGACTTGAGCAAACCCATCGGCATTTTCAATAACTCTCTCTATCTCTATTTTGTTACTTTTTTCTTTCGTATTATCTAGTATTGATGATGCTTGAAGTACATTTGTTCCAAGGTTTACTTGTTTACAAATCTCTTTGGCAATAGCAATATGATCTCCTGTTATCATCTTGACATCAACTCCCATTGATTGAGCTATTTTGATAGTTTCCTTTGAATCTTCACGCGGAGGGTCTGAAAGAGAGACAATTCCTGTGAATTCCCAATTTCCCTTTGTATTCGTTCTTGCAACACCAAGAGAACGGTATCCCTTGTTAGCAAGTATATCTATTCTCACTTTAACTCTTGAGGCTATTTCTTGTTCCTGTTTGTTGTTCAATAATGAAAGAATAACCTGAGGAGCACCTTTGGAAACTTTTAAAATATTGCCTGATTCTTTATCTAAAACTGTAGTCTCTGTTCTTTTTGCTACTGAATCGAATGGTTTGAAGGCACTCAATGTATAAGAAGTACTAATACTTTCAAAAATATTCAAAGATTTGCATCTCGCAATAATTACATTATCAATAGGATCATTATCCTCTTCTTTTGATGCAAGACTGGCATATAGGATTACGTCTGCCTCAGTATATGAATCAAATGCTTCAACTTGAGCTATACTGAGCTTGTTCTTTGTGATGGTACCAGTCTTATCTGAACATAGAATATCCACTCCTGCCATTTCTTCAATAGCTACCAGCTTGCTGACTATAGCCTGTTTTTTTGCAAGCATTGTGGCACCAACAGCCATCGTAACTGATAGAACTGCAGGAAGAGCAGCTGGTATTGCCGCAATAAGAAGTACTAGTCCAAATTGCAGAGTCTGCAGTAAACTCTCTTGTCTGAACATTGCTATTATAAAGATAAGTACTATTAGTGCTATGGCAAAAGCAATCAAGTAATCTCCTATTTTTATTACTGCTTTTTGAAAATGACTTTTTGTTTTTGCTTCTTCTACAAGTTTTGCAGTCTTTCCAAAATATGTGTTTGTGCCTGTTGTTATGACTATTGCAGTCATCTCTCCTTTCTGAATAATTGAACCAGAGTACGCATCTTCAGAAACATGCTTCTCTACTGGGAGCGATTCTCCAGTTAACGCAGATTGATCTATAAGAAGATATTCTCCATCGAACAGCTTGACATCTGCAGGTACTATGTCTCCTAGACGCATTCTTACCACGTCTCCAGGAACAAGCTCTCTAGCTGGAAGTTCTATCCATCTGGTATCTCTTAATACGTGTGTTCTAGTAGCAAGTCTTTGTTTCAAAAGATTAATAGCGTTATCAGCTTTATGCTCCTGCCAGAACCCGACCACCGCATTCAAAAGCAGCAGAACGATAATTATGAAGAAGTCTTCCCAATGGCCGATTATTGCTGAAATGACAGCTGCTGCCTCTATCATCCAGGGAATGGGATTCCAGAAATAACCTAGAAACTTTTTGACCGCATTAACCTTTCTCTCTTGAATATCATTATATCCATATTTTTGGAGGCGCTTCTCTGCTTCTGCAGATGATAATCCTTCTTTGTTTGAAGATAATTTGTTAAATACCTCTTCTAAGGACATCCCTGGATCTCCTAATGCACTACGTCCTATTTATGGTAGGTCTAACCATTAGTCTTTCGTAGACCTACTCGTACATCTACCGTAAATGCTCCCTTCCCTTCTTCCAATACTATCAGAGGATTGATATCGAACTCTTCAATTTCAGGAAAATCTGTGACAAGTTGCGAAAGTCTCTGCAGATTATTTACTACTGCTTTCAAATCCGATGGTCTCTCTCCCCTTACGCCTCTCAATAGTTTAATTGATTTTATCGACTCTATCATTCTCATCCCTTCCTGTCTACTTATAGGTGCCATTCTGAAAACCACATCTTTGAAAACTTGAACATATATCCCCCCAAGGCCAAACATGATAAGTGGTCCAAATATAAGATCATGCTTTGCTCCAAGAATTATCTCTTTACCTGATTTTATCATCTCTTGTAAAAGGACTCCTTTTATTTTGGCATCTGCTTTGTATTTTCTAGCGCTATCTGTTATGGTTTTAAATGCTGCTCTTATTTCTTCATCTGTTCCTACTCCCACCTTAACTCCTCCTGCATCAGATTTATGAATTATATCTGGAGATACAACTTTCATCACAACAGGATATCCAATATCCTTTACTGCATTTACACATTCATCTTCACTTGTTGCAATGATACTTTTAGGTACATGAAAGCCGTAAGCAGAAAGAATTTCATATCCTTCATCTTCTAAAACATGTGTTCTTCCTTCCTTTCTTGCATTGTCTAAGACTGCTCTTACCTTCTTTGTGTTTACCTCAAATTTTTCTGGAACATCTTCTGCCATATCTACCCAGTCTCTAAATCTATACAATGCGTCTAAAGTTCTGATTGCGAGCTCTGCATACGCAAAGTGAGGTATTGCACCGTCAGATAGAATCTCTTTATTTTCGGATCCTTCGGCCAGACCCATTAATGCAGCAATCATAGGCTTCTTTGTACCTTTTGATATCTTGACAAGTCTTCTTGCTAGATCGCTGTAGTTTAGTGTAGCTGATGGTGTACACATTGTAACTAGAGAACTAACATTCGGGTTCGTCAATACCTCTGAAATCACTTTCTCAAATCTAGCGGCGTCAGCATCACCTACTATATCCACCGGATTTCTTGCAGAACCATATTCTGGAATTACTTTGGCAATAGCTTCTTTTGACGACGATATATCAGCCAATTTTAACCCATATTTTTCGCACATATCAGTAGAGATGATGGCTGGTCCTCCAGCATTTGATACTATTACTACCCCAGTTCCGTCTCCTTTAATTGAAAGTGGAGTACAGGCTGTTTTGAAAAAGCTGTGGAGATATTGAACAAATCTTGTAGTGTATCCACTCTTATCACTCCTGATTGAACAAATAGAGCGTCATATGCCTTATCAGAACCCATCAAGGCTCCTGTATGAGATATAGCAGCCTTTGCGCCAGCGGCTGACCTGCCTGCTTTCAGTACTATAATCGGTTTCTTGCTCTTCCTCGTTACCTGTTTGGCGATTTCCATAAATCTTCTTCCATTATGAATATCCTCAAGGTACATCGTAATAACCTTAGTTTCTGGATCGTCTGATAAGATTTGTAAAATATCAGCTTCGTCCATATCAGCCTTATTTCCCATACTTACCACCTTTGAAAAGCCTATACCTTGAGCTATGGCGTCCTCGACTGTAGCAGCGCAAATTGCACCGCTTTGAGATACTAGCGCTATGTTACCACGCTGCGGAGTGACTTTTAAGAAGGTTGCATTTATCCTATTATTTTCAGATAGACTCATTATTCCGAGACAATTAGGACCTATGATTCGAGTGCCATATTTTTTAGCGATGGATTGAACTTCGTTCTCTAGCCTTGCACCTTCTTCGCCGACCTCTTTAAACCCTGCCGAGATAATTACTGCACCACCTATCTTTTTCTTTCCAATCTCCTCCATAACTGTGGGAACGATTCTGTTTGGTGTTATAACCACAGCAAGATCAATAACATCTGGAACATCAACAACACTCTTGTAGGCTTTGATACCAAAAATAGTAGTATGCGATGGTGTAATTGGATACACTTTTCCTGTATATCCGGTTCTAATGTTAGAAAAAATGGTTTCCCCTACACCTGGTTTTTCTGATGCACCGACAACTGCAATTGATTTGGGTGAAAAGAAGGGACTTGTTTGTAAAATGCTGGGCTGAACCATAGTTATATGATAATGCCAGTTAATATTTCAAGATGGCTTAACTCTGTTAAGTCAAGATTATGTATTTTATACAAATAATCATATCTGCATAAAATGTTGAATGCAAGCAATTATTTAAGTGACTACTCTTTAGCAAGTCCTCTTGTTTTGAGCTGGAAATTATATGAATCATTTTCTAGTGCATACGCAATCTATTTAAACACACTTTCTCACACTCTGCCTATTTCTACTGCAGCAGATATGAGCAAATTAGAAAAAACTGGAAGGAGAGAAATGCGGGAAATGTTTGATGAAAAATTCAGACATGATGACTTTGTTGATGCTCTTTCTGATTCAGTTGCCCTTTACTCAGATATTGCAAAAAAGACAGGTTTTGGTCAAGTGTATGAGACTCTTTCTAATGTGACATCAGTATGGAATAATACTATTGTTGAACCTCTTAGGGACACATACTGGAGAACACCTTCCCATAAAGTGTGTACGATTGAAAAATATTCGCTCTTTCGCTATCTCCAGATCGCCGATAAATCACCATCGTTGCCCGAAGCAAAGGCAGTTAAGAATAACGTTTTGCCGAGCTCAGATCTGGGTCACACTTCTGCGATACCTAATAATGACACTCATCCTCCATTACTTATTGTCTACGCTTTTATAAACAGACATTACATACTTGACCTACTGCCTGAGGTGAGTGTAGTAAGAAATCTGCTTGGTCAGGGATTTGACATATTCGCTACGGACTGGGGCACTCCTGGGCCATATGATAGAGAATTAACGATCAATCATTTCATCAATATCTATATGGATAAATCAATTGACTTTATTAGAAATATTACGAAGTCAGACAAGGTATCGTTATTGGGTTACTGTTGGGGAGGGGATCTTGTTCTTTCATATGCTGCTCTGCACCCAGAGAAAGTTAAAAATATTGTAACAGTGGCTACTCCAGGGGATTCAGATGCAGACGATACGTTGCTTAGCCTGTGGACCAAGAAGATGAAAGTAGATACACTTCTTGATGCCTTTGGAAATGTTCCAAGTGCTCTATTAAACGCAGCGTTTGCCCTAAGAAGCCCCGTTGGATATCTGCTCAAGTATCCACTATTCTTTGAAAGACCACATGATCTTGAATCAATTTTGGAGTTCTTTGCGACAGAAACATGGTTGCATGATAGTCGCCCAGTTATTGGCGAGATATATAGAGAGTTCATAAAGTACTATTACCAAAAGAACCTATTCATTAAAAATCTATCAAATATAGGTGGGACACACGTGGACCTGACAAAGATAACTGCCCCATTCCTAAATTTGATAGCATCAAGAGATGATCTAGTATCAGCTTCTTCTAGCAAGGCATTAAATAACGTTGTTGGAAGTCAAGATAAGAGTATTATGGAATTAAACTCAGGGCACGTAGGTCTTATTATAGGATCCAGGGCACATAAAGAAATATGGCCCAAGGTAGGAGAATGGTTGAAATTACATTCATGATATATAAGTGTGGGCTTATTCACTTATTCTCCCACTCCAATATTGCTGATTAATTACATATTTACTTTTATAGTATACAGGATAGCCTTACAGGCAGGAATATAACATATAGAAAGATTGAGCAATTCGTAGAGGATCAAGTCGGTAGCATATTGAGGAATAATATGCAACTGCTTAAGGTATCTCTAATCTCTCTTCTAAGATCTTTGGGAAAAGACGAGGTCTACAAATATAGATATCTGTTACAAGAATTGAATTTAGTTGAGATCCCCGGATCTATAGATGATAATATTACCAATTATAGTAATTACACACATACAAGTACTAATCCATTTTCTCTATTTGAGTCAAATGTTATGATGGTAAGGAATACTTCAACCATAACCAATAGAATTGATCGGTATCGTCATTCAAACCTATCAAAGCGAGGTGATCATTGTCCCGCTTGTTACGAATCCTATATACTGGCTATGTCCAACAGGTATTTCGAAAATCTAAGGAAGCAAATTGCAAATGAAGTTATATCAGAAATAATCAAAGAGAAAGTATAATCTGTCTTTCTCGTTCCGGCACAGTAGATAATAATAAGGCACACGAGTATTACCCCAACAGATTCTTTCTTCCCTCTTCTTGACTCTAGTATCGCTAATAGCTTGACTGTACAAGAATTCCTACAACAAGTATGGATTCAATGATCTCCCCGCAGGTAGACAGCTCACCAATGTGGATTGAATTTTTCAAGATGGCTTCGACCCATAAGGGTTACGACTAATTCACCAAACGTGTTTATAGTAATGAAAGGCAAGAGCATAAAATGAGATACTATTTTGAGTATCTGGCTTAGCCATTATCTTTTCCATGATGAAGGCAAAATACAATGTTAAACAAATACATTATCGGCATTGTGATACTACAGAAGGCACATTCTCATGTAGCAAATTCTATCCACAACGTATCATTTGTAGATCTAACTTCCAAGTTCTTTACTTTCATAAATTCAAGCGCTCTCTTGTAGTAACCCTTCATATAATACGCAGCATTTTTTCCCGTATCATGTTGAACTACATATGTCTGCACCCCTTGGTTTATCAAGTGTCTATAGCGTAGTCCTGATCCTGACATCCATCCCTCCATTGCCCTCAAAAATCTGTCCAGTTCATTGTTACCTGTTATCATTTTAAGCCTACCGATGAATTCATTCTTGAAATACTCGTCTAGTATCTGGTCGATCTCTTTCTGAGTAAGCTTATCGAGTATGCGACTAAGGTTCTTCTTGTCGATATATACAAAACCGGCATCTATTGCAGGAGAATGCCAGTTTACATAGAATTTGAGTATTTGATTTCCTAAAATATTAATGCTCTTCATTCTTCTGTTTGCCTCTTCACGCATTTTATCAAGCATCTTCTTTTCAACTCTAAGGGTAATGCTGTCTGTCCTCTCTTCTTCTCCAAAGGGCTTACGCATACAAATATGAGTGCATTTAATTTAAATAAAAAGTTTATGACAGACTTAACAATTACGAAAATTTAATACAAATATTAGAAGCAAGTCACTTAATGTATATAGAAATTACTTATATACTAGTAATTTATTCCATTTCATGATGGATCTCATACATAAATGTAGGGAAATGAACCTGACGCTATCACTTCTTTTAATCAGTTGCTTGTCTGGGTTGTTAGCTATAATAACAATCAGCTCTCCTGGCTATGCTAGTACCGATAACACCACCACCACCACAGAATCTCTCACCTCTAACATGGTGGCCGCAAATGGTCCCCTTCCTGGAAACCTGAGCTTGTATGCAGCAGAAGTGGAATGCTCTGCTGCCCAGAATACCTCAGGTTATTACTCCTCGCTAAACGGCGCAGAAGTCGCTGATGCACAACGCAGCGAGACTTACCCGTGTGCACACTTTACTGGCTCATTCACCAATGCCAGTCAGAATGTAGTGTACGCCTGGAGGAGCCAAGATGAGTATCAGGCAAACGGGTTTCTGAACAACAGAGAGCCCGGAGAGTTGTACCTTGTGGGTGGTGATAATCCAAATCTTACTGGACCTGTGGCACCAGGACCGTATGTCGCTAAAGTTGATGCTACTACCGGAGCTCAAATCTGGCGTACATATTTGGATAATGGGAACACGAATAACGATTGGATCGGAACAACGAACCTTAACATCCTGCCAGATGGCAATATCATCTTTGCATTTGCCAGACAGGTTGTGTTACTGGATGGAGATACTGGACTTATCCTCAAGCATAACAATCTATCCGCAGGTCCTGCTGAAAACGACGCTAGTTTCAAGCATCTTACGATCGCACCAGATGGCACAGCAATAATCAAAGATCAGACCCGCCCAGGACCTGGCTGCTCCTATCAGGGCACCTCTGCCATCTTTGCATGTAAAGGCATACAACCAAATTCGACAATAAATGCAGTTAATCCAAACACTACACAGATTTTGGACTCTATCGTCATGCCAGATACATCCACAACACCTCATACCATTACTATGTACAAAGACAAAATTGCGATCTACGTTTCCGGTAACAAGGCAATGTATAGATACTTCTGGGATCCGCAGACTGAGAAGTTGTCGCAGGACACATCCTGGGTAATTTCCGATTATCTCAAACCTGGTCAAACAACGGGGGATGCACCTGGTATACTTGGCGACTTTATTGTGGTCCAGACTAATGGGCTACCTTCCAACGTCTCCTCGACTATCGTCTCCATAAGCCAATCAGACCCCACAAACATACAGTCAGTCACCCCATTCGGACCGTTGGAACCAGGTCAGCAGAGTACTGCCCCACCAAAGGCCGCAGTTGATTATGAAAACAACTTTGTCACTTCAGCAGATGTGGGCGTGAGTGGTCTGGCCGGCATCAGGGTCGACCCTAATACTGGAAACCTGACTGTTGAATGGACTGTTGACGATGCTACCACCGGATTTCAGACAATGATAGGACCAAAAGACCAGAGGGTTCTAGTCGTCTCAAAGATCAATCCCAACGCAACTGCTGAAGAAATTCAGGCAGGCAACTACACCGAGCAAGTCGTCTGGCGTAACATGATGACAGGTGATGTTCTTGCAGAGTCTGACTTTACTGAGCCTATGACAATAAATGGCCTAATCACTCCAGGATATGGAGGCAAGGTCTACTACCTGACAGACAATGACTTTATCATATATTATGTCGCTACGGCTACCACTTCTGAATCGACCAAATCTATGGAGGAGAGTAATTGAGAATGAACCATGTATGCGTATCCTAAAGGTAAAAAGAACAATGAGGCTCTTTTGGTTGCGACTGTCTTAGCAAGCCTATTACTGCTAGTCATTATGAACACAACGCTAGACTACGTTAGTGCAAGCACGAGCAGTCCTCTTGTCAATTCGACACTTACTTCAGACCAGTTAGCAGCAGGTGGGCCACAACCAGCTCAAGCCTCATTCAATCCTTTTGAAGGCCTATTCAGTAAATCAGAGTTAGAAAGCAAACAAGAGATTTACAAAGGGGTTGACAATAGTCTAGCAAGCCAAATTGAAGCTTGTAAAAAAACATCACTTCAGCCTTGTGCAGCAGAAAATGTTGATGCAGTAGAACTAACAAATCGGATTTACGAAGAGGAAAAACTGGAAGGTAAAGAGTACTCAGAAGTAACTATTAATACAAAAGTTGGATCTGAGGTAATAGATGAAATCTGGAAATGAAGAATCCTCTAACTAAGGCTAAGGTTATTGCTGTTGTTATGATGGTATCCCTCCTTACTGTCGTATATGTCTATCAATTAGCTGTAGCTCAAACAACTGCATTAGAAAAGGCAAAATTATCACAATACTTCGAAGAAATGCAATTAAGTGAAAAGATACTTGCTGTTGAAACACAATGTAAAAACTTGCCATTAAACTCTAGTATTGAAGATTTGATGCTATGTATCGACTTTATCGAAAAATTTGCTGAACAGTTAAAACCAGAGGAGTATACACTCCACTAGGAGCCGCATTTTATTCTGAATCTTGATAATGATGTAGCTTTCTAATGCGATTCTTACTGCGGAAAATCCCAAGATGCTTTCAGATGGGTTTGCAAGTAGACAATTTTCTATTTCTCTGGATAGCTGACTAAGTCTTTCTGAAACAGTAACCTCTGGATCTGCAATCATAGGTTTAGTAAAGTCTTTTTCCTTTACACTTATGCTGAATTTTATTTGTCTAGAAAGGTGGAAGTAATCTGATATAGACAGTCCTATATTCTGGCATAGCCCATGGATTATCGAATAAGTTTTCAATAGCCCAGCCTCTTTATGCCAGATGATTTCAGGCGTACTGGCATATCGGCCAGTCCAGGAAAGCCACGTCTCCTGGAGCACATTCTGGTATTCCAGAGATCCCGCATAACCCAGCTCTTTCCGCTAACCTCTTCTCCCGAATCATTTCTGAAATCCATCCATTTCTGTAGTTCATAAAATGCTTCTGGTGTAAGGAAGGAGAAGTACTGCTCTTGATCTCCTGCATATACCAAGATCTTTGCACCGACTAATTTGCCATCCCTGGTTATCGGTGTGATATGTTCCCATAATAAGTAGTCCCATGCACCGAGGCGAATGCCTGAAGAAGCCATCGTACAGACAATTGCTTTCATCCTCCAGTCAGGATAGGTCATTATCTTTTGGAGTTCGTCCAGTCTAGGAACCCTATCATCTGCATAGTTCTTGGCCTTAGGAAGTCCCCTGGTGAGCTTCTTCCAAGGTATATAGAGGTCGTTCATCTCGCAGAATAGTTTTATGACCTTCACGTAGTTACGAAGGGTCGAACCAGTTATCTCTTTACGATTAACTCTATCCTTTTGGTATTGGAGGAACTGGATTAATACGTTCACTAACCATCCATCACTAGACCTCGCCTTCTCAGCAAATATTTTACATCTCTCTTGCATGGTTAGCGATATTATATCTTGATCTATTCCAATAATTTCAAGGAACTTTTTCATTCTGGTGATGTATTTTTGTCTAGTCTGTTCGGCATTAATCGCAAACACGAATAAATCGTAGGGTTCTGATTCCTTCCCCACATCTAAATATGACATATTCAACTTATTTTCTCTCCTTTTTCTTGGCAGAGAATCCCATTTGAGAACTAATATTACCGTGGGCCCAAGGGGGTTAGATTCCCGTAGGTAAAGGGGCTCATCACCCTTAAGAGGGGTAGACTACCTAAAGAGTGTTTCAATTTATAGAATCATTTTGATTTTGGTCATACCTACCACACCATTAGTGGCTACAGTAGGCATAAAAGAAGACTATTTCAGTCTTGACGGAGAGGATAGCCATTCAAACATATCCTATAATATATTATCTTCTATCGGGTCATACCGTGGTGGTGATCCTAACCTCACTGATTTTTTGTTTCTCGCCAATACTATTAGAGCTTTGTCAACAACAATAGACGGTGCCAGTGGTGATATCATAGCCAGCAAGAACACCACCATATTTAGAGTCTATCGCCAAAACAGACTTCCCGAATTGACGTGGTAAGTCCATAGATGTCGCATTCTCAGCAATAACTGTGTATGTTAATGTGTTTGTATTCGGATCATAGACTGGATTAAATGAATCTATGATAGCAGTTTCTAGATAACCTGATTGTGTGTTTTCTACTATTGCAGTGAGAATCGTCTGAGATATGTATACAGATATATATACAGAAGCGTCGTTCGGCGCATCTGCTACAAAATTACTATGACCAGTAGTCCAGTTGCCAACAAAGTCAGTAGTACCAACTGTTTCCACTAACCTCTCTGGTCTGTCTGAGAACAGAATAGTCTTATCTGCTACATCATTTAATTCAAGTGCATATGCAGTTGCATTGATTTGAGATAGTGAACCTGACCCTGCACTTTGAACAAATAGGAATTGTGCGTGAGTCGCATTTCCACTGGTAGTAGTCTGGTTCGTTGCCATAACATGCTGAAACAAAATTGTTACAACCGAGACATATGCCAGTGCAATTACTACTCCAAATAATACTGGAATTAACGGACCTTTAGGACAGTTTGTCATAATGACAAGCCGCATGTATACTATTTATGCAGATGTTCTGGGTCGAGCCCTTCATCAAGTAGTAAGTAATCGCTTAGACATGGCGATTCTCTACAAATGATAATTTTACATGATCAGACTCGTTGATGTGATGTATTATATATAAAAAGGCCATGTGAGGCTCCTCAATGCATCGCAGTGGGATGGACGATCTGGCATGTTCGAGAGTGAGTAAACTTAGGCCTGCTTAAGTACGCAGGAGATATACAAGCAAATAGCAATTTTGCTATATTTTGATTTCTATTTCCATTTCTGAGTATTACTGAAAATGAAAAATGGGGGGACAGATCCTTGACTGCCGGATATTACTGAAGCCGAGTTACATAAGAAGATTTAATTATTTTATCTTATTCTTAGATCTGTTGATTCTTGATCATCGTCAAGTTTTTCAAAAGTGCTTTGCCATTTCTTCCTTTTAAATACTACGAAAGCTGCATAAATGATGGAATCCTCTCTAGAGAGGTGGGAATAAACTCGACTGATTCGAGTATAGATTTTGCATCTGGATAATATTTCACGAAGTTCTCCCCAATATTTGATCTAAATTTAAACGTGTAAAAAGAATCGTTCATTTCTGTGATCCAGTAAAGAGAGGTATCATTGTGGGAGATCTCTAGTCCCCTCTGCTCTCGAATGTTGTTGACAACAGGATCGACTAATTCGTGATATTGTATCTGCCACGCTGAATTGTTACTCTTTCCTATTGATGTCTGATTGTCATCGACGAATTCGAGGCCGTAACCCAAGTCCTCTGCCTCTTTCATGATCTGTTGATGTAAGGATCCTAGGTAATCAGTTAAGCCCACATTGTCGCTGGGAGCTCTTGAAATTGAAAAGTAGCCTTCATCTGTACTATTATTAGGATTAAGTAGGACTATACCGCTACCAGATAGTTTGTTTATTAACGGAGGGTACACCGTCCAATTTGATGGATAATCCAGCCGTATACCTAGATCTTCATTCTCATATGTAGATGCACCGTATGCATTTACTACTGTAATTAATGTGACATATGATATAACTAGTGTTATTGCTACCATACTTAACAATATGAAGATAGATTCATTAGGCATTAGGTACCAGATAAACTTGCTGATTATCACTATGGTCTTTGACCAAGGATTTGTTATGTACCCAGTTAGAGAAAGCAGTGAGCTTGCTGTCCTAGAAGTGATTCATCATCTCGCCATATTCTGCTTGTCCATGGTCTGTGAGCTGATCCGAAGAGGGACT
>JBAUMZ010000024.1:0-3607 GCA_049578985.1 Nitrososphaeraceae archaeon
CAACATTCGTCCTTTCAGAGCCAGCTAAGTCGGAGGGGAGGAGACATATAGATCATAAATCAAATGCCATTTGTAGAAAGATTCGTCTAGAAAGCAGATGATGAGGCAATCTTAACCAACCAATTGACCCCTGGGCGAAACATTTCGCCACCTATAGCTGGTACCGATTCGATCTTTGAAGATAGTGATAATGATGACAAGGATGATGAAGATAATAACAACAACGATGATAATGATGACGAGTAGGACTGAAGAGATTGTCATCACTTAATGGAAGTATTGTATATTTTCCTGTGACTTCTGTTTAAGACGTATCATAAACATTTACTGACGACAATCAACTGGTTCAGGCTTTTTATCTGCAATTATGTAATTTTCTATTAATTGCTTCCTTTGTGGTAAACCGTTTCCCAAGAATTAGCAATCTGAGTCGCTAATGGTTTCTGTGTATTCCTAAGTGTTGCAATTACACAGATAGGTTACATTTTTGATTACCCACATGGGTTACACCCCTCTGCTTATTCTTAGTATGTATGGTAGATGTAATTAATCTCTGTAGGAACATCTCAGAGGGAGTGAGGCCATTGATTCCTCCATGCTCTCTGGTTTCATTGTACGCCTTGACAAACATATCATACCTAGCTTACCATCGTCTGTGTTTGGTACATCCTCCAATGCTAGAAATTCATTCTTCACTATTTTGTTATACGCCTCTATCTTTCCTTGCAGCTGTGGATAAGAGTTTGGAATTCGTTTATCCTTGATATGATTATTATGTACTAGGAAATGCTTGAAGATTCTAGACGTATTTATGCAATGTTCTCTCACTTAACCCTGTTAGAAAAATTCATACTTTAGTTGAATATACTTTATGATTCAACATTTTGTTAATACAGTAATTAGACTTGGTATCTCCACTTGGTAAGAAATGCGTGAATAAAAAGGAGCGTACTGAAATCAAGGTTGTGCTTTACCAAGACAGGATTGAGATTCAAAAACTTGGAATCAGCATCCCATATTCAACCCTGGATTATTATAGAATAGGTATGGTGGTGGCGAGGATCATCCAGGAAATCTCCAGGGCCACAGGAATTCCAGAGAATGAAATCCTACTTGTGAAATCATTCCCAAACAGCGTCCTCAATTTCTGAACCTCAGGATATAGTCGACTGGGTTAACGCTGCGAGATGACGATAAGTCCCTTTATTAATTCATTTTCTGTCAGGCTTCGGTGATGGTCGTTTCGTCTCGTCTAATACTAACTTCAGATATTCTTTGATCTCATTTTCGTTGGGTGGGTATGAAATCCCCCCAGTCTGTTCTTCTATACTATCCTTACTTTCTTCTACAATTTTCAATATCCTTTTGAACAATTCCTGTTCCATTTGAGCTTCTTCTAGCAGCACACGATCGACACACGATTACTTTCAATCTAGGTCTGTAAAGTAATTATGCTTATTTTTGCGTAGGGTTTCAAAGAGTACTATCGGGTCAATAACAAATTATTGAGCCACGCATCCACTGCGTGTATTTCTCACATTTTTAGACTCAGGGCATTTGGATGAATTTGAAATGTTGCTGGCAGAATTCCGATAGGCTCGCCATCTACAACAACTGTCACGTCTCTTTTTTCTTGCTCTTTTGATTTCATAGAGAGCTTCTTCGCTCTGGTATATAATATGTTACCGTCATCAGTATATTCATTACCATTATTTTTGCTACTATCGTACTCTTCTCTCATTCTCACAAACTCGTCCAACATTTTTAAGCTTCCTGAATTTTTTAGTACCACTATATCCAATAATCCATCTGAAATATGTGCCTTTGTCGCAGGCATAAATCCTCCTCCAAGAAATCTGCCGTTAGCTATAACAGCCATTGTCATCTTTGTAATTAGCTTCTTACGTCCTTCATCGACAGAAAGCTCACACATGTTACTGGTATACGTCGGTACCGTGGCAAACATGCTGGTAATTGTGGATAATATACGACTCTTTACTGTTTCCCTAATCTTTTTTGATCTATCTATAATCTCTGCGCCTACCCCAATTTCAGCTGCATTCAGGAAAATTCGATGAGAGTCCAATTTTTCCTTAATTACGCTGTCTGTCTTACTCTCTTCCATAATAGGAGTTACTGCTGCGCTTATAACATCAATTTTTACTAGTTTCCCATTGACAATCCTCTGACAACAATCTTCCAGTTGAGAAGGAAGATCTAATGATTTGGCTAGAACGTTCCGCGTTCCACATGGCACTATAGCCATAAACGCATTAGGATTTACTGGTTTTAACACGTCTTGTATTTCTTCCTCGTGTACTTCAGATGCACTGTCATTAATGAATACATTAGTATCTTTGCCTACTCTTCCTCCTCTGCCTTCTTCCTTTACAGTAATGGAGAAGAATCCATTTGCAACCTCATTTATCAACCCATCCCCTCCAATAGCAACAATATTCTTAAACCCATTTTTCAAAAATCCTCTAGTCAAAATAATGCCGTCTCCTGCTTTCTTCGTAAATGCCACTTTTGGGCTCTCTCCAAGAATATTTTTTATTTGGGCATATAGGTTATCCCAGTTTTTTCCAGTCGACCCGCTAGCTGAACTTGGATTGACCACCAAGGCCGTATCCGCATCCTCCTCACCACCATTCTGATAAGAATCATCATCAACACGTCTTTCGAGCATGATTACCCAGTATAGAATCAGACCCTACTTTTAGGATTTCTAAGGCATTTGCCACTGAGAATAGTTTTTATCTGCACTGTTTAGAAAGGGGCACACTAATATCCGATATATTTTCTATTAGGCCGATGGGTATGTGCTAAAAAATTAACGCATATCCAAATAACCTTTTTTGGTCCATTCTCATTTGAATAGCATGAGCTTCGTACCCACACAGCATTACCTTGTTCTATGTCAACCTCCAGCACCGTCCGTCCAAACTTACTAGGCAGATTGATAAATGTTGCATTCTACCATGATTGTGTATGTTAGAGTGTTTGTATGTGTATCCCAGACAGGATCGAACAACTCTGTGACAGCAGTTTTCAATTGACCTGCTATCGAGGTATAGCAGACGAGACGCTGGGAGCTCGCTGTACTACATTTGAATAGAAGGCAACAGGAGATGATGCACATTGGATCATATTGATAAACTGATCCAATTTTATAATGATATACGATACGCTATTCGTATCAATTAAAATGTCTTATCAAGCGAATTAAGATGTCTTATCAAGCGACCTGAGCAAATGCACTGGAAACTACTTTTTTGTGCTAACCAACACACAAATTACTACTCACTACGCATTATAAACAATATCAGTCATTTCATACCCAGCTAAGTCAGGGGAAGGAGACATGGCCATTTGTAGAAAGATTAGTTTAGATAGTAGATGATAGGGCTATTTTAACCAGAAATTGAGATTGTGACTGGGCCCAAAAATCATGTACAATTTGGTTCCCATCCCTCTGAGATCCAATTACCTAGCTGCTCTTGGACTATCTACTTATACTGAAGTTATGAGTGGGTTTCGTTATGGTGATCTGAATACAGGTACGCAAGCTGGTAAACCTGCTAACAAACGATATATGAAATATATA
>JBAUMZ010000025.1:0-1519 GCA_049578985.1 Nitrososphaeraceae archaeon
TGTTATAACAACTAGGGTGCCTGTGATGATAAAATCGTCATTTTCTTAAAGTCTCTGACTGGATCTGAAAGCCAGGTAAAGAGATCTTCCAGAACATTTTGTTCGATTGGTCCACGAGCAGTCAACCATTGAGACGACGGAGCGAACGAATGGCCCAGATCCGGATATGTTAGCAACGTATGATCGGGATATTTTAGTTCAGTCAGTCTCTGCTGTAGAAGAAAAGCTTGCTGTATTGGAGTCATAGAATCATTCTTTCCTTGCATTATTAAAATAGATGTATCGATAGGAGCTTTACCTATGATATCTAAAGTAGGTGTCAGAGCAAAGTATGATCTAAGCCAAATAGGGCAGATACGTACCAGCTCGCTAGCAGGACACTTCTCACCTGGTATCACAACTAACCGCGAGCTAACAAACTTATTAAAATCGCTGTCTAGTCTGGGTTTAAGTTCGTCATTAATACTTATGAACGTGTCATTATTTGTATTGTATTGGGGACGTAGTTGTTTCGCTATTGTTCCATTAGCAGTAGTGATATTTTGGGTAAGAAGTAAAGTGAAATTTCCGGCGAAAAAAGAGCTGAAAGTAGGATTCTCTGACGCTTCTTGTACTGATATCAACCCATTATGATTATGGTCTAGAACTTGTTGTGCGTAGAGTACTGGGGTTGTAACAAATTGGTAGTATAAAGTGAGTAATGGGTTTTGTGCAACTGCTCCCATCAACACAATCTTATCTACTTTTCCTGGACTGTCTATTGCAATTCTTGGGGCATACACTGTACCCTCACTATGCCCAATTACAGTTACATGGTTAGCATCGACTTCTGGTTGCTGTATAAGAACATCTAGTGCCTTCTCTGCATCTTGTATTAGGTCGTTAGATGTATTATTTCCCCACACATTGTCATCTAGTATTGTAAAATTTGCGCCTACGCCTCGCTTATCATATTGTAATACTGCAAAACCTCTTTCTGATAGATATTCAGCGATTTGAAAGAATGGTCTAATATTTGGATAAATCTTTGAACCTGTCTTGTTATCAATTCGAATAAAATCACCAGTTTCGTTCATATCAACTGGTCCACCGCCATGAACAAGAAGAACGCCTGGGAATGGACCGTCTCCGGTAACCGGAAGATTTAGTCGAAGATTTAGTCTAGCATTGGTCTTTAAGCCGTTACCCAAATCTAAAACTATATCTCTATGTTTCGTGAGACATCTCCGCAGCGAACACAAAATAGTTGTAAACAATCTTCGGCTCCTGCAGTAATATTTGTTATATTTACGGTGTGATATATTGTACTAGGAACTACGTTCTAAGAAATGCTAAGTGTGATTGATACTAATAAATTAACTAGATAGTAACCAACACTTATTCTATGATATAATATAAAAAAATATGGTAGGTGGATGAAACGATCTGTCCCAGTTTACCTCAGGGTTTCCAATATACTGTCTACTGATGGCATAGACATAGTACTGCCGCCGTCTTCATCTCCAAATTCTAAGTCTAG
>JBAUMZ010000026.1:0-16760 GCA_049578985.1 Nitrososphaeraceae archaeon
ATATTCAGCGATTTGAAAGAATGGTCTAATATTTGGATAAATCTTTGAACCTGTCTTGTTATCAATTCGAATAAAATCACCAGTTTCGTTCATATCAACTGGTCCACCGCCATGAACAAGAAGAACACCTGGGAAGGGACCGTCGCCGGTAACCGGAAGATTTAGTCTAGCATTGGTCTTTAAACCATTACCCAGATCTATAACTATATCTCTATGTTTCGTTGTCTGCAGGTCTGATTGAGCTAGTATGGTTCTGTAGGTTGAAGACACTAGTGATAAACAGGATAATACAAGCATGCATATTAAAAATAATCCTAAAGACAGCATCAGTCTTTTTGCTCTGCCCAATTCTTGTTGCAATAGCGTGGAACTTGTATTTGAAGTTATAGCTAAGAGTGTTTATAATAATGTAATACCCACTTTTAGAAGTGATAACATTGCTGGGACCCTTGGGCCCATTTTGAAGTGAATTCAAAAGACCTGATAATTTCACAGAAAGCCAGCCAACAATTGCATTAAGCTTCAATTACTTCAATCGCCTTCAATTTAGCAGGACATAAAGGTCTGGGCTGAATTTGACATTAGGATGACGGAATAGAGTCTGGGACAGGATGTAAATTATGACATAAATGCAGAATGAGGTTCTGCTAATATCTATAGAGATCTGAATTCAAGTCGCCTTTGGACTCAGAGGGACGTATATTGTTTACACCTACGTCGTAGGTTACATCGGTATTGTTTGGATTTCAGCGGCTAAACTGGATGATTATCAGTCAAATCTTTTTTCCGGTGGATTATGTCTTGTGCGACTTTCCTTTGGGTCTGTAAATATTGTCCCTTGCAGTTGTTTTGAGGCAGTAATTAATGATATCTTTTCATTCGTTAGCGAAGACGGATTTTCGTTTAATCTTATCTCTTCCACTTTGTTAACGAAGTCATTTAGCTGTTTATCTAATACTGTGTCATATCCATTTCCAATTTTCATCCTTTCTTGTATCTGATAAAGCTCCTGTTGTACATCTTCTATCTGATGACCCTGATCCTGCTTTCTTCCATTTTCAGATGAGATATGATGATTTATTTTGATTAAATTATAAACCCCATCTTTCAGTGCCTGCAGATCCATCTGAATCAATGCATCCCGATTCCCATCTTCTATCAACTTTTCTATAGTCCTCTGCGAATAATCGAATATTTTATCAGCAACGTCATTACCATCATCTTTATGATCTATCCTAACAACTTTGGTTAATCTAAATCGTCCTCCTAAGAGTTCGCCATATTGTCTGGTTTCTCCTATTGTATTCATACTAGTTGCATATCGATTCAATATATAATTTATCCTATTGTGGGAAATCCCATTTCTTTGTGCGAGATTTTTTAAGTCCTTAGCCAAATCAATATAATCAGTCACAAAGTTTGCTACCTGTTCATCATAGTGTGTTCTATCACCAAATATTATACCTGACTTTCTATTTTCTACAAAGTCATGATCAAAAGAAAGTGGCTTTTCCTTAAGTGCAGAGGGCCATAAATTAGCTATATATACCTCTAAGTCTGGTACGTCATTTTCAAGTCTATCTTCATCCCGCTGTTCTTCCTTTGTATGCTTTCTTATCTTATGCCAATAATCTCTATGAGCTTGTATCACCTCCTTTAACGGAGTATTGCTTCTAAACCCGCCGTCCCAAAAGATGTGTTCTTCATTTCCTGCACCCATTTCAGTAATATTGACTTTGAATTTTGGATAGTCGAAAAAGCCCGGGAACGTTCCAGTTGCAAGTGCATGTTCTATTTCTATACCTCTTTCATTGTCTATAGTATTTTTATCATCATGGTATTTCGTTTGGGTAGTATAGCTATCAAACGTAACAGCATCACCTGTTTGCACATCTACCGTTACTATAAGAAATCTAGGTTCGCCCTCTTTTGTTTTAATTGGAAAATCTGCAAAGCGTTCTAATGTTCTTTTAAGGGAATAAAGGGCAAAGTGTTTATTGTCAGCTCTTGGCATAGAATTTAATTGGTCTGAGAGGTCAAAGAATTTACCAAATATTGACCATGGTGCGATCCCTGACGCTACCTTTAATGCTCCAAATCTCTTAATATTCTTGGCAGAATAGTATTTCCTTGCTGCATCAGCCGTAGCTGGGATATACCAGCCATCTATAAAATAATCTTTCAAATAGCTCGGCTCAAAGATAGACCAATTTGCTGCTGAATCTTCATACCATTTCTTAAGATCTGAATTAATAACAATGTTCGAATAGGATTCTATTAACTCAGTAAATGATCGTTTGAATACTTTGCTTGTATCATGTAAAATATCCCACCAGTAACGGTAGAATGGAATGATATCAAGTAAATCAGCATAGGTAGGTAACTGTTGTTGAGTCTTCCAAAAGTCTATAACAGTTTTAGCTGACTCCTGCCAGGTTACAGGATCTTCTATCTTCTTACTATCTTTTCTTGTAACACTACTTACTACAATTGCAGCATTCATTCCACCAATAGATGTGCCAGCAACAATATCAAACAAAGGTCTTCTTTCTGTAAGTAGGCCTTTTTTCGATCTGTCTTCATCATATTCAATTAGCTTTTCAACTAAAGCCTGATACACTCCAGCTTCATATGCCCCAAGTGCAGCTCCCCCTTGAAATATTATTGCTCTTTGTACCCTCTTGACAATTACAATTGCATTATAAGGATGACTTTCATTATTCTCTTTATCTGTAATAATTAATTCAAAACCTAGGGTAGTAGTGAGTTCATTGTCTTTGACGTAAGGGGCAGTAAATGAAAGAATGGATTTATTAGCCTTATTACTATCATCAGTGTTAACTTGATGACCAGTGCTAACTTGATTCCATGATGAACTCTTTATAGAATTGGCAGTATCTATATCTTCTATGATATCACGTGCATCCAAAAGAACTAGTGAACCTTCTGACGCGATCTGCTTATAATCTGATTCTTGTTTTTCAGTTTTTCTTGGAATTGATGTCTTATTTCCGTCTATAGACATGTTGACTCTTACAATAATTGACTCGTATATAACTTATACTTGATTTTTGCAGCTTCGTTACCCTAAGCACTATTTCATTCTACTTCATTTCACGTTACCCTAAGCACTACTTCATTTCAAGCAGCAGAGCCAAAGTTTAGATAGTTTGAGGATTGGGGGGTTACAGAGCTAGATAGGAACAAGAGTGTAGGTTAGTTAACTATTCGTTTCGATATCTAAACTAGTCGGGTATCCTTTCCATTTAACATACTTTATCCTACGTCCACTTCTATAAAAACAAGATTAGGTTACGCCTAATTCAAATTGAAAATGAGCTGAAACTTGTCAGAGACAGTATATCTGAAACCAGAACATGGTTGGGTATTTGTAGGCAAAAGAAACAAGATCTGATAGATAGCATTAAATCTAAAGAGAAGATGATAAAAACAACAAGATCGCTTTCTGAGCACAGGATATGGTTGGAAGAATACTTTTCGGCGGGAGTTGAAAATATCGAGAAGCATGTCATGGAGTCTCTAAGGAGGTATTTCAATAATCAGTTCCAACTATGGTTTGAGATTTTAGTAGAGGATCCGGCTCTTCGAGTCAAAGTGAACGAGAATTTTACAGCTCAGATTAGTCGCGAGAGAGATTATTTGCAGCTTAGTGGCGGTGAAAGAACATGCTATGGCATTATGATATCATCTTCCCCCGTTTTTGTTTCGCTAGAATTAACCCTTCATTGCAATATCGGTTCTGCCATTTTGATGTTCTTAATGAATTCCTTGAGCTGAAGTAGGGCTTGCTCAAAATATGGAACGACGTCTAAAGAAGCATCTGCTGAAAGTAATGAACCATGCAGTGAATAATTTCTTAAATGCTTTATCATCCAATACCAGTTGCCTTCCTTGCTTGCTTTCCCTAATTCGTTTGCTAGTTCAATTTTATTACTCTCAGCTGACAGCACGCTAATTACCTTATCTATTTCGATTCTATCACTTGGAATGCCGGATAATTGAAACTTATCAATTATTCTAAACATGAGAGAATCAAACGTTCCAATCATTTGTGAAACCAATGAATCAATTTCCATTTCAGCGCTTATTCGTACATCCTTTGATAAGAGATCGCCATGCTGTAATTTGATACTTTTTATGTTCTTTAAATGCTCATCACATGCATAAAGTTTGAAGATTATTCTATCTGACTGCAGAAAAGGTAAGTCTGGGTGGGCCGTTACTTCTCGCTAAAGGACTACTTCTACTTATGTTCTTCGATTTCATGCACATCTGCAGGAATATTAACGATCTGTTTATGTCGATGGACTATTGTCTGGAAATTTTGTATCACACCATGACTTTTATTCGATTCATTCAGGATGTCACTTCTATTCTGGCACTAACTGGCTGGCATTGTTCCCAAGATAAGGAGCAGAAACACCGTAAAGACGGAATTGTCATATATCCAGATAATTCCATTTATAGATATTGCGTCTAGATGTCGATAGTGCAATGCGGAAACCTTAGTATTTCTTTTCAAGGAACGAACCGAAAGAAGAAAACCCAAAAGAAAAACAGCTACCTTCCGTTCCCTTTAATTCAAATGATTATCTAAATAAAAATTGTCAAATGTCTGGCCGAAATTAGGTTTAGACTTAAAAGTAGATAAAAGTAGATAGGGGAAAAAAGATAACGGTCTGTAGGGCATCTCACATCCCTCCAAATCATTTTTCAAGAATGACTAGATTGTATATGATTTGAGTCGGATAATATTCTGGACTCCGTTTAAAATCCCCATCCAATAGTTTTCCAATGTCTTGTTGTGAGTGACAAAACGTCAGGCGTGTCTGAATGAGGGAAAACTACACGACGCCGAGTGCCGTATACGTACACAGCTTGAGGTCTAAAAAGATAACCCGATGTATCCAGGTGGAACTGCAGCATATTTTTTGTAAAACAAAAACCCCAAGTCGTATCTGTTGAACCTGCCGCTGCTCTATTAGCGTCTGAGATAATTATTGTAGCAGCTCCGAATATGCTCCGTTATCAGCGCTTCTGATAAAGAATATGTCGTCAGGGGCTGCCCAGACAACATAAACGTTGCTACCGCTAATGTTGGTAATAGAGAATCCCCAGGATTATTACTAATGTCGTTCCACCATTTTTGCTTTTTGTAAGAACTACTTCACGCAGGCTAGCTATGTTTGTGCCTAACAATATTGCACGCTACAGACCAAAAAATATATCATCGTAAGGGCAAGTTGTTGAGAAAAAAAAAGAATATATCGTTGGAACCGCAATGTCCAACTGCAGCTGAATTATGCCATTGTCTGGTTTGCTAAAGCTAGTGTTTGGTTTCCCACAACTCCAGTCTGATTTCCAAGACCTTCAGCCATCATATATGATGATTGAAGTTCTATTAATGACTGCAAGGCCTTTAACGCGAGCACTGTATGTACTGCATCTTGGGTGTCCAACTCATTAAGGTACTGATTTACACCTGTGTCTTCTTCGTCCATGAGTTCGCTTAGAATTGGTTGAGCAAGCAGCAATTGATCTATGGCTCCCTCAACCTGCGCGGTTCCGTTTACCGCAGTTTGATTTTCTTGGGCAGTTGTAATTTGTACTGAACCTATCAGTACTGATATCACCAGAGCAGGTGCCACAAAGGCACTAATCATCTGAATCTTTTCTTTTAACATGGCCGATCATTTAACGGCAGCCCATTTGCTTCCAGCCTGCCTTGTATCCTGTTCTCCATGCGCTTGTATGATGTTTGTCCTTACCTTTGTACTTGTTGCCGTCTTCACAATCGCCTTTTCCTCGGTAATATCCACTACAGTAATTAATAGTGTGGTTTTCACCATTACAGCGCTGATCTTTGTTCCCGCCCGAACCCCCTAGCATCGTTGCTAGGACTGAATTAGTCATCAAAACCGTGGGGGCCAATGCGATCGCCACTACGATTCCTGCTACTATTGAGGCATTAACATATACCCAGTATTTGGTCATTAAAAATTTTCTATAAAACTGTAGTATTTAAGGTTTGTACAGTGGGATAGGGGTCGCTTCTTTTTTTCTACTTCGGGAACTTAGGACATAGAGTGAGCTGGGTGTTAAAGCGTTTCTCCGTAGCCATTCGCGGTCTTTGCTTTCTATCCCTTCACGTATTTAGTAGTTCTCAGTGGAGTCATCATTGGAGTATATAACTTCGAGTACATAGCTACGTGAGTAATTACTTCTAGTGTGGAATCGTCTTGTCTTGAAGTTGTAAGATCGTTGATCTTATTAATTTTATTGCATCTACGAGTACCATATTCCTCATAACATAAGTATAAGCAGCATTAAAATCAGATGTCTTATTTGGATGATTTATGGCTATTCCACCAACAAATATCGGTAAGGAAGGAAATTGGGTTCTGATTTTTCTGATTAGACTTCTAGTTGTTTGTAGATTATCTGTTAGTGTGATAGAGATCAAAATGGCATCAGCAAAGATATTCTTCAATGAACTGATTACCGAGTCTGAGGGTAATGAAGGAGACGCATTATAGACCTTATACCCCTTAGATAGTAAAACAGATTCTATAATGCTACAAGCAAGATTATGCAGTTCTCCGCTTGGCGTACAGATAAAGATCGTGCCCTTATTAGGATGCTTAAAAGCGCGAATTAGTCGTCTTTCATCTATCATTTTTATTAGAGCATTGGCGGTATTTGAGCACACATGTTCTGTTGCCACATCAAGTTTCCCTTCTGCCCATTGCTGCCCAATATCATACAGTATTGGTTTCAATAAATAGTCATAAAATTGGATCATCCCGAAGAGACTGGTATACTTATCATAAATCTTGATTAAACTCGGAAGATCAGAGTCAGAAAGCATTCTAAATAAATCTTGGCCTAGTTTCTTGGTTAGAGAGTCAATATTCCTTCTTTCGGTAGTGCTATATCGGGTTATGAATGAAATTACTGCCGGATCATCACGGTATTTGGCAGGAATCACATCTAGCGTAACTCTAGACACCTTACCCAAGTACTTTACCGTCTCCTGCCTTGATGTTCTATTTGTACTATCCCATATACTTCTTACCATGTATGCGTACTCGATGCCCTTCACTTTTTTTTTCCGAATGTATACCAACTGTTAAAAATTATGAGGTAATATTGCTATTTAAAATAAGGGGTAAATACACAGGATAAAGATATCCTGTATGACCAGCTAGTGCTAACTTTTCCGTTCCGTGTCCGATCTGGGATACAATTCTTAGCTATTTCGACAAATGTGAAGTTTAAGTCGATCAGTAAGTTTTCATCGATACCAGCATATTTCAATTCGTCTTTGATGACATGCACCTCAAGACGTGGATGTAAGTACGTGAACAGCGTTAGATTTTCATGAGACCGGAGAAATCTGATGGAAAACCACTATACCATTCCAGAAGGTCCCTTTAACCGAATGGGTACCATTATCATCACAGATACTTATCTTGTCAGCACCACGCTTAAGGTAGAGGCAAAAAGGGATGACAGAACCGCAAAACGCAATGCTTAATAGCAATTATTGGGATGCCAATGATCTAATCATGACATGGTTGTTATCATTGCTCTTGCTGATAATATATTTCACATTCATGAACCAGATTGTATTTGGGCAAAAAGAAGTGGTAGTATTAGACGATAATTTTCAGTCTATCACATCAAATGATACTACGGCCAAGCAAATTGTTGAGGGCTTGGAGAGAATAATTGAACAAAATAATGGTTCTTCAAGAAATTCTTTATTGAGTTCTTATGTAGGAATGATGTCATTTTTGGTTGGTCTAGCATTGGTGATCTTTGGATTGCAATTATCACGAGGACAAAAGGCGACACGTACTGCAAACTTGGCTTACAAGGTTCTAATCTTAGCACTCATATTACCAGTAGTAGGCTTGTATACGTTTGCGTGGATACGAGTCGATATGGGAGAGGTAAAAAATGAATATCTTGGAGTAGCATCCCTGCTAATGATACCTTCTGGGGCCGTACTTGTTATTATGGCATTTAGGCTGCACGAGAAGCTTTAGTTTTATGTAAAATAAAGTAGAAACGGAAGAACAAAAGCTTCGGTACCATGCAATGCACAAGGTCGACTTCCGCCCTTTTAACCTCGCGGAGCATTCCCGTGTCGTGAAATTTGAATATGAGGAGGTGGTCTCAATTGTACACAGTTAGCAGTTAACAATAAATCTATGTTGGAAAATTGTTAATGTTAAACGAAAAAAACGACGCGTTTAGAGAGATCGTTCCATAGCATGTTGCGGTCAAATCATATGAACGATAGTGATTGAACGGATCTCTATTGAATGTTCTGCCGATCTTTGCATTATGGGATTCATTCAAAACATTCAATGACTTCCTCATATTTGGCAATCATAGAATAAGTCCCTTGGTTAAAACTGATGAAGAGATGCTTGCAGAAGTAGACAAGCCTATTTATTGTTCATGTGATTGGTAGTAAATCCCTCAATTTTTTGATAGATATTGCCAGTGTCGAATCACAGATGCAAAATATTACGAAAGTCCTACATTAGTATGTATAGTTGGTACTATTATGCATTAGTATAACTCACAATGTTGTCTCCAAGGATTTATTTTTTTAAGAAGAATTCGCTTGTTACACTGTTCTTCTGCCCCACTAATAGTAAGCCTCTGTACATGGATCCTGGTAACTAGGGTGTCGATATCCGGAGGAGCCTCTTTTGATTGTAGCTTATTATGGGCGGCTTGTTTGGTTTAGCGTATATGTCTAGAAGGGAACATGCAAGCAATATTCTTACAATCAGTTAGAAAACTTAAGAGTTAGAAACGCTCTAGTAACCTGGGTGTTAATGGTATTACAAGCTGAGAGTGAGATAGAGGAAAGCACTAAGGACAGACGACTAGAGACAAAGAAATTTACGCATGCCTAGTACATCATTATCAGATATCCTTGATAGACCTCTCATATATTACGTTCATAGAAAATATGTGCTTGTCGATGAGGAGACCCCAGCTGTCGATGCAATAAAAGAAATGTACCTAAAAACCTCTGATGCGATCATTGTTACCAAAGGGGCTACTATTAGCGGAATAGTAACAAATTCTGACATTCTGCAAAGACTTGTTAGCCCCTCTATTGAAGGGAACATTTCAACTATTCTGATAAAATCAATAATGTCATCACCAATCATAACGCTGACAAGCAGTGATACTGTGAATTCCGCCCTGAAAGTAATGAAGAGCAATAAAATTAAACATATTCCGATAATTGCTAAAGACATAGTGGGTGAGGGAACAAAGGACAAGGACAATAAGGGTGGCCCCAGTACTCAAAATGCAGGTATTGCTAATCGTCAAGAGCACTCTGAAATACTTACCGGGATTATGGGTGTTATTAGCCTACGTTCGCTTTCAGACGACCTGAGAAGTTCGTTAATTACCACGAGAAAGCCATCTATTGGATCCCCAATAGCTAGCTATTATAATAACTCGATCAGGTTGCATTACAGACCTATCATAGGCAACTTGGGCTTTGTCATGCAATTTGCTGGAATACTTTTCATAGTACCAGCTGTGGTAGGAACCTTTTTGCAGGACGACATCCAAAGCACAGTCGGGATATACCTTACATCTCTTCTGTTGCTAGCGACAGGGTTCATATTAAATGCTTATGGAGTTAAGGGCCCTTTAAGTATAAGACAGGGCGCGAACCTCGTACTTTCAAGTTTTATGTTACTTGGTATATTCTGCAGCATACCCTACATGTATGGGGATGAGTTTGCGATTCCTATCTTTGGCAACGGCACAGATATGAGGCACCATGATCTGCTGTTCCTGAATAGCTATTTTGAAAGTATATCTGGACTTACCACTACTGGTCTTACAACGATTACTGACATCTCTGATTTTTCTGCCACTTTTATATTTTACAGATCTTATACCCAACTGGTTGGAGGCCTAAGCTTCATTTACCTGATTATGTTGATATTTTATCCTGAACAGAAGCTTATCTCTATGAGCAGTATTATAGGATGGGGAAACATCCTTAGGCCAAAGGCTCTAACACTTACTATTGTTGTCATATTTTTTTCATACATTGTTATCTTATCTTCGGCTACGTATTTGCTTGGGGGGATAGATGGTATTGATGCTATCTCGATAACCTTTACGACAATCACGGGAAGTGGCTTTGAAAATGTTCCTGGGTATATTTCAGCAGATCACCCCGCACGATTAGTTTTATTAATGACTGGGATGGTTATCTCAGTTTTACCCTTTGCATTTCACTATTCAATTTTTAGCAGACGATATAGAAGTAAAGGCATTTCTGAATTAATTCTAGTTTACTCATTAATCATTCTTGGATCTATCTTATTATTCCATCTCTTCGAATTTTCCCGATTGACGTCAGATTCCTTCTTCACTTCTTTGTTCAATGTAATAAGTGCATCTACCACCACTGGCCTGACCATCGAAGGCGGTGTTGGAATATCCACACCGTACTCAGTCCCGGCTAAAATAGTTATAATGATACTTATGCTGTTAGGCGGACTGGCTTTCTCTACTTCAGGGGGAATAAAGATCGATAGGATTGTATTGATCTTTCGCAGACTACTCCGATTGAGAATTAATCTTAATCATCTAATCGCTGGAATAACACCTGTTCGATACCGTTATAGTTATAGACATCTTATTGATGATATGAATGAGAGGAAAACTACCAGCAGAAAAGCTGAGAGCTCTCCTACAATATCTCACGGCAAAGAAGTAAAGGAAGCCGTATATATCATTATGCTATTCATTTCTGTATCATTGCTTGGAGGATTGATCCTAAGTCATAATACTGGATATGATCTTCAAGATTCTATATTTGAATCGATATCAGCCCTTACTACCACCGGGTTATCTTCTGGGATAACGACGGCTCAATTAGATCCTGGTTCGAAAGTTCTTCTGATCTTCAATATGATAGCTGGGCGTTTTGAGATAATAACGATCTTCTATATATTCATAAGAATGCTAAAGATAGTGAAATAGCAGTGAATTTTCCAGATGTCAACATTAGCCTGGATTAGAATTCCAACAATTTCTATTTTCTTAGGTAATTAAGTGATGACTGTGTTTGTAATAAGTTGACAAACATTTTTTAAGTAGCATATCTCCAATGCTGGTAATGAGCCCCTTTACCTACGGGAGGCATTAGCGCTGACGCAGCTGCTGCTATCAATCTCATGCCAAATACTTTTGGGCTAATCTCCGCTTAGAAAGAAGATCGTACAAATATTTGCTGTGGGTTCGTTAATTAGATCTACTCCTATTAACATAGATGCGTACGTAATTACAGGATTACAGTGTGTTCTATGAGAAGTGTTGTCTATCTGATTGTTTATTTGAGGAAAAAATTAGCTGATTGAGTTAGCTCCAGTTATATTTACATTAGCCGTCTGGTTCGTTACTCCTCCAGCCATTGTTCCATTCCCAGCTTCTGCTTCCTTTACGTCTACATCAGCGTCATCATCTGACGGCGGTGACGCCATAGCGTTCTGTGATAACGACCGATGTGCCTGCTGCTACCACCACCAACGTTAACATCGAGCCAAATATTCTTTGGTTAATCATTTTCTAGAAAGAAGACCGCACGAATATCAGAGAAGACCGCACGCCCTCCAGTAGATTAAAGGCATATTGGGAATCAAATACAGATGTCGAAATATAATACAGTCTTGTTATAGACCGTTCTCTATTCTTTTTGGCAGCGCTGATCTGAAAAGCGTGAAATCGATAGATTCAGACTCGTATTTCACAACTTTTTTAGTTCAGTCATACTTACAATATCCTTATTATGGGAGTAATTAAAAAGTCATGATATTCTCCTCCATAACAGACATGCTGATCGGTATGGTTTTAGGTATGATTGCCAGCCCACTCTTAATGAAATTGATTAGATCCTTGCAATCAAAACGCAAAGTAGATCGGATTTTACGAGAAGCTGCTGCTGATTTGCAGAACCGAAATAATGATAATAGTAATATTAATCCCGCATAAAACAGTTGTAATGTTCTTTCAGCTATTCCAGTATGATCAGGTCGTATATCAGATGATTAACCTTGGCGATCAATCAACCATTTATCTGTGCCTAATACGTCATCATATACCTCTCTTAGATGTTCCTTCTTGGGTAAAAGAATCTTCTTCTTTAGTACTTCGTCATCAAAATAATCTGTACCCAAATCGCCGAGATCATAAGCTTTCTTTGGTAAAGATGCTGAAATATCTGCTAGCCTTCCGTAACTTGATTTCGTTAATCTATTTTTCATTACAATCTGTTTTATTTCATCCCATTCTTGTAAATTAGGTATTAGAACTGTATCTCGTTCATTTTCAAGAGCCTTATCCAAGACATGGTTATTTATGAACTCCCATACTTTATCAAAGTCAAGCTGTGAAATATAATACTCCAGTTCGTTAGAATATCTTCTGTAGGTTTCATTCTTCTCTGAAACTGATTTATAATATTGTGAATGGAATCCCTGGCTTCTCTTAATATCTTCTCTGATTCAAACAACTCAAGCTGGCTGTATGGTCTAAACTCGTTATCATATTCGAAGACTGTTAATCTAGCCTCGTCAGTCTCAGCCTCCCGATTAAGTCTACCCATCACCTGAATCATACTATCAAGAGGAGCTTTTTCTCTAAAAATATGCGAGAAGCTTATATCCACTCCTGCTTCCACCACTTGTGTCGATACGAGTGTCTCTTAGTACCGCTACTCTCTCATAGACAGTCAGTGTCTTCAGCACTGGTTTGGAACGGCCTGCTGGTTCGTATTGATAAATTCTACGGTTTTGGTAAGTCATTCGTGTACTACCACTATTTATTTCGGAGTAAAGTATAAAGATACAAGTATACTAACGAATTTTAGTCTGATATAAATAGTGTAATATAACGCCATTAATAACTTACTGCAATACAAAGGTAGCAGTCGACCAGAACTTGGCTGTTGGAAAGGAAAGGACTGGTCAACGACTACCTTGCCAATGATGGTACTATATTGTTTAACATTAAGGATATATAGAATTTTGTGGCGGAGAAAAGGGAGGATGACCAAGTGTGCAGGAGTCAGAACCTGGACCACCATCGATATGGGCCGCCACAATCTGACATGCTCGAGTGAGTTGACTTTTCATGTGAGTCGGGAGTTGCGCTGAATTTCATGTATGCTTTATCGGCTTAACTCAACAGGACCGAATTTGAAGATGATTTAAAACTAAGGATGTGGTGTCTAGAAGCTTATTATACGTCACTTTGTCGCTTTGTCATGTCATCCGGTGAGCAACAATTGTTTAATGCTCTGACAATCGACAGACTTAACTAAATGAATCCCAAAAATATAGAACAACTAGTTGCGATGTTGTCTTCAGCGCTAATGATAATCTGCTTTTTTATTGCTCTCTTGTCCACAGTTCATGTCATCTCATACTCGTCAGTCGAAGCAAGTTGCACACTTGAAAATCAGATGAGCCGTGGTAGTAATTGTGAAAAGGTAATGGAGAGTGATGCCCTTATGAAATGTCCTGGAGGGCATCATAGAGATTCTCATGGGGGCTGTAAACGAATAACTTCAGGAGGCACTGACATCAATGCGAGCTCTGCTGCTGCTACTGGAGCTCCTGGTGCTGATGTTCTGGCCATAACAATACTCAGAGATTCTTGGCTCAGAGAAAATCCCGACTACGAGCCTGATAATGCTAAAGTCCCACTGAACACACAGATTATGTGGATGAATGTTGATTCTGTGGTTCACACTGCAACGTCTGGTACTGGTCTTCGGGATCCTAACTCTGGTCTTGTGTTTGACACTGGTATAATAAAAAGCGGTGGAACTTCGGAACTACTGGAATTGGTAGGTGCCACCGAAGGTGACCAAATTCCGTATTATTGTCGGATCCATCCTTATATGACAAGTATTATTACTCTCACAGCATAGTGTGTGGAATGAGCAACTCCTGTATTACAAAATTAGGTTAGTTAATCTGAAAACGAGAATCTGAATTCTTATGATAATTCAACGATCTGGGGAATAAATAGATCTGCACCCATTGCTCCTTAACTACAGGAAGACCAAGCTGACCTAAACCAATTATGAGCACTCTACACCTCCAGTGAATAGTATTAGGCCATACGCCTACACCCTGAGGAAATGGAGGTCGAAAAGAACCTAGGAGAAGTGCCTATTCTGTAAGAGGGAAAAGATGGATGTGAACTGAATTAAGGTCGTATATTGAGCCGTTTCCATCTAGGTTTAGATATCCCTCTGTGGTATTATTCCATCCACCTTGTATTACAGAAGCACCAGCTAACAATCCCCCTCCGCCACCAACAACCACTATATCCTGATTTGTTGTATTTGTTTCACGATTGATATTCTGAATTTCTAATCCTAATTGCTTGTCGTTAATGGGAAATACATCATTTATCCTTATTCCTTTTACTGAGCTCATGACATGGTACGATGGTTCACAATAATGTGGAGGCATTCTCTCACTAATACTACACATTTCTGACATCATGCCTGGTTTGTGCTCCATTCCGGATCCCCCCATTGTCATCATTCCACCCATGCCTGACATTCCCTGTCCTTGTCCACCATGTTCCATCATTCCACCCATGCCTGACATTCCTTCGCTATCATCACCACCATGCTGCATCATCATTCCTCCTGCTCCTGATCCTCCTCCAGCCATTCCACCCATGCCACTACTTCCATCGGTCGTTTGCTGTGTTGGGCTTGTCATATTTGTCATATTTGTCATATTCTGTTGAGCGAACACATTCCCAGAAGATGCTGTAAATATTTTTTCTGAAGATGCACCTAGAGCAACTCCCAGAATTGCCAAGGTAATCAGTATAAATCCTGTATTTCTATTAAGTTGTTTTGCTACTCGTTTCATATAACCACTAGTGAGTGGCAAGCGTTTTAACTTTATCCTTGATATGCATGCGCTTTCAGCAGTTACCAGAATGAAAAGACTGCTTTTCAGTATCGATTTTAATTCTCTTTGTTTAACTCGTAGAAAATGAATGGTTTCTAGAGCCTTCACCACAGGCAAATAAAAAATAAAATCTGTGTCTTAATAAATTATAGATCAGTATCGGGAAAAATATTCTGATTCCATTGGATCAGTCAGAGCAGTCTAATAACGTATTAAAATGTGGAAACGACATAGCCGTAAGATATAGAGCTGACGTGACTCTCTTGTACGTTATTCCTCCGGATGCCAGATATGAGGTACATGACCTTGAATTAAATGAAGGTGATAACAGGATTTTGCCATCACACCCTTTTGATACAGAATCAATTAAAGTTGCCTATTTGCAACCATATAGGTGGTTTGAGTCTTTCCCAAAAGCTTTAGAAAAGAGCATCAGTACACAAGTCAAGGTGCTTGTTGCATGGATAGAGGGAGGGATTCCGTAGCAGCCGAGATAGTACACTATGCAGAACAAAATAGTATCGACTTGATCGTAATGGATACATTCCACAAGACAATAAGAGTGCGTTTGAGTTGGTACCTGGTTTAGAAACTGTTTACAAGAAAAGAACATTAAGGGAAGAAGGCAAAGAATGGTTAGTTGAATCATATACACCCGAAGAATTTGATGTGACGGATCCTGATGATATTAAATGGATGAGTACTAGGTTATCACCTATGCCATGGCATACCCATGATCAACCAATTAGAATAACCAACGTGAGTGCACAAAGTCTTCCTAGAAGTTTTATATCCTTTAGTGAATTTGGGCGTTCACAATTCAAGTCTCAAGAGTCGGTTGTAGGTTGGGATTATCATGAGCTGATGAGGTTTGACATGATTTTTGGGCCCTATTATTTACGAGTCTGATTGAAACTTCTAGACATAGCATCTGGCTACCCCAGATTGAGAATTCAATCTAGCCCAAGGTGGGTCTCATCTGACCTTATTTTAGGCCCCACTTGTAGTATGTGTATATCAATCCATTGGCAAAGTGCCAAGTCATTACATAACTTTCAATTTTCCATGTTCTATGGGCTCAGAGGGACGCATATTGTTTACAATGTGAGTCGTAGAAGTGGCTATATCACACCGTTAACATCGTTTATGTGTCGAAGAATGAACCAAATTCGCTGAATTAAGACCAATTTGTATTTGGGCATTGTTATAGGATTGATATGTCATATTGTCATGTGACATCTTTGACTTGACTTGCATATGTATACTATTAATCAAGACTTGCATATGTATGAAAGCATGGTCGTGTGACTTATCATGAGTCGCAAACGAGACCTTATATCCACTTAAAGAGCATAGCACCAAACTTCAGTTCAACATTTATACTAAAAACTTCCGTAAACCGGTGATACATCGAATCACATATTATAATTTTTTTGTCTGGTCATTAAGAGGTAACGCCGATCTAGAAAACTCTTCTTCCACTAGTCTCTAGCTATTAATACTCTAGTTAGGCACAATTGAATATATGATGGTAACTGTTATAAGTCATTTTTTACGATTTTATAATATGAGTCAAAAGTCTCGGTATAGTCGCTGATCTACTTTATCGTATGCAGGGTTGTCAAAGTAATTACTTATATATTTCATATATCGTTTGTTAGCAGGTTTACCAGCTTGCGTACCTGTATTCAGATCACCATAACGAAACCCACTCATAACTTCAGTATAAGTAGATAGTCC
>JBAUMZ010000027.1:0-30867 GCA_049578985.1 Nitrososphaeraceae archaeon
ACAGCGATAACAGCGATAACAGCGATAACAGCGATAACAGCGATAACAGCGATAACAGCGATAACAGCGATAACAGCGATAACAGCGATAACAGCGATAACAGCGATAACAGCGATAACAGCGACAATTAAGTAGCTCCAGTCACTTTCCTTTTTTCTTAGTCTTTCACTATTAGGTATTGCGTAGTTGTGGTACTGGAGATTATCGATAAGCAGAAAATTATGGTAAGCTGATGAATTTAAATTCTTTAAATTCAGTATTTAAAATAATCACCCCACCTTCAAGAAAGGCTCTTACTTCGCTTTCAGTTTTCCTGTGTCCAGTCCCCGGGTTGAGCACAAGCGTTGAGCCATCTTTGGGATAAGTTCCTCTCTTCCCCACATCTGCCGGTTCTATCCTGTGCGTATGCCCACAGACAAGGATATCATAGCGGCCGCTTCCTGCAAGTTGATTTCTGATGTCATTTGAAGTTCCATGATAGATTCCAATCTTTAGATCATCGAAACTCATGTCGCCTAATTCTCCCTTGAGCTCACCATTTACTTCCAAGAATGCTTTAAGGAGTTGGTTTTTCTCACCATCATTGTTGCCTAGGACTCCTATCAGTTTTGCATTCAATCTTTTAAACTCCATTACAATACCCGGAAACACATAGTCGCCTGCGTGTATCACGTACTTGACATCTTCTCTATTGAAGATTTCAATAGCCATACGCACATTATCTACATCGTCGTGAGTGTCGGATATGATACCCAATTTCATTTGTTTTTTATCCTTCCCCATGCTTCTTCTATTGTTTGCACAGGTTTTATAAGATTGGCATGAGGAACGTATTTAATAATGCAATCCAGCAACGAACTGTTGGGCAAGCAAGCCGAGTTATTTATCAATCTTCCTAATGGCCGAGTCAAATGTACTGCTTGTGCTAGATATTGCGAAATTCCTGAAGGCAAGACTGGTTTATGCGGGATAAGGGGAGTTTCTGATAATAAGTTATACTTGTACGTTTATGGAAAGGTTATTTCAGGGCATATCGACCCCATAGAAAAGAAGCCAGTTACCCATTACAGGCCAGGTAGCGCCATATACTCAATAGCAACGACGGGCTGTAATTGGTTATGCAAGTACTGCCAGAATTACGATATTTCACAAAGGCGCAAGGTCGAAGGCGTTGAAATGAGCCCTTCTCAGGTCGCCCAAACAGCTGTGGATTACGGTGCTGATGGGATCGCGTATACTTACAATGAACCGTCAATATTCATAGAGTTCGCGAGAGATTGCGGAATTGAGGCACGGAAAAGGGGACTATTCAATATCTTTGTTTCGAATGGATTCGATACACCAAATTCAGTTAATCTAATGGATCAATTTCTAGATTGTATAACTGTCGACTTTAAAGGTAGCGGAAAAAAGGAATTCGTAAGGAAGTATATAGGGATACCATCAGCGGATCCAGTCTTCCAGACATTAAGGGAAATACACAGTAGAACTTCAATCCACACCGAAGTAACTGATCTAATTGTCCCTCAAGTGGGAGATGACTTGGAAGCGGCGAGGCGACTCTGCAGATTTGTATATGATGAATTAGGTCCAGAAACTCCTATCCATTTCCTGCGATTTCATCCTGATTACAAGATGATGGATTTCGGTTATACACCTGTTGAGACCCTGGAAAAACATTATTCTATAGCAAAGGCAGAGGGCCTAAGATATGCTTATCTTGGTAATGTACCTGGCCATCCATTAGAGCATACGTACTGTCCTGAATGCAATCATATTGTTATAGAACGATACGGTTATGATATTTTGTCGTGGAACCTTGACAAGACTAATTTGTGTAAGAACTGTGGACACCGCATATCGGTAATCGGATCAATAAAGAAAAACCGAAAAAGGGTAAGCAGTATTTTTCGGATAATTCAATGAGCACTACCAGATTAATTCTGAGATTCTTCCAGATTAGGACTGACCTTCTTAGTATTTCGATATACTAATTTGCCCCTAAGCCATTCTGATGGTGCAGGCGGCGAAACATGAGTCATAGCCAAAAAACACATTTTATGAAGTGTAAATCTGGAGGTTGAGTGAAAAATGCACGGGGGGGGCAGAGCATCTAGAATAAATATAGCGAATTTATACTTATCGTGATTTCGAGTTAGGCCGCCGGAGAAGGTCGCAGCTCAAATTCTTGTAGCCGCAAAAAGTTTAATGATAGAGAGCGAACCTTCCCTTAACCACAGTTCAATCAGAACGCAATTGGATTGGGTTCAGGTGATATATGACTGACCTTTCCTGTCAAACTCCTTTACTAGGCATTACCTACAAATGCCTAGTTACCGACAAACGCCTAGTGAACCTGTTATCAAAGTTATTCTGCAACGATTCTAATTCAGGAAATACGGCCCATTGTTCATATCTTGCCATTATTGTTGCTTGATGGCTATCACCTAATAACGATCTACACATCTCATGCGTCATGTATCGAACACGGAATTCATCTGTTATTCCGAAGCTATGTAAATATTCATGAGCTAGTACTGTTGCGTAGTTTTTATACTATTAGAGTCCAAAATTCGCCTGTTAAGGATAATTATATTCGATCTAAGTATGTGGTAAGCACCTAAACTCCCTGAATTCCGCATGACCGGACTAGAAGAATTGGCTAGATTGATGGGACAATATGTGCAGTCACAACAAACTCAAGGCAAACTGGAGTCGAAGCCGGCGGTGCAATACAATCCACATCAGGATTTAACGACTCTAGAAGCTATCGCCAAACACAAAAAAATGTTATAAGATCATAAATATGTTCACGAAGTTCGGAGAATGCAGGAAGCTCAACTAATGGATAGACAGAAAATGATAGAATCAAAGATGCACTACCTTACGTGAAATTTTTAATTATGAAATGTAGGGTTGGCTCTTTCCGTCGAATTCCTTTATTATTTCAAATTCGTGATCAAAAGTGTTCTGAAGTGATCCAAGCTCAGGAAATACCGACCATGGTTCATATCTTGCCATTATTGTTGCGGGGTGTCCTTCTCCAAAAAATAAACTACATATTCGATATGTCATGCTCCGCACACGAAACTCATTAGTAATGCCAAAACTATGGAGGTATTCATGGGTCAAGACAGTGAATAAGTAAGAATTATACTGTTCAAGTGTTTTGATTCCTTTGATGAGACCTAAAATCCGCTTATTCACAATGATCATGTTTGAGCCTAATACATGGTAGGCTCCCAGGTTGCTAGGTAACCCTTGCAATACAAGAGAAAGACCTGCTCTGTGCAGTTCACACACTTGTTCCACCGCTTGCTTTACCAATTCAAAGAGTTCACTAAAGCCACCGACCTTAAGCAATTTATCCACATTACGTTGCTGACTATCTGTAATTGAATCAGTCCTAATCTGGCTTGCTGAATATGTAATCGATGATGTTGTCGGAAATGACGGTTCATTCGGTAATTCCTTTTGATTAGATGCATCATTCAATTCTTGGTGTTCTATTATTGCTTTTTCTCCTCTACTAAGTAGTCCCACTTTGACCTAATATAATTTTGGACCAAAAAGATGTATGAAACTGGATTATGTAAGCCCAAATTTTGAATTTTTTCATCTACGCGTTAAAACTAAAAAAAGATCGTGGTTAGGCGGATGTTTATCAATCACAGATAAAAGACTAGGTTTTGTTGCTAGTTACCGCCAAAGATATCGCTTAGGAAGTCAAGCGGACCGCTTGTTTCATTGCCTGTTTGATTGCCGGCCCTCTCGGCTTCTTCGGTTGCCTGGCCGGTCATATTCTCGGTTGCCTGTCCGGCTTCTTCGGTCATATTCTGTGCCATCGCTGGTTGTGCAACTTGAAATCCTACCGAAATGGTCACCGCAACCATCAATGCAGTCGCTATTGAGATTGTTATTTTATTATTGCTCTTTTCGTTTGACATTGCTCCTATCAATATTTCAGGTATATTTTAAGCTTTTTGCAAGTTAAATAAAATACAGCGTGGAGTTAGAAGTTTCATCTACTCGGCTACGCAGAATGTTGTCCCCATATGCGAACTCGAAGGTACAACTCTCAACTGCATTCATGTGTAAAGCTATATGGATAGGAAGACGCGCGCGTCAGGTCAAAAAAGAAAAGTTGGTCCCGTTAATCCTATCCGCTCTAGTAATTATACCACCCCAACCACGGTGACATTATCCTTCGTCGTCATTATCATCGCCGGTACTTGTGGCATTAAAGATGTTCAAGCTTTGAAGATCGCTAGCCAGATTTGCCAAAGCTGGAAACGCATTGAGTGAATAGGTCACAATGAATGGATCGTCCTCACCGACGACTTCAACGGCATTACCCGTAAACGGAACTGATGCAGAACTTCCTGAACCAACTTCGGCCAAAGCAAATGTCTTTCCGCCAATATTCACGATATTGTCTAGGTCGCCGAATTCTTCAGGGATAGCACTAGTGTTTTCAAGTTTTACATTGTTCCATACAAATAGATCTACTGGTCTGCTAGCTTGATATGTGACTATACCTGAAAACACCGCATTGTCGTCTCTAGGAGGTACGATCACCGCAGATTGTGTCTCCTCCCTTCTAGGCACATCGCTTGGCGATGATGATATCTGTCCTTGTTGCAACAAAGCTGCTGCAGCTGCCACTCCTCCGCCCCCTCCGTCTTGGGTAGCACCAGCAGGACCAGTTGAAATTGCAGCCGCTCCAGATCCAACTTTCGATTCATTTGCTGTACTCATGGCTGCTTCAAAAAATGTCTGTTGGGCTGGCTGAGCTAATGCTGGTAAAGCTGCCGATTGTACTACCAAAGCAATCAGAGCACCAAGTAGCGCTACCGGAATTGTCGACAAAAGTAGCTTGATTTTGCTCTCTAACATAGCCTCAGATATAGATCAGCTGAATTTAGGTCTTTCTTAAGTTCTGGTAGCGTAAAATATTCCGTACTCACTGTTGGCTTAACCTCGTGTCATTTGAGTAATGGAAGGTTAACAGCCGAAATCCTGTAAATTTCAGCTGGATAGGTGGGGTCCAATTCCGATTATTAAAAAGACGGCAAGCGACAGAGCAATAATCTGTGCATAACTCGTATGCTTAAGCCTCAACCTTCCAGGTTGAGCTGTAGCCCTTATCTACGCTGCACTGGTATAGATACCAGCATAGCAACTACTATCCTATTATAGACGAAACGCGGAAGAAAGAGATTTGAACCTCAAGGAAATAATTGGACTCTCTCTGGGTGCGATTAGGGAAAGAAAGCTTCGTTCAGCCCTTACAATTTTGATGGTACTAGTTGGGAGTAGTCTCCTAGTAGCGGTAAACGCATTTGGTGCAGGCTTCAGTGACTTTTTTAACAAACAATTCGCAAATCTTGCACCAAATATTCTATTTGTTTCAAGCGTCCAGCAGGATCAAGATGGTGGTGGAGGTGGTGGAATAGGGAGTGTATCTCCTCCTCCTTCTGCAAAGATCACGTTAAATGCAGCCGTAGATTCGCGAATCCGATCTCTTCCGTTCGTTGACCAAGTTATTCCTTCATACCAAGGAGACATTTCGATACAATCAGGCAGTGAGTCCAAAGCCTTTGCGGTACTTTCAATGGATCCAAGTCGATTATTCGTTATCTCTCCTACACTCGAGCTCTTAGAGGGGTCTACACTGCCTTCACCTAATGATCCTACCGCGATTCTGGTAGCTGAAGACATAGCATTTCCTCCAGGCGAATCGACCCCCTTCATTAATTTGGGACAGAGTGTCCGGCTCACCTACTCATTCGTTGATGCGAATACTGGAGAAGCCAGAGAGGAATCGAAGAGCTTTGTGGTACGAGGAATAATTAAATCTACAGGAAATCCTACCGTTGATAATGCTGTTGTTATTGGGTTGCAGCCGGGCGACTCCCTACTTCAACGGGCGGGTAAGTACGATTCTCTCTTTGTGGCTGCTACCTCGTCAGATTACGTTGATGTAGTAGAAGAAGAAATAAGAACCTTGTATGGTAACGATATTGGGATAACGACTGTACAGAATATACTAAAAACGATTAAGGAATTCACTGGCGGAATTAACGCATTCCTTTCCAGCATAGCAATTATCTCGCTCGTGGTAGGCGCAGTTGGGATAATCACTACACTATACACTTCTGTTGTCGAAAGGATCAGAGAAATTGGGACGTTAAAGGCGATTGGTGCTAAGAACGCCACTATTCTCGGGCTGTTCCTTTTTGAAGCACTCCTGATCGGGATTATCGGAGCTTCATTTGGCTTGGTTGCAGGCATAGGAATGGGATATCTACTTGCTAGTGCAAGTCCAGGCGGAGGCGGAGGAAGTGATGCGGAGGATGAGAATGCAGGTACAGGTTCGGGTGTCGGTGCCTCAGACAGTCAACCTGGTAGTTCTGATCAAGGCGACCAGCAAACACAGGAGTCTGATACGCTTACTCCCGTATATCTTGGAGGAGACATGATAAGAGTGTGGTTTATTTCAGTAGGTTTGAGTGTTATGGCTGGATTTTATCCTGCATGGAAAGCTTCACGCTACCTCCCAGTTGACGCACTAAGATCGCTTTAGTCTCATGCCAAGAGAATGGGATGAGACTACGCCAGTGTCATGGTCAAGATGGACTTATCGATATCAATATTGTATAGCAAGTATTAGCTCAAAGTTCATATTTCATGACTAGTTGAAAGTATCTACAACATTGATTACAATCATGCAGCCAAGACAAGTTAAGTTAGCAGTTCTCAGTACTATGATTGGTTTTAGTTATCTTGTTTTGATTATCTGGTGTACTAGCGCAGTTTTATTTGCAGAGCAAAAAATTACTATAATTCCTGATGCACATTCAAATACGGCAGTGAGATTCATTGACATAACAGATTATTTTCTTCCTGTTGGTGAAGAATTGACATGGTTTAATGACGACTTTATAGACCACAAACTGGTACTTACGAACGAGGACAATAGTACCCAACTAGCAGAATTTGATTTAGTTTCTAATGGGTCTTTCATTTATACGTTTAAGGAGCCGGGAAAGTATTACTATTATTCAAATGATTATCCAAAAATTCGAGGATCAGTGCTGGCTATTGATCCAAATGATATTTCAACAACAAAGATAACAGGACTTAAAAACAATATAGATATTCAGCTTACCTGGACTCCATCTCATATAGTACTGAATCCAGTACGCAACGTGAATTCTGATTTGGGGGATAGTGAAAAAGATGGAGGAACACAACTAGGAATGGCTGACTTTATCATAACTTTCATAAATAATAAGACAGGCACGAATCAGGAACATATAGATTACAGGTACACGATCAGCAATGAATCAGGAAATGATGTTTTTATTCAAGGTTTGCATTCAACTTACGGCGCGGAAGTAGCAAAATCCAGGTTTGAGAAGCCGGGCAACTTTAGCCCACAAATAATGATTACGCATATCCTCTTTGCTCCTGTTGATCCAGACATGGCTAAATTTGGTAATATTATTCCAGTTAACTGATAATGATCTTGAAAGTCGGTGTTGATACATAATACATATTTATTTGCAATATTTTCAAGTCCAGTAGATACACGCAGCTGAAGTGAATGTAAAAAAAGAAAAAGATAAGAGATCTACTCTCTACTCTTCATCATTTCCCTCTTCTGATCCCCCTGATGGTCCAGTGAGTTCCTCAGCGGTCGCAGCTATGGTATACGTTACAGCGAACGGGTCACCGCTCAATGTATGGAACGCAAGGGCGTTACCTGCAAAAGGTATGCTACCGGAGGGTACTGGAGTTCCACTATCTGGTTTTACCAATGTTATGGCAACCTCTCCGTCACCAAATGGAGCCTTCAGGGGTTCCCCAAACTGTGCTGAAGTTTGATTTGAGACAGCACTACTATTATATCCATGGAGGACAACTACCTCTACCGGCTTACTTGATACCCAAGTGGCATCTCCTACCCATACTAGTCCGTCGCCTCTTGGAGGAAGTGCCATTACCAATTGATGCCCTTCGTGACCTGGCAGTGGGTCCTGCATTGACGTTTGTGTTCCTTGCATGACAACTTCGGTTGGCAATTCCTCTTCTTGCGCACTCGCAATTGACAAAGCAGATAAAAGAATCGTCGGCACCATCACTGCTATTGCCAGTATACTAGTAATTAATTCTCTATGATTCATTACTGCTTTATCGATTGTGCTTGTTTATAAAACTATGTTCAGATATTTTCATACTTTGTTGCAAGAATAACATAAATACCTAGGGAAGGAAATTATATTCAAGCTTAACAGTATAAATATAAAATTTTGAAGGTTTTGCGATACACATAGGTACATTAGTTGCAAGAATATCAGTTCCGGAGTTGAAATAAAAATAGGAGGAAATATTAATCCACTTCTCGCCGACGACAATCTCACTTTATAATCAGGTTTTCTGTTTGTTGTAACACATACTGCCTTCAGTGTACTATCTGGAGCTGATCCTCTGGATGGAGGTGTCTACGCACACTTTGGGATGTACGAAAACTTCAGTTCCACGTATTGGGAAAAGTATTGTAAAAATGAACTTGTTGAGCGCAAGCTTTTCAACAGCCTAGAATACTTCAAGTATCATTTATTTTGGATCAGTATGTGGTGTTATATCTCTATATATCTGAAAAGTTACAACAAAGACACTAATAATGATACGGTTATTCACTGCGATTCTCTGGATTTCACCTGTGATATCCTTGCTATTGATGCTGTTGATTCTTTCCGAAAATTTCTCTCAGATTTCCACGACATTTGATGCAGCAGGCCAACCTGCATCGTTGCTACCATCACGATCAACACATCCCATGCCATATCAACTTCTGTCAGTATCACAATCGACCCCAAATGGTAATTCAACTCAAATAGTTGACAACATATCAACAACGACTGATAACAACAGTATAAGTGCGATTGAAGTACCAGATGACGAGTTTGGTATAACCGAGATTTATCCTACTAAAGACGGTGGAAGGGAGTGGTTCTTGAATATGAGCTCTCCAACCAATAGCTCAAATTTCTCTATGACAAATTTCTCTATGACAGACAATCTCTACCAACCAACCAAACTTCCAGATGGATCCTGGAGGATAAACGCAACTCACATAAGAATGGTTGTTAATACGTCTTCAAATCAAGAGGATTGGAAAAATGTTGAAATCACTGGATATGTACGGTTGTCACACCTAGATAATTCTAACGAAGGAAGCTCCGCAGATAACAACAAAGAATTAGAACTAAACGACGGTGAAGAATTAGAAGTAAACGGTCTTGTTTTTGTTACTAGAAGCGGTAGACATAGCTCAGAAGTGCCGTGCGAAGGTACTGCATATAATGGCGCATTTCATACCGACGGTTCTGTAGGTTGGAAAAAAGAGATCTGGCATACTGGCGGCTACACGGATGAGCGGGCCAGATATAAGATTGCTGAATCCTTTTTGAATCAGTGGATAGGTTGGAAGGTTGTAGTATACAATATAGAAAATGGCAATGAAACAAGCGCGGTCAAACTGGAGTCGTACATTGACAGTTCAAATAACAATAATTGGACTAAAGTTTCAGAATTCATAGATAATGGTGGTTGGTATAGTAAATCCAATATATTGGACTTCTTCAATGCTGGATGCGATAGGTCTAGGGATTACGTTATCACCGAAGGAGCTCCTTTTTTAGTCTTTAGGACTGACAATCTATTATTGGACTTCAAAGACTTTAGTGTAAGAGAAATTCAGCCTCCGCTTAATACTACCCAGTCTACTATCTTGAAATTTGAATAGATTGTAATATATCAGCATCTTCGGCTATTCTGAATCTAGTAACCGCAACACCGGTTGCTTGCATCGCATTCCTTAATTTATGATGCTCTATCTTCATTCGAATACAAAAGTTGCCTCGATTCAGTTTCCAATATAACTTCCTACTTTCTGCCATACAAACGGTGCTTTATCATTATCCTTTACATATCTAATGGCCAAGATATCATATTCAGCCCTCTCTCTATCTCCCATTTTATTCAGTGATGTGTTGCCAGTGATCCCCTGATACGAATTAGCAGAACGCACCAGCTCCTCCTTAAGAATGCCTATATCTTGAGTCTCTTTAGAAGTCTTAACTACATCAACAATATCTATATTCTGGCTTTCATTGAGACCACTACTATTATTAATATTGTTACTAACATCATTACTTGTATCGCTAATAGGATTGTAGTACCTTGTATTGTTCTCAGCGTTTGCGAGGACCCATAAAATATCATATGCGATTGCGCTGTATGGGGAAGGATCAAATCCAATTTCATTATGAATTTCTTGTAAAAGGCTATCTAGCTTTTTCTTGTCGTCCGGGTAGTCTATTCTAAATATTGGGTTGTAAAACGTTGTATTAACTGCAAAATGTGCAGAATCATGATTTCTCACAAGTCCTTCATTGAGAACTGAACCGTCACTGCCATACCACTTGACCTTTGAGAGCGCTGGATAGCTGTGGGCTTGAATCAATATAGGAGATACCTCGTCAAGTGAAATCAGATACACCCCTACTCTGTCAGCACCATGCCTGGAAATTGCCTCCTGAACTTTAGAATCCAAGATCCTTAGATCCTTATCCCACAACGCAAAATTTATCCTGTAAAGACTTGCACCCAACTGCCCAGTCCGAGGTGCGTATCTGGTTTCATTACTCATTTCAAACTGTCCCCCCATCTTGTCAAAATTCTCTTTGACTGCATGTAAAAGCTCGCTACCATACACATCATTTCGCCAGAATGGGATTACTAATCTAATTCCATCGTCCCACATAAGTCTTGAGATTGCTTTTGCTTGGTGTGTGTCGTCAGGAACAAACCTAAAGATGTTGTCACCCTTGATAGCAAGAGAGGGTGCCGTGCTGGAGTGGCTGACAAGTAGAATATCGTTACTATCTGCATACTCTCTAGCAACTTCTAATTCCGCACTAGTTGCTGGTCCGATAACCGTCTTAATGCCATTCTCTGCTAAGAGTTTTAAATTTTCAAGGCTCTTATCAGGATCTGATTCAGTGTCTGATATTACGAGCTCAAAACGTAATCTCGAATTACTCATTAAAAAGTTGTTATTTATGTCTTCAAGGGCTATCTTTAACGCTGCTTGTGTAGACTTACCAGTTGATGAAGCAACCCCGGTGAGCGGAAGGAGTGCACCTATTCTTATGGTGTCCTCATCTGAACTTGATACTTGTGTTATTCCAGATGTCCGATCTGAGGTAAGGAACATTACCGAGCTTAGTGGCCAAATTGAGGATGGAGAAAGAAATGAAGCAACAACTATGACAAGTGCTGATACTGAGAGGCCTACAACAATTAGAAATACAAGTGATCTGATTCTAATCCTCATTTTTTCTTTTTTACTAAACTTTCGGTTCTTTATTTATATTCAGGTATTTCTCTAGAATTGTAATTAATGGTAGGATTTAGGTTAGAATCAACGTCTTTATGTGTTATCAAGAATTTCATGTACCAGAGAAGCCCTGCAGCCACGATGATACTGTGAGCTGAAATAACGATTGCTGAAGGCCACAATTCGCTAGTTAGTGATGTAACCACAAAAAACGCAAACCAGCTGTCGGCAACAGCTAACAAAAAGATGCCAGCAGATTTACAGACCCAGGGTGTAAACCATAAAGGTTCCTTTCTGTAGTTTACCACTATGAGAAATGATGGTACTATGATAATAGCGTCGAGTATCGGATATGCCACCAAGACCGAAAACATGGCAATACCTCGAGGTGAAGAGAAGTTAGCTAGGTTCAAAGTTACTGATAAAATATAGAATAGGAATACACCAGTAACAACGATCGCTATTATCAAAGGTCTGGTACTGAAGTGGAATATTTTGTAGAATCGAAGATATGTCGAAAATACATAAAATGCCAGGAAAGCATATGCTGATATGGAGAGTAGATCGGCTATTGATGGAACAGGCGGCACAATTTCTAGGTTAATTTCGTAAATGGCTAATACTAGCTCAGCACACAAGGACAAGGACAAGGCTATACCAAGGGCCAAGTCTACTTTTTCAATTGATCCTTGATGATGTTTCTGCCTGTATAAAATAAAGACAGCCAACATAGCCGCAACAGCAGCATTTATACCAATTATCCAATGAGAGTAGTACTCCCTAATCTCGACTTCGGCGAGAATGATGAAGGAACTTGAGATGACTAGTACAACAAGAAGACCAAGAAATAGTCTTCTTCGAGTAAATTGTATATGAGGAAATACGGTCATCAATCAAGATAGTTTTTGACTCATATATATTATCTAATTATCATAGAGGATGAATACACTCTCAAAATGCTTGTCTGTAAAGGTTTATGAAAGCCTAGGCGAATAAAAATTACTAATCAGATAAATGGATTAAAGTAGACTATTCAACATACTAAAAGATTGATATCCCTAATATCGGTATCGTATTCTTGCGCTTAGGAATTTTATATCTGGAAATTTGATATCTATTTCTCTATCTTGTATCAGATCCGAATCTACTATTACATTTTCAATTGATTTTTCTGTTCTAGGATATAGATTAACAACATATTAAAATTGCAATCAAGGCAAGAAAATCCCGTAGTAGTTTCTACTGGAAACTCTGGAGAGATGCTCTCGAAATGCGCTCTTATTTTCGGCCTTACTATTCTCCGTTCGAATTCTATGGGTTGGGTGGATAATGGTGGCATGACTCACAAACACAGAGTACGATCCTGTATTTCAGTTCGAATCGAACTAAGAAATGGACCCCGGCATAGCATATATATCACCTTCAACCTATGAATCTCAATCAATTACCGTAGTTCAGGACCCATCATTTGCACTTAGTGAGTAGTGTTAGGGCCTACAGGATTGCCAGCAGCAGGCGCTTCAGTAAGCCATCAAGCGTGTATAAAATCACTGTTCCCTTCTCAGATAGAACAAATCAAATAATTAAGAACTATGCAACCCACCACCACCAGCTCCCCGTCGTCATTTGACTTTAGGTGGAAATATCTCACCGTTTTTTGTGTCACACTGTTTTTCTACAGGCGCTGGTTCTTAAGATTCCAGAGGTTCCGAGATCAATTTGAAGGAGACTTCAAAGAAACCGCAAGTGGATCAATACATGACATGCAGAATTCACTATTCTTTTTATCCGTATCTGAAATTGTCCTGCTCTTGAACATGATACAATGATCACGAGAGCAGTGTCTTAATCCAAAATTGTGGCCAATCTCGTGAATTGCTTCCTTCACTATGCGATCTTGGAACAGGTTCAGGAATTTTTTATCGACATTACTGTGTAAAGGTAACAGCCGTGCCAGATATATAGCTGAAATCTTTCCGCTTATGATGGCCTCCCCGAAACAGAAATTATATTTTCCAAAGTATGCATCAAAATCACAAACTGCCAACAACTTTGTACTGGCAGATGGTTCAAAAGTTTGTTGTAACCACATGAGTAAATGATCAGACTGGTACTGATTCCTTTTGCTGTCGCATAATTCTTTAGGGATCTGAGATATGGCTTTATTTATCATGACAGAAGTGTCTTTTTCAAATCTAAACGCAGCTAGAAGCGGTGGTATGACGAAAGAAAAGTCATCAAGTATTCCTTTACCATGGACCATGATAGGTTGGATAATTAATTGCATGTGTCATCAACCCGAGGAAGATAACGCTGAGAGCGTTTGTAATTCCACGAATAACAAATTGATAGCCATGAGTAAATAAAGTTCACCACCCTTTTAAATGAGAGCAAGCTTGGTTGTGCATTGATGTAGTGGAATTAATGCACAGATAAATCCTTGGAATTTACATCTCAAAACAAGTCAACAAAATACTTGGTATCCTGAAGCATATATGTCATCAGGGTTCATGAAGCATGGATTATACCATGTGACAATAGAATCTAAGGAGAAAGAACAGAAGCATTCGATCCATGCTTGAGAGCTGGACTACTTACTATTGCTGTTCATAACGAATGGCTAATCCTGCATAAAATCATACTAAATTTGATGATCTGAGGAGGTAGAAGTTAAGTCCCACGGTCTGGTTAAGCAATCACAAGAATATAGCAATGACAATATGCATAAGGGTGGATATCATATAGATTTTAGCAAAAATAAGAGAAAGAAATATGCTGCTGCTGATTTGAATTATCTACGTTTTGATCTGCTCGAGAACTTGTCTCGAAGCTTCAAATCATAACAAGATCATCGACTTGTGATATCATGACAACCGCCTTATCACCGGAGAGGCCTGTCTTCATTTTTTCTACAACCTGATCGACATCATCAGACTTAACAACAGTGGCAACAACTTTTCTTGTAGTATAACCAAGATCAGAGGTCCCACTTCCTCTGCCTGAGGCAACCCTTTGCTTTTGCTGCTTTCCTGCTCCTCTTACATCATAAATAGTTGCTTCTAGCCCCATATCCCTTAACGACGAAATCATCCCGTCAAGATTCTCAGGCTTTACAATGACTGCGAGTCTCTTCATTCCTTTTGATTGCTTACTCGGTTTTTCTGAATATGACACCTCAAACGGCAAGGTTATTTTTTCTCCAACCATGCCGTTGATAATGACTCGTGCTAAAAAAGGATTATGGTCTAGGGGGAAGAACCCTTGATTATAACTTCTAGGTGGCATTTTAATGATACATTTGCTCAAAAACCCTCTATGAACTTAAAAATGTTAGAAGATTAAACGTATCCAAACAAGGAGCATAATGGTTTTTAGTGATGTAATCTAGTACTTTGAGTAGTACCGGGTCCCACTTATTATTCGGTCGATTCAATTATTCGATTAACCTTACGGAATCTTATGTCATCCATTCGACATAGGATCGATTTGTCAAACGTTATCGTAGTTTATTACCGAGACGGTCTATATACACGTATCTTCTATAGTTAAGAGTCAAGCTTGTTACCTTAATACAAGACTATTAACTATATTAATGGCCGTAGTTGGACTATAATAAGCTGAGGGCTGTGCAGAATATGTTACCACATACCATTTATTATCTTTGAAAGTCCAGGCCTGTGTTTGTTTAATATCGTATTGGTTATTGCTTATTATATAGGTAATTTCATACCCTGGCAGTCCAGATATTACTGTAGGAATAGATTGCAACAATGTAACATTGCCAAAAGTTTGCCCTAGATTAGCAATAGTAGAATTCAAGGTTTCACTTATCAGAATTTTGGAAGATCTAGAAGCGTCAATTGCAATCGGACTAGTTGGCTGAATGGCAAACGAAGCAGTGCTTGCATCAAAATACTTTTTGAGAATACCATTCAAATATTCAGTCTGATTTAATACGACAACATTTGCGTTCTCAGAAAAGCTATGTGTACCTTTGAACCCAGTGAGATAAAAGTCTGCTATTATACTATTACCTGAAATATTTCCCAAATTTTCAAGTATGTTCCAATTCGAAGGGTACTTGACGCGTAAGCCTGCAGTCATGTTTTCGTAGGTTCGATAATTTACTTCGGACGAATTCCCGCCAAAGTCGAAATAAACCTGGCCGGCTGCCGAGAATTGTTGAGCTGGATATGGACACGAATTTATAAAGATCATAATCGAAATCAAGCCACTTACTGCAACCCGCGGGATAAAATGCCTCATTTTCTGCCACCAGTATATTCCTTCCAATTAACTAGATATAATAGTTTAATTTTATTTCAATATTCATATCATATCCTAACGGAGTCAACATGAGTGGAATCAACATGAGATAGAAGGAGAAAATGGAACCGTCAATGACTGGAATACTCTAAGGACTTGAGTAGTTCAGACTAAAGTCATACACAAATGATATCTGCTGGAAGACTTTCACGGTAATATGATCTCCAGTTTGGGTGAAATGAAAACTTTATAGCCATGAACACGCAATATCTAAAGATGGAAAGGCAACGTAGCCTGATCGCGATACTTGGTAGACCCACCTTATCAAGAGGGATCACTACTTTCGTAGCCGCATTGGCGGTTGTCCTAGCTGTCCTTTCTCTACTATTAACTCGCCAGATTATGTATTTTGATAACACTTTCCAAACACTGCTGTATCTTCTAATGGTGATCGTTGTCTTCGGAATAGGTTCGTGGGTGCTCCTTGAATATACAAGGAGAGTAAGTAAGGCTCTTAGGACCAGATCTCGTTTTATCCGCTGGGTTCACCCTACAGTCACGATAGTACAGTTTGTCCTGCTTGGAATTATGGTTTGGCTCGCTTTTTATAATAGCGTGTATTGCTATGACTACTTCAGCTTTTGTAGTACACCTTTGTCTACGGCTTCCATCGCAGTGATCTCTTCGGCATCAGCAGCTATAATATTAGGGTTATTCAGCTACAAGTTTTTTTCGTGGTATAAATCCAGTAGTAGGAATTTTATTTTGTTATTTTATGGTTTGGCCACAGCAGCGCTTTGCATGTCAATAGCTGGGGATGCTATTGCCAAATTTGTCGTAACAGAAGCAGTAATAGATGAAGAATCTACATCCGATGGAACTGCACCAGACTCTTCATTTGTTTATAACACTTTCTCCAATTACGAAGGTGATGTCAAATACAGAGTCACCAATCCAGAGGGTTCAACTTTGTATGTTGCCCCTGAAAAATATGACGATCTTTATTCCTTGATTAACTATCTGACCTCATATCCGCGTTACATACTTTTATGGATCAGCACATGCCTGTTACTGCACTTTTATTATCAAAGGATAGGACAAAGAATAACGAAATTCCCAGTCAAATATTGGATTTTACTCTTTATCCCTCTTTTATTGTATTTAATCGGAAGTGGCTTAATATTTTCACTCCCTGATGACTCGGAGTCCAGATATTATCAACGGATTATTTACCGATCAGGTACTATCGGCAGCAGTCTTCTCTTTGGAGCAGCCTTCTACATAATATCAAGGAGTGTACCATCGGGTCGGGTTAAAGACTATCTAACTATATCGGCTATCGGAATTACGCTGGTAGGAGTAGCCTTTAGTGTTTCTGCCTTTCAGCAAACCTATGGTGCCGCTGGTCACTCTCTCGTCTTTATATCATCATACTTATTTGCATTAGGTTTCTATGCATCAGCTATATTTTTAACTCAGGACGCAAAGCTACGAGAGTCAATCAAGAAGACTGCCCTCAAGGAGTCTGAGCTGTTGGTAAGTGCCGGCACGCCACATCTCCAACAGGAGATGAAGAGACGAGTACTGGCATCTGCTCACAGACAAGAGGAATATCTCACTGAAAGAAGTGGGGTTCAACCTTCCCTAACTTCCAATGAGATGAAGCGATATCTATCCAATGTTCTAAGTCAGATCACATTGCTAAGAAATTATGAAGAGATAGTTAGCAGGGAAAAGGAAATTGTCAATTCTTCGATTGAACTTGCGGCGTGTCTAAATAATAGTGGCATTCGATTAGCATACAATACTAACTTTGAAGAATACAAAAGAGTTATGTTTGAAAAGGGAGAGCACAAAGGGATACGGATCGTTACCAAAATCTCGGAAGATACTGCAGAAATAATCAATGAGTTCCTAGATATAGGGATTCAAGTAAAGCACGTAGATAATCTGCCGCCGATTGATTTCATAGTCTCTGATAGGGAGATAGTTGCGAAGGTACACAAGGTTGAGCAAAATGTTATGAGCAGTAGTAAGGATATTGATGGCCAGAATTTGGATATTAAGAATGTCTTGGTTAGTAACGAACAAGCATATATCGACTATTTTCTGTACACCTTTAGTGAACTCTGGAGCACTGGCACTAGTGCTAGAGAGAGAATAGATTGTATTCAACAAGGGTTGGAGCCGGGATTTCTTGAAGTTATTAATAACGGAGAAAAAGCAACTCGTACTCTCATGGATCTAGCTAGATCTGTAAAGGAAGAAGCACAAATACTGCTTCCCAATGACATGACAATGGTTAATCTAGAGAGATTAGGTGCAATCGATCTCATCGAAGAGATAGGTTCAGATAGGAATATTAAAATTCGGCTTATTTGTCCTGTTACTGAGACCAACTCTGAGATCGTCAGAAGGATATCTAAAGGCGCTCCAAATATAAGCATCCTCAACGGAAATCAGTCAACATCTTTGATGTTTATAGTAGATAGCTCAAAATTTATGTGTTCAGAACTATCCAAACCTCTTGCCCAGAATTTTGCTGATTCCATAGGATTTACTGTCTACTCAAATACGAGAGAAAGTGTGGAATCTATCAAAACCTTTTTTAATCTACTCTGGGAAGAGTATGTTCGCAACGAGGAGCTTAAAAATGCTGATAGATTGCAAAAGGATTTCATTAATATAGCAGCGCACGAATTGCGCACGCCTATTCAGCCAATCCTAGGGCTGTCTGAAAATCTATATTCTCAGGCAGAAGACCCTGCGCAAAGGCGATCATTGGAAGTCATTGTACGAAACGCAAAGAGACTGCGAAGACTTACTGATAATATCCTTGATGTCAACAGAATCGAAAGCAAGCGCCTTCGGCTCGAAAAAGAGACTTTCAGCATGAGGCGATTGCTCACTTCGATGATAGAAGATTATCGGAAATCTCTTCAGGACAAGAGCACGAAAAGTACTGACATCGTCTTTTTGGACGATCTAGGCAGCGAGGAACTTACTGTAAATGCTGATCTGAATAGGATAACGCAGGTCATATCCAATTTGATTAACAATTCTCTTAAATACACCAAAATGGGTAAGATAGTAGTTAGTGCATGGAAGGAAAATAATGAAGTAATCGTCAGTATTTTGGACTCCGGGACTGGGATAGATCCAACTATTCTCCCTGATATGTTCATTAAATTCACTTCACGTTCTGTAGATGGTGGTACAGGTCTTGGACTTTATATATCAAAAAGCATCGTTGAGGAGCACAACGGAAGGATCTGGGGAGGGAACAACCCAAACGGTAAAGGCGCGACATTTTCATTTAGCTTGCCAGTCAATAGCAACCAACTGCTAGAGTGATGATGGAGACGATAGTAACAATATTGATACTAATCTGAATTTGAATGGTGATAATAATGAGATAGTCAATGAAATCGATAGGAGCTCCGGCAGTACGAATCAGCATTGTCATCCGGTCACGGTCGAGCACCTCTGAATGATGATATTGATCATTGCGGTGACAAATGACAAATGACAAATGCCGGAGTCATTTCCATCACACCCCTTCAAACGATTTGAAACGATTTGAAAAGTCTTTCGCAAGAAATGTGGGACTTTCCCATACTTACTCATATAGGAGAAACTGTATGGTCATCTAGCAGGAGCTCTACAAACAAATAGAAAATGGAGATTGCAGAACGAGAATAGTTAACCAATGATCGAAAAAATAAAAAAAAGCGTATGTACGCTGGGATTCCTATCTACTTCTAGGCTAGGTTATCTACTTGCTGCAAACTGTTGCAGCTGAAACGATGGATAAGATGATGCCCAAGATCTTACAAGGCTAGAGTTGTATTCTGCAGCAGTTTCCACTGTTCTGCTAATGTTTTTCACATTCTCTCTTAATACATTCAATGCATTAATCGTCAGTTGGTTGTTAATGTCCGCTATGCTAATGAAGTTGTTAGTAAGGTCATCTGATTGCTTTACCATCCCTTGAACATAAGGTGCTGCTACATCTGGGACAACTAGGTTGTTGAAATTGCTGTTGTTAGCTATAAATTGTTTTTGAACTGAGAAGGACCTCTGGATAGCATTCCTCATTGCGTCGATATACTCTTGCTGTAAATTAGATATTGCTTGAGCATACTGTGGCTGAACCTTGGAAGACTCGTTTACTATCTTTGTTGCGTTCTCATTCGTGGCATCTACAATCTGAGAAACATTGAACGTCGCGTTGTTATTTGTAGTTGTTGTACTCTCTTTCAATCTTTTATTTTCTGATGACATATTTGATACCATTAACTTAGGTCACCTCATATAAATAGATTGGTATCAAATGGTATGTATAACCAATCATGGGCAGTAAAATACCCGATGAACCTGTTCATTTTGCATTTGGCTTGATTTCCTCTGACGAGATATTGAGATTGCAATGACTTTAGCAATTTGAACGTAATCATGACTATTCGCAATTCCTTGGGCAACGAGATGATATGTAACTAATTCATTCCATTTCTTTATTAATTTATTATCATTACAAAATGAGTATGATCACGGCGTATTTCGATTCGAAAAGATTGCGCAGATGTATTTGATTACCATTTCCTTAAGGTTTTGACACGCCGGCGTCCATACGTGGGAAATCACCGACTGCCATATCTCAATTTTTTTGTGGAATCAAAGAGAAATATATTCAATAAAGCTTTAACGTACGAAATCGATGCGAATATAGTATAGAGCTACGATCGCACTGATCACCCAAGCTGTCAGCAGAATGATCAAAAGCGTGCTCTTATCTTGCAATTTCGTACTCAACCCAGCAATATCGCGCTCAATTAAACATATTGAAGAAGACAACACAATTATTGCCACTTGACATAGAGGTTACATTGAAATCTTATAGAAAAGGTAGCTAGTAGATAGTACATTAAGAGACAGACATGCGTTTTTTAAACAGTGAGTATGCATATATAAAGTGAAGACAGGGAGGCGATACACATCAAGGTCCTAGAGTATTTGAAAATATCAAAGGAAATAGATAGAAGAGGGTTTTTCATTCGTTGTCTTCTCATTGGAGCTGTATCGGTGGTTCTAGTGCTCAAGGTGTACCTCTTGCTGTTTGTGATGGACTTTGTTCTAGGACTTTATACTTTCTTTTCGAGCTTTATCCTATTGAATATTCTGATCTTCTCATACTTTAGATATCGCGACCCAAACTTTGAACTACAAACACCATTCCAGGACAACCGTGCAAATGTGGAGAACTCTCCTTTCTTCTCGATTGTGGTTCCCGTGAAGAATGAAGAAGAAAATATTAGGAATTGTGTGGAATCATGTATAAATCAAACTTACAAGAACCGGGAAGTCATAATTGTAAATGACGGAAGTACTGATGACACACCAAGAATTCTTGATTCCATCAAGAGAGAAAACTCGCATTTGAAAAATTTTTACATCCTTCATATCAGTAAAAGTGTTGGCAAGAAGAGAGCTGTTGAAGCTGCAAGTCAGATTGCTAGGGGCGAAATCTATACCTTTATGGATAGTGATTGTGATATGGACCTTGATGCCGTGGAGATCGCTGCCAAGATCTTTAAGGCAGATAAGAACCTAGGTGCACTAACGGGGCATGTAACAGTACGAAATGCAACCAAAGGCAATTTTTATGAAAAGATGCAGTCAGTTTATGCCGATGCAGCCTGCAGAGGCTTTAAGGGTGCGGAAAGCTCTTTTGACTCTGTTACCTGTTGTTCGGGGGCTCTTAGCTTCTATAGACGAGAATGCGTTCAGGAATTCATTCATGAATGGGCACATGACAAATTCCTGGGTATGGACTTCAAATTCTGTACTGATCGGAGAATGACAGCATTTGTTCTCAACACTCCTAGAGGGAAACTCGAATCTCCTGTAAGCATAATTGGACCTAATGGTGTTAGCTCAACCAACAGGACGGAACTAGTACACAACGACTACCAAGGTGGACAGCCGCTAGTGTATCCTGATAGGGGCTATGATGCCTATTCTGACTCAACTTTTTCATCTAATACCTCAGGATATCCAAGTAATGAAGGAAATGGAGACGGAAAGTCTTCCCCCGATCTAGGGTATTGGAACGTCAAATACAGCTATAGTATCAAGGTACACGTAGGTGTACCAAACACATTGCAAGCATTGATAAAGCAGCAGATAAGATGGAAAAAGAGCTTCATCCGAAGTCTTTCGACCACAGGAGGAAGCTACTGGAAGAGACCGGCTTACATTGCTACGATTTACTACATAATGACGTTGATGAAGTTCATTCGTCCTTATGTGGTATTTCATGCAGTCTTTATGCTACCATTAGTTGGTGAGCTAAGTTCGACTATTTTGTGGCTTGCAGGAATATTGTTTACTGCCATGATATATGGGGTAGATTTTAAGATCAGAAATCCTGAGACTAAACTTTGGTTGTATAGGCCCGCTTTCTCCCTTCTTACAACCTTTGTTTATACTTGGCTATTACCTGTGGCTATGATAAATATTCGAAGCAAGTCATGGAGATGAGTTTATATTTTCCAAGGTCTGTCGAATTTTTCATACTCATCCAAATCATTGAATAAACCTTCTCTCAACGCTTCCGAAGGTCTAACCACTTCAAAATTTCATGCAGATGTAGATGATGAAGAAAGTGAATCTTTTTATTAGAATAAAGTAACGTGGTCATATTATAGTATATTGTGCTATAATTTACATGAGTTTAAAATAAGTATATATGTTCACTATATCAAACTAGAATAAGATGCCTAAACAGCTCAGACACAGATCGAGATCAGAGATAATGTCATCCATTCTTCAAGTCTCCAATGGCAACAGAGCCAGAGTGACAGAGATACAATACAAGACATACCTTTCATATAATATTCTTAAGGAATACCTTGTTCACCTGCTTGAAAATGATTTGGTGGAGTATATCGAAGGAGAAAGAACGTTCAAAACTACACCCAAGGGCATGCAGTTTCTACAGGTTTATAATAGAATGGACGAACTGTTTGTATCAAGTAGGGAGTAATACAGTCCAGTCATATCCAGACATTATTTTGGTGTCAGTAGGGGCTATTAGTTACCACAATGATGAGATGACCCCATCTTGGACTTGACCTGAATTCCTTATTTGTTAACAAATTGAATCGTTTTACTATGCCTGAATATTGATCATGTGATAACCCGTTGATCCGTCTGGAAAAGGCTCTCTGACCTCAGAGGTTTGAACTTTTCCGGCTTTGTCTGTAGCCCTTACAGTTAACTTGTATTCCTTTAACTGAACATCGGGTAGATTCAATTCTGCCGCCCACATAACCCACGAATATGGCGACAATGGCTCCTTGATTGATGCTTCTGTCCAAGTAGTCCCATTGTCAATGCTCACTTGAACTTTGGATATTCCTCTCGTTCCTGCAAAAGCTATACCTCCTACTGTGGTAGTTCTTCCAGGAAGCGAAGAGGAAGATGAAGATGTTGTGCTGTTACTTGAATCGGCAAGACTGGAACTCGCAGGCAAGAAGCCTCTGAACCTGGTCCTTATTGGAGCGCTGCCAGGTATCACTATTGATGACAAGGTGTTGGTTCTTGCAGTATTGCTCCAACCTTTGCGTTGCCAGAACCCTTCATAAACGTAGTCAACAATCTCAATTTCAGTTATCCATTTAGCGTTCATCATTCCATATATGTTTGGAACAATAGCTCTAAGGGGAAAACCATGTGCAGAGGAAAGGGGCGCTCTATTCATCTCGTATGCCAAGATAGTGCTATCTTCAAGCCCCTTTTCCAAAGGTATTCCTACGTCATATCCATCGTAGCATCTAAAAACAATATATTCTGCCCCTGGCCTGATTTGTGCCTGCTCAAGAACATTCTTTAGTGGTACTCCCTTCCAGATCGCATTGCTAATCAAGTCACCTCCTACCTTGTTGCTTATGCATGACAACGTGGCAGGTTGTTCGACTGAAGGCATAGCCGTCAATTCTTCATATGTCAATTCAAATGGGTTATCTACTAGCCCCTTTATACTCAACCTCCATGTTCCTGAATTAACAGTTGGAATTATTGGACTTATGTCTATCCGATAAAACAATTCCGTTGGAGTTACTTCATACTGAAGGAGAGGCGAAAGCACAGGATTTTCAAACCCTGCTGGGACAGAGCCAGGTTGCGATCTAGGCAATACTGGCACGACAGGCGCGCCTGGTTGCTGTTGAGTAGAGAATAGTAGTCGACTAGTTCCATAATAGAGAATGGGTAAGGCAACAGCCGACGCAACAGCCGACCGGAGGAATATTCTTCGATTCATCTTTATATCCTCTGTTGGAGCGGTCTTTGGTTTAGTATCACTGTCAAGGTCAGAATCAACATGCTTTTTTTGAAGATTTTTGGATATCAAATGCTTACTGATTGATATCTTTTGATAGAGCGCAGGGAAAACAAATCCGAAAGCGACATTAGGTGGAATAAGGTATAAGGTTAAATCAGAAACGGAGACAGGTCCCGCAGATGCCTCGGTTAGGGCAAGGAGAACGGACGTAATGGCTAACAATAAGACATAGGCGATGATGAATGATTGCACGACTTTTCCAAAATAGCTTTTCCAGGGAAGTCTATCGTATAGCCGGCCAACTAGTATTCCGATCAGACCATGGATTACAATGCTAACAAAAGTAGCTCCGATAAAAGACGAGTACTTGGCAAGAGGCCCTAGAGTCTCCACAGCTTGTGATTCAACTTCTCCCGGCGTAAGGGAAAATAATGTCAATGATGCAACCTCCGGAATGAATAAAGCTCCAGCGAACAATCGTAAAAGTATACCCACTGCAACAGCAATTGCTCCAGCTACAATACCTCCTAAAAAGTATGATTTGGGGGAAAGGGCCATCGCTAATCTGTTGATTTTCCTCGTAAAGTATGATTTAAGGCTTTTTCCAAATCTAAAATCTATCTCGAAATTCAAGACCAATACCAACCCCAACAAAGAATACATTCGTAAATTAGGACGCAAATTATCACGCCAATATGGTTTCGATAATTCTTATATCCTCACCATTCGTAATCATATTTGACGTATATGTTCGTGCACACGACGCTAGTTAACATAATGGCTGGTTTTCTTTCTATCTATATACTTGTGTTCATATTATTCAGTCATGCAATCTACGCTTCGGTAGATGAGCAAAAATTCTGGGCGGGACTGGAGGGTGAATTTGAAAGACCTCAAGTAGACACGGAGGCATCAGGCATGGCAATTTTCAGGAGCACGCCAGAGAACATTTGGTACCTGATCAATGTTACACGTATTGACAACGTCACCTCTGCTCAGATTCGTAGTGGAGATATAGGGGAGAAAGGACCAATAGTTGCGTCGTTGTTTGGAGCAAATGGTACTGTGACCGGAGATATAAATGGTACACTTACCCAAGGCAAAATCACAAGCACAATGTTGCAAGGCCCATATACTGGCAAGAGCTTATCTGAGCTTGCACTTGCAATGAAGAATGCCACAACCTATATTGATATAAGCACAGTCGACTATCCCGATGGGGAAATCCGGGGACAGATAATGTCTGCTCAGTCAACTCATGCAGAAATTATGATGAGCTGACAGAGGCGTCAGCGTCTGTCAGAGATGATAATTAGTTCCCAGAATGTATAATTACATTCTAAGCAACTGTAGAGTCTGTGTGAAAAAATTCTGTGTCAATAATGGAGGATAACTAGCGCGCAGCAACCATCTATCTCACAGCGAAGAGGAATGTCAAGCGATCCCGAATTCATGCTCCAGTGTGTCATCTCTCTCAATACAAAAATTATTTTGCTACCAGTACAGATTCATACACTAGGGTCAGAGGTTTTACTACTGATGACGGGCTGGTACTATTGTAAGACATCTCTAATAAAAGGAGATAGTCGCCAGGACCAGGGACACTGACATTTAGACTATTATAGCCCATCGTCGGTTCTTCTAATGATGCATCGTATAGAATTGGAATTTCCGCTATTTTGGGTCCTGCAGTCGTGATCTCGGCTAGCGTCCCGTTCTTATCGACAGAAGCTTGAATAATTTCTGCCTTCATTTGGTCAGGGGTATTACCTCCACCTATATCTATTCCCAGTGATTCGTTTTGTTGAATACCCAAAGTATTGAGTGCTACTGTTTTTGCAGTACCCCTTGAAAAATTCCCTAGGAAGTAGTCTTCGGAAAGTACCCCGAGCAGCTGTGCTCGTTTCTCTGTTATCCACGACAAATTACCCTCAGTCGCACTGACCACAGTTTCGTTCTTCAACAGGTCCACGCTAGGTATTGTCAGTCCTGTCACATTACTAGATGGCACGCTGGCATAGCTTGTGGAATCGAGTACACAGTCGCATTCGCCTGAGGGTACTGTTTGTGCATAAGCTGCCTGATTTTGATACGACGCAAAGAGCAGTACAGCTAATGAAGTCAATAAAGACATCAATACATAACTAAACAGGTTCATCACCTATTCGGAAAATCCACCAACTATATAAAAAATTCGAAATGAGGTTCTGTTAACTTGACGGGTCTTGAGATTGGGTGTTAACTAGCGGGTCACGGGTCGAGTTCGATATGCATCTCTGTAGGTTTGTACGAAATTATCGGCCTGTATGCCAGCTCGCCTGAGAATCGTAGCAACAAATGGTGGAGAAATTCTATTTGACTTGTTGAATTCAATTGTTCTGCCATCTGGATTCTCAAATAAGAGTAAATCGGAACCGATATTTTGTATTTGATGAAATCCATGACTGAGAATAACTGTCATCAATTGATGCCAGTTGTATGAAGCGGTTGACAAAACTCAAACTCCGTTATTTCATTTTGTTTATTTAGACAGCCGATATCGCCATTTTAATGAAAGTCTTCCCACTAACTTTTTCTTCGGGGACTTTGATTGGCAAAACCATCTCAGTTTTTAATGCTTTCTCGCTTTTATCGGGAAACATTTTGCGATACACATCGACCGCAGACGGCATTTTTTCTTGGATCTCTTCGATTGTATCTGCTTCGATGATAATTGGTAACTCCATGCATTCAGCTACATATGTCTTGTAATCTTCGTAGTAAACTACATCAACAGATACCAACTTCAATTTTTCATGTTCAGATTGCATTTTTGGCTTTCACTCTCTCTGTTTTAAATACATGCGAGCTTCCAGAAACCAGTTGAACAGTATTATCATCATTCACGACGTATTTGATACTATGCGGATTTCCCAATATCTCCACTACTGGCTTTGGTATAGAACTTGAAGCCCCGCGACTCTCAACATAGTTGACACCCACAACGAACTCTTTGGCGTCTTTTTTCCATTTAGGCATAACTATATGTTTATTGTTTATCTACGTATATATGACTATCCCCATTACCATGTTTATCTACGTAGATACCACAAACTTTATTATCTACGTAGTTACATATCTACGTAGATACAGATGGTAGACCGCGAACAGTTGGGGCAAGTAATAGCGCAAACATTTCGTGCAGTTAGACGGGTAAATGCGATTCACTATAGAGTCCAGTCTCAATCCGATAATGGCAAGTACGTAGTTCGACACACAAACATTGGATGGAATTGTACCTGTAGTGATCACAGATTTAGGGGTGTTCGATGTAAGCATATTTACGCTGTTGAATTTAGTTTCGCGATTCGGGAAACTGTACAACAAGAAGTTGTAATTCAACCAATATCACAATTAGTTTGTCGCTACTGCAACTCAGAACATATCGTCAAAAAAGCTATAAGACGGAACAAACAATATGATATCCAAAGATATTTGTGTAAAGATTGTGGTAAGCGATTCTCATTCAATATTGGATTCGAGAAAATGCGCGCACCGGCTGATGCTATTACGTCAGCAATGCAGTTGTATTTCACAGGTGAATCATTTCGTAATGTTATGAGATTCTTAGAACTGTGCGGAGTTCATGTCAGTCATGTCGCAGTTTACAAATGGATTGAAAAATATGTTACTCTAATGCGAAGCTACGCCGAAAAGATAAAGCTACCTGCATTAGGTAACGCATGGAGAACTGACGAACTATATGTTAAATTTCGTGGAGATATGAAATATATGTATGCAATCATGGATGATGAAACTCGATTCTGGATAGCTCAACAGGTATCGGGAACAAAATATACAGCTGATGTAAGACCACTATTTCAAAAAGCCAAACAAGTTGCGGGTAAACGACCTAGTGTATTGATTAGCGATGGTGCACCAAACTACAATCAGGCTTTTAAAGACGAATTTTTCCGTCGTAAACCTAGAAGTCGTCACATCCGCCACATCAGATTACAGGGTGATCACAATAATAACAAAATGGAACGCATGAATGGCGAAGTTCGTGACCGCGAAAAAGTTATGAGGGGATTGAAGAATGTTGATACTTCTGTTCTACCAGGCTATCAAATGTATCATAACTATTTCAGACCTCACGAGGGGATTGGAAACGTAACACCGGCTGAGAAATGTGGAATCAAGATTGAGGGAGAGAACAAGTGGATGACAGTGATTCAGAATGCGAAGCGAGAACAAGTTAAAGCTTAGATAAGCGTTTGGAAGTCCCATTTCTCACTGTTGCGCTTATATCGGTGATTATTTTCTACTGTTTAGGTAGATATTTGACATTACAGAAGCTGGTCGGAGCCGTGGCTGTAATTGGGGTATTCGTTGGTGTGCTAGTTCAATACATCTTTAATGATAGGTTACCCATAGAAACTAATATTAGGATTGGCACCGGTATCGCTATCGAGATTATCATAATTGTTCTGGCAGTAATATTTCTGCTAGTACCGTTTCTCAAATCTCGATACAAATCGAAGTTATTTAGCGAACAGACTTCTGATACTGCACTGCAACCACACTTGAGATATAATGATAAACAGATCCGTGTAAAAACTTGGGATGATTCCAGCGGCGGCATGACGTTTCATTATTCAGACTACTATCTACCAATTGAAAATACTGCACATGGAATAGAGGCAAGAGAATGCAAAGGGAGAATCACCATATCTAAGACAGATATAGAAAATCGACAAATGCTCTGGGAATCGGGTAAACCTAGTATTGCAATAGGCCATGAGGAGTTGTTGAGGTTATTCCAAATAAGCGAATCACTAGAACGCAAATCAATATTGTTTTATCGTGATCGGTTAGAATATGATAGAGATATGGATCAAAAGATGATTTCTGTAATGATCCAGTCAGAAAATGCAATATGCCCTACAGCCGCTTATGAAGCTAGAGTTGGTGATATAGTCAAAAATATGCATTCGTGACCCGACGGTTAACACCTGATTCCGGGGCCCATTAAGTTAACAGAGCCCGAAATGATCTATGTATACAGTATACATAACGTCACTTGAGCATCGGCATTGATTGAACCTACTTGCGAACGGCGATGGCTATAATCCTGGGGTGTAAAAATGCATTTTCCTTCGAGCATGCATAGAAGTAGTATATGGCCGGTGTATGAGGGCATGGCAACTAAATCGACCTATACTGAATTGGGATAGATCCTATAAATGGCGCCCTGTCCGAAGGAGAGGACGTACAAAAAGCCGTCTGGACCAACCTCAAGGTCTGTTATGGCACCAAACTCTGAACCGAATATTAGTCCTTTTACTTCATCATCTGTCTCCGCCACTCTATCGGCAATAGGACCTTCCAGCACCAAATCCGTTCTATTCTCATTCAAATTGAAATCGTAAATTCTTCCAAAATGAACATCTGCTACGAGCATATCATTTTCATATTGCTTCCCAAGCTTGTCTGAATCAAAAAACAAGACTTTTGAAGGTCCTACTGTGTCGAACCAGGAAAACTGCGGATCTTGATAAACGCCTTTTCCGCTAAAATTAACTAGCTCTTGGTAATCAAAATCGGCGGGCGCCTTGCCTTGAACCTGCAGCCAGCCACTGTTAAAACCTGGTTCAAGGCGGTTAATTTCATCATTTGATCCAGCACCATTTTCGGTATCCCACAGGTGACCAGTCAAAGGATCGAAATCTAATCCAAAACTGTTTCTCACGCCGTATGCGAAGTATTTGTTGCTAGGACTCTGGTCTCCAATGATACTCTGCACTGGATTTCCATCCTGTGTAACTCTAAGAATGCCTCCAGTTCCATCTGGTCTCCCACCTCCATGGACATTCTGAGCTTCTGTGGTATGACCATCAACGTCCCCAATTGCAACATACAGGTTGTTATCCGGGCCGATTGTGATTCCCCCTCCATTGTGACGAGGTCCCTGTAAGGCTGGTAGATCTAATAGAAGTTTCGGGTTTACCAATTTATTGTCAATCAATTCGTATCTATAAACTCTATTACCAATTGGTGTATTGTCTTGTGCGGACGCTGCTTCTGTATAGTATAAGAATACGTATGGCCCATGTAAGTTAGCCGTCGTGTTGTTATTGCTTTCAGTACTTGTCCCGTTTGTAGAGTTGGAAATAGCAATACCCAACATACCTCTCTCTACCTCAGATGCCACATTGACTTGAAGCAGCGGATCAGCTACCATGGCGCCGTTTACGATCCTGCCTACGGTTCCTTTCGATTTTTCTAAGACTAGAAAATCATCTGGGCCCAATATTGCCATGTTGGTAGGAAATTCTAATCCTTTAAAGACCAAGTCTGCTTTTAGATTGGTATCGGTAAAGTTAGGGGCACCTGCGCCCTCGGAAAAGATTGAACCAGGAATCTCTGCAGCTCCAGCTGTTGCAACCTGCGCACATAGAGAACCTATGATCAAAAAGAAAACCCCAGTCAGGATTAATACCGAGACTACCTGCCTAGAATTAAATGGACTTATCACATCCAATCGATTTAAATTAATTCTTATAAATACGTTTAATATCTCTAACGGCTATATTTGGCTCGACGAATCTAATTAAGATGAAAACTTGTTCCTAATATTTCTTCGGCTCTCAAATTTGTGACGAGGAGAGCTGGCCTCCATTTCATACCATGCGCCGTTGGTATCAAATTCTTTTGAATTTTTTTGGCATTAGGTTTCGTACTAGACTTAATAACATTAATTCGCTAACTCACACTCCGCGATAGATACTTGAGGATGTCTAGTTTGAAACGTCTTGTTCTATAGTAGTTAGCTATAGCACATGTTAGATCTTGAAATCTGGGATAA
>JBAUMZ010000028.1:0-2229 GCA_049578985.1 Nitrososphaeraceae archaeon
CCTTTTGACCAAAGGCCCTAGCACAATAATTAAATTTGCCCCGCAGCCTTACTGGTTGGATATTCAATTTGGGATCACACTGCAGACTGTCTCGTCCCCCAGCTACGGCGAAACTCATTCCGATTACAAGAGCTACATCCACTGGAATTTCCAACAAGATCGGTGGGAAAGATCAGTTGATCAATTAGCAGTGCTACCTGCAAGCTTAGCTGGAGCAAAACATTTGAAGCACGAAATTATTAAGAAGCCTGACTTCAATAATACTTCAAATCAACAGGGGAGCCATGTGGATTTATTTTTCAATTTGACATCTATTAATTCGCCATCCAATTTTCACGTGATTTCTGATCTAATTTCGAGATCCTTGGTGGATAATGAACTTTGTCACCTTAGAGATGTAACGAATTGGGTTCCGCTGCCCCCGCCGAAGATTTTTGCATACGTAAGGCCGGATTCCTTAAGTTTAAGACCGGGGGAAGAGAAAGATGTCACAGTTTTTGTCAACTCGTCTGCAAACCTCCCTTTAAGTATTTCATTTAATTCATCATCTAATGATTTTGTAAATTACACATTTAGTCCAGACAATCTTAATCTATCTTCATACGGTAGAGGTAGTTCAACCCTAACTATTAAGGCATCAGATAGATACATTGAGAACGGCACAAGGGATTTTGCTCTCCCAATAGACGGGCACGTGTCATTTCCTCCACAGGTTATCAGCGTTGCGACTGGAGTCAGTACGAACAGCTCGCTCGAAAAAATAATGACGACAAAATCCTTTTTGCAAATCACGATGTCAAATCCACTCAACATTACAGAGCAGTTCAAAAGTATAATTAGTCCTATACAAACAAGCTTAAAAGAAATCGAGGGTTTAGTTATCACTGTTTCGAGTATTGTAGGATCATTGGGGTTGTTCTTAGGATGGATTATCAAGAGGAATTTAAACAAAAAATCGCAATAGCTGGACTGATTTAGGATGCTCTTATACGGTTACTTTAAACCCCAGATAGCTTATGTGGCCTAGAATTTAATGGGTCGGAACCACTAAAGACGTGTACTTCTTGTGAGACTCCAATGGTTTCAAAAATAAAATTTGTGTATTCACAATGTGTACCCTACCTTGCAAGTGCTGGGGTGTAGTATATGGCCTACAACAGATTTCTGGATTAATGAAATCCTTACTGAGCTATCACTTACATGGACGTGGTAATACTAAGGGTTTGATTGATCTAGGGTTAGTTGGGGTTGAAAGTAAAAGGAATGAGAATAGTTGCATTGTTATTGTCAGGCTTACCGCAATAGGAAAGCTCTTTGTTACAAAATGGTGAATGGTTGTATAATATGTAATGAAATCTACGTTCCTATCTTTCATACCCACACTCAGATCAAATTTTACATATATCAATGAGACCCTTAGAGGCAAGACTAATATTGCTACTATTTCGTAGATAATTCTAGTTACAATTTTTGATCAGTTAAAGGTAAACTTGAACGGTTAGAGGTATGTCTTATTACCTGGAAGGGAGCAAATAATAGAGTGGTAGCACAATACCGTAGCCATCATCAACTATCTACACTTCAGGTTGCTACATTTGGATCTGAAGGACAGGAAGGAGTGGCCCTAGGAATACGAAGTTTCCCAATTCAGAAGTTATCGCTAATTTGCTTTGATAATGATAAGAATAAAGCTGAGGAATTCGCTAGAAAGATAAGAAGTGTACTTGGAATACCAATTACAATTAACCTTGTAACAAAAGAGAATGTAATTAGAGATACTATGGAAAGAGTAAATGAAATATTGAATCTTGAAGGTAGAAATTTTCAGCAAGTGCTAATGAATGTTAGTAGTGGAGACAAGCTTATTGGTTGCGCAGCACTTTCTGCTGCTTTTATAAATGGAATAAAGGCATTTGGAATGGATTCAACAAAATCAGTTCCTTTGCTAATGCCTGTTCTAAAATTAAGCTACAATGAAATAGTCTCAGGCGCAAAAATCAAGATATTAAAGGCAATTGATAGCATTGGTGGTACGGTCGAAAGTCTGGATCAATTAGAGCAGGCTGCAGGTATAGGAAAGCCACTTTTAAGTTATCATGTTCAGGGAGGTAAAGATTCAAAGGGTTTAGCAGATTTGGGATTGATTGAAGTAGACAGAGGAGATAGAGGAAAAACCATAGTTAGTCTTACTACACTAGGAAAGCTTCTGGTGTCTAGCAACACGTTGAG
>JBAUMZ010000029.1:0-1928 GCA_049578985.1 Nitrososphaeraceae archaeon
AAGCGGAAACCATGAGATGCACGAGAAGGCTGTTGGAGCAAAAATGAGGCTCATTAAGGCTTACGAAGCCGGCAGAGCATCACATTCCAACTCAAAGATTGCTAATGCCAGAACATTAACGAAAATCTGAACGAATCGAAGTCATTTGACGTATACTGCATATGTAGCCGATCATGCAAACTGAATACTAATTCGACTGTGACTCCCGCTTATGTCTTGTTTCCTTTAATCGAACTATATTTTCATTTATCAGTCCAGTTAGCACCCTAAGTTCATCATTCATTTCTCTCAACTTCCCAATTTGATAGCCCTCGTAATCTAATCTTGGATCTAATGTTGATGGAAAAATCGTTTCTATGAAAATGCTGGTTTCATTACTTCTGGAAAAATGAATAAGAATGGTAATATGCGGATGCACAAGAGAATATATCAGAGAACTTTTGAAAGAAGTGCATCGGATCGCTTCCAAGTCACCGATCATATGAATGTCAGGTTGATTTGAAAGACATAGCCGCAACATTTGAACAGACTGCGTCTGCACAGTTAATAACCTGTATCCCAGTACAGAAATGATGATCTTTAAGGATTGCTAATGATATTTAGTAGCCTGATTACTTTAAAAAAGAAAGATCGAAATGTGCCTGATTCACCTTAGATATGGATACGAATCTTAATGTCTTACATGATTCCCATTTCTATTTTGTGCATGCCTAATTTAGAAATGACATTCTATGACCAAGTTTCAAAGCCCCCTCCCGGTCTGGAGAATCTACATGTATATTTTGTGAATCAAATGAATCAATTTTACTATTTAATTCAGTTTCAGGTAGAATGGACACATCGAGTCTTTGCCGCCCATTCTCACTCATCCATATCCACCACCTAAATCCTATAACAATATTTACAACAATTAGTTATTACGTGTAAGAACAGGGTCATAGTGTATTCTGTACCCAGAGATCATTTCTCTTATCATCCTGACGTCTTCATGAGTCTCGAATACGTTTTCAGGCATAACTAAATACTTGAATGTATATTCAGGATCATTTGTCTCTAGCTCACCGAACCCATGACTTGCATCAATCCATACCTTTCCTCTCTTATCTCTTGTGTTTGTACTTGCAGTCTCAAAAGTAGCAAGATACAAAGCTATTAAATCGTCCTCAAATGCTAGGTGTGGTCTCTTTACTAACTCACCGGTGTTTGATACGAATATATGTAATTCGTCTGCAACCTGGACAGCTATAGCACGGGCCTCATCATACAATTTCATTCATGTGAACTAACATGATTGAGTTACCTTGGTTAGGAGACTTGATGAGATCAACTGTGTTGTTGTTCTGCTCTTGGCTTCTTCTAATAACAGTATGTTTACAAACTACATTCCTTAAAGCCTCCCATCGAATTCTTAAATGTTCTAAGGAGGAATTGATCTTGAAAGCAAAACAGATATCATTAAGCCTTACCGGTATTCTAGCCTTGTTATGAATATAACTAGTAGGACTAATCTGAGAATCTACACTCTGTATGATAAACTGTTTTAGAATGAATAACCCTCTTTCAGTAACCTTCCAAGCGGTTCCAGATCTATCGCCTTCCTTCCTAATTAGCTTAAGATCCATTAAATTGTCGGTATAATAGTTCAGGTTCTGAGCTGAGATCCCTAATTGTTTTGCTATTTCTGATGGTCTATAACCATAGTAAATCTTCGAAAGAATTAATCTGTATTTTCTATCAGAAAGTACAGTTCTTATTCTTCGCTTATTTTTCTGGGTTAATGACATCTTTCTTTTGATAATTCCTGCTCACAATCTGGTTTTTGATGTTCTAACAAAATATGATCTTAAGTCCATACTACTAATTGTCAAAATAAAAATAAAAATAAAAAATCCTTTTACCCTTTGCTTCCTGTTCTCGCTGTACAAATC
>JBAUMZ010000030.1:0-2584 GCA_049578985.1 Nitrososphaeraceae archaeon
AATATTAAATTGAGAGTTCTATTCTATTTAATTTCTCAACCGGATGGCTCGTGGGCAAATAAAATTATTCATGATGCTGGGATAAGCAGTCAACATTGGGATAACTTCAAGCGAACAATGAAAGAAATGGTTGAATTTGGTTGGATTGAGCTAACAGAATATCAAGATCGGGAGGTTTATAAAATAACTGCTAAATATAAAATATCCAATGAAGGGCGAAATGTATATGAAAAAGCAAAAGATATCATTATGAACAGAGACAATCCACTCAACAAGCTTGATGCGTTTAAGGGTATTGAAGCCTTATTATAAATCAACTAGATCTTTGAATCGACTCAATTTGTAAAGTTTACGGAAATCAGGATCCTTATGGGCTTTGACTTTAAATGCTGGTGCAATTGATGTAGCAATTAGTAACGGTTTCATAGCTTCCTCCTGCTTGCCAATATGGTGAAGGCATTTAGCCATCATGTACCATGACTCTTCATCTTTTGGTTCAATCTTTAAGCATTTTTTGAATGATACAAGTGCTTCTAAGCATTCCCCCATTTTCATTTGTGCTTCACCTTTATTAAACCAGGCATCTTTATCCTTAGGACTCACTATTATAGCCATTTGGGCAACCTTTAGCGCTTCAGCGTACTTATTTAATTTTAGGAGTTCATCTGATTTATTCACTAATGCATCTACATCCTTAGGATCTTGGTTAATGATATCGTCATACAATTTAATTGCGTCGTGATGTCTTCCCAGATCACCGAGAACTACTGCTTTCATATATGCTGCATCTGTATCTAACGGATCTATCTTAAGGGCAGCATCAAAACAGGACAGGCTCCGTTCAAACTCTTTTAACTCAAACAATGCCTCGCCCTTATGATATAGCACATCACTATTATTGGGGTCAACTGTGAGTATCTTCTCAAAAATTATAAGAGCTTTCCTGTATTTTTCTTCATCCAGTAACTCTACTCCCCTATCATAATACTCATCTAGATCGAATTCACGATTCATAGACTTACTTACTCTTGTTCGCCTAGGTGTAATCAATGTTAAACGATCGGTATCTTCTCTCAAATATAAAACGATCTGAATATTGTTCGGATCAACTTAACAAATCTAAGTTACTGTGATGAAGTATCATATAGAAACAACAACTCTTAACGACCATGATACAGCAATTCAGATTTGCTTTTCATCTACTTTGAATATTATAAAATTGATAGACTGAAAACTATAAAATGGAAATCGGAAACATAGCATCAAGTTTTGGAGGCGGTAATTGCATAATATGTCTCATCGTCAAGTCTACGTCTTTCTCAACTCAAGTTAGTAGATAGCAAGACATGATGAAAAACTGGTTCCAGGGGGTCAAATATTTAGCCCAGGATTGAAAGCATTCTCATTAGAGGTTCTCTCTTATTCTACCGATCTACTATTTGCCTTTTTAAGACTTCACTTTAGACCCTGCATTACAACTGTTGGTAATTCTACAGCTAAAAGATACGGTGACCGGCAGTAGAGTGATGCTTGAATTTCACTAACTCCTTTGAAGACATTAAATTTAGGAGTCATCCTAATTTCGATATTGGATGCTATTTTTTTTTCGTTACTTGGTACGTTCTTTTTCAGTAGTTCCACGATACCGATTCACATGGTATATCGGGTGTATCCAACGTCGGTAAAAATGATGTTGCACTCCCTAGGCGGTATATAACCCCTGTTACAAGAGTACCCAGTTTTATTCTTGTAGTAATTCCTGCAGGTACAGATATTGTAGTCCAACCTTCCAGCATAGGTTCTTCTGGCTTCCCTATTACTGAAATCTGATGGAAGTGATCCATCGCCAAAAATGAATCGAAACCTCTGGTTTCAGCCATCTTAACCAAGTCACCTAAAGAATCGATTATTTGAGAGCGATTGTCGTCACTGTAATCAAACCTAAAATTAGAATGTTGTAAACCAAATTTCATATTGTTCCAAATTTAATGGATATCTGTAACTAATAGGTATAACTCATTACAGCTGTGACATAATTAGTATATCTGTACCGGATATTACCAAGAGGTGAGGAGTCAATATTTCGAGAGAACATCTCATATTCCGAATCCCTTTTCATAACATCTAATTCATAGATAGAAAATTAATCCGCCATATTATTAAGGTGGTTATGTAGTTCATTACCTTTGATGTTATGAAGCTGATTTTTATTGACCCAGGGCATAATCCAGGTTATGGGTTACTCACGGAAGGTCTATATGGATAAGCAGTCACAGTATTAGAATAAAAATAGAAAGCTCAGTTGCTGATTAGCATTTATTATGCTTAAAGCAGTTTAAATATCTTAATTTATTATTATTCCGTCAATAGATCATTTAGTAAGAGAGGTGTGTCTAGCCAAACAAACAGAATCTGAACATGCTGTAGATCTAAATGATTTAGTGTCAATTGAATCAAATTCCAACTAATATCTGCATGTCGAAACATCACATAAAATCTATACCATCTTGACAATTCATTTTCTCATTTTGTATAAGACTGAAACTAATATGAAGGGCAGTGCTGCCACAATAAATGTAAAGGA
>JBAUMZ010000031.1:0-1756 GCA_049578985.1 Nitrososphaeraceae archaeon
TCTAATTCCTGCAAGACGCGATTGGCTAGATCAGTGCATGGGATTATTTTCTTGATGAAACAATCAATGTCCTCGTCAGTAAGTAGGCCTTCTCTTATCGCTTCATAGTGTATTTCTCCGGCTGACATGAAACAGACCTTTATGTTGGGATCGAGTCTTAGTATTTTTTCTCCCAGATCAAAACCTCCTATTGAGGGCATGTCAATATCAATTAGCAAAAGGTCGTAGCTGCGAGGGTTGAATTCAAGCAATGCCAATATAGGATCTGTGTACACCGTGACCTGGAAGGGGTGAAATTTTGAATATGACTTTGCTTTTGCTTTTGCTTTTGGTTTTGATTCTCCGTTGTCTTGTCTTCGATAACTCTCTAGGCATGATTTGATGGCAAATGCACAGTCATAGTTATCGTCTATTACTAGAATGCACTTGGTATTTCCTCTCACTCCTCCCGTGAAACCTGTCTGCTTTCTCTCTTTCTGGGATCTACTTCCAGAGGGTTTTTTGTGTAAGTTTTTAGCATCTGAGCTAAAGCTGCTATCAGTATGTTGACTACCAGCTCTCGATCCGATGATTTGCAAATTTTGCAATAAAGGTAATATCCCCCGCCCAAAGTTAATATTGGTCCCTTCAGTAGAGTTCTTACTTCTTTAAAGGTAAGCTTATTATTCAGGACTCATTATGATTTTATCTGCATCAATGATACGATAATTCAGCAATGATCGCATCAGCCGTACCAGAATAGTCAAATACCCAAACTAATCACGAATTTACGGCCTCAGAATTATGAAAAATGGTATTTGTATATATACTAGAAAGGCCATCGATCAGTCCATTAACATATAACTGCTCTGCCTTTGTCACATTTTCAGTTAATACGAACTCTGCTGGTGTGTTATTTTTCCTGAATTTGTCTGCAGCGTCTCCAATCCAAGGTGAAAAGGCTATTCTAATAGGTCTTTTCTCTATTTCTAAGTTCAAAATGACATGTCATTAATAGTAGCTGAAGGCCTCAATATATTAAAGACAAACAGTCTGTGCCGCATTTTTTAATATAACACAGACAGCGGAGTCCCAGTGTCTTTTATACTTATAACAACTTCTTTTTTGATTTGAGGATTAATACCCACTCGAATCTATATGGTCCCATCGATGGTAAATTTAATAGCATTACTTAGCAGCTTCATTGGGAAAAACCAGCTAGAATTTGTTATACTTACTTTAATGGTAGTCTGTTTTACAGCCAGACATGATTCATGTTAAACCACTCAGAACATAGTCATCCGATAATCCTCGGCACCTCGAAGCATAGTGAACTGAGGAGGTGGAAGAATCTCTACGTTCATACGGCTCTAAATATGCCAATATATTTATCAAGTACCTTTATGACAATAGGGCCTCTTATTGTTTTAAGAGCTACCATTTTTAGGGTACAATCTATGATAACTACGGCGTACGCTATAGTAGCAGGCAATTGTTTCACGGGGGTCTGCGCAGTTGTGTATTTGCAGGCAGTGGATGCTAATCGGATCCGACAAAATACCTATTTCGATTTTTTTTGTTCGTTGTTGCCACAAATGCTCATTCCATTTATCTCTGCATTCCTCATTTCCACCTAATCATCGTCAGAATCCCGCTGGACCTACATACCGAGAGAGCGATTTTGTTTACCGTAATAACATTAATAATAAATCTTTAAATCTATTGTAAAGTAGACGATTAAGAATAAGTTCTATGAACAGTAACAAAAAAAGGAAGG
>JBAUMZ010000032.1:0-9651 GCA_049578985.1 Nitrososphaeraceae archaeon
CATGGAGGAATCAATGGTCTTACTCCATCAGAGATGTTTCTACAAAGATTAATTACATCCACAATACATACTACGAATAAGCAGCAAAGTGTAACCCATGTAGGTAATCAAAAATGTAACCTATCTGCGTAAGTGCAACAACTAATCATTGAACTAAGCAACAAATAAAGGGTCTTGAGATACGATTGTTAGTGATCCAGTGTAGATCGCAAATTATATTTTTACAGCTATTATCATAAAAAAATTTTCGTTGCGTTTTATAACTTCGCAATCAAATCTGCTTTCATTTTCTGAAATTCTTCATCTGACAATATGCCTTGCTTATGAAGATCGGCTAATTTTTGTAACTTCTGCGTTATGTCTTCCTGTGGAGGCTGTGCTGCACTTGCGGATTGCTGGGCTTGCGGGGCTTGTGCTTGTGCTTGCTGCGTTTGAGCCTGTTGCGACATTCTTGCTTCTGTGCGACGAGTGGCTACGGCTGATCCAATAGCAAATGATGCGATTCTTCCTCTCATATTATTGTAATTCACTTAAGAATGTAATATACCTTTCTAAAGTGGCGTCTTACGGTACGAGACAGATACTCTAAGGGTAACTCAATTAAGTAACAGTGAGTTGGCTGGCTTGTATGAGCCTTGCAGGTACATTGACACAGTGGACAGTTTATTCTAACCGTATTCGTTTATCCTGGTCAATTCTATGTAGGGCCATGTCTGCTACGTCTCTTGTCCACGAAAACTAGAACAATTCCCCCAATAAGTGCTATAATTCCATTGACCATTAGAGTTATACTAACAAGTATCCCAAAAAAAGCCAATCCCACGTCAATACCAATAGTCCTGAGTGATTCTTTGATAGCAGTTTGGTTCATGTTAAGAGCGAAGTTAATGACGTCTTTGGTCGAAATGTCAGTTGGCATTGATTCTCCTAATGAAGCAAGTGCATAGATCGCTGGCATTGCAATGCTTACACTAGCAACTAATAGAATTCCTCCTACAATTAGTACACTATAACCGCGTCGCATTTTCCATACTAACTGTTATCCAATTGAGGGCTATATATAGACGATTCGGCTACTACTGTCTCAACCCAGCTTAACCCTCCAATTCTGAGTGTAGTGTATTAGTAACGGAAATCGGATGCATACAACAAGATAGATGAGAGCCATAATATCGATTCCCATCATTGGACTCTTGCAGTTTCACTTCTTTTCTAATTTCATTGATGATCATTCATCGTAAATGCGCACTGTTTCATATAAAATCTACATCCTGCAACTTTAGGCTGAGTTCTACCTGTCTCACTGGATAACTATTGCCTCACAATCTTATAAAGGGTAAGACTATAATTAATTAATTCTCTGATTATTACAAATGGTAGAAAACAACACCTCAAGATTCAGAAGTTTTGACAACGAGCATATTACTAATAAAATTTCTGAAATTGTGAAATGGCTAGACTTTAGTGAAGATATAATGACTTCCGTCGAAAAAATGATCTCATTGAATAGTTTATTGAGCTCATACAACCCACATGAAGCATCAGCATTCCAAGCCCTAGATGAAAAAGCACAAGACCCTACGTATTTTATTGCTACCTACTTTGATACGAAAGATATAGACCATGCACTATGGGTTTATAGAGTAGTAAAGCTTCTGACTCGACATATTCTTCTTACTGATAAATTTTTTGAAACAGAAAAAAATGAATTCGCATCAGCGGCAAAGAAAGTACGTACTTGGATAGATGAATTCATCCTCAATGGAACGGACAACGATCATCTTATTTATTCTTTGGATTATTCATTAACTCAATTTTGGGCTTTTTGGAAATTTGAGCAGCTTATCAAGGGTCGTATTCTTCGAGGATATCCCTTTTCATTTAAGGAAATAAGGTATTTTAATCTGTGTAAGTCGTCTGATGCACCAATAGTTTATTCAACGGTTTTGGATGCGAAGCTGCCAAGCTTTACCGAAAATGTTTCATTGGTTCTTCATTATAACCAGGCCATGCTTGATTTACAGGATGATTGGGAAGACATAGAAGAGGATGTTCGAGATGATATGCCCAATGTCTTTGTTATGGCGGCTGTTCAGGATGTTTCTTACGACAATATAAAAAAATCAGATTTTGGGAGGATCAGAAATATGGTACTGGATAGATCAGATTCCTCTAAGGCATTAATTGTCAAATTAGTAAATGAGTATCAGGGGTCCGTCAGGGACATTTGTGTACCGAACAATCTGTCTTTCTTGAAATCCCTCTCTGATCATTATGCCGGTACAATAAGAGCAACGATATCGTCTTAAGTAGTACTCACATACGACAATATTGCTGTGGTAGATAAGATACCATGGCACTATAATTGGATAATGAAGGCGATACTTTGAAGAACGATAGTGTAGATGGAAACGTGTAAAAAACAAGCCAACAAGTCACGTCAAGAGCCACACGAGATGGTTATTTATTTCGCACATTTTCGTGCCGGTATTTAACGATCATTAGTACATACGAGGTTAGGACAGGGATAAGGAGGATGAATGCAATTGTAAGTATAGGATCGTTATATTCACCGTTCGAAAGAGCGTTCGTAATGTATCGTAATAGGATCACGGTAACAGGAATAACTAATGCAAAGAAAGCCACCAGGTAGAGTCTTTTTGTAAAGAGAGAAAGTCGCTGTTCCTGACCGATGTACAATCCAAATATTACAAACGCTAGCCCCATCAAGAAGGCAATTACAAAAAGGTAAACTGTGACAATTTGGCCTTGCTTCAGCTGGGCAAACTGTTCACCCATCATTTTAATGGTTTTTACCTCTTCACTCATCTGACTACTCATATTATCTAACGATTCTTGGATTCGCGATATGTCATCTGATTGCTGACCCCAAGCCAGCTGATCGAAATCTAATGCAGTTAATACGGATAAAAGAAGAGCTACGAAAATGATCATCCAGGTAATCGGTAACAATCTGGAATCTAATATGCAAATGCTTATTAAATCTATTGCAGGCTTTAGGCGGCAAAAGGATGAGCATTTTTCTTTCCGTAGGTCTTACTAGCTCTCTTGCTTTCCGATTCTTAGTTTGGCTAAAATATGGTCGTGATAGGCTTGTATTCGCGTACACAATCTCCATGGTTTTGTTTACTACGAGCTCATTGTCTCTCGCAGCTTTTGTAATATCTGAAATAGGGTATAATCAGAGTATTATTGACTCGTCAAGAATCTCAACCTCTACTCAAAATGTCACAAATTTTTCAATGAAAGATGTTCAAAGTCTGGGGGACTCCAGGGTGTTGGATATTTCCGGGATTAGCAGGGATTTTAACACTTGCACCCTTCTCGTTTGGCACGAGAAGATAAGCTGTGCTTGTGCAGCAAGATTGGCTGTCGGGGCACAACCCAGTCATCACCTTGGATCGTCACCTTACTAAGGAACAATATTGTGTAATTTTACCTGATTTTATATATTAATTAAATAAAATATATTTTTGAAGTACGCAAGGTATTATTGCTTCGGTACCCGGGGATCAGTCTATGTTCAGAGTGAACAAGGTCTTGAGAATGCATGTCCAGAAGGTACTACCGAGTCCAGCAATGCTTTCTGATTCGTATTTTTCCAAGTTCTGCTGATGTTCCCACTTCGGTCCATAACAGGTTGACTAAGGCGTTCCCCAAATGTTTGAAGGTTACGATAGTTTGCTGGATCCTGCTTGAGTGTGATCTTCTCGAATTCGTTTTCTTATGTTGTATACTTCGATGGCAATTACATTGGCTATTATGACTAACCGGGATTTTTATCGAACCTTATGAGCTATGAATCAATTTGCAAATGTTGATGGACGGCCTTAAACAAGAGTCCACATGTGTCCGTCTAAATGAATTATATAACTTGAAATGCTACTCTAGAACTGTCGTAGTCTAACTAAAACATAATGGTGAACATAGCCAATGGTAACACCCAAACCCTTTTCTGGTTATTTTTTCTAATAAAAATTTATGACAGATATATTCTTAATGCCTCTATAAGAGATATAATACTATAAATCTACTAATGAATAAGTCTACTTATCAGACACTTGGTCCTTATCTGCTTAAAAGAATGCAATAACCCCGCTTACATGAATTATGGATTACTGTATTTAGACCAATCAAGTATGTTTACTTATTATTGATGCAATTGTCATATTCTTTGCATATGTATCAGCACCCAGGGAGGGCGGTTATTCAGTATTTTTGAAATATTTAACAAGGATACATCCAATAGATACCTAAAAATGATATATTATAAATTCCTAAAACTATTTACTATTTATTCTTAGATAAGGTTCTACACCATTATAGATCTAGTAAGACGACTCATAAATCATAATAGGGGAAATTGCTGCGTTACTGCAGTCACTGCAGTCGCTGCAGTTACTGCAAAAAGGAGTCCATTACCGATGCCAAATCGAAGACTATATCAATGTCCACACACGGGTTGTAGCCAAACATCAACAAGACGCTGGAACATGCATATCCACATAATGAGAAAGCATGGTGGTATGCATGCTGAAATGACTCCCAAGACTGGATCCTGGTCTATTCCAAATAGTCAGCAACCATCTTCTTTCCCAAATTATTGGGATTCTCATGCATATGAAAAAATGACCCATCATCCAAATACCCTTACAGACGAAATTAAGAAAACCGAAATATTTCAAGATACAATCCTAGAGAGTCTTCGCAGAATAAGTGAAACGAACCGTCTAATGAATGAATTATTCATCCGACCGCCCCAATCAAACTTAAATGAGACCGACAAATTGTTTATGATTCAAATAGTTTCTGATCTGCTTCAGGGTAGCCGCACTACGCCTACTAATAGACACACTGTGCCTACTAAGAAAGAAGTCCTTCCCTCAGGTTACCAGATTTCCTTTTGCGACACATGTTTGTCGGGGTGCAAATTAAGACCGGTACTATTATATCCAATAGACTTCGAAGCGATAACAAAGCTAATCCATAAATGTGATTCTAAGAAACTCTTCATTGGCCAAAACCAAAATCAAAATGAAGAGGAAATTCTAGAGAAGAAGCGTCAGGTTAAAGTCCTTCTTGGAGATAACCTTTCGCAGATTGTCAGCTCTAGAATTGGTCAGAGAGACGCCTATCTGAAGGCCGTGAAGCTATCTCAAAACGCCTTCTCTGAGGAAACACAAAGAAAATGGAAAAAGCTTCCTCCAGATAGATCCCTCATTGAAGAAAAGGAGTGTATTAACTTTAATCCATCTACAGGTATGGCGAATATAAACCACTGGTTCCACCGCACAATAAGAGAACATGATGAGGATACCAACGTTAAGGTAACCCAAAGTGAACTAACGGAATTTCTTCGAATTGCAAAAGCAACATTTGGAATCTTCCAAGTTGATACAAACGATCCTACTAAGAAATACTATTTCTTGATCTACCTTGTGCTATAATTACAAGATCAGGCTGAAGAAAACGAAATAGTTAAATTCAATAACACTCTCCAGGCTGAATTGGATATAAAGTCATATTTTCTCCTTGCAGGGGAAGGTAGGCGCACTTAGCTGAGTGGTCTAGTTCAATATCATCTACGGTAAAGGTACTTATTATTAAACAGTTTCCAAAAGCTTAGGTCTTGCCGGCTTTCAAGAATTTCAGACCAACATGATAGTAATTTTTTGAAACCTTTAGGCACGATTTCGTTGCGCGCAGAAATTATTGTATTCGCCTCGTCGATTTAATTCTTGTATTCACAACGGAAGGACAATTCTTGCGCGCAGAAACTACTTATCATCGGTTAAGGATTATACTTGCTTTTTTGCTTTCTGAACACGCATCATCATCACTATGTGAAAATAACTTTTCATATAGAAAGAGTATTAAATCATGCAAGACCATCATAAGTGTATGAAAATAACGTCTTTAGGATTTGTTTTGGGCGCAGGATTCGGATTATTATTTATACTAAGTAGTTTACCGGCATCGGCTCAACCTCTCACAAAAGACACTCCAACCGGGAATTTAACGGAGGAAATAGACATTTCAATAGATCCTTCAGAACCACTTCCTGCCAATGGGACTGCAACTATCAGTGCAGAAGGCGCAACAGATACAGACATGAATGGGTTTCCACCTGAAGGAGTTAACGTCATTATATCAAGTGATACTGTTACTGTAACGAATCAGACCGTAGATATCGGAACGGCTGAGGGAGAAGAGAACGGATCTGAATCCGGTGGTGGTTCTGATGAGGGATCTGAATCCGGTGGTGGTTCTGATGATGAGGGGACAGTAGAGGAGTAAAAAATGCGATGACTGTTGCCTGAGTATCCTCTTTATTTTTTGCGTGCGTATTTACATCATCCTGAAGTATTGGCAGTGTCGTCGTATGGGTTGCGGTATCGCTGGTGCCAGAACTGCAATGATATTCTGTTGCTTCTTTATCCACTATTTGTCTGTTAGACTTAAGACGGCCTGCAAACTGTAACATTCTTCTTAAAATATATATAGAATCGTTTCACCGAAATGAAATATGTCTTCAGGTAGGTAGGTAAACCATAGGTAATAGGTTTAACTAGGTCATCATAAACTTCTAGCGTACAACAATGGTTCATGCTCGCTTTCAGGATCTCCTGAGAAGTATCCATATCCATATCCATCGCACTTTATTCGCGATGTAAAACCACTGTTAATTAGTACGCTACGTACTTCAGCTAATATCCCGCCCGTTCCATCTGCTGGAAGATGGGCATTATTTTGTGATTCTGTCGTTCCTCCAGTTACCTTGTCTGTATCACCGATTGGGATATACAAATTATTATCCGGTTCATTGTGTCGGACCAGGAACTGCAGGCAGATCCAAGAGTAACTTAAGGTTCACCAGTTTACCTGCTGATACGTTTGTTAATTCTGCTGACACGTTACCTAAGCTAGAACCATCACTTGCAGTCCATGATGCACCATCTTCAAGCTCATTTCTGTACAATCCATTTCCTATTGCAGTACCACCATCTTCATCTTCTGCTTCGCTATAGTACAAGAAGACATATGTCTTTTCTGTTTCATTCAAAGAAAGCTTATGATCTCGGCGATTTGGGTACAGATTATTTTGATGACGAAGTACTAAAGAAGAAGATTCTTTTACCCAAGAAGGAATATCTAAGAGAGGTATACGATGACGTATTAAGCACAGATAAATGGTTGATTGATCGCCATCTCACTAACATTTCTTAATTTATTCTTCTATGCATTTCAAGATTTATTCATTAATGGGTCTATCAAGGGCCCAGACATAGGTATTGTCGAGGAAATATCTTCAACGTGCCCGAATTGCCTTTTAAAGTTTCAACACTGATCGATGTCTGAAAAGTCCGAATGCCCATGCTGCAAGACCATAATAATTCGAAAGTTAGAGGATGACTTAGGTGACAACTTGTAGAGCAATCGCCCCTTAATGATTTTTTAACATTGTATATCATATGCATATACAGAAAGTAATGGACTTCGATGAAGTAGTTAAGAAAAGATAGATGATAAGAGAATATCAACAAAATAGGAAAATTCCTATTGCTATTATAGATAAATTACTTAAAAATGCACTTAGATCACCTAGTGCCGGTCATACACTAGTACAAGAGTATAATGTAGTAATTGACCCTATTACAAAAAGGAAGTTATGTGAAGCGTCTGGTTCCCTCATACCATTTTTCTGATCTTATGCAATAGTAATCTTACTTTTCCCTATCATTATAATATGACCTTAGATCTTCCATGACTAGGTTAAAACTACTCTGTAGACCATCTAGTCGTGGACCCATTGTTTTATCGTGAAGGTGAGTATCGATAAGATATTTGTATGCACTGTCAATCGCTTTTAGGTAAGCATATACATATGACTCTATAGGTATATCCCTTGCTGTACTTTCGTGTCCTTCACGCTCTTCTAGCTCTTTGTACACTATTTCACCTTTGTTAATTATGATCTCTTCTGGCGTTTCTTTTTTATTCGACATCTTATGTCTAGATAAATTGGACATAAATATAAAATATCATATGCTCAGTATGGTCAGCCAGTAATACCATTTTTCTGATTTTATGAAATAATAAGTAAAATAGGTAAGTGCTAACCTAAAAGCCAAATAGGCGAACCACGTTACTTACTTTCATTATGAGTGGAAATATTTCATGGGAATGCCAGGAGAAAAGACATGCAGAATCGTTTACTTGCCAGAATTACAGACCTTACGAAGCGTATTTATAGACTAGAAAAGGCTGATGGACTAGACTGGAGCATTACAACTTGATAAAAAGCTGTTTTAGAGATGTGTGTTAATATTATTTTCAAGTCTATCTGCTCAAGTTCCTATTCTTATTGTGAAAGGTTATGATGCATCTACTAGTTTTGCACACGTAGCGCTTGCGTGTATTAGTACCTGAAATTCGCCTGCGTTATGGTACTGTACAACCCACATATTTGGTGCATTACTAGGGGTGAAGCCTGTGTTGATGAGTGATGGATTAAAGCCGTTTAGAGGTGGGGATTGGACCAATAGTCCTCCTCCAGTCGCAACTTCGTCTGGAGCACATACAGCTTCCACGACGCCAAACGAATTCGGTTGTACAGTCACCGGGGGACTCAAAACCCCTCTTACTTGCAATTCCTGCCCAAAAGGGGGTATAGTATCACCGTTATCACCTTGAGGCACTGACGATTCTGTCGTTCCCGTTGGTCCGCTAATAACTGGAGCGTTCCCGTCCAGTGTAAACAGCTTGGATCAAAAGATAATCTCTTTAACATATTGCACCTCTCCAACCATGAGATGATAACGGAGTAAGATTCTTCATCTGATAACTTTCTCACGTTTACAAGATAAGGCGCCAAGATACGCCATACACAATATCTTCTACCGTCCAGGCGTTTGTAATAATTTCTCGATCCATAGAATCCTATTGGTCTTGAAAGAGCGGTCATATCTATATCTATATTTTAGTTGATCTCGTTTTTTGCAAAACTTTGATTCTCTGATCGACTAAATGTGCATGGAAAGAACCTAATAATAATCTAATGTGTGGTCTATATCCATGCTGCCTCTTTTTTTTTCAATTCATCAAGACTCGGAGATCAATACAGTTATAATATATTTGTTGGTGATATATCAAATGGTAACTTATATTTCCTCAAGGTAGAAGATAACCGAACAGGTCTTGTACAATCACCATTATTTAACGTTACCCTTCCAGAAAACAACATATTCGGAGCTCCTGCTGGCCCCGACAAAAGCTGTATCGGGTGGGTGGTGGGTTTTAATGAAGCCTCTTCCTCCTGGGGATCATGTTGTTAGTTTTGGTGGAAGTGTGGTTGATAATCCTACTACTGGAACACAGAGCTTTGCCACTAAGGCTACATATAACCTAAATGTAAAATAACTGGAAACTCTACTATACCTCTTTTGACGGCTAGCCAGTTTAAGGTAATGTGATATAGCCACTTATACGACTTGCATTGTAAACAACATTCGTCCTTTCAGAGCCAGCTAAGTCGGAGGGGAGGAGACATATAGATCATAAATCAAATGCCATTTGTAGAAAGATTCGTCTAGAAAGCAGATGATGAGGCAATCTTAACCAACCAATTGA
>JBAUMZ010000033.1:0-1655 GCA_049578985.1 Nitrososphaeraceae archaeon
GATGGGAGGGTCACTTGTCTACGGGCAAATTCATTAACCATTGCAAAAGAACAAGGATGCGTGAAACTCCAAGGTTATTATCATTTTTAGCTAAGTCTATAGTAATATTCTTTATCATAAATCTAAACGTATCAAGTCTACTACTCTTCGAGTGCGTAACTAGCCAGAATACCGGTAGAGGGTTAATCTTACCTAACTTTATGAGATATCAATTGGTTGATTGGCATCCTTTGAAAGACCTTTTTACATCGCTCGGAATCGATTGGTTCAGATATGTACGTAGACGTATCAAGAAACCACGCCTAGACTTTATAAGTGAAAAATACTTTTCATGAACGGAAAAAGTGCAGGTTGATCCATAAGTATGGAGTATATCAATAGGGGTACTTTTTAAGAGTTTGAAGTGCAGATGAGCCCAAGTATCAAAGCTGAGAGTTAAAACTGGTAGTATTTAAGTTTCTTTACTCTTCACTACTTTCATGAAATGGAACTGATATTGTTATTTGCCACTAACTGAATAAGATATGTCTTTGGATAAGATATCTCTTTGGATAATCGGCAAATAGGATCTAACGCGTATAAAGTCATAACTTCCTATTTAAGACTTTTTCTGTACCTTAGACCCTTTACCTCCTGATCTCATGAAATGGGTGAAATATCTGGCATAAAATGCAATTGAAATTAGTTTAAACTTTCTGACTACAACAACATTAAATCCATCAACAAAAGTACAAAGTGATCTATCATTAATGGAGTATATCTAAATAGATTGTTTTTAAGAGTTTGAAGTTGTCAGGCAGGGTAAAGCCGAAATTTCGTAATAAATTAGATATCTGTTAATCATCAGACCCATACGAGAATCTTGAGCTGAGAAAACATCAATATCAAAAGCTTACACAGATGAATTAGAACGAATTATACGTTAAGTATCGTATTTAAGATTTTTAGAACCATCAATGGCGCTGAAATTAGGTACCATTCGGTTAATAACGGATTTTGACATAACATCGGAGATGCTTTCAACTTCCGGCCACGGTCGTGTGTCAACGGGCTAACCCATAGATTCTTCTTGTTAAAAAACTTAAAACTAAATCATGCAGTGTTATGTAAGTCAGTCAATAATAGCGCCTTAAAAACTATAAAAGGGATCGCTTCTTACCATGATATATTGAGATAAGAACATGTAACTCTACACGATGTACAGATCTCACAATTATATGAGCGCATTAAGAAATATCTGAAAGGACTTAAACTTGACATAATCCATGAAGAAACATATGAAAATTATTGGAATGTAAAGGCGCACAAGGGTAGTAAAGGCAGTGTTATCGTTGGGAATGTAAGGGATGTGGAAGTGATGATAAGCGGCACAAAGGGCGCAGTTCCTTACTATGATATAATTTTGCGAACTGGGGCATGGGGTAAAGACATAGTAGTGCCAACAGCTATAGCAGCTGCCGCGACGGCAGGAATAGCTGCCGCTCCTGTGGCTGCCATTGAGGCTTATAGGGCTCATTCATTCGAGAAAAAATTCTGGAAATTTATTAGTAAGACAATAAAGGATATCGGGAAAGGAAAGTCAGCGATGTCTAGCCCCGTTACGGTCACCCCTTAATCGAGAACCACAGGGAGTCAGAAAGTCCCTGCGTAATCAA
>JBAUMZ010000034.1:0-7874 GCA_049578985.1 Nitrososphaeraceae archaeon
TCCCTCAGGCAATTTCTCTGGTGGTACTTTCTCAATATTCCATCCGAATAATTCACTGTAGAACTTTTTTGATCTTTCGACATTGTCTGAAGGAATTTCAAAATGTACTATAGTTGGCATATTGCTAAATAATTGCTTCCACCTAATAAATTAGTAAGGGCAGAAAAGTATAGATAGAGTTAAGCATGGGGGTGTGTAATTATTAGAATTTTTGCACATCGTTCCTTTCCGAACATAATCATACTCATTAAATATTCAGCACCTAACCTCGATGTGATTGAAATGGATGTTACTTAACGATTCACATTTAATGCTGCGTATATTGCATAGTAAATGCACAATATTCGCATTGTACTGTATATGCAACCACTAGTTAGTTAGTTGAAGGCGAATCGCCCTAATCGATGCTTAACTCCCTGCAATTCATACTGTCAAGTAAGAACACCAGATCAAGCATAATTGATCTTCTGCCTGTCAGTGGCATAAATAAAACGAAAGCTTGAAGTATTTTGTTTTGAGATATTGCGACATGGCTAAGTCAGCTGAGATGGGTGCAGAAAAAGTATTTTGTCCATTGTGTCAGACAGAAGGGAAGAAGAGCAAGGTCATCTTATATCCTGGCCAGACAGTACCAAAATTGAAATATTCTGACGGGTATTGGGATGAGGAAGGGGATTTTATTGAGTTCGATGCTGAGATTAAACTTCCGTGGTATATATGCAGTAATGGACATGTGACGCCCCGCGACCCAAAAGACCGATGAAGGTCAATTGTTTGATTTTACGATATCGACCAAATATTGTCATGGACTATCTAAGAATGGTGATTTTGATTGTTACAACTTGGTCACATGTGGCGTAGATGTAGATGTCTACTTTAGACTAACTGAATCGAAGCCTTATAATGACAAAGTACAATAGCTAGTGAAAATGATCGACTATCTTCATGAAAAAGCAGAAGACTATGATGATGCTAGTATACCTGAAGAAGAAAGACAATACAGAGAAAGGCTAAGACTTACAATTGGAAAACTCGAGGCAAACAAAGAACAAGGCACGTACTGGTCTACTGATAATAGTTTAAGACGACTCTTGAATTATAGACCTTCAAAAGAGGATATGAAGTTAATTCTTAGACCAATGTGCTATTTATCTGAGGACAAGTCGATATTCGATGATAAGAGTTTAGAACATGAAAGATACTTTATCACTCTTCAAAAGCAGCTCATTGCATATTTCTTGGACAAATATAGGATTTGACTGGCGACCAATGCAGGAGCAGAAGTTGGGTCTCGGCTCTGTCAATGTAAGTCACATATCTTTTTTTATTTTTGACTTACTATCTTTTGATTTAATTACTCTTTGTAGTAAGTTAGCGACTTGTGCGTAGTACGCCATGATCGATATGAACAACTACAGGATCGCCCACCATCTGTTTCAGGTATCATTTGTTATTCAAACTATTTATATAGAAAAAGGTAGGACAACCAGATTTTCATACAGGTGGGAAGGAAAGATCTGGTCGTCCATACCCGCACCTTTTCCACTAATGTGCTTAGTACTATCTATTAGAAATTAAAGCATAAAAAGAAAACGGAACATGGTTAAGTTCCTATTTAAGATGAAAAATAATGGTATTACAACCATGAACATTGGTGAATTATTGTTGGTCGCCAACCTATCACCCATTTATTCACTTCCGCTTTGAGGTATACTGATTTGATCTTAAGTCCATTCATTACGCCACGTTATTACCTTCCATCCAATTTTACAAGCGAGTCTTCAATATGTAACTATGAAACAGAGAAAAATATTTCATAGCTTCAATACTATACTCACAATTCTAATTTTGTGTTTTTATTATAATCGGAATATATCATCCACAATATGACATAATGACCTGTGCCCATTAGAATTGCCCTGTGTGTTTTCCCTATTTGAAGAAAAATTGCTTTATTTAGATTAACTTGTACCAGAATATGTGCAGAATTCTCCATCAACCGATTTTGATGAGAATGTCAAAATTTATTTTGATATTGTATATTATGTAATGTTGGATAAAATTACGGCAGGATGAAATGACTGGGTTAAAGAAAGGTGCTCAATATGTTGGGCACGGGATTAAGAAAGGTGCCGAGTTTATTGGACATGAGATTAAAGAAAATACAGAATTAGCTGAGCACGAGACAGGAGTACATGACGTTAAGAAAAGTGCCGAATATGCAGGACATGATGTTAAGAAAGGTGCAAAATCTGTATTGAATATAATAAAAAAAGCAATATAGTGAGACTTGAACAGGTATAATGAAGTTCTCCTCAGGCATTAGATTTTGATGGTGACAACAAATAGCAGGTAAGCAGTGTATTTGGACGATCCAAAAATTTTTTCGAATTTGTTAAGACGTCAGTTGGTTTTATAACGAGATTGTTGTCATAGTATGGCCGCAATGAAATGACCGAAATGGGGTCTCTGGGATTTGCTCGCCGAAGATCCTGCTGAATGCTTAGACTTGTGTGGCTGAGGATGCACCACGATCAGTGATTGTCCTCATCTTATCCGCTCTGCCGTAGTTTGTGATTAAGAAATGCTAATCATATAAATTTATACAAAGCACTAGAGGCCAACAAATCATATATCTTACTATGGTACAACTTGGCGAAGATTGAAATTTCCTAAAAGGCTTATAGAAATAGGCATTATTTCAGTAGTTTTAATAGTTTCTCTATCCTACGGATTGTATTTCTTCCTTCAAGGTCTTACAGAAGATAGTATAAAAGTAAATCTGTTCGAGCAGCAGAGGCAGCGGCAATTGGACACGAATAAAGCCATCTCACAACATGTAGCCTCAGATATAGATTCGATTTTATCTAGACTCAAGGTTGTCGCGAATTCAGAATATGTCCAAGAGGGAGGACTGACAGCTAACCTTACAGAGGGAAGCTTGGCAACTAACCTTACAGGAAGTAATATAGAGCAACTTCTTGAAGAGATGTATAATGAGAACAAACAGCTTGTAGGGACAGCAGATAATTTCATTATTGTAGATAAAAATGGCATAATAAAAGTAATTACTTCAGATAAAGAGTATCAAAAGTCCCTCGTAGGTGCTGACATTTCAAATAGAGAGTTTGTCAATCAAACTAAGTTGACCCAGAAGCCGGTATTCTCTACTGGCTTAGTTTCATTGAATGGTACATACAGAATAGTGATAACATATCCAGTCATTAATAGAGAAACAGGACAATATCAAGGTTTTGTAGGTGCGGGGATACCAACTTTAGATTTCTTTGAAAGGTTTGGAAATGTATATGATATTAAATCACAGTACCTGGCAGCTCTTGACAAAAATGCAACTCAACTCGTTCATAGCAATCCTCGATTAATAGGGGAAAATTTCTTTGGAGAATATACCCAGAATTTTACAAAACATAATAGGGATTTAAATGATTTAATGAAGAAAGTATTATCTGGAGATTCGGGCGACGTAGTTTATACAATCGGTTCAGGAGAAAGACTCACGACAGGATTTCCTATTTCGATTAATAATGGTTTAGGGAATGCAACTAATATGCCACCGTACGTCATATTTCTTGTAACGCCTACTTCACAAATATATTCGAATATTGAAAGCATACTTTTTACGCAGAGAATAGAAACATTCTCTTTACTTGCCATTAGTACTGCTGCAGCAATTATCCTCATTATCTTTCTTGTTAAGTGGAGTAGGAATTTAGATACTGAAGTAAAAGATAGGACTAGAGAACTCGGATCAGCGTACGAACAGCTAAAAAGTCATGAGAGGATGCAACATGACTTTATAAACGTGGCAGCACATGAATTGAGAACGCCAACTCAATCCATCCTTGGATATACCGAGCTACTTGAAAATGAATGTAATTTGATTCAAGGACGTCTTAATGATGGCGATCATAGTACGCAAGACTCTATAGAAGCTCTAAAAAGAAATGCAATTAGGCTTAAGAATCTTACAAATGATATTCTTGATGTTTCAAGTATCGAAGGCGGCACACTAAAATTAAACAAGGAGAAAATAAATTTGAATGAAAAAATAAGAAATGTAGTAAAGGACATATCAAATACCAATCCCCAGGCAACAGAAAAGGGACTAACCATTGAATTTCTGATGGATAAAAATAATGATAATGATAATGAATATTATGTTAATGCTGACAAATCAAGAGTCTTCCAAGCGTTATCTAACTTAATTAACAATGCAGTTAAGTTTACGGGCAACAATGGAACTATCTCTATATCGTTAGATAAAGCAAAATCCATTTCATCTGATAACTATAATACTAAAGAGGAGAACGAATACGCTTTAGTTAGAATTAAAGATAACGGCAGGGGAATACATCCGGATATACAATCTAGATTATTTTCAAAGTTTGCAACTAAGTCTGATATTGGGACTGGGTTGGGTTTGTTTATAGCACGGAGTATTGTTGAGGCCCACGGAGGAAGAATTTGGGCTGAAAATAATCCTAATAGGAAAGGAGCCACTTTTGCCTTTACTCTGCCGTTGGGAGTAAATACTGGAATAGCTAACAATTAGCCATGCTATAAATGAAAGTGCAGAGCCCCCAGCTCATGCTAGGTCGGATGAAAATGTTTCTCTCTAATTGTGTGTGGCTGTAGAAAATAATAGCCTTTTGCCCGTCTTAGATTTAAGGTGCTACAAGAGGAACTGTAAAAAACACTTTGTAATTATCCTTTAATGCTAATTTTAGATGAATATATGTTTTCAACAGGAATCGTTCGTATTATACCATCAGTTCCAGAGATGGATCTATTGGCAGGATTCTTGTCTATGTCCGCCTTCTAGGTTCAACATATAACAAAGATTCTCTGAGGGTGTTCTGGGTTTTGTTTTGATTGTATCAACTTCCAACTATTTGCTGCGAAGACGCCATTGATCTCACATTCAGAAATGGTCGCCGTTTTGTCTTCTAGAACTAGGTTAGCCATTAAACTTCTTTCGTTATTAGAATGACCTAGGCCAAGGGCGTGTCCTATCTCATGTTTTGCTATCTGTTCAATGAGATAATCATCGAATCCCTTTTTGATAACATCTGCGGATATGATTATTTTGGTACTTTCTATAAATCCTTTTTTATCAAAGTTAAACTGAGTCCAACCCGCTGACGGTATCAATGTTAGATCCTCATCTACTTTGTTCTTGAAATTGTAGTATTGATTTCCTGTTTTATCATCATCAAGATTATCAAAAACAATCTGTATGTCTGAGGCTTTAGGATTCTGTTCTTCAACTAGCTGTAGCCCTTCTATCTTTCTGTCCCATTCCTTAATTGCGTTGACTATCACCTCTCTTTTTTGTTCATTCTTTGCATTTATTGAATACTTCAAAATCCCATCAGATAATTTTGTTGACCACGAACAACAAATCTGCAGACGAAAGTCTTCATTATTGTCATTGTTGCTGCTAACAAAGCGATATTTCAAATCATTATGAGAGGCAAATGAGAATCTCGCAGAGGTTGCAGAGATCAATAGTATTCCGAATACAAACACCAATAAAGAAAGTCTCAATTATAGATGCACCCATCACCCTACAATGGTAGATCATTACTGATTAAATGGAATAAATGGGTTATGGTAGAAATTCCTTTCTGTAAGTTGTCCTTGCTAATTAACTTGCGAATTATCTATTCTAATTCTGCTTTGATTCGTTGTGCAAGCGCATCGGTAGTAATAGGTTTCTTAATGAAACAACCTATACTCTTGAGTGGATGTACTTCCCTCACAGCATCCATATTTATCTCACCTGAAGTCATAAAACAAACTCTGACGTTGATATCTTTTTGTAATAATTTTTGGCATAATTCAAACCCATTCATCATAGGCATGTTAATGTCGATAAGTAACAAATCATAGAGTTCAGGCCTAAATTCCATTAATGCAGTTACCGGATTATCATAACAGTCTACCTGTAGGGTTTTATCATTAATTTCTAAACCCATTCTCAGAGTAAATGCAATATCGGAATTATCATCTATTATCATAATTCTTCTCTTCAGACGAGAATCTGATGAAATTGGCGATAAATAGCCCGATTTCAACTGTCCACTATCCTTCGTCTTATCTTGTCCCTTACTAGTATCCGTTGGGCCTAGCAATACAACTTCCTTCTTTGATACATATGAAACAGATGGTCTTAATAAAAACTTTATGATGTTTTATAGTAGAAAATAAGGAGATTTTATTGGGCTAACTATATTCTGCAAAATCTCTTTCATTTAGTGTCATTATTACAATTTACTTCAATAGGAATCGATTTAAATCGCAACAACCCTAGGTAGTAATTTCTTAGACATCAAGAGATGTTAGGTAGTAATTTCTTAGACATCAATTGTCATAATCAAATTTTTCTATGATGAAAACGAGTTGACCAAAAGTCGATATGTTACTTCCAATTATTGCTTTCGTTTGGTATTCTGGTTTAGTTTTTGATCATTTTTTTTGTTCGTAAGAAAAATATGGAATCCTATTCCTTCTTCTATGATATCGTATTAAATGATATTTCGAAATCATACTGATAAATTCGATCTTAATATATGCCCCATTTCTAGGAAAGAGATGATATCATATACACGCAGAATTAGATTTTCGCTTTTGTATGAATGACAGATAATACATAATATGGCATATGTATTACCGCATTCAACGAAGTTTTTAAAAACTACGACGGAATTTTAAGAGAAGTTACATATTGCTGACTATAAACGTTAGGTATTCGTTCTGTCGTACTCTAATTGCAATAACTAACCAACAGCTAGTTGGGCTCGGATGAGCTTCCTTCCATTCTGACCTCTCCCAAACCAATACTCTCTTCTATTGGATCTGATAGTGGGAGTATTTTTTGACTATCGGTGAGCAGGGCTCTTACCATGACGTTCTCCAAGGTAGCATCACTTGGTTATAGTTCACACAATGACAATTTGCCGCTGAACTTTTCTACATGGTCCCATAAATTGCAATTAGATTTGTTGTATTACAAGTTCAATATTTACGGCTATTCTTTTCAATCAGCGAGCCATCGTAATTAACTCTACCCAATATGATCTCAGGAAGGAGGCTAGCTCAGATTAGAATCATTGGATTAAAATGTATGAGTGGCAGTTAGGTCTGCACATCGCATCTAAAGCTCAGGAGACTACTCTAAACCAGATTGTGTAAGATGTTTGATTGACCGTAGGGATTAATAAGAAGCTCGACGCTTAATTATGAACATGGTAAGTCCAGCAACTACAAGAGCTATTGCTGCAATATTGTTACCACTGGCTATGATTGGCGTCCGAGAACTAATGAAGAGGTTCGGGTCCAACTTGTCAAAAAAGTAAGCGGGAATACATTTTCTCGGCATCCAATAAAGGAATTTTTAATTTAAACAACGAGATACTGCGTGTTCCTTCATAAATCTACTATTTACTAGACTACCCACTATGGTAAATCCTATAGGATTTATCTGGTAGAATGTGGAAACCGTAAACATAATAAACAGATTTTGCAATTACAGGATCCGAACTAATTTGTTAAACTGGGGATTTTTGAGCATCTCTTTCATGGTCTGCCCTTCGGCCTTGATTGCTACTCGGTTTCTCAGCTACATTTCGGATAAGAAGAGAATCAAACACTAGATCTGAGGTACTTGTACAAACGTCCATAAGCAGCAATTGTCTTTCTTATTTCTAAATGTCAGGAAATAACACAATAAAACTGTGTCCGATTTGCGGTTGCTCAGAACACAGATTAATGGGATGTTTTACTCATTGGCGAAGTCATACAAGGAAAAATGGCGAACGATGTGAAATAGTGAAATAGCGAGAGTTTCAGAG
>JBAUMZ010000035.1:0-4372 GCA_049578985.1 Nitrososphaeraceae archaeon
CACTCGAAAAGCTCGTGATAAACATGAATGATTTTGACTATGCTACGAGGGAGATAACCCCATCTGCCATGAGAGAAGTCTATGTAGAACCTCCTGATGTTAAATGGGAGGATATTGGTGGATTAGACAATGTTAAAAGGGAATTACAAGAGGCAGTAGAATGGCCATTAAAATATCCAGCCTTGTACAAAGAGCTGAAGCATAATATTCCCAAAGGGATACTTCTACACGGACCCTCTGGTACCGGAAAAACACTATTGGCAAAGGCTGTAGCCACCGAATCTGAGGCCAATTTCATCAGTGTAAAAGGTCCTGAACTACTTAGTAAGTGGGTTGGAGAATCTGAAAAAGGAATACGCGAGATATTTAGAAAAGCTAGACAGGCTTCACCTTGTGTGGTGTTTTTTGACGAAATAGACTCTATTGCACCTATTAGAGGAATGGAGGGAGTCCATGCAAGTACCGAGCGAATGATGTCACAATTACTCACGGAGATGGACGGCATACAAGAAATGCAAGGTGTTGTGATTATTGCTGCAACCAATAGGGTAGACATGATCGACAATGCGTTGCTGAGACCTGGCCGATTTGATAAGATAGTATTAGTGTCTAATCCTGACCGAAATACAAGGGAGAGAATCCTGGAGATTCACATCAAGGGAAAACCTGTGAGTAAAGATATAGACCTAGTCAGAATAGCGGATTTGACTGAAGGCTTTAGTGGAGCTGACATGTCAGCCGTTGCTAATACTGCAATCTCTGTGGTGTTGCAAGAGTATCTTGCAAAATATAATACTCCAGAGGAAGCTGCTAAACACACATCTGAGGCTCTGGTTTCAATGAAGCAGTTTGAAGAGGCTATTAAAAAGATCAAGACGCAGAGAGAAATGAAGCCAGGTGATAGGGTAGTTATGCCTCACTATAGGTGAGGTCGATAAGTATCGGTCTCACCTATCGAATCGAATAAGGGAAATTTCTGGGCCTCTAGTTAAACAAATACGGCCTCAATGGTAATGGAATAGTGCATGTTTGGCAATCTATCCTGAGCCACAACTACTAAACCCACATTCGATGCACATATTACATCCTTCTGTAACTATTAGCTTTGCCTTGCATGATGGACACATATTGTCATAATTCTCCATAACTGAAGTTTGGAGACTTGCTTTTTTTACAGAGGTAATTTGTTGATTCTCTTCATAATGTGGAGGCACCGTGGCTTCCTCAAAATTCTGAGCATATTGGTATATTTGTGCTAGCTGTTCCCTAACAAATGGTTCATTGATATTGTCTCGAATAAAATCTGCTACATAGGCACTCGGATTTACCATAAACCTTTTTTCCTTTCCAGTATCACCTGTAATGTGCAGAACCTGCTCATGTCTAGATCCATCCCGATAAACAGTAACACCTTTTAATCCTAATTCGTGAGCGAGCAAGTATGCAGATTTCACATCATCGGCAGTCGCATCCCCAGGCATGTTAATAGTCTTTGCGATAGCATTGCTAATCCATTTCTGCCAAACAGCCTGAGCCATAAGATGATCTGTCCAGTGAATATCAATTGCTGTTACGAAAATTTTCTGTATCCACTGAGGGATTTCATTCATATCCCGTACAGATCCGTAGTTATTTGCAATTCTTGTTAGTAATTCGTCGTCATACAGACCACTTGCCATTAGAATATTTTCGAAAACTCTGTTTGTATAGAAAAATCTGCCAACTGTTACTCTCTTTTCAAAAACTAACGCGAAAATGGGTTCTATACCGTTAGAAGTATCGGCGATCATAGATAACGTTCCTGTAGGTGCGATAGTTGTTGTCCATGAATTTCTTATGCCATGTTTTCGAATTTTCGTGATTAATGAGTCCCAGTCAAATGAATGAATCTCTTTTGGTATTTCATAGTATCCGGCTACGGGGATCTTACCTTTGACATAATCAGTTCTTGAAAATAGTGGAAATGGCCCTCGTACTTTAGCCAGAGCAACGCTCTCTTCCATGCTATAATATGAGATCGCCTCCGCTAACTTGTTCATGAATTCATACCCCTCCTTAGATATGTATGGTATTCTTAACAAGAATAGTAGGTCGGCTATGCCCATAATGCCGAGACCAATTCTACGAGTAAGCTTAGTATTTTTATCGATCTCGTCTACGGGATACTTATTAGCATCAATTACATTATCTAGCAATCTAGTTGACAATCGTACTGCTTGTTCATAACGTTGCCAATCAAATTCGTACATTCCGTCAGCCTTCCTCTTGACAAAATTTGCCAGATTTATCGAACCCAAATTGCATGATTCATACGGATAAAGAGACTGCTCTCCACAAGGATTTGTTGCACGCAATGGTCCACCCTTGGCTTCCATACATGGATTATATTTATTGATATTGTCAAAAAAAATTACACCTGGTTCTGCACTCTTCCATGCACTAAATACTATCAGATCCAATAGCTGCTGCGAATCAATGTTTTTAATGGGTTCTTGAGTTCTCGGATTTCTTAACACGTACTTATGGTTCTGTCTGTCAATAACAGACTTCCAGAAATCATTCGAGATACCGACACTAACATTAAAGTTTTCAAATACTCCAGGTTTTGTCTTTGCAGTCACAAACTTTTCAATATCCGGATGCCATGCTTCCAGAATGCCCATATTTGCTCCACGTCTCTTTCCTCCCTGTTTTACAACATCCGTGATTGTATCAATTATTCTCATGAAAGACGACGGTCCTGATGCTACTCCAGATGTGGATGCTACGATATCACCTTCTGGCCTCAAATCAGAATAGTTGATCCCTACTCCGCCTCCTGATTTGAAGATCATCGCTGCATCGGTAGACGACTTCATGATCTTGTTCATATCGTCTGGCATGTCGAGGACAAAGCAGGCTGAAAGTTGTCCTAATCTCGCGCCCGCATTCATTAAGGTTGGAGTATTAGGTAAAAAGTCCTTTGATACCATCAAATTATAGTATTCGCGAATTCTGTTTTCGTAGGAAGACATCTTTCCTCCAGCGATTAGTCTAAGCAAATCTTTGAAACTACATTTCATATGTCTGTCTTTAGCGAGATCTATGTAAAGACGAATAAGAGATTCAAAATGGTACTTATTGAGATAGAATTCACCAATCTTGAGCTTGAGATGGAAATCGTCGATTTTATCGTAGTATTTCTCTGCTTCATCTGTGTAATTACTTTGTTTAGATTCGATGTCAAATATCCTCGAATCGTGTACCATGTCAGGCAGAGTTGCAAGAATGGCTACCCTTTCAAACATTTGGCGTGGACCTTCGATTATCTCATTGTTATCATCTCTTAACAGATATCGAGAAGCTAAGACTCTTAGTGAATTAACACTGAATGATTTATCGATTTCATCTAGATCTTTCTTGTTCAGGATTTTCATTTTTTCATCTCTAATTTTTCTTCGTTCGTGTCTGTATAGGATGTAGGCCTTTGCTGTCTCGGACAAACCTTCTTCGATAAGTATTGATTCTACCATATCTTGCACGTCTTCCACACTCGGGATCGCTTCCTTTTCTGACGCTCCATACCCATGATCAACCATTTTCTGGAGAACTTTGTTAGCCAAATTCTCTGCTAACTCGTAATCAGGCTTACTAGACGCAACCAACGCCTTATAGATCGCATTGGAGATCTTTGTATGAACAAAAGGAACTATTCTTCCATCTCGTTTCCTTATCTGTGAAATCAAATTTTCTTTAGAATTAAATTCGGTAACCCCCGCCATTCCAATCTATACATTAGTTTTCCTTTGCTTTAAAAATATTAGCTTGCTGAAAAATTGCGCTAACTGATTGTTTTTCCCTCTTCGAAGGTCCTCCCGTAGTACTACAAGATCCATAAATTTGATGTGTAGAATGTATCATTATATATGAACACAAATAGACCAAATCAATTATTCGGATGAGTAAAATCTCGTATTCAATGACATAGCTGCACGGACAATAATCATCAAAATTTTCAGTTCTAACTTCGTTTCAAGTAGAATTTAAACTGCTGTACCCGATTCCATACAGCAACATGGCTTTCATTATCTATAAACGGATCCAGTACCTTTGCAGTACTTCTAAAAGTCAGTCCTAGAAAGTTTAGATCATACGTGATTAGTCCTGTAAATGTTCTCTCCGAAAAGTTTTTTTATTATGATAACCATCCATGCTAATCACTGGTGCTTATCTGGGTTCAGATATAATAAATTATATGAACAACATAATTATATATACACCTTACATGTTACAGTTCAATTAGCTATTAGATATTCATAAAAGAACCAAATTTTGATACTCGCAACTTAATATAGATCTGTTGCATCTTTATTATTGAAGAACATAATGGCAC
>JBAUMZ010000036.1:0-2238 GCA_049578985.1 Nitrososphaeraceae archaeon
CAACGACCAATTTATCAACTGTAATATCTGTGAGACATATATACATATACATTGAAGGTATTTGTAATCAGCTATAATTGAGATCATTATCACTTTATGTTTTTGTAGAACCGATCATTAAACTCCATTAACATAGTAAAAAATGTGTATTTAACCTAGCATGTACAATATCAATGCAGAATATCACTAGTGATACAAGCGTAGTACTTTGTTACTCTTAGACCAGTAACAGTGGTTCCTAGACTCATCATCATATATTCCTATAAAAGCCGAAACTGCTGTCTCTGTCTAAATAGAATTACCGTTCATCTTGGTCTTCTAACACCTCCAGACCTTTCGTTGTCAGGTTAATTAGCCTGTATGGTTTACCTTCTATTTCTGCTCCGCTTACCTTAAGTCCAATACTAATAATGCCTAGTCCTTCTAATTCGTTTACGTATTTCCGTGCTTCCGACTCTGGAAGTCCACTTTCTTGTATCACCACTAGGTCAATAACACTTTTATTGATACTGTTCTCTGTCCTATCCGCAATTATATTTAGTATCTTTCTTAGTTCGGTCTTATCATGTTTTACTAATATAGTGAACAAATAAAAAAATGAAGTTCTAACTGGCCGATTTAATCGGTGCAGAATTCGCTTTTACAGTGATAGACTTTGCGATAGTGGATTTAGGAGTAATGGACGCAGCACCAACGAACTCGCGCGACTTAGTATTTACGCGAAGCCGAATGCCTCCGTCGACGTCGTCATGAGCTGCTTTGAAAACTTCTGTTACATCTTCATGACTCATTAAGATTTCAATTACTTCTTCGGTTAACCTTCTTTCTTTTCTTTTTTCTGCTGATATAAGCCTTCCGCGCAACTGCATGTTTAGCCTCAGGCGGTACGAAATCCCGTATTGTGTCAAATGACCACCACGGACAGTCCTCTCTAATCTGGGCATATGCTAGTGATGGTTCAAAACCATTGTTTACCAATTCCTCGTACAATTGTGGAACAAATAGTCTCGCTACTGTTGCTGTTGGTCATTAAGTGAAAAGGAATTTCAACAATGGAAGGATAATATCTCTATTACTGATGGAATAAAGGATAACAGTCCGCATATAACATAGGTTGCAGTAGTCGCGCGCGCCGTCCTTCTGTTGTTGCTTTCTCTTCTTATCCCAATACTTCCGCATACCTTTGCTAATGTTATTTTTTGTCTGTTCTGACCAACGCTTTCCTTTATTCCATATTCCATTCTTCTTATAGAATTTCTTTCTACCTTCAGTAGCTTTTTGTATGTATTCTGGTTTTTGTTTCTTACCTAACATACTATGTCTGTGTGTTTTATACCATGTTCTCATTCGTATTGAAATCTGCTTTCTAACCTCTGGTTTGTTACATTTTATACGTTGAGCTTCAGATATATGTCTCCTGTGTTCTTCAGTCATTTTGTAACCTTTTTTTGTCATCGCGCACGCCCCAATACTAAGAAGTAAAGGTAATAGGAAGTACTGCAAGTTGCAATGAGTCTAATGAATCGTCATAGCTAGTAGCCTGCTTATCTAAGTCATAAGTATCATTCTTTGAAGTAGCTGATTTTAATGAAGTGATAAGTCTCTCAAACTTGGGTGATATCCTAATGTTATGAGTTGAAACTAACTTGTGTAACTTCTGTAACATATCCCTATGTTTAGTCTTAAATACAACAGGGGTATTTCTGTATAAGTTGGTGAATTAATGAAACCATTGTCTCGTACTCAGGACGTTCAAACTCTTGTGAGTACAGGACGTTTATTTTATCTTGCAGTTGAACTATTGTAATTGCAAAGTTACTACTTCCAAAAGCCATATCACAACCTAAATACGTTGTAAAATACTCATTGCTATCACTTAGTGTGTATTTATCATTCGTAATGTATTCTATATCGTCTGGTAAGAATATGTTGCCAGCGCCTCCCAAGTATTTTAGGTCGTATTCCATAGAAAATGAAGGACTTTTCTTTGCTAGCTTTATCTCTTTTTTAGTAAAGAGTGTTCCTAATGGTATGGTGTAAGGTATGAGTGTCTTGTGATACAAGCTATCTTTTTCCTTCTGTATCGGCATAACCATCTTGTCTAACTTCTAAAGGATTACCATGTACATTTTGTATTTCTCCCAGAATCATTTCTTTAGCCTCTATTTCATTTCCATTTTCGGATCCATTATTATTCGATCTTCTCATACCAACTAATTAATAGATGGTACATAGAAA
>JBAUMZ010000037.1:0-2434 GCA_049578985.1 Nitrososphaeraceae archaeon
ACACTCAACGTATTGCAAGAATTGCCACGGCGTCAATATCATCATCATCTGAAGATGGTAGCAGGCTAGTGCAACCAGATGTTGTGCCAGTTGGCTTTGATTTCGATGGTGAGTTTCTTTATGTAAGCGGTATGAATCTTCTCAAATCCACAAAATACAAAAATGTTCTAAAGAATCGAAATGTTGCAAATGTGATAGATGATCTAAAGACCGTTGATCCATGGGATCCGCGAGGAATTAGGATCTATGGTGAAGCCGATGTTGTTATTAGGCAAGGTGGATATATGGATCAAACTGGTCATTCCGAATATCAATACATTAGGATACGTCCTATAAAGAAGTGGAGCTGGGGAATTGACGAACCAGTATTTACAGATGGAATGTTTAATGTCAAGAGGGCGCAGCACAGGTAAGATAAGATGATGTTCCAGTATTAACAGCAATAGGATAAGATGAGAAGTGACAGGTACCATGGAGTGGACCCCTCTTTTTGGGAACGCTTTCTCCATTATTTCATGGGTACTCCTAACCAATATTTATCATCTTTGTTTGCTCTACTACTACTTCCTCTGTCTCCCTTTGATGTTCTTGCTTCCATTTTGAAATGAATTCATATGGTGTCAAATATCCTAATGAAGAATGGATTCTATCTCGATTATAGTCGCCAAAAGCATCCCTAATTGCGGCTTCCGCTTCCTGGTATGTATGAAAGTCATAAGGCCAGATGTACTCTTTCTTTAGTGTCTTGTGAAATGATTCGATATGACCATTCTGTTCTGGAGTATTACAAGCGATGTGTTCTAGTTTTAGCCCTAATACTGACATCGATTTTCTGAATGCATTGCTGGTATACTGTGAGCCATTGTCTGCTCTAATGGTAGGTTTATTGTTGTTATTGTTATCGTTGTCACGTACTACTATCTCCTTGTGTGATACAAGAGCATTTTCTATAGAGATTATGGCATTCTCTTTTACTGCAGATAAATCAAAACAATAGCCTACCCATACTCTTGTAAATACATCAAAAACATTGAATAGATATCCCCACCCATCAATACCACAATGGACATATGTTAAATCAACTTCCCATACTTCATTTGGTCTATCAACCTTTTTGATGTTCTTATATTTGGAGCGTATAATTTCTCTTTTTTTCCTAGATGGTATGGTGAGGTTTAGCTTATGGTATATCCTTTGTACCCTCTTTCTATTGATAGATTTTCCAATTACTCTTGTTAGCATAGCTGCCATTCTTCTGGTACCATACGACGGCCTTTGAAGAATGATCTCATCAATCTTCTTTTCCAGTACTGCTTGGTCTAGCTGTTGATGTAGTTGTAGTGCATTTCTGGGTCCTTCCTTTTCCTTCTTACTGTAGTAGTAAGTGTTTCTACTGCAATCAGTATATGCTAATGCTTTTCTCAAGCTCAAGCCACCATGGTCCGCCGCAGCTGTCATTAGATGTATCACAGCTAGCCTATCCTCCTTCCTGTTTCCAATGTTTTTTTAAAAGCGTCATTGGCTATTGTTAATTCACCAATCAGCTTTTTCAGACGTTCATTCTCTGCTTGTATCTGCTTGTTTATATTCTCACCTGAACCAGTTAATGCCAACTTGCCACCTTCCATAAATTTCTGTTTCCAGCTGTAGAATACGTTTGGCTTCAGGTTGTACTTTCTGCATAGTTCAGCTAAGGTAATGTTTGTAGCCAATGATTCCATCACTATTCTTATTCTGTCATCAGCAGTCCACCTGCTACTACTACCCTGCATATACAAGACCTCCTCTACTGTCTGGAGTAAAAAAGTCTCCATTGCAGGGTGTTCTCAATTTACAGGGGTCCAGGACAAGTTAGGTTGGGTCTGTACGTGCACCGACCATATCTATCGAGGCGTTATCTGCAAGCATATTCACGCAGTAGAAATTAGTCAAGCAATTCGCAAGAAGGTAATAGAAAGACAACCGATAGTCGTACCAGAAGTTAATGTATTTGTATGCACTCAATGTCAGTCCGACCAGATAGTAAAGCATGGTATTAGACGCAACAAGTATGGAGACTTACAGAGATACAGTTGTAGGAATTGTTGCAAGCGGTTTACACTTAACCTTGGTTTTGAGAAAATGCGCGCGACCCCACAAATGATAACTTCAGCAATGCAACTTTACTTCACAGGAGAATCATTTAGGAATGTTCAGAAGTTTTTAAAACTACAAGGTGTAAATGTTACTCATATGACAGTTTACAAATGGATAAATGTCAGTTCATAATTACTATGAAGCCCAAGCCATAACATTAGATTAAATGGGATCTGGTATCCAATATATTGGCGCAGAATACTATCTATAATACACTGATGTGTACAGTACCGACTATGCTGGGCTATATGACTCTATTTCTATTAGTCATCATACCAGTCCCGTGGGTAATGTATCC
>JBAUMZ010000038.1:0-8160 GCA_049578985.1 Nitrososphaeraceae archaeon
CAAACTGATACCCATCGCCAACAAATTTCAATTTCTCCTCTGGATATCTAAAGGTAAACCTCTTGATCAGAAGATGTTTTGATCCTGATTCAATACTCTTGATAAATCCGCTAGCTGTACTACTCAAATCGTAGCAGTACAAGTATCACATTGAAGTATATAAGCGATCCTAGGACGCAGGTTTAGACCATTTTTCATTTAGATAGTCAAGGTATATTCCAGTTATAGCATGTCCTAACTAAAGATAGTAAGAAAAAATAAATTTGCTACCAACGCTACTATTTCACGAAAAGTTTCACGCATATCACTCTAATTGGAAAAACATTCCTAGTTTTGAGATTTACTTAAAGATAACATCTTAATAGCATGATAAATCAATTCTAGCATCACTTTAAAATGTCTAAAGATCATCTTAGCGAGGGAAGATTCGGAAGATATGGGGGAAGCTATATCCCTGAAACGCTGGTTCCACCAATCCAGGAACTAGAAAGGGCGTATGCTAAGTGTAAGAAGGACCCTCTGTTTAAAAGTCAACTACGCTATTATCTAAATGAATACGCAGGAAGGCCGACACCGCTCTACTATGCAAAAAATCTATCGGAATACATAGGCGGTGCCAGGATCTACCTAAAGAGAGAAGACTTGCTACATGGAGGTGCGCATAAAATTAACAACACCTTGGGCCAGGGATTATTGGCTAAAAGTATGGGAAAAAGAAGGATTATAGCAGAAACAGGTGCGGGACAACATGGGGTTGCAACATCAATTGCGTGTGCGGCACTCAATATGAGCGCAGAGGTTTATATGGGTCTCAAAGACACTCAGAGGCAAAGCCAGAACGTACTTAGGATGCAGCTACTCGGCGCCAAAGTGCATGAAGTTAGTTCTGGAAGTCAAACCTTGAAAGATGCCATTAATGAAGCATTGAGGGATTGGATATCTAATGTTGAAGATACATATTATTTAATTGGATCTGTAGTAGGACCACATCCCTATCCAACAATAGTGCGGGATTTCCAGAGCGTGATAGGGAATGAGATTAAGAATCAGGCAAAAGAAAAATTCGGACGACTTCCCGATGCTGTAGTTGCTTGTGTTGGAGGGGGCAGCAACGCGATCGGAAGCTTCTACCCTCTCCTTAACAAACTAGAGGTTTCACTCTACGGAGTCGAGGCCGGGGGAAAAGGGCTAAGCACAGCAAAGCACTCCGCTAGTCTAAATGCCGGAACAGTCGGGGTTTTACACGGAATGAGGAGTTACCTTCTTCAAGATAAGTATGGTCAGGTAATCGATACCCATAGCATTTCAGCAGGCCTCGACTATCCGGGAGTCGGACCAGAACATGCGTATCTTAAAGATACTCGTAGAGCAAAGTATGTAAGTTGTACAGACCGTGATGCAATCAACGCCTTTGCAGCACTGTGCAAATATGAAGGGATCATCCCAGCTCTGGAGTCATCCCATGCATTGGCTTATGCTATGAAGCTAGCTAAGAAAATAGGGCGAAGCAAGAATGTAGTCGTTACACTATCCGGCCGAGGTGACAAAGACGTCAATATTCTTTTGGAACGTAATGAATTTTCACGATACGAAATGAAACCAAAATGATTGCTATCAAAAAGATGGAAGATCGAATTGGCAAAAAGTTTAGTGACTTAAGAGAAAGAAAGCAGGCGGCTTTGATCTGTTATATGGTAGCAGGCTTCCCCGACTTAAAAACGAGTGCGTCTGTTATTGAAACGTTGGTTAAAGGGGGAGCAGACATGATTGAAATTGGTATCCCTTTTTCCGATCCTATAGCTGATGGCCCAGTTATTCAGGAGGCCTCACATCATGCCTTAACTCATGGAGTTAGGCCTCAACAATGTGTTGCATTAGCTAGGGCTGCCCGGAAGATATTTCCTGACTTACCACTCATTATCATGACTTATAGCAACATTTTATATCGTGCAGGATTTGAGTACTTTATGTCTAAAGCCAGAGATTCAGGTATTGATGGTTTTATATTACCTGATATGTCCATAGAGGAGTCAGAAGAATACACCAGAATCTCTCACAAGCTTGGGCTAGCATCCATTTTCATTGTTTCCCCAAATACAGAAGATAATCGTGTACGTAGAATTATGAGTGCTTCTACAGGCTTCGTGTACGCTGTTTCAGTTTATGGTGTCACCGGTGTCAGAAATACGCTTTATGACCGTTCCATAAAAAGGATAGTTGAGCTTCGAAAAGATTCGTATTCCCACCTTCCGGTCGCTGTAGGCTTTGGAGTGCAAAAACCAGATCATGTTTCCATGATGGTTGCAGCTGGTGCCGACGCAATAATTATGGGGAGCGCTCTTGTCAATATTATAAAAACGTCCGAATATAACCCTGATATGTTAAATGACCTCTACGATTTTGTTCGCCGTATGAAAAATGCCTGTCGCCACCAGTAATCTTCTCAAGTACCTTTGGCAACCAATATGCCGATCAGTACGAAGTACTGATAACCCACACCCGCCTCTCATCGTCGAAATAAAAAAATGAATGAACAAGATCTCCAGAAACTGTTTATTGAATCACTTCTTTCTGGTAAAATCCAAGGAATAGATGATATAATTGACATATCATCACTTCAGAAAGCAGAAAGAATAGTGAGAATAAAGAAAGAAGCTTACTTCAGATACTTTGATCTTGTGATAGGTATCATTAGTTTGCAAAGAAATTTGCCAACAATGATAAAGATTGAATCAATTGACAAGTATGATAGATACCACAACCTAACAATGCGTACTTCAGAATTACTTGCCTTTGCCAGGGAAGAAAATTGCCGAGTTGATTTGGTTGATCTCATTCCAGTAGAAATTAAATCCGATAATGATTCACTTGATGAAAGACTCCCTAGGCAGGTTATCAATGCGATCTTGGCGTTCGGACGATCGGTTGTAGTTTTTGACAAGAATCACACTGCGAGAATTCAAAAATACGACTTATTTAGATTATTGCCTGCCTCCATAATCGGATATATGGATGATGGTAGGTTTAAGGTGATTTCGTCGGACAAACGTATCGTTGGGGATTCTTTAGTCAGGCCTCAGAAATCTGCGTTTGCGAAAATACTTAGTGATAACGGTTTGTTTGAAAATCTTACAGCTATTTATTCGCACTTAGATATGACCCAGAGGATCTATCAAAAAGTGCTTTTCAACCAAATATTTGAAGAAAAGATCGACCTCTTACAAGAGGAGATAGAATTTCTATCTAGACTCAATAAAAATCCGAATTTTCATGAAAAGGAGCAGATAAAAAAAATTGTGAGAGAAAGTATCAATCGAAAAATTACCGATTATGCATGATCGCTGCTTTATGTTACTTTGTGCTTTGGTAAATGACATGAGTCACGTCTCCAATAAAAAATGGAAGATATGTCAAATGAATTGTTAAATGATTCTAAGACATAATATATGTTAATTTATGGTGTCACAATTCCCGAAGAATCTGTAGCAAATAAGATATTATTTATGGTAACTTGAAACTTGTGCCCGTTTCTTTCAACTATAACTTCTATATCGTCTAGGGAATCAGATACTTCTAAACCCTCAATTCGACCAATCACTACGTGAATTGATTCGTGAGCAATTAAGGAATCCATGTAAGGCTCTATCTCATCGAAATCACTTGAGCCTCTCCTAGACGTTTCCTGCGATGTAATAACTACCATCGTGGTTCCCTCATATGTGAAGTAAGCAGGGGAATTATCGATAGCACACGCGAGGGCGAAATCATTTATTGGCAATAGTCAGTAAAGTTTGAAATCATATGATATATATAAAAACAGATCTTTAGCTAATCTCATTCGATATTGCATGGAAGAGCTGCTACTCGTTAACAAATTATGTCTCTTCAGATGACGAAATACTCAGCCTCAGGATGGTGTACTAGAATTGCCGCAGTTGATTGGTCAGGAATTATCTGCCCGGCTTCTGTAAGGAATATGCCTGATTTAGAAGGATCCAGAAGCTTCCAAACTAGGTGATGTTGAGTAACATCTGGACAGCTTGGATAGCCCCAACTATATCTCAATCCCCTTGGCGAAACGATATTCAATTCAAATCTAATTCTATGGTTAACCCATTCTGCCAACGCTTCAGCTGTTTCTACAGCAAGACCGTGTAGATAGTAAGCGTCAGTGTATCTATTTTCCTGGTTCCATTCCTCAATGACTGAGCTAGCTCTTTTTCCCACGGTAACCACCTGGAATGCTACTATGTCGTTTTCACCAAAGTAATCTGTAATGCATAGGTGTTTCCTCAATGTTGATCTCGGAAAGTCAAAACTTACCTCTCCAGCACCGCCGGGAATCTCTACCTGAAGTACGTTGTTTCTATTGTGGCATTTGAAATATCCATAAACGACGGTACATGTAAACAATTTCTGCATCACAACTCTGTCTTGCCATTCTGTTAACAGAGCTTCAGGGTCTGCCACCTTGCTGATGGATTTACCCCGCATTCCCCACGACAATACAAATAGAGATTTTTTATTTAGAAACTTCCATACCTCGTAAAGATCGATATCTTTCTGATCGATTCTGATAATCTTGTTGGTGTGAGGAGGCTTTGGTGGTGTGACCGGGACTATCTTGCTGTGAGGAAACACCTCCGCCTTTTTTTTAGAATATGAAATATTATCTTTCCAATTACTCAATTTATGCTTCCAGTCAGATAAGAACGATTCTCTTTGATCTGACGTTAAACTATTCATTACTTTTAATCCATCGAACGCTGTCTTGCAATAGAAAACCCCTGTGTCATATAGTCCTCCATCCTTTGCTATCCGATTGATGTAGTTGCTATTTATTGCTGCACCTCCACAGAGAATAGGAATCTTGATATCATTTTTTCTGGCATATTCAACAAAATATTGCATCTGCTTTGAAGTTGAAACTAGTAGTGCAGACAATCCCACGGCGTCAGGTTTCACCTCCTTTATTTTATCTACTATAGTCTGAAGCCCTACTTGTTTACCAAGGTCATAGACGGTATACCCATTATTGGTCACGATGGTCTTCACCAGATTTTTCCCGATGTCATGAACATCGCCATAAACGGTACAAAGTACCAATTTTCCCTTGGTAACCCCTTCCTGCTTGATCAGATACTTCTCCAATTCTGCAACTGCCGCCTTCATACATTCTGCAGATTTGAGAACAAAAGGCAAGATGATTTCGCCGGCACCAAATTTATCACCTACCTCTTTCATAGCAGGGAGTAGAACTTCATTCAGAGTTCTGACAGCTGATTCATGTGCAATCTTACTGGTGCAGTGTAGGATCTTGTGAGAAACGCCAAACTCATCAATCTTATCTTCTGTTACTGCATCATTATTCATGCCACATTTTTCAGCGATAGCAGCAACGACGTCATTTTCAATTCCTTCCTTTAGTCTATTTACTATGCGAAAGTGGCATCTGCGGCTGGCGTCCCACGAGGGATCTACTTCTACTCTGTTAGTGGATTTGCTATACCTATCTGTATTCGAGGACAGCTCGAAATAAGAAATAAATTCACTTAGGGAATCACTATTTCGATTAAATATCAGATCTTCGGCAAGTTTTTTCTCGTGCGAACTAATAGAAGTGTAGGGTATTACATCCTTTGCATTAATAATGACAGTGTCCAAACCATATTGTAATGCGTGGTACAGGAAGACGGAATTAAGGATCTTCCTGGCATTATGGGCTAAACCAAAGCTCACATTGCTAAGTCCTAACGTTGTAAAGCTTTCCGGAAATCTCTTCTTTACTAGTCGTATTCCATCTAGTGTCTCTTTTGCTGAATTGACAAATTCGTTCTCCCCGGTAGCCAAGGTGAAGGTTAATACATCAAACAGATACTGCCAAGGTTTTAAATCATATTTCTTGCCTGTATTAAACAAGAGCTCAGCAGTTCTAACTTTTTCTTGTGCGGTCTTTGCCATTCCTTGAGGACCGATACACATAGCAATTGCTGGAACACCAAATCTCCTCATAAGAGGAGCCAGTTTATGAAACCGATTTCCATCTCCTTCCAGATTTATGGAGTTTACTATGGGCTTTCCTGGTATCTGTCTTAGCGCGGATTCAACAACAAGCGGATCAGTGGAATCTATGACTAAAGGAGCCTCAATTTCGAGGCTAAGCTTCTTTACCAGTTTTGTCATGAATTCCATTTCGTCTGAGCGTTCAGTTGTGGCTACACACACATCTAGACAATGAGCTCCATCTTCAACCTGGTTTCTCGCCAACTTTATGAGTCCATCAAAATCATTATTGAGAACTAGTTCCTTGGCTTTCTTTGACCCCTGAGTGTTGAGTCTTTCTCCTATAATTAAGGGTGGTGGATTCTGCACGATATCTACAGCCTTCAATGCTGAACTAACTCGCGCTATTGTTGACATTTCCTACAATCCTTCGATGAAGGCTAATTTCATAAGAATCAAAAGATAGTTGGTGTATCAAATAGGCTTAGTCATTTGGGGCGGTAAATCCTTCTTCCTGCAACATTTCTCTTAGTTTGTTGATATGTAGAGGAGTCGTGCCACAACAACCTCCAATAATCCTGATTCTGCTAAATTGTCTGATGAATTCGCGCATTTTCAGTGCCATGTCTTCAGGAGTCATCTTGTATATTGCCTTTCCACCGACATTTTGTGGCATTCCCGCGTTAGGTACTACTAAGATAGGTAGACCATGCTGTTCATCCAGCCATCTTATACTTGGAAGCATTTCCTCGGGGCCAGTAGAACAGTTGAGGCCAAAAATATCTATGCCCATATCACAAACTGTGGTATATGCTGCTTGTACGTCTGTTCCTAAAAGCATATTCCCGTACCTATCTAGGGTAACGTTCCCAATGACAGGGACTTTCCTATCGACGTTATGCATTGCTACATGGCAGGCCTCAATTGCTAATTTGACCTCAAGTATATCTTGGCTAGTTTCTATCAGAAGTGAGTCCACTCCCCCCAAGAGCAATCCTTCGAATTGCGGTATTAAACCTTCAATAATTTGTTCAGGAGTCACCTTCCCAAGGTCCTGATCTTCTGAACTTGGCAAAAACCCTGTAGGTCCAACAGAACCAATGACATAGCGGTACCGATCCTCAAATTCATTACATACCTCCCTCGCCAATTCGGCAGCCCCTCGATTAATTTCTACAGTTTTATCTCCATACCCATATTCTTTGAGCTTGAACAGATTAGAGCCAAATGAATTTGTTTCAACACAGTCTGCGCCTGCCATGAGGTAGTCACGATGAATATTCTTAATCCACTCGGGTTTGGTCATATTGAGTCCATCATTAAATCCATCGTTGGTACCTGGGAAATCGTGGGGTTGCGGATTAAGTTTTTGAATCTCAGTACCCATCCCACCATCAAACAGGATAATATGTTCTCGGATAGCTTCGGTAAGAGGTAGAGGCATGATATACCTGAGATATGGCCTTATTAAAAATTAATACTTTTGCATTAGATATCTTGTAAGTATTTGGAATCGTTCCATATTAATACACAATATTGAACATCGGAGGCTCTTAGCAAAGTTGGAGTTAGTTCATATTTGGTGCTAGCAACATCTTCACTAGCATTGTGGGCTCATAGTTCAGCTTGGATAGAATGGCTGCCTGCGGAGCAGTTGGTCGAGGGTTCGAATCCCTCTGGGCCCATAGAACTCTCGGTTCGAGTTCTTTTTGCTCCATTTTTCATAACTTCTGTAAGTGTAAGGAGTCTGATAACTTTTGCTATCAAATCTCGGACCAGACTTCATGCCCCTAGGGAGAAATCTTCACATATATTTGTACCAGTAAAATACTCATTTGAGATTACCATAAATCGGAGAAACATATTGATGCTTTTGATAAGATGCTTCAGCATATGCAGCTTCTTCCAGACTCATTTGTTATGAGCCTCTACTAATATTCTTTGGTCCACTCCGAAATAGTATACATAATAATGGATTATAAATGCTATTTTGGGAAATTACACCAGATTTGATTAATATGATGAAGAAGATTATAACTGACGAGATAATAAACAAGTCCTAGATACCTGATCCCATGCGAACATAATCTACATATTAAATGTTCAAAAAACTTGACCTTCGTCAGCATCACTGCTGTTACTTGGCCACAAATATTC
>JBAUMZ010000039.1:0-39445 GCA_049578985.1 Nitrososphaeraceae archaeon
TCTATACATGGTTTCTAATTCTCCCTTACTGAGGCTCAAGATTTACTTACACAGCAAAGCAGATCAATGAACAAAGCTAAAGCTCTTCCTGTGCAAAGAATGTGATAATTACATCAATAATATGTAATGACACTTATCTTAACTGGTCTGGGTAGCCTATGTTATGAAACTCATTAATATTTTTGATTGTAAACTACATAATTAAGCAGTAAATCTACATAAAGGAAGTATTTCAGCTACGCTCTGACCTCTGGTGAATATGACATTTACATACATACAAATTTACTAATTGAACATCGAAGATGAGTAATATTGGCAAGACGTCATTATGGAATGGTATTTAATATCTTTGGATTATATCAGGTGTAACAAATAATATTAGAATATTCAGAACGGTAACCTTGACTGAATATTGCACATTCATTATGCTGGTTAGGAGTAATTAAGTATATGGCAGTTTTTCAATTTGTCCCTGTTGCTGACTTTAAGAAAGCTGTAAACTTATGTACGTCTATCATCACGGATACAAAAGACTAGAGAGTATATGAATAGTCGAGAGCTAGTAAGGGCTACTTAATCAATATGCATATTTGCAGATTTTCTGTACGAGAGTTGACAACTACATGCAATTATGCTTAAAGTAACAACATATCATATTCACTTTTATGTCATACCAATTATACCCAAGGCTATGAACAATCCAAAGGGGATATCCAAATAATGAAAGCAATTTTGAGTGTGGCTATTATAACCATATCATTTGGTATTTTATCGTATGTTCTCTTTTTGTCTTTAAATTCATTCACATTTGTTCAAGTTCAAGCTCAAAATGTAACAAATATTATTCAAACTAATAATAATACTAATAATAATAGTGAATCCCAAATCTATATTCCTCCAACTATATCTAAAGAAGCTCAAGAAATACTAAAAAATTCAACAACAAATTCATCTACTCTCGTAACGCCAAGCCCAGATGATTTAGAAGGTTGGCTAGAACTAAACCAACAACAAAGTTCTATAGTCATGCAATTTTCTCAGCCGATTGTGGATAGCTATCAACCTAACATCACAGCTATGAAATTGGGAGACATGGATGTACTTGACATCAACCCAAAAGATTGGGAGGATAACAGCGAAGTTCTGGTATATGTACATGGTGGAGGGGATACACTCTTGGATGCTAATTCCACATTAGGAAACGTCGCACCAGTCGCCAATTCTACCAAACTCAGGGTTATCTCTGTAGATTATAGTTTAACCCCATTTTCAAAATGGAATCAAACAACTGATGAGGTTATTTCAGTTATACAAGCATTGAAAGATCAAGGTTATTCCCTTGATGATATTGCCATGTATGGAGATTCAGCTGGAGGTGGTTTGATAGCTGGTTCTGTTCTTAAAATGTGGGATGAAGGGTTAGGGATGCCTGCAGCTCTGGTACTATGGTCACCTTGGGTAGATGTAACAGGAATAGGCGATACATATTTTACACTGGAAAATGCTGATCCATTCATAACAAACGATTCGGAGAGAGATATGGCTGATGCATATGCCAATCCATCTGATCAAAAGTATCCGTATGTTTCTCCGGTATATAGTAATTACAGAAATGGATTTCCGTCTACTTTAATTCAAGGTGGTACCAAAGAAATGCTTCTTAGTGATTTTGTTCGTTCGTATCAAGCACTGGATCAAGCTGGTATCCCGGTCAAATTAGGCATATGTGAAGGCATGCCTCATGTATTCCAAACATTCTTCTTTCACAACACTACTGAATCTAATATGGCCATATCTAAAACCAGTGATTTCTTGAAAGAGTATTTGGACTATTAATAATGTTGATACGTAAGGAAGCCTGCTACCATAATTCTTAAAAAAGAGAACTTATGAATATAGTTTACGTCGGTTTACTTTCATTATTCATACTTTCGTTATCAGATACCATGAATGATAATGCTCTCTGGGCTGCGAATTTCATTACTTATGCCTATGACGACAAGTCGCGGTTGTCACTGAATATAGATAATGGACAGAATAAAATTCTGATATTATATGGTGCTACTTTAATAGATGGAACTAGGGCGACTCCAGAAACCGATTCAGTGATACTCATCAATGGCAGTAAAATACTTGCAGTAACCAACCAGACTTCCTTTCATGATTATTTATCTGACAATGATAATGGATCACAGAGAAATGAAAGAGTAGTTCTTAACCTAACTGGTAAATATATCATGCCTGGACTTTTCGACATGCATGCTCATGTAGCAGGAGTACTAAAAGACTCATATGATCAAATCACATCCGAAAATACTCTTGGCATGCTTTTAGATTATGGAATTACAACGATTAGAAATCCAGGAGGCCCTACCAATGAATCTGTATCCCTAAAGGAAGAAGTACTCAACAAAACTATAAGAGGACCTGAGATTTTTACAGCTGGTAGACTTCTAAATACCCCTGAATTACCTGTACCATTTGTAGAAAAGCAGGTTAGTAATGAAGAGGATGTAAGACAGGAAGTTCGCCGTCAGGCAGCAGCAGGAGTGGATTACATCAAGCTATATGTTGGGTTAAAACCAGATCTGGTAAAAGCGGCGATAGACGAAGCTCATAGTCAGGGAATCAAAGTTATTGGACATCTCTATCTTACCTCTTGGACTAATGCTGCAAATCTGGGGATTGATTTTCTAACTCATGGAATTCCAGTATCTCCATTTCTGCTCCCCGAGGAGAAACAACGAATCTTTAATCTTACGGGTAGAGGTCCATTTGAACATTCTCTATGGCTCGATCTGGTGGATCCAAACAGTACTGAGATTAGAAATATGATGGATAGTTTGGTACAAAACCAGATACCAATCGATCCCACTCTGAGTATATATGAAGCAATTTTTAAACGGGGCTTTCCCGATCCTCAAAATGAACAGCGCTGGACGAAGGTCTTACAACTAACAAAGATGATGCATGATGATGGGGTAAAAATTCTTTCGGGTACAGATATACCGAATTTTGAACTTGTTCCAGGAGAAAGTCTACATCACGAATTAGAGCTGTTAGTCGAAGCAGGTATTAAACCGATGGATGTTATTAAGATTACTACTAGGAATGGAGCTGAGGCACTTGATCTGCTTAATCAGACAGGTACCATTGAGCCAGGTAAACAAGCAGATATTCTAATCCTGTCTGCAAATCCTGCTGAAGACATTGAAAATACCAAGGGGATTGATGCAGTCCTTTCTGATGGCCGAATTATAGAAAGATTTAATATAAAATGAGAGTATAAAAAAAGACCAAGATTAAGTAAGTTCTAGGTATTCGTAATAACTAGGTTTATGTGATTTAGTAATTTAGATAAACCACAAGAAAGTACTTGATATATTGCTGCTCAACAAGCAAAGACACTTCTTAGTAAATACTCTTCTGAAAGGAGGGAACCTAATGATAATGATGTTGTGATTGATATTCAATATTGTGGGGTATGCCATACAGATATACAAGAAATAAATGATGAATGGGGAGGGAGGATCAACGTATCCTATGGTACCGGGACATGAGATCACAGGCATAGTAAAAGAAGTCAGCTCACAGGTCATACACACGTTATGAAATGGACGACAGAGTTGGTTGAACTCATTGCTGTAGTTTCTAAGCTGGTGAATGCAAAGTGCGAATGAGATGAGAGTTTGATAGTGGAATTGGCATCCATTTAATCTATACATCAATATTTCAAAATTTTTGAGCTGGCTCAAAGAAGAGAAGAATATTTCTTTAGAAATTCTGTGAGGTCTTCAACTACGCAGTAGCATACCTAGATAGGCTTTATTATCTTGTTACTAGGACTGCACAATGAGCGTTCTTTATAATATTAGATGAGACGCTGCCTAATAATAATTTCTTGAAACTAGTTCTGCCTCTACTTCCAATAATAATTAAATCAACATTTTTTGATTCTGCATACTCCATTATAGTAGTTGCAGCAGATTTTGTACCTTCAACGATCTCCGTCATGAGCTCCTTTGAATTTGTATTATCATTGGTTTTTTGTTTGTATTTTTCTTTGATCTTATTCATCCATTCTTCAGCTTCATTCTTTTCTTCCCGATATTTTTCAGAACCAAATGTGGGAGCCAAGATTATTGAAGAAGGCAAATACGGGTATTTATAGACATCAATTACGTACAGAACAAGGAGTTGGGAATTATTTTTCATAGCAATTGATATTGCATAATCTGTTGCGTGCATTGCAGAAGCCGAACCATCGATAGCAACCAAAACTCTTGAAAAGTGATTCTCTTGCATTCTTATCCCAATTGTACTTTGACTGCTAATAAATTATTGTACTAGTAATGAAATTATCGAATGAGAGCATATTCGACATTTTCTTCTAGCGTTTAAGATCTAAAAGGCATATTTCTCTCATAGAAAATATCTTCTGCTGTAGAAATCATGAAAATGAGGCCTCAAAATACATCGAATAGAGATTGAGTTGGGAGTTCTCGTATTTCAAGATAAAATCACGAATAATACAGGCTCTAGATTTCTAGATGATCTAATAACCTTAGCTAGGTCTTCTGCTGCTCGAAGTTCATTCAAGTACTTTTGGAGCCACGTCTAACATTTAATTTGTCTTCCGAATGCGGAGTAAAGGCAAGGATGGAAAAAGATGAAAGAATGAAACCATTAATGAAACAATCCATTGATCTAATGCCTTCTGGGGCCAGGATGGTCATAGGGGAGTTTGATCGTCTCAGTATCTAAATTGTCGGAGAACGAACGTACATTAACGAATGCCTAATGCGGATGGATTATAAAGGCGTCTTCTTTCGACTTTATCCATAAATCAATTGCTTTTTCTAACGCTCTGCTGATATTTCCTTTTCTAACTCCTACGTGGCGAGCAACTACTTTTCTGAACCTTCCTTCGGTCTCGTCGCTAATTACGACATTCATTTTGCCCATAATAGAAATACTTACATTCGAGAATATAAAGTCCTGACGTCTTTCTTAGTATTTTTGGCAGTACCCTGAATGGTTCTATATCTTCCCTTTTCTCTCTATATCTTCTTTATTCTATTGTTTTAAAAATCCCATTAATGTGAATCATCATTTACTTTTTATCCTTAATTTACCGTACTATAATCGGTACTAAAAACCATGAACCTTAATCTCTCCATATGAAAAATTCATCCTTTCTAACTACAGTATCGATTAATCTTGATAAGAACTTACTTTTTAATAGTGCCTTTTGGTGTCTCACAATTATTGTTTTTCGTTTACTCCTGGAAAAGGCAATACATAACCTTGGAATATTCATAAATCTAGTTCTTTAATAGTCTAGACTATTATTAGACCTGATCATAGGCGAGGCGCTGCCGTCAAGACCGGTTTTCTTAGGATAAAGCAGTGTTTAGTTATAGGTAACGATATAGCGTATTATTTTAGACCTAGCTACCTCTTGGATCATATTATTTGAACGTTGCATTGTACTATATGAATACATAGCAGGCAAAGTGGTCATGACCTGTACTAGTTCTATATCCAAGACGAAACTGCTATTGCTAGACAAAGAAATATGATAACTTTGACAACTTCATCAGGTTCACCCATCCGTCATAGTGAGTACCTCATTTTGACCCTGCAAATCAATGACTTTCGCTGGACGAAGATGACGACGTCTATCCCACCAAATAGTCTGATCTACAAAATTCAATAAAATAGTATTTACGTTTAGATTATTGGTTGATTAGTTTTTGTTTTTTCCCAGATATGGGCTATTATCTCAGAAACAGTCTGTTCTAAAGAACCATTAAACTTTTTATGCCATAATTTAGCTATATAATCTCCTGGGCTATTTTTGTTTTCTATCCGTTTTTCTAATATGTTTAAAAACTCTTCCTTTAAACCAAGATCCGCTAGGCCTTTCTTAGCGAAGTCAATTTGGCTTCTTATTGTATCTATAATATTAAAATGACTTTGAGCATTGTAACCTGATCTAATAACAGTCATTCTCTCTTCTCTTAAAGCTGATAATGGTCGTAATTGTCTTTCTTCGTTAATCGCTCTATATAAATATCCAATAAAATATTCGATCATTGAAAGTAATGATTTAGGAGTTGGTTGCACTGACATTACCCTTGTTTCAATTCGATAAAAATTAGAGTTCAGCCTAATGCGTGCATCATCATGTCTTTCCTTCTCAAGTTCAAAATAATCTTTTGCAATTACAGGTTTCCTTGATATTATATAGTCAATATAATCTTCTACACCATCTAAATATTTTGAAATAGATGGAAATCCAGAATTCTGTGCTTCTGATTGATCATAAAGGTAAATTCGTGGTTCATGAAAAGAGAATATCTTGCCAGCAAATAGTCTACTATTAGCTCCCAGTAGTATAGCTGATGGAATTATGTTTAATATATGATTGAACATGAGAGCAGTATGAGCTGGGTTTTGACCCTGTAGATGAAGATGAAAGCCTTGTATTGCAGTAGCTATCTGTAAAGCTCTTATTTTTAGTCCATCAATTTCAACATCAGGAATTTTACTTTGCCATTTTGCCAGCTTTTTGTATCGTGGTTTATTTGTAATCAATTCTTCTCTTAAAATCTGTGGTGAAGGATTGGCACCTAAGAATACAGGGTATACCATCTCTCTGTCGTTGTATACTTTTTGAACCGTTTTATCAAGATAATCTATGAATTGTTCAAATAATATATTAAGCTCAAAGATGTTCTCCATATTCGTCGGCGGAGTTCTGAATTCAAATTGACACGAACCGTACTCATCATCGACCTGATATTCTGCTTCTTTTAGTTTTTCTATTAATGGCCGTGCATTAATTACTCTTGCCTGGCTATCAACCAGACATATTTCAATTTCAATTCCTATTCTAAATTGTTCATCATATTTTTTAGAATCAGTTCGAATCCTTTGTTTTAGAGCATCGGCTTGCTTATTTATCTTAGGATTTGGATCATATTGATTATAAGAATCATTATTTGAATGGTAAAAACTTGGTACCACTTGACTTACATCAATCATAAACATGCTTCTTTATAACTTTACAAACAAATGAAAGCTGACGGCATGAAAGTAGCTCGTGCTCTCAAGATCGCAAAAAATGATAATATACCTTTAGTATAATACGGAATTAGAAAACTCGAAAAAGAGGAAGCTAGTCTCAACTTTAAGATTCAAGAAACGATTACAACTTTTCAGATGTTTAATGATAATGACGTATTGAAAGAAAAAAAGATACTAGATCAATATCGTTCGGATGTCAGACATCGAAAACAAGAGGTCGCTCATCTAAATGTGTAGTCAATCACTTATGACTCAACATTTCATCTGCTAGATCGTCGAATATGCCAGCTATACTATGACTTACATTTAGTATGACTTTACAAATATTATACGTTAGTACGATAAAGATTGCCGAGTTTCATACGTTTCCTTTTGTTAGTTCCCGATTATGATGAAAACAAGAAAAATCTCTATAATAATAACAATACCCACATTGCGGACAGATAAGATTTGAAAACATAGAACGAAACTCCGAATGGCAATTAAAGCATTTCATTTTTCAGTGACAAATAACCTGATCTTATATTTGTAACAGGATCTATTACAATAATGAACTCCTGTACTTAAATGTGATTAGCACTAGGCTCTGTAGAAACCATTCATTTTCTGAGATAAAGCTATGTAATAGTACAATACCATAGATCTGGTGAAAGAATCAAGATATGTTAGGTTGGCACATACTATATTACATGTTCTAAGGTATGCAAGGGTACCTTAGTACTAATCGTTGTTTCCAAAGGATCGGAGATCGGAATTACTTTTTCATCATTTGTAAGCAAAGCTCTTGTTATTACATCTTTTAGAGTCGGATCATCTAAAGTAGTAGCTAGTTGAATTGTTCCCTCTAAATCATCAAGTACAATGGGTTCTGGAAGAGATGAAGTTCTTAATAGGGTTTGATTGGCAGCATATACCTCCATGATGGCATTTACTGTATCATCAAAAAATGGAGATGATTTTTCTATATTATAGTCTAATAGCATCTTTACTTAATTTCCTATTTTAAACTGGAAGTTATCTAGGTAAAAAATGAACTAGTGATGCTTTCACATTAGTCATCATCATCATCATCATCATCATCGTCATCGCAGTCATCGTCATCGCAGTCATCGTCAGATGCCGCTGCAGCTGATGCTGATCCGCCACTAGCTGCCGCCGCCGAACTATCTCCGGCTGCCGCTGCAGCTGATGCTGATCCGCCACTAGCTGCCGCCGATGCAGCAGAAGACGCAAAAGCTTGTTCGAATGATGTACTAACTCCTGTTAATGTCATAATTACAACGAGAGCTAAAACTATAGGTATACTTGTATTCATTTAACGTATAGAAAAGATCCAAAATATATTAAATAAACGAAAATAACAAAAGTAATTATCTTCTACAATATTCATATGAATTTTACTTGACTAATGTTATTGTATTTTGTATCTACTGGGTAATTATATACTGTCTCTCATATTTATCCAATTCTAAGAATTTGTTTCTAAGTTTCCCAAAATATAAGAATAGTTTATTATTTATTTTCATTTTGCAGGATATACATTACTCTAGTCTATGCAAGTCACAATAAAGCAATTTTCAATTAAGTCATCAGATTAGAAGTGGTGTTATCAATCTATCTTATGGTCAATGAATGGCAACAGAACTAGGTATTTGTCTTGGATCTACCTAGTCCGGACATGATTTATGCAGTAGCAGCCGCCTATAAAGAGTATTTTATAGATAGCTAATCCAATTAATTAGCGGTTAGCTAGTTGACCTATATTTGAAATATTTTATGGTCTTGCTTCATATATAATATTGAATTGCGTTTGTGTAGCTCGCCTAAATTGCTTGAATCCACCTGCCTTGACAACTTCGCCTATTTTTGCTTCTCCTGCTTGTGCTCCGAGAGCTGGTCCATTGAAAGCCATTGAACCAGGAACGCACGACATTGCCGAAGCAGCATAGAACAGCCTACCCAATGGATTCAAGTTGTCTTCTGTTTTGTCATTTGCGAAAGGTTCTACAATCATTATTGTTCCATCTGGTTTTAAAGATTTTAGTGCATGGAAGGAAGCACACACAGGATCCCCCATATCGTGCAAGGAATCAAAAAATGCAATAAGATCATACTGTTCACCATTCTGAGGATAATGTGGATAGTCAGTAGCGGAAGAAACCTCAAATCTTATTTGGTTTTTATTCAAGCCCTCAGCTCTTGCTAACTCCCTTGCTCTTTTTATCGAATCTTGATGGTTATCAAATCCAATGAATTTGGAATTAGGATATGCTTTGGCCATGATAATGGTAGAAACACCATGTCCGCATCCTACATCCGCTACGACTGCTTTGTTGTTTAGTTTTTCTTCAACTCTACCATTATCAAGTGATGGTATCCATGAGCTTACGAGATTAGCTCTGTAGCCTGGTTTGAAGAACCTTTCGGTGCCTAAGAAAAGATCAGGGTCATGTTCGCCCCATGAAAGGCCTTTACCTGTTCTAAACGCTTCTATTATCTTTGAAGCATCCTTAAAGAATGACATCGTTGCTTGAAAGGCACCAACTGCATATACGGGGCTATCCTCATCTGCCAAAGCTAATGCGTTTTCCATAGGTAACGAATATTTTTGAGCTTGTGAATCATATATGACATAACCACCTGCTGCCTGATTAGCTAACCATTCTCTTATGTTGCGTTCAGAAGTTTTAGTCCTAGCGGCTAGTTCGTGTGAGGTAATGGGTGTTCCAGCATCTTTCATGGCCTTATATAATCCCAGTTTATCGCCGATATATACCAGAACGGCACTGTACGCTCCGCCTAGATCGGACATTACAACTTCCATAAATTTTTGAAGATTCTTTGGATCAATACTGTTCTGGTTCATTTGCGAATTTGATGGACCATTCATATTTAGTCATAACTCTCGTGCTATTCCAGTAAATATAAATTCATTCGTCTTATAGTCTATCAATAGAGGAATGGGATCCTGATACAAATGATTTCATCCTAAGATGCAATAGCTGCTTCCGTACAAATAAAGATGTCAAGATCATACGTACCTCGCGTGAAAAATATTTCTGTGAAGTATGCTTAAGCATATTTGATGTACGTCATAGCTAGAATTGAGCTATGTGAATGACATGACCACCGAATTAAGTACTTCTTCAGGTGTGTGATTGGAAATTTAACAGTGATAGTAGTAGGATACATCATAAGTTCGTTTCTTTGAATATTTCCTTATCATATTTAAGATAGAAATACTTGCATCTGTAAAAATTAATATTCATACCATAAGTAAATCTTTCGAATGATAACTGCACCTGAATGTACATTATTATTAGTCATTACTTCCAATATTAGTTGTATACCTATGGAGAAAACTAATAACGTTAGTAGTTGTGATAGCCGTGTTCATTCTTATAAAAATGGCAAGACTATGGATCAGTGTAAGGAAGAAGCCAGAAAAAATATGATATTACTATCAAAAGAACTATTAGAAAATGGGGGAGGTTTCATGGACACGAGTATTAGATACGGCAGGCCATGACAAATTAGTTTACAAATTAACTTTGAAATATCTTCGACAGCAAGGATACGATATTGGAAATCATAAGACTCTAATAGTCAAAGCTAGGACAAACATCGTCAATTGCATCTGATTCATATTAAATGCACCATGCTAGACTTTCCCATTTGTATTTTGATTATAGACGTAAATAGTGAAGTCAACTCACTAGGCTTTGACGTTCAAGAACATGCGGATCGAAATGCACATTATAATATTAGCTGTGAAATAAAAAATATCACTTGAGAATAATGGTATGCGGGTCGATAGGTTACGGGGGTGTTGATAAAATAAGACAAATGTACACCATCCTTCGTCGAAAAGGGTTTGAAATAGTTGATCATCTAGTCCATAAAGGAATGGATTATTCAGACGTTAGAGATTTCAGAAATAAGAAAGAGCTATCACAACAGATCGTAAGTCATGATTTACAGTACATAGAAAAGGCAGACGTTATTATTGTGGTGGCAAATGGACCAAGTTACGGTACTGGAATTGAAATGTATATAGCGAAGAACTTGAATAAGAAAGTAATTCTACTGGCAAATGACCCTGTACCCACTCCATGGCCGGTGAACTTCTCAGATTATATCACAAGAAATGAAGATGGGCTAATAACGTTACTTGAACAACTAAGAAGAGATACGAATTAGCCTTCTCATTTGTATTCCTCCGGTTTTTGAACTGATACTATATAACACCTTTAGATTTTTGTTAAGAATGTCTAGTCACGGTGAGTTGTGAGCAGCGTATTTTTTTCAAACAAATGATATAATAAACAGATGTATGATTCTATTACTTTAACAAGATGAAATGAACCAGCAGCTACTAATCTGTGCCAGAACTGGACTACCTAACAGATATCAACAATTGACTCTTCACATCCGAAAGTGATCCTTCGAGCTTCTTAGAATATATTTAATATCATAATACCATTGCTATTACCTACTAGCTCTTATAGCTCCTACTTACCTAATCCTAGTTCCCCCAACTTAATCGGGCACAGCCACAATACAATGATAGATGCTATTACTAATGCTTATGATGCTTATGTTAATACTCGCGCTCAGCTATTAGCAATCAACATGAATGTTAATAGTCATTACATTAACAAACAAAAGAGCCAGATCATTTCGAACTTAGATCAACAGTTAAATCAAAAAATTGAAGTATTAGAAATACCGTACCTTAATGTAGTGATGTCTAATAGTTTGTACTACTTCCACTCGTACGCTATTGTCTTGAACTTTTGAGAGGCAGCATCATACTCTGATTCAAGTACGATAATTAAATTATTCATCCAGGATAGTTTTTGTGAATTCGAGAATCCCGTTACTAATACTGATCCTTTCATCTTACCGCCTTCCATCATCTTGCTCTTTTCATGTCCCCACCACATGAATTGGTCCCCTCCTTCAGCTGTAGTCAGCGTACCCAGGTAACTAGCATCAGCTATACCGTGAGGGTACTGGGTCATAGTGCCCGAGCCTAGGTTTTTGCCGCTTGGAAATCTATCTATGCCTCTTACCTCCGATGTAAAGCTCACTTCCATAGTTGTCCCCTCTATTGGATGCACTCTTGTTATTTTAAAACCTGTTATACCACCACTCTCTTCAAAGAGTTTTTGTCCCAGTGCCATGCTAAGTGAGGATTTAACAAGCCTATATTAAGATGTTTGTTGCTATGAATTTTTAGCGCTCCCTTCAAACATATTTTCACCAAGCAGAAATCAAAGCCATATAGATACAAAGTATGTCATTATATCTTCATCAAGTAAGGACTTTGTCAGATATGTCGAATCAATGTCAACAAGAAAGAAGGCTTCAAAAGATCCTATAGTTATAGATAATATCAGCAGCTTTGAAACAAGATTGAAAGCACCGGTGTTAAGTAGTGTGCAAGTAAATCCATGCTCTATAAATGCAAAGAGTTTGGTTGGAGCAATACCAAATTAAAAATGCTGGTACTAGCGGAGCCGGAATGGTAGGAATTCAGATTGTAAAATTGTATAATTGTAACGTAATTGCTACAGCTGGAAACAAGGAGAAGATGGACAAATGTTTAGAGATTGACGCAGACCACGCTATTAATCACAGGGCTGCTGATTGGTATAAAAATGTACGAAGGGTTGCAAAAGATAAGACGGGAGAAGAGGGAATAGATGTTATTTTTGAACATATCGGAAAATCTGTATTTGCCAAAGTAGTGTCGCTTTTAAAGAATGGTGGTACTTTAGTAAGTACTGGCCCTACTACGGGATATAATTCGGATATAGATCTATGATATCTTTTCTTTAGAGGTCTAAACTTAATTGGTTCTACTCAAGGGACCAAAGCCGTACTTGAAGATGTGATATTTTGGACCAGCAAGGGTCGAATACCATCCTAATTGATGTAATTCTTCCATTTGGTCGAATTATAGACGGCTATGAAAAAATGGTAAGTGGAGATCATTTTGGAAAGATTCTAGTAACGCTTCAGTTGAGACAGTTATTAGTGAGGAACACGTAATATACACATTGTTTGGTTTTACAATCTATCTTATGCATTTAGCAGACTACTTAAAGCGTAAAAAGTCTAAGAAGAAAGATCAAAACCATATTTGATATGATTTCTTGCTCTATTCTCAGCCAGTAACTCGTGGCTTAACCTTAGGGATTTATATTTTATAAATTTGAAAAATATGTATTAACATGCCTACCCCGCACTCGCATCCGCACTCATATTCTTACCCTGATATCCCACCACCACCACCACCCTCACTACTCACACCACCCCCACTCATCTATAATGAATCAATTGAGTTCAGGGTATACCAGAAGAATATTGCGGACTCCGCTTACAATAAAAATACACTTGTGATTCTTCCAACTGCGCTGGGCAAGACCATCATAGCAATATTGGTATCTGCTCATGCTCTTTACAATCATAGGCGTAAAAGAGTGCTTGTAATAGCTCCAACTAGACCGCTTGTAATGCAACATATGAAATCCTTCTTTTCAGTGTTAAAAATATCACAAGATCAACTGATTGAGGTTACGGGCAAAACTCAGCCATTACCAAGGACAGCAATTTGGAATAATGAAAATATCAGACTTATATTCGCCACCCCAGAAGTTGTGAGAAATGATTTACTGGATAATAGATTAAGCCTCAATGAGTTTAGTTTATTAATCTTTGATGAGGCGCATAGAGCGGTTAAAGATTATGCATATACTACAATAGCTAGAAAGTATGTCGATCAATCAGAATATCCAGTTATCTTGGCTATGACTGCAAGTCCTGGATCAGATACAAGAAGAATACAGGATATATGTAATAATCTATTCATTGAACATTTAGAATACAGAACGGAAGAAGATGCAGATGTAAAACCATACGTCAATCCGATAGACATTAACCGGCAATGGGTCAATCTGACTTCTGAATATAATTACATACGTTCGATTCTCAGAAGTATGCTTGATGATAAGCTGAAATGGCTTATTCAGCGTGAATTCCTTAGAAGTAAAAGAGATATCCACTGGATATTCAAGCGAGACCTGATTGATGCAGGTGCAGAGATCCGGTATAATCTAGAATTATCCCCCGAGGAGCTAAGGGCTTCACTCTATTTTGCTCTGATGCAACAGTCATCCGCCCTTACTCTTTTGTATTGTATAGAGCTCATAGAGAGTCAAGGGCCTTATTCTTTGAAAGTGTTTCTTGATAGAACCGAAAATGAAAATAATGCTTTTGGCAGTCATAGTACCAATATTAATACCAGCGGTAGTAAAGCCCATAGATTATTGCTAAATGATCCAAGAATAAAGGAAATCAGAACACTTCTTAGTACATTAAGAACAGAACATCCAAAACTCAAATGCTTGATAGAAATTCTAAAAGAGAAGCAGAAAATGTCGGGACATCCATCATCTGTTATTCAAACTTATAATAGTGCTGGTAATAGTAACATAGTTGATAAAGGAGATTATTTTGTAAAGGCTATCGTCTTCACACAATATCGTGATACTGCACAACACATAGTTGACATTCTAAATAGTAATGGCATGAAAGCATCAAGATTTGTTGGTCAAGCAAAAAAAGAGGGTGATGCGGGAATGAAACAACAAGAACAAGCACAAGTACTAGAGTCCTTTAGAAGAGGCGAATTTTCTGTACTTGTGGCTACATCAATAGCTGAAGAGGGCCTTGATATTCCAGAAGTAGACTTGGTCATTTTCTATGAGCCTATACCTAGCGAAATTAGGTATATTCAGAGAAGAGGTAGAACTGGAAGAAGAACCTCTGGTTCTGTAATTATACTAGCAGCCAAGGACACTATAGATGAACGCTATCTAAATGCTAGCAAGAGACGTATGGAAAAGATGAACCAGACATTACGTACTGTTAATTCTATTCTTAAACCCGTGGAAAGAACAACTCCATTTATTCCTGATACTATGACAGCTGAAGAATTATCCTCTATTGAAGCTAGCAGAACGAAATTAGAAACAAGAATGGAAAAAAAGAAGATAATACAAACGCAAACACAGAATACAGATACCCCTTCATCAATGGATGCTGCTGAGAGACTAATGTCTTATAGTGTATCCGTGCTAGATAGTGATCGATTTTATACCACCCAGTTCGTAAGGGATGTAAATAATGCTGCAAGAAAAATACATGTATTATTAACAAAGAAGGGAAGATCTGGAGAGGATGTCGATATTATTAGAGAATCATTAGGTTTTGATAACACTACTTTAATTGAAGCACTGAATAAACTTGAGAAACACAAAAGAATACAGTGGTTAGATGATGCAACAATAATACTCTCTGAGAATCTTGAAAATTTGCCCGGAGAAATTCATAATATATACATCGAAAAAATTCTTTCTGGAACTACTTTGGTTATGATAGATGGAAAATGGCATGCTAGATTAAACCATTATGATTATGAAGGACCAAGACACCTCCTCAAGAAAGGAACAGAGTTTAGAGCGGTATCTGAGCTGTATCACGACGGAAATACATTTTGTGTAAGGATAAAACAAATAGCATAATGATTTGATTGCTTATTCTACTTAAGATGAATGAAGTCATAAGCAAGCCCTTTCTCATGTTATTCCATTTTTCTGTCATTGACAATCTTGTTCACTATTCTGCTTCTGATTGTCTGTCTATCCTCAATCAAGGGATTTTGTATCAATAACAAAACGGTACCGAACGTCGCTACTAACAACCCGTGAATAAGCCTCATTCACTTTTTGAATTGGAATAAGTTCGATGTCACTTGCAATATTATGCTTACTACAAAAATCAAGCATTTCCTGGGTCTCCCGTATTCCGCCAATAACAGAGCCTGCAAGACTACGACGAGCATTGATAAGTGAAGACACATTAAGTGGAGCTTCTTTCTCTGGAAGCCCAACTACAACCATAGTCCCATCGAGGGCTACTAAATTCAAGTAGCGATTCCAATCAATTTCTACCGAAAGAGTATTGATAATTAGATCAAAATACCTGTCAAGTTCATCAAAACTTTCTTGGGTATTTGATGATGATGATGATGAGGTATTATTAGCAGCAACATAGAATTTGTCTGCTCCCATCTTCTTGGCCTCATTTTGCTTTTTTAAAGAGTGACTTAGCACACTGACTTCTGCGCCTAACGCATGTGCGATCTTGACGCCCATGTGACCTAACCCACCAAGACCTACTATACCAACTTTCTTTCCAGGACCTGCTTCCCAATGCATAAGAGGAGAATACATGGTAATACCGGCGCAGAGAAGTGGTGCTGCACGATCCATTGAAAGATTATCAGGAATACGAAGGACATAGTTTTCATTAACTATGATCTTGTTAGAATAACCTCCTTGAGTTCGAGTTTTTCCATCTATTTCGACTCCATTATAGGTCAATGTTGGTCCGTCTTCACAATACTGCTCAAGCCCTTTAAGGCAAGGACCGCACTTGCGGCAAGAATCGATAAAGCATCCAACACCTACTCTGTTGTCGACTGCATAACGTGTCACATTTTGACCAACTTTCTTTACTATACCTACAATCTCATGTCCCGGTACCATAGGATACGTTGATCCTCTCCATTCATCATTTACTTGATGTATGTCTGAATGGCAGATCCCGCAATACTGAATATCAATTACCACATCATTATCGCCAGGCTCTCTTCTTTCAAAAGAGTATGGTTTAAGAGGTGTCTTTGCTTGTTGAGCTGCATATCCATATACTTTCATATTTTATCTAATTCTATGAGCCTGGTTAAGAACGTAATCTGGTCTTCATCAACTTTTTTTGCAACAGCCAAATCAATTTGGAAAGAGCAAAAAACTTATGACAAACTAGTACAGGAATTGCTGAATGTTGTCGAAGGATTGGGAAGATGTGTACACTAAAGGTTATAAGTTGAGATTCAAGCCTACTCATAAAATCGAAGAATAGTTGTATCTTGGCTGATGCTAATAGTGTTGTCTTGGTATTATATCATATGATAAATACTCTAACGATGTAGCTTCTGACAACCTATCCATATTGCTGCAGAGTTTTAACGGGAAAAACAAGCCTTGAAAAATTGTTTGAATAATGATAGTTTTAGTTTTCGATTCTGTATTCAGCTAGTTTCAGGTATGTACTGAACTTTCGAAAACTCAACAGATCTTCTATTATTGACTCGATGCTGAAGCAGAAGAATATACTAGCTTAGTTCTATAACGGATCATGACCCCACTTTAACTAACATTTTGCCAATATTTTCTCCTTTAAATAGAGATAGAAAAGCTTTAGGAGCATTTTCTATACCTTCAAATACTGTTTCTCTCCATTTTATTTTTCCTTCACCAATCCATTTGGACATATCCGCATAAAATTCATCTAATATATCATAATGATCTCTAACAATAAATCCTTGAAGCTTGAGTCGATCAGGTACTGCTAGAAAGAGGTTAGAAGGTCCTGTGGGTGTTGAAGTTAGATTATACTGTGATATCATACCACAAAGTACAATTCTACCGAAAGCTTTCATATTGTCAATAGCCGCCTCTAGATGCTTTCCACCAACATTGTCAAAATAAATATCAATTCCATCCGGACAAGATTTTCTTAACTCAGCTGAAACATTAGTCTCCCCAACTTCTTTATAATTAAATGCATGATCGACTTTAGCCCGATCAACTAACCATTTTACCTTTTCTTGTGAACCAGCACTTCCTATAACATGACAGCCCTTTATCTTTGCAATTTGACACGCTACAGAACCAACTGCTCCTGCAGCTGCAGAAACAAATACAGTATTATTACTATTATCAACTAACTGGGCAATTTTTAATAGGCCCACATAAGCTGTAAGACCTGTCAGACCCAAGATACCCAAGTACCATTGAATTGGTGCCAAATTTGGGTCGATTTTTATCATATCGCTTTTACTACCATCTGAGAGCCAGTACTCTCTCCAGCCTAAATTTCCAAGAACATAGTCACCTACTTTAAATTGGTCATTAATTGATTTTACTATTTGACCTACACAGCCTCCTTCTAGGGGCTTACCTATTTGAAATGGAGATATATAGCTCCTAATTTCTCTCATACGTCCACGCATATATGGATCTACTGACATCCATATGTTACTTACCAGGAATTCGCCATTCTTTAGCTCTGGAACATCTACCTTAACAAGTTGGAAATCATTTTCAGTAGGCATTCCAACTGGACGTTGTTTCAAATGAATCTCATGACTAACCAGTCTTTCATCCATCTCTTATTAATCAAAAGAAAATGTATATCAAAATATCGGCATTGGTCTAAAGATTTCTGAATAGGTTACGCGTAGCTTTAGGAAAGGTTCGTGCTATGACAAAATGAGCGTGACTAATGTCATTTTTTTTGCAAATGTATGAAATCTCTTCAAGTCAAAGGGCTTTTGATGAAGGACAGATTAACGAAGACTGATTATGGGATTTTTGCGAAGAATATCTTGCTCCATAAAAAAGAACATCTTAGTCCGGTATATGACAATGTGTTGGGAACTGACAAGTGGTTGGTTACAAAATGAAAGTCTTTATGTTACCCCATATGTTGAATGATACAGATTAAGCAGGACCTTAAATAGATAGTTAGCATAGTCAGTACAGTTATGGTGAAGGATAGAATTGATTCAGCTCGAATACAGAATAAATGCTACTTGCTACTGTCTAGTCTAGAAAGTCTCTGTGGCATACCGCATGCTATACGTCTTCTATGTTATTTAGCCCGACCTCTACAAATATCTAAATTAACTATATTGTTGAGCCCGCACAACCTTAATAACTTAATGTATTGGTATATCGATATGCCAACAATAGTACATTTTGAAATCCCATCAGATGATGTCGAAAGGTCAAAAAAGTTTTATGGTGACCTGTTTGGATGGACTATCGAGAAGATTCCTGCCAACAAAATTATAGAAGGTATGGAATACTGGGGAATAATCACCAAAGATCATGAGGGAAATAATGCTGTTAATGGAGGTATGATGAAGAGAATGAAGGCAGAACAGCAGGGGATTCTAAATTACATTGATGTCAAATCAGTTGAAGAGTATTCTATCAAAGTAGAGCAGTTGGGAGGTAAAATCGTTCAGCCAAAAATGGCAATTCCCGGCATGGGCTATTTGGCTGTTTGTACTGACACAGAAGGAAATACATTCGGCTTGTGGGAAGCGGACAGTACAGCTAAATGAAGAGCTGGGGCATATAATTACATGGATAAATAATTCGATATGGATATATTTCGAAAGCTTGTTCTGATATCTTCACTGATGCTGCATACTTGACAACATTTGGCTGTGTTCTTCTGTGGATACTCTAGATCCTTAGCCCACACCTTCGGGTCTACATTGATGATTGCCCAATAACCCCAATGTTTACTTGCAGTTGGGTATTTGGCTGAGAAGGCCTCGGAATACTGTTCATGATTTGGATGTTCACAATGGTCAGTTTTCATATTCCCCGATTGGATGATTCATCTAATAAGCTGTATGTAACTACAACATGGGGGACATAATACAAAACATAATCTATAGATTATGTTTAGACAGTATCAACCAAAAAAATTCTTAGTCTATTCGTCGTCACCTAACTGATTGCATCATTGACGCATTGTAAGATATGATGATCCTATGTCTGATATTCTAATTAAAAATAAATCATTGATAAGGTAGTCCCATAGCTCTTCTCTTTGACAAATAAGTAACGTTCTAATTTCTTGTGAACAGGCGAAGCTTCTACTCCCAAAAAACGTAACTAAGTAACTTGCCTGCACCACTTTTTTCTCTATAACTATCCAGTTACAGCTCAGAGCATGGACAAAGAAAGAGATCACAAATAGAAAATTTATTTGATAGCTATTCTGGTATCACCAGAGATAGATAATCATGATATGTTTAATATACGTAGAAAACTCTTTTTCGACTTTATAAAGGATATTTATGAATTTATCGTCTGAAGCTAGTTGTGATGATATAGCGTAGAGATAACTATATTTGCCGGCAGGGTGCTTGGATAAAGATAGTATTAGTTTGGTTACTATTACTGTCGCCACCAAGTCCACCGCCATATCATGTAAATGTAGAAACTGTCCGTTAGCTTTACCTTCAGAATCCCGCCTTGTGATGAAGTTCCCATCAGGATCAAACTTCTGAATTCGTAATCCGCTTCTCTCAGATACGTACACATTACCTTCAGAATCTAAAGTCACTCCATGAGACTTCTTAAACTCACCATCATCTTCACCATATGTTCCACCCCACATCATGTTAAATTGTCCATCACTTGTGAACTTTTGTATTCGTTCATTATTATAATCTGCTACATGTATAAATTCAATTGTTCCAATATGTAGTAAGCTACAAAAAATTATGCAGACCTTGTGTACCATGCCTCTCGTAAAGTATTAAAACTATTTCAAGTATAGAAGAATACCTTAAGAGAAATAGAAATTTTCATATTCTCATAAACTCTCTTCTTTCCTTTTCCGCCTCTTTCCTCTTCTCAACATAAAAATAACTACTGTCACAATCGCAAATGAAATAACTGTTGTAAGCACTCTCGTGAGGGACTCTGTGTCACTTGCTGAGGCGTTCTGAGATGGATTTAGTAGGTTTGGTGGACCTTGATGCGGTACAAATACATTGAATGAGGCAAGAACTTGTACATCAGTGCCTTTGTTGACTCTAGTTATTACCTGATGAGTGCCATCGTCTGGGAAGATATATTCAACTGAATAATCTCCATCTGGTACACTAATGTTTTCGAACTTAAACAGTCTTTGACCATTTGTCACTACTACTCTTGCATCAAAATCTTTAAGATTTTCATTGTTGGTTAGGTTTATAACCGTAAATTCTAATTTAGTGAAAGCATCAATTATTGGCCGTTCTGGTTGATAGACAAAAAGGATTTTCACGTTGTCCTTTTGGCTAATCCATTCCTGTGTCTTGTTAAGAGGAAAAGTTACATTTCCTGATTGCTGAGCAAAGGTCGAATCAGGCAAAGCATAGTTAAAACCTTTATCTGTTATTAGAAAGGTTGTGACCAGAATTACAAAGAAAAGCATTAGCAATATTATAGCCATAGCGGTCAGGATGCTTCTTTCTTATACAGATTTGCGTAAATAAAAACTTGTATGGTACCTTCTATCCGATATAATATTTGGAATCTAGATTATATCGGATATATGAGTCCAAAACGTCACTAGTGATGGAAGACCTAGAATTCATACGACAATACTTAGCCAATAACTTGGGCTAAACCAAAGTATAGGTGCCATGTGGCTATAAATGGTAACAAAACCAGCTATAATTCTTTTTGTACTAGCATAAGAAAGATTTGTAACATTTCTTTGGCAGTCTCATTTCACCCAATCCAGATAAACTTTGTAGCAGTTACCTCTAATTATGAAAACCCGTAATATTGCTATTGTTGCAGTAGCAGCAATGTTGCTCGCAACGAGTGCAATATCCACATCAGCTTCAACATATAGTGCGTTCGCGTACAAGAAGAACCAAGCAACATCACAAGCAAATGCCTGTGGAAACGGTGAAATTTCAACTAATATAGGATGTCAGGGTACAGATTCTCAGATTCAGGGTGATGAGAACACTGGTGCATTAACGGCGCAACAGATATTTCCAGAGGTAGAGAGAGAGAAAGACCATCAAAGACCAGTACCACCACCTAAAGTTGGATGTCCAGATGATTACGTATGGGATCTTACGTTGGACGATCCGCTTGGGGATTTGCCCACTGGCACAGTACTTTGTTCGTTTAATGGACTTGGAGGATCACAAACCGTCCAAATAGAGGACACAGAAGAAGAACTCGTAAATATAGTTGAGGGAGATTCATGCGTCATCAGTGACCGCTCAGGGGAAGGTCATGCGTCATCAGGAACACCGCCTGATCCACTAGAAATTGGGGACTCTGTATGCGTGACCGAACTATAGCAACACTTTCACCATCGAACAACTAATAGAGTGTCTACAGACAACTAATAGAGTCTTAGGTCTACAGACACCAGAAGAATAGCCTACAATAGGGATAACACAATCAAGCTGTAGATACAATTGGGAAATGAAAACAATAAGAGCTCAGTTTGGCACCCGTTGCATTAATTGTTCCTCAGATAGGTGGTCACATTCTTCTTGTGACCTGGAACCGTACAAACACTCTTCTAATACGGTGTTTGTGGTATTCAAAGGGGACACTTGCACACCCGAAATGACATCTACTTTTTGGGAACTAGAATTCGAAATATTTGAAGAGAATAATCCTGATTGTGGTTCTGAAATATTTAAAATTCGGGAAAAATCAATCACTGACAGCAACAATAATCCTTATCATCACATTTACAATCTATCGGCTCTTTCAAGCAAAGTCTACAGATAACTGAGCCACAACCACTACATGTATTATTCTTTAGAATACAACCCCAATGTTTGCAGATATCCACGTAAATTATAATGACTGAGGATATAAAAAGGAGAGCTATCACGTAATAACAAACGCTAAGCCTTTTTAAGCGATAAAAAGTATCATAGTGACAATGTGTTTCGACTTTGAATTTCCAGAACTAGAAAAGCATCTAATGAAGCCAATAAAGCAGAAGAAAAATGTTGAAACAGAAAAATTGGAAGGAAAACCATTAACTGTGACGGCTTGAGCACGTCTATTCCAGTACTTGTTTTTTTATAAAACCTTGTCACGAGTAGCGTGCTACCTAGATGAAAGACATGTTAGGTGATTCAAAATTGGTAATGAATGGTGCCTGTGAGTATTAGATATTTTGCTTTGGGAAGGATTAACGAGAATATTGTTTTCTATTCCATTCTAAAAGTATTATAACCATTTAAGTTTAGCAGAAAAGAAGCTACCGAAGTATAGTCCATATTCGATAGACCAAATACCTCTGAAGCCCTATAGACAGCTTGAGCAGAAGCGGTAGTTGGAAGCGACAGGCCTGAATTATGTACTGTACGTAATGCCAAATTCAGATCTTTTACCATGTTCGTAAGATAGAAGGACGGGGCGTATTCATCATTAACAATTTTTGGTCCCTTGTTTTCACTTATTCCGGTTTTAAAGTAGGTAGAATTAAAGATCTTGATAAAAAGATTTGGATCTATTTTATTCCCTTTTACAAATATCAATCCTTCCGCAAGTGCGAGAGATATCAATGCAATATTAATATTAACTGCTAACTTCAACACGCTAGCTGCTCTGTGATCAGATCCTATGTAAAAGATTTGTTTGCTTATATCTTTCAGAATAGATTTTGATTTATCATAAGCAGTTTTAGCACCAGCTGCAATCAGTATCAATTCTCCCCTTTGTGCAGCGCTTATTCCAGTCAAAATTGGAGCGGAGACTATTTTGATTCCATTACTTGAATATAGATCTGCTATTTTATACGATTCATCAGGAGAAATCGTACTGCATTGTAAAACGATAAGATTTTCATTCGGATTCTCAATCAATCCACCCTTCCCGAAAGACACTTTTGATACAGCATCATAGTCCTTTACGCAAATCAAAGCAATATCACAATGATGTCCTATATCAGCTGGCTGATTAGCCACGCTTAAAGTAGTTGAATTAGTGCCATGTAGTCTCTTTGCCTTATGCCTATCTCTGTTAAAAATAGTAACGTCGTGGCCTTTCTGGGCAAGTCTAAGCGCTATCTTTGATCCCATCATTCCGGTACCAATTATGCCGACTTTCATATAGAAACAGATAACGGATTAGAATAAATATCATTCATCGTCTCCTACAGAATCATCATAACAAACCAGGTGATGTGAGACGGCATATGCCTTGTTATCTCGATTCGTGCCAAGAATCTCGATTTATCCGGACCGGATAACTCTATGAAAAATTTCTTACCATCGATGAGATTGGCAATAATCTGTTGATACTTGTGAGATAGTTCACATCTTGTCATGTCGAAGAGCGCCCATAACAGAAGGTCTCCTGTTTTATTTCCTAAATGGGGCAAGGTAAATTCATTATTAGGTCCAATGCATACTGATGGCATTTTGATAAAGTATTTTGGCTCAACAAAATTCAGAGCGGCAGAAAAGTCAGATAGTGCATCATTATTACTATTATTACTATTATTACTATTATTATGACATAGTCTGGATCCAGGAGACCAGTAGAAGAGTCTTTTATGTACTGTATCCTAATGATATAATACATATCAGATTTATCTAAAGGTTACTTCCTAACTAAACTTAATTAATTTTCGATTTGAATATTTCCCCAGATGCTAATGAAAGATAATCGTATTGGAAAGCAACGAATTGCAATCGGAATTTGGTCGTTGATCTGTATTGTAATCATGTATTTCATTTGGATTTCATCGACGATTCAGAATGACGTTTTGAATGCTGTAGACAAGAGTACAACGATTTCATGCGGTGATTCATGGTCGTGTGAAAAAACCGTGTGTATAGACGGAGAGTGTAATACTACCAAAACTATTTCATCTGAGATAACAGATATCGATGAACCGTCGGCTGAAGAAGATATAACGGATCAAGATACTATAGAGTCAGATAATTCAAATAGTATTGAAAATCTAATTGAGAACAGACTTAGTATGTTAAGATAGATAGGAAGAACCTCAATGCAAGTAAATCTGTATCATATAAGTGCAAAGAGTGTGGTTTGAGCGACATTAATTTAAGAATGCCTTATAAGATTTGGATTCGGCCACCGCAAATCTCAGTCTATGTGTGAAAAGTTTGGCATGGATATGTTAGCAATCTCTGGTTTGGTCGGTGGTCTAGTATCAACAGCCGTGATGACATTAGCTGAGATTCCGTCATGGAGGAAGTGGCGTTTATATGGTGTCTTTGAATGGCACGAAAACCAAGTAATAACAAGAAAATTATTTAGCATTTCGAATGACGAAAACGAGACAACCCATATCAAAGGGATCTTTTTCTTTCACTTTCTAAACGGTACCCTTGTAGGAATCATTTTTCCATTCATTATTGCTTCCCTTTTCCCATCTTTTATTAACGATATTGTATCATTACTTTTAATAGGGATACTATATGGTTTTATAGTTTGGATCGTAACATTGATACCAATACATAAGCCAATCACAGGACTATCTCCTTGGAGTCATCCATTGGGAAAATGGCCAGCTGTTGCAAGTTTGGGAGGACATATAGTATATGGATTTATTCTTGGTCTTATCATATTCGCATTCTTCAACGTCTTCTAGTATACAAGATCATTAGGTTTTATATATCGTATTGGTAACATAAAATTCTTCCATATCTGAGTTATTTTATATTGTAGAAGATATATAATAAATAAAAGATAAATTCTCAAAAACTGATTGAATTTATTTTAAGATACAATACAATGTCTGTCAAGTATACTGGAATCAGTTTTTAGCATTTATCTATATGCACCTTCAAGTGCACTCCGGTCGTCCATGTTATTCTCCCTACTTTCTAGAGGAATAGCGCTTTTTTCTGTATTCAAGTGTTCTCTTTCTTTTTAGTCAATCGTAATTTTTCCTTACCTCTTCTATTATTAGGTGAGCTTCGTAAAGGGCATCTACAACAGGGACATGCGTATCCCTCATGAAATAGATATACTTCACACCCGCTGCAATATTTTATTCCTACGCTATAATATCCAAAACTTGAACCTATTCTTGTACATATATTTCGGCACGGCATTATGGAATACAATACACAACAATTTAAAAGATCATAAAAGCAATGTGATACCTTGTTGCGAGGGGGAGTATAGTAATTCACTTAGAAAAAGTACGTCGTAGATTTACTGGAGTTCGATGTAGTTAAATCAAGTACTAATTCGATTGTCGTCAAAGCCATTTATAGTTGGTAAAAAGTCAAAGTAGTGCGACTACCCGGGAATTAGACATACGGATCAGTTTTGTTTTAGTTTACAATATTAATATATTGCATTTAGTGCAAAAGATTATGACAAATCAAAAGGTAGCTATTGTGACTGGCAGTTCAAGCGGAATAGGCCGTGAAACCTCTCTAATTTTAGCCAGAAATGGATTTGAAACATATGCTACAATGAGAAATATCTCAAAGCGTTCAGGTATCGAATCTGTAGCCACCAAAGAGGGACTACCAATTCACGTTATAGAGTTAGATGTAACTGATGACAATTCTGTCACTAGCGCAATTCGACAAATTGTTTCTAAGGCTGATAGAATTGATGTTTTAGTAAATAACGCCGGTTATGCACTTACTGGAGCATTTGAAGATCTGTCGATGGAAGAGATTAAGTCTCAATATGAAACTAATCTATTCGGAGTGATAAGAGTCACCCAGTCCGTGCTGCCTATAATGAGAAGACAGAGGTCTGGCAGAATTCTAAATCTGAGTTCTGGAGCTGGTATCTTCGGTTATCCAGGAGGTTCAGCCTATGTTAGTACTAAGTTTGCAGTTGAGGGTCTGAGTGAATCTATTGTATATGAATTAGAACCATTTGGAATAAAAGTGATCTTGATAGAACCTGGATTTATTCGGACTAACTTTGCAAATGCAATGACTATCGCTAAAAAAGCGCAAGATCCGACCTCGCCATACTCTCAGATGATGCAAAAGATAGCGGATAGTATAAATGAACTAACAAAGAGCGCATCTTCTGCAGAACTAGTTGCAAATATTATCTTAGATGCTGCTACAAACCCAAAGCCTCGTCTACGATATCTGGTGGGTAAAGATGTAGAAGCTTGGGCTGCTGGCAAGAAGAGTATGAACGAAAAGGAATTCTTTAATATGATCAAGAAGATTTCGGAATGATCGCAAAATTCTGAAGGTCAATGATCATCAGAAGCCGCTGATATTATGATTATCAGACCTTAATGATGATGAGGCAAGGATGTTTTGCTGTTGTGGAACTACATGCTATTCCAATAACGATAGCAGCAAAAAAAGATAACACTATGAGAATAGCTGCCAAGTATGCTCACGTCTGGGAGAGCTCTCATCTAGCTCCAAAAACAATTTACTACTCTAAATGAAAGGTTTGAAAGCATATCTGAAAAGATCAATCGAAATGGAGATAGAAAAATCGTAAAATCAGTTGAACCAGATATTATATTATCTTTGAATCTGAATCAGATATAGAATACAAGAAAAAATATTCGCCATGGGTGGAGGACTGCTGTGGCTAATCAGATGCTCGATAAACATGGACTCGTTGGAATACCTAAAAAATATGGGAAATGCTTAAGCAGTATATAGATGCAGGTGTGGAGCAATTTTTACTGGCGTTCCAGGACCCACCCGATACTAAAGCAATAGAATTGTTCATAGACGCTGTAGGCAGAGAGTAACTTTCTTTCATGTTCTAATCAAACCGACTAAAAGAGGAGATGGTCGCTATTTAACTATGATTTAGGCCCTTCTTGATCTCCTTCTCATATTCCGGAAAGTAATCGTTTATCTGAGTAATGTCAAATTGCCGCAGTATGACATCTTTGGATTCTCTATCGAGAAGAAATTCAAATGACTTCTTGATTAATTCCTCAGGAATTATTCTCCCTTTTTCTGTCAGATTCATATAATAGTCCTTGCCCATCGTGACTTGGTGGGTCGTCTTAGAACCACTTCCATCACTCTCAATTATTTCTACCTCATAACTCCAATTATTATCATCTGCCGGAGGCAAAGTAACGACCGAGATTCTAACCATAAGGAACACTAGAACTATCCAATCATTTATTGGTTATCAGTACAGATTATAGGTAGGAATACTATATCTTGACTGGCTTCCCATAAGTTCAAAATAATTGGATAGATTTTCCGCATTCTGAAGCATTATGACTTTTTGATGTCTTGGGACTACATGCGTGCTGTTCCGGCATTATCGAACTCGAAACCTTGAAATATTTTGATTTTGAGCCATAGTTTAAAATGGCAAAGTTAGTTGAGATGGATGAACGAGTATCAATCTTCGTACAAATGGATGAAGATGTTGGTCCAGTTATATTGATAAACAAATTTAGTGTAGACCATGAAGAATTTGATCAGTTTCTAAATGGATGGGCAATCGAAGCCGAGAAATTTAAGCAGCAACCAGGGTTCATTTCGACACAACTGCACAAAGGAATTGGTAGAAGCAGTACATTCATTAACTATGCTATTTGGGAATCTATCGCACACTTCAAGAAGGCAGTCAATAACGTTATGAATCCAAACGATAGAATGTCAGCGTATCCTGCCAGCACAGTGGCTTCCCCTCACCTATTCAAGAAAGTCGCGGTACCCGGGATTTGTGTAGAATGAGTCGTTCTGATTCAGTTGGAAGTAATTAACACATTTATGGTCATTCATTCCGAAAATAGAACATGCAACTGAATCGATCTGTTATCAAAATACATCGACTTCATGAAATTTAGGTAGTGGATCATGAAATTGAAGAAGTGAATGGGGAAATCAATAGAGGAATATGTGATGTTAGCATTTTGTCTCAGGGAACAAGTAGATAGCTATCTGTATCGAGTTCATTTTAACGTCATCATTTATTGCTTCTTTTAAGGATTCATTTACTGATGCCTCAGCGCGATTCGTATGATATAATCAAAAGCATTCTATCAATAGTCGCAAGCGCCAAACCGCTTTATCGCAATCAGATGAATCAGACACGGATTGGTTATGAGGCAAATCTAATTCATCCACAAACAGTCAGGTATCTAAAAATGCTTGTCGATCTAGAACTGTTGAACCTGACGAATTTCAGACCCTTTTCATATTATGAACTCACCAAGAAAGGCTGGCGTTGTCTGCAGTTATTCGGTGAGATTGAGGATGACCTACAAACTGCAGCCAATACATGAATGGCACGTAGCAAATTAGGCAGTTATCTGAGGACATATAATTAGTCAGCTGCCAGGTAGTTCAAAGGCATAAATCTCTATGGGAGGTCTTTACCTAAGCCTACCAAAATCATCAATCACTGAAATAGATATATATTTTTACAGTTATTCGCAGCGCAGAAATAGGATTGATGTTTTTATTGCTTTTATATATTCAATCTTATATCGCACCTTACAACAAGAGAGCAAGTACCGAGATGCTGCAACTAGTCGTAGTAGTCTTATTTCAACCAGGAAATTTTTGATAATATCATTTATGAAGTCAAAAATAAGTTAAAACCAGATGTAATACTAATAACAGGAGATCTAACTGATGAAGGGCTATCTTCTCAATTCAGGCGAGCGAGTTTAGAAATCAAGAGGCTTACAGAAGTTTGTCCTAACGTCATAATTCTACCTGGAAATCTTGATTACCGTCATACTGGATATCTCCTTTTTAAGAAGTTCTTTCCATCTTCTTTTTATACTTCTTCTCATCCATCCAATGTTTACAGCTTTAATAGGACCTTAATCATAACACTTGCTACCGCCAGGCCGGACAGGGATGAAGGAGAGGTGGGTTATCGACAAAATCTGTGGTTGGAAAAGACATTAGGCGATAAAAAATACAGGAAACATAAAAAGATTCTTGCAATGCATCACCATCTTATAGGAGTTCCAGATACTGGTACAGACAAGATAGTAATCGTTGATGCTGGCGATATTCTTAGGACCTGCCTTCAATATAAGGTAGATTTAGTGCTATGTGGACATAAGCACAGGCCGTGGTTGTGGAATCTAGAAACTCTAGATATTGCATATGCAGGAACTGCGTCATCAACTAGATTTAGGGACTTTACCAAGAATACTTATAATATTATAGAGATCGATAATGATGGAAAAGTGAACATCGATTTGAAAATAGTAGATGGAAGAAGATTGCCTCTTATAGATATACTAAAAAAGCATAAGCCATTTCCTGAAACATGAGCAGGAATAAAATTGGTTTAAGATGAACGAGAAATACTATGCTAATGATTTCATCAGAAGACATCCATGAGTGGTTTTATTTCCCCATTAAAAGACGGATTTGTGTACAAGTACAAATATGAGCACAACGGTAGGTCTAGGGAAAAAATTCTCATATAGTATTGGCGAGGTAAATCCATTGTTTATCCAAAAAATAATACACATATCTCATCTAACTGCATGAAATATGTAAGGCATAGGGATTTGCAGCTAATTAGCGGCTATTGCTAGCGATATATGATAGTATTTCTGTGTTTACAACAGACCACAGACCACAGACCACAGACCACAGACCACAGCATTCCATTACAGTAATTTTCATCCAATTAATAAGGAATTCAGGTATAACATAGTATCTGTGACAATGTCATTGTAAAGGAGTATTATTAATAATACAAATATTGGTAAGAGAACAAGAGGGTAACAATATATTCATAGACTGCCTAACATAATTTGATACAACTGTCTAAGGATATTGGTCAATACAAATTTAGCTTGAGGGTTTAGATTAAAAACTAAATCAGTATCATGTTTTATCTTGTTTCATCAGTTTTCTTAATAGGAATGGGATTCCATAAATCATATTTAAAAACGTTAATTCCAGTTCTAATTTAATTGTCTCTGTTTTATTCCTTTTATTTGAATATATGGATGATAATATCGTAACCACATTTGTGGGACAATGTTCTGAAGGCAAATTGTCTACATATTCAAGATTATAATTTAACACTCTTAATCCGCATGCTAACGCTTCTAAAGCAGTCTTACTAAGATTTTTAAGTAATTTCCGATCTACAAATCTTAAGTCAATATACACATCATATTTCTTCAAAAAACTTGGAATGTCTTTATAGTGTATGGGATTTTTTGTTCTGTCATAGATATCAATATCAAGATTAGTTTTCTTATGTTTACAATAGTTTATAGCAAGCTCAATATTAGTGACTTCACTATTTACCAATAATCCTTTGTATACATCAGCAGCAGATCTTTCTTTAACCATTTTTTTGTTGAAATGATCAGTATCAATAGGATTAGGTAAAAAGATTGATCCCTTGACTAATCGAATCAAATCAGGTGTTGATACAATAACTCTATCTGCTAATCTTTGTGCTTCGATATGTAGACGCCTCTTACGAATTTTTCTAACTATGTTTTTAGGCCTTGAAATATTTCGTAAATTAAATGTTCGTGAATTATCCTCAGAGAAACCTCGTATATCAGTGCCGTGATAGTGAAGGACGATAAGCTTTGATTTTCGGTACGTATTTCGGATATTAATTACCATTTCTGGTAAACTATGAATATGTATTACATCCGCTCTTCTAGCTTCCTCAACTGCTTTATAAACTAATTCTTCGGGTCCTACGAATAATCCATATTCTTTGTAAAACTCGTCTATGCCATATTTGTCAATATTCTTAACTCTTATAACTTTGCTTTCGTTGCCATTGATCTGCTGAAATTTTGCTAAGATAAAAGCTACACCAGATTGATCCCATATATGTAACACATACAATCAGATTACTCTATCTTTTCTTCTTTAACCCCTCCATAACCTTTTCGAAATACCTTCGAGTTTCGTCTTCATTTTAATCTAAAGTCTTTTTCATCTTTTTTAATATTAAATCTTCTTTTAAAACATAGGCATTTTTATGCCTCAACTGCATTTTTTTCGATTTATTCTGATATAAGATGTTTTTATGCAAGTTTTATTCAACCAATTTAATGTCACTTCCATGCTTAGAACTATGTTACTCTCTAACTAGTAGCGGGATATTAATATGGGTAATGTGGTAATGTAAAAATGTTTAAGCGATGATGGCCAAATCACTCTCCTAGCATATTGGCTACCGCCTATCATTTGATTTAAGTTATCATTTTAGGCATTGTTGTTGTTGCTTACAATACTTTTGGAAATGAATTACTACTATACGATCGATTTCTTTATTCAACTTTATCGTCCACAAAATTGATGTAATTATGAGTACCATCACTAAAAGGTTTGTTGTTAGAAGCCCCACATCTACAAAGAGTATAATGTTCTCGTGTCCCGTCCCCATTGTATATTATCTCCAATTAGATCAATACCTCCAGTTACGAGATATGGACCATTCTTTGAAACAGTAACCATAGGATCTCTGTCTGTTTGGTTTTTTCGCCTTCTATTCTCAACACTGGCGCCGTCAGGATCTATCCAAGGTTTGGCATCAAGTCTAAAGACCGATGATAGATTATTCGTGGGAACATTTACGGGAACATTTACGGGAACATGTATGATGCATTTTTATCAATGAACTGACCTTAGTACGAGAGGATGACTAACCACAAAAATATTCATCTTCCAATTCTTGGGCTCTTTGAGACACACCTGACCGTAAATGACCTTGAACGTTCAATCAATTTCTACCACAACGTCATAGGGCTGCAACTTGCATTCGAGGCACCTGAGAGAAATGCCGCTTTCTTCTGGATTGGTAAATCTCATCGCTCTATGCTTGGATTGTGGGGTATAGGTTCAGTACCGCTTGGTCTTACTTTACATATAGCATTTGAAGTAACTATCGACAACCTCCTAGACGCACCAAGGCTTCTGAAAGATCAGGGAATCACGCCACTATCGTTTTACGATGTAGAAACTACACAACCTAGTGTAATTGGCTGGATGCCAGCAGCTACAATTTACTTAAGAGATCCTGATGGTAATTTAATAGAGTACCTAGCAATGTTAGACGATGAGCCAAACTTGAGTGTTGGAATTATTCCATGGTCGAAGTGGATTGCTCGCGAAACCTCATAATCGGTCGCGACCTCACCTAAGAACATTTGGAAAGCTTATAATGTGTAGTGTGGCAGCGGTACACGAGACGTTCTTATGCAAGTTTTATTAAAGCAATTTAATGTCGCTGGGCAGGTCAAATTTCTTAAATATCCCATCTCCTAAATAGTTTATATAGATGCCATTTGGTTTTGGAAAGAAGGACGACGATAAAGAACAACTGGCGGCAGCATCAAATAATTCAATTGAACCCCTTGACAATAATGACTACCAAGAGATTGAAAAGATAAGGGAAATGCTGAATCCAAGTGAAGAGGTTATAATGGTAGCACGCCAATCAAGAATTTTACCAGGTGGCTCATATGTTACACCCAATATCATATATGCTACTAACAGACGAATAATCATGCGAGATCCGTATATGCTTGGTATTAAAGAAAACATAGTAGATATCCCATATGACGTGATAACCAGTGTCAAGCTTGAAAAAGGCTTGCTGTCTTCTACAATTAGGTTTGAAGCGCCTGCTTTAGTTGGTTCGAAAAGGCTTGGAATGATACATGGAATTGTGAGTGGCGAGACTGATAATGAGGGAGTCATTAAAGCCATTCCGAAAAGAAAAGCTGAAGATCTGGTTCAAGTAATACGGTCTGGAATGCATGGGTATGGCAGCGGGTCCCATGCCCATTCACTTCAACAACAGTCCAACATTAACTCTAGGTTCTCAATTGCCGATGAATTAACAAAGTTTGCGAAGCTAAAAGAACAAGGGGTACTTACCGAAGACGAATTTGAACGGATCAAGAAAGATCTCCTTGAGGGAAAAAAATAAAGAACTACAAACACAATTATAGTTCGAGAAATTGCATAGTGAAATAATCATAAACAGTATTCGTTTTTCTTTACTCTCGATCTTAATTGTTTCATCTGTACAAATTGTATACGTTGGAGGACAAGAATGGGATTATGATGAAAGATGTGAAGATATTCCTGGCATGACGGTTATATAGATGGTAGAGACAACCCGTTTGACCATGAGATAGAGATGAGAAATGTGGAGATAAAGGCAAGTTACTCTCTAAAGGGGTAAGTAGTGTCAGCATTGAAATATTGTGTCCACCATTTCTTGACATGTATAATTTAGTAGAACTCTCTTATGTAACCTTCTTACTCGAATGACTTGACAAGAATCATAAAGGTATAAACTTGTATCACAATAACATGCTAGGACCTTATACGATTGGTATAGTGGGAGGTGCTATTTTCAAGCATAAGGATGGCGACTTAGAAATAAGAAATGAAGCAGTCAAATACACTAGTGATGATAAATCATTTGCATGTAGATTGGTTTCATTTATTTTTGTAGGTAATCTTGAGGAAGTAGGAACTAATGAAGATGGAACAACAAAATACATTCCTGAGGATTACTTCATAATAACTGCTTTAAGCGGAAATGAGAGATTATTAGAAATCATAAAGGAATTGAACATAGCTCAAGACTATCCAATTGCATATAATACTGAAAAGGAAGCAGTAGATGTATGTAGGAAGATACTTGATTATAAGAAGACACCTGAGGCCTAACGGTTTCTATACTTAGTTATTAACACCATTTGGCCATTAAGAAATGTGCAGTTGTCATTAGCATGTTTGGCAAGCAGGCATAGTCAATGTTGTGGTGCTCATGGTTATCAATGTAACTGTCATCAACATCAAATCAGAATGAATTACTAGCCTAGGTTCCAATCACTGCCTACTGGATAATAGCAATTTCACACTGCTGTATTTCCCTTCTAGTTGTGGTATGTCTTCTGTTGTCTGTTATATGTCATAGCGAAATGTTTTATCTGTGTTTCTCTAGCAAATTCGAGCTTAAATCATATTCAATGAAGCTATTTAAATTATTTAAATAGATTATTAAGGTTTATGACCAATGCAATAATGGGAATAGGAAAAGCTTGGATATACCATTTTATATGCTGACCTTGTCTAATTAACCGTTAATCTGTATGTAGTAGTATAATTCCAACCTACAGGTCCTGCAAATGCGAAAGATGATCCAGTATTATTACTTGGTGCAATGTTACCTTTCAATTTTAGGTCATAGTTACCAGGAGGTAATGGTTTCAAGAATAACCAGTTTCCATCAGAAACAGCTTGGGTTGTTTGTGCTGGTAGATCCAAAATATTATTCGCTGGTAATGTAAAGTTAAAGAGACTAGATTGAATACGATAATTTTCCAAATTAGGTATTTTGATACCATTAATACTTGCCATCGGAGATACCACATGATCTTGCTGTTCTTTTGCACAATCTCTAAGTTCAAATTCATTAGTCAAATTTGCGTATTCTGCATAGGAACATTCTGAATTTAGTAGTGTTACTAATAATGCAGTATTTTGCGGAATATAGCAGCTACGAGTAGCTGGGTGTCCAAAAGAGAGTGTAAGAAACCAAACAGGGGCTTTCTGATTTTCACTACAATATTTGCCAGTATCATCATATGAAGGATCTTTATCTGCAGGAACAAAGTACGCCCACTGCCACCATTTCGCGGTCCAATCTGCATATGTTAAATTATATGGATGTGAATCTTGTTCAAAAATGAAATCAGATATTGATTCCTTTGATATATTATTTGTACTTGCAAGGATATTTGGATGATCTGTGTAAGGTTTGCTTGCATTTAGATCTAGATCTCGGTCCGAGCTATTAGCAACCCCTTCTGTCGAAATGACAGGTAGCAATAATGCCGTAAATATTCCACAAATTATTAGACTAAACATTTTACGCATAATGAGAGCCTATGCAGAATACTATGTATTTAAGGTTATAGGAATAATAGGTGTGGTATATGGTTTGCGTAATAATATCTGAGCCTTCCTGCTCTGAAAAATTCTAAATATAAACGAAAAGGATTTGATTACTTGGTTATTTATCTGCGACGAGAAAAGAACATTGAAGATGAAGGAGAGCTACAATAATACCTTTCTCTGCCACCTTCAAATTGCTGGTTTCTTGTCTACCGTGAAAAAGAAAAGAAAGAATCACAAACGATAATAATTAATACTTTCATTACTAATAAAGAAGTATATGACATTCATCGAAGTCCTTGATGAAAAGGATCTACCATCTAACTGCAGCAAGCTTGTGTATTTAGACGGGAAACCTTTGGTTTTATTCAACTTTAACGGGAGGGTAACAGCACTTGGTAATGTTTGTCTGCATAAAGGTGGACCTCTAAATGAGGGTAAAGTAGCGATCAAATATGATGGAGAATACTATGTTACATGTCCTTGGCACGGATGGGAATACAACGTAACAACTGGTAAAGCTCCTCCCGGCTATGAAGATCAACAAGCGGTTTACGATGTAATTATCAGAGATGGCAAAATCCTCGTATCAATCAAGTCTACAGTTATGCCGCTAAGAGCACAACACAGAAACAATCCTATACAGGATCTTGTAGACTCGCAATACCAAACTTCTTCGTCTTCGCTCAATATCCTTGGAATATCTACCTCTAATACAAATCCCGAACTACCAAGAATTTCAACATCTGAATCAGCATTAGAAAAAGCTCTCGACTTTGCTAAAGAGAAATACAATGCAAATACTGTGATGTTAAGACTAAGGGATTTAGAGTTCAGACATTGTGAAGGATACTATAGCAGAAATGAACGCGCTTGCACCTGGCCATGCTCCATCTCGGAAATGGATTCTAGTGATGGTATGAGTGAAGTCTACAGAAAGATGATCTTATGGTCGGATATTCTGTTAGTATCAACCCCGATTAGATGGGGTAATGCATCCTCTCTTTATTATAAAATGGCTGAACGTCTTAACTGCGTTCAGAACCAAATAACCCTACAAGACAGAATATTGATCAAGAACAAAGTCGCAAGTTTCATCATTACGGGTGGACAAGACAACATTCAGCAAGTTGCAGGTCAGCTGATGGTGTTCTTTACCGAATTAGGATTTGCTTTACCTCCATTTGCATTCATGGGTTGGAGTAGAGGATGGATAGCAGAGGATATGGAGCATAATGTCAAAGAGTTTTCTAAGTCAAGATACATATCAAGGTCTGTCAAAGATCTTGTTGATAATTGCATAAAACTATCTCGTCAGATTAAACTTGATCCATGTGTACGTATGGTATCGCCTCAGCCAAAAATAACAGAATCCCCATCCAGGGTCGGAGAGCAACAAATGTGAATACATCTTCAGACTTGAATGGAGAAAAAATACTAGAAAATGTTTATCACTAACTTGCATAATTTATGCAAACTATTAGGACAATGGAAGACTAAACTTATTGGTGAAGAGCTTCCCCATTATGGACATAACGCATTATTTCTTCAGAATGATGAAATAACTACTGGCTTGATCAACAATAAGACAGAGATAAAGATCCATTTGCTCACAGGGCAGCTCTTGTATTTTCATAATGAAGAGGGTGTTACTATAGATCTCGTACTACCATCAGATACTACTGATAGTAGTGTTGTCAGTGTACATACTACTTTACTTCAATTGTTGTTACGGGACGAACTTAAACACTTAGAATTGCCACCAGAAATTGATCTAGGATTTATTAGTTCCAAAGAGCTTTCTATGTATTACCCTTTTGCTGTAAAAGCTAGGAGATGTTTGGAGTTATTTAGAATGAAACTAATTGGGCATTTCACCTTGTTACACTTATGGCCAGAAGGATTTGATTTTTCAATAGAGTGGTTTACAGATAAATCACCTAATGAACAAATAGGAGTAGGAATAATTCCACGAGATAATATATATTCTTCTCCATATCTATACGTTAATCCTTATCCTTTTAATCAAGAGATCGTGAAGCATCAACTCCCATTCGGAATATGGTATACCAGTAGCAATTCATGGAATGGAATCAAAATAGAGTGGTCAGATATAGCAGATTATTCCGAAAACAAAATTGCTGACTTAATATATCAGTTATTTTCGATTTCAATAGAAAATTTTAGATGATTGCAATTCCCTCACGTGTATCTATTCTCTGACCTGACACTTGATCGATTCAAGATATTTCAATTGATATATTTTTCTGAAGAATATCAATTTGGAGGAGATGTCATCTAAAGAGAATGTATATAATTAGTTTGGTTCAGGATATAGCATAACTACACCCGATCCGCATGCAAAAGATTTAACACCATAGATAATTCAACTGTAATAGATGCGCAAGGGAATCAAACTGGGTATAATAGCTGTTAGTATACTAAAATAGATAGGTATAATAATTTGAACGTGTGTTTACTAATGCATAGTGCAAGTATTAACTAAACTATCCTCAAAGAACAATCAATACGCAAGAGTATCTACTTTTTTGAACAGCATAGGCAGGAATAGTAAGAATTCCAAGGTTACATACAACACAGGGTTAGTACACTTTACAAAGTTCCTCGTAACTAAGAAACAAACACCTGATACTATTATTCCATTATTAATCAAAGGAAAGATTAATGTCTACGAACTATTAGATGAATACGTTTCTTATCTATCACAATTGCATATTGCAGTACCTTCCATCAGACTATACTTCGTAGCGGTTCGAAGTTACCTAGAATATAATGATATTGATATTTCAAATTCTAAATTTAAAAGGCGTGTCAAAATTCCCAGATATTATCCTGACTCCGAAGAACCACTATCGGTACAAGATATACGGGAAATGCTTACCCAATGCAGAAACGAAAGGCTGGCGTGTTATCTTCTCTTATTAATAAGTACTGGAATGAGGGCAACAGAAGCAGCCTCTCTCAGACTAAAAGATATTGACTTTTCAGTATCCCCCACTCGAATTACAGTTAGAAGAGAAATAAGCAAGACCAGACGTGGTCGGGTAATATACTGCAGTGATGAGGCAACCAAACAAATACGAATTTTAATGGAGCAACAAAAGCGCAATCATACAGCAAAACAACCAGATGACTTTCTATTCTCTATACGGAATAACACAAAATATCCAAAGTCTATCTATCTGAGGATGTTAGAACAATTTGAAAGATTGCAGCAAAAAGTGCATAAGGACGAGAAGAAAGAAAATAGCAGAAGGCGTAAAATAACGTTTCATTCCTTCCGCCGTACTGCCTTCACTATCATAAATCAGCAAACTAATTCAGAATATTCTAACTGGTATCTTGGCCACAACCATTCAGTGTATTGGACACACACTGAAAAAGAGCGACGTGAAATTTATGCTGAAAGATGTATGCCAAATCTAACGGTATTAGACTATACTTTGTTAGACACGCAGCAGAAGAATATTCAGGCTAAGTTAGAAGTGAAGGATAAACAGATTGAAGAATTAAGAAAAGCAGACTCACAAAAAGAGAAACAAATTGAAGAGATGATACAGAAACAGAAACAGTTTGAACAGCTAATCCAATCACTTATTGATTCAGGACAATTAAAGCCATTGAATTAGGGTAGAGAACCTAATAGTAATTCCCCCCCGGATAGTAATCGGCTTTATCAATATGATCATCTACAGTGTATTCTGTCCTTCCTCGACTGGTTTCCAATCTTTTGTCCCAAGGCCATCCAACAATTCATATGAATCATAC
>JBAUMZ010000040.1:0-10401 GCA_049578985.1 Nitrososphaeraceae archaeon
CTGTAGGACCGGAAGCCACCATTTATGATGCTGCATTAATTATGACCAAATACGGTATCCGACGATTGCCCATTGTTCGAGACAACACACTGCTAGGAATCATTACCTCCTCAGATTTGGCTAGAAGAATGTACGAAGAAAACAGGAGCGATCCTATGTTAAGAGCTATGTCTAGGTTTGGAGATGTTGAGAGGTTGACAGAAGCGCAGCATAATCAAAATCGACAAGAACCAACGAATTCAGAACGCAATCATTCGACCAATAACGATCACATGCGGACAGAAGAACTATTCTTACAGAATATCCCTAAATTTAAGAGGATTTTGGTCCCATATGACGCATCACATATGTCAGATAAAGCCTTGAGATATGCAATTTATCTTTCCAAGATGTCTAATTCAGATATCTTCATCCTTAATGTAATCGAAAATTATGAGGATCTGAAGGATGTGCTGCCGGCCACTATTAGGGCGGAAGGAAAGCCAGAGAAATCTAGCAAGAATAACATGCAGGAAGATGATCTAAAAGTAAGCGTGGAAGGGGCCTTGAGGAAAGTGATTGAAGAAAAGATACATTTATGTCAAGAAGCAGGAATAAATACACAGGTAACGTACGAGATACATACAGGTAAGGCAAGCGACGAGATTATCAAGTCGGCTGAACTCAGAGATTTCGATTTAATAGTTATGGCTAGTCATAGAATAACCTCGACCCTCAAAAGCATAGGAAGTACTGCAAGAAAAGTAATGGACAATGTAAAGAAACCTGTTTTGCTGATACATGAGTAAGTGGCATACTAATTGATAGTAATTAATACTGGCATTTATAAATGAAGGATACAGAATTATGAAATGACAAATTCTTTGCCTATCGTTACCTGAAAGAGTGTTTTCCTCATCGGTAAAGATATCACTGGCAGAATCAGATGTACTGATATTTGCCGCCGAAATCTGTATACTGTATAATCTCTGCTTGACTGTCGGTTGAAACGGAGGCAGATGCATTTACATTCATAAAGAGTGAGTGATGTAATAGACAGAGCAATTAAAGAGGATACATATAATAACCAATGCTTATTTATCTCATTGTTTTCCTTTTTTTATACATAGATAACTTGAGTGTATACAAAGTAATACACTGCAACTTCGAACTATTGAATTACATGACCAAATGAGCCCAAGTTTTGGCATCGAGTTTTCTTGATGAGGATATCCTCTAACTACACGCCTTACAGTACTTTATTACTTTATATAGTAACCAAATTTCACCTATCGCTTATCACTATGAATGACATAACCGATATTAAGAGGATAGTTATATTTGTTGAAAAATGCAATGCGTAGGCATAATCAATTCCATAATTATCGTATATGTATTTGTAAAAAAAACCCAATGGTAGCAACATAAGTGCCACACTGACACTCACTCCCATCACCATATGCAAAAATGCCCAGATTACTACTCTTTTTAGATTTGTTCTAAAATAATACTCTTCAAAGTAATTTACATGAATAAATGTATAAACAAGAAAAGGTAAGAATGGTAGAACACCAATAAATCCTTGATCTGCATATGGACCTATTGCAATATTGTATCCTAACCATGATATATTGAACAAAGGAAACTGATTTAAGAAATCTAAGATAAAAAATACAAATACTAATAATGAGGCAACTGTTATGGGTAGGAATACAAGTCCTTTAATTCCGGCCTTCAGGTCCAGAATTCTTCTATACGTTTGTTTAACAAATAAGAGAGAAGGAGCCATAAGTGCAATGTAGATTAACAGATAAATGATACTACTCTGCAATTCATGTTCCAAAAATTAATTCGTAACATCAAATATAATCTAAACTCTGCGGTGATGTAATTGCAGTTTTGTTCACTTGGATAGGATGCAAACTGAAACAAATGAATGGTAGATAGCGAGTACAGAGCATTGATCGTAAAGAATTAATGAAGCTCAGTGGGAGGTTAAATTAAATGTCATCTACCCCTCCAAGTGCCGCTTCCTCTATCACCCTAGATCTATTGAGAAACATGCTGCTTGGCTTTAAGAGCGCCTGCAAACAAATACTCTCAAAAGCCAATCCTACTTTAATTGCAGATATTATTGAGCGACAACAAGAGAATCCAGAACCAATATATATGTTGGAAGTATTTACCAAAGATGGCGTAGATTCCGAAAAAATTAGAAACCTAATTCTCGAAAAGGTAGGGGTCACACCTGAAATATATGATAATGGTACTCATTATGTTACAAATCAAAAATTAACATTGGAAATGCTTAAGGAGATCTCAGATTATAATGACGTAGTGGCTGTCGAAGGTGATTATACAGAAGCAATAACAGGATTAGGCCCTTCGCATAGCTGGGACGAAGTTAGAGCAAGAATAGGAGATAAGGATAGTTATAAGTATCAATATTGAGTATCTTAAAAGAAGTGGGCCGAGAAAAACTAACGTTGACTGAAATAACCAACTATTTGCCTGGCTCTGGAAATTTCTGTCTTTCAAAATGAAATAGTTATGAATATATCATGTAATACTATATAAAATTCTGGTTTATTCAAATAATCTGGTCCATTTTGGAGTGCGAATCTTCCTTTTCACGTCAGCATGGGTATATGGCTTAATATCAAGTGTGGGGGTACCATTTACAGCATCAAGTCCTTTTACTTTGACAACGTTACGGTGCCTCTCTAACAACTCTACAACAGTTAAACCTAATGGATTGGGACGATACGGAGACCTTGTCGCAAAAAGGCCTACCTTTGTAATTTCTTTTCTTCCCCGAGGGTGGATTTTAAGCCCCTTGGTACGTCCAACTTTGTGCATATGAAATATTACAATTAAGTGTGAATATGACTTTATTCCATCGAGAGCAGAACCAAATCTATTATCTATGACGAGGGTAGATACTTTCGCTGCATGCTTTGTGGAATGTAATCCAATATCGTTTTCTCCTAGATTGCTTTGCACTTTCCCAATCGACTTGAAAGTTATGTGCGATCTCAATTTCAAAGAATATGGTAGGAGCTAGATTTGAACATTCTATTTGGTTACGGATGAATATACTCTAATGACGAAGGGGGTTGTAAACCAGTCGTACTATAAGATGGGACATTAGTCATATCAAATTGCTCACTTTTTATTGTCTCCGATAGACTAAAAATCTTAAATACGAACCTGAACGCATAATTCGGTCAAATTCATTTGTGTTGATATTGATGTGAAAATGGGCTGTACTTGCTAGTTCTTTGTCCGTAGTTCCGATGAATCTAACTATGTACTAAATAGAGTATAGAACACTCTGGATTAGTGAATCGTAGGTTAACTAATTCGGAAACCAGTTCCTTGAAGTGTCTTCGTCATATTTTCGTTCATGAACAACTATACCATATAATGATTCATTAGACATGATAACAAAAGGAAAGAAGGTTAAGCCACCAATTGATTCTCCAATGGAGCCTCTTCCAATAAGGATATATTTTCCCATGCATGTACCGGTTCAGACTCTTTCATGGTTGACTTTACCAAATCCACAAAAGATTCTCCTTCTATCATCTTAGAACACCACTGGCATCTCCATTTACCCATGTCTCTTTCTAATACTATATTGGCATACTTGTTTATTAATATACATGGGAATTACAGATAATAGGAATATGCAATAATAGTAATAACAGAGCTAAGACATCATTACGTAGCATTGGTAAGCGGGTTGATCTTTTAACTGATACTTCTGTAAACCGCTGAAAACATGCGATACCGAATAACTGTCGTCGGCTATAATTGGATAAAGATCTTAGAATGCATTGCACGGCAGTGCCTGTAGAAATCATAAATACAGGAGAGAACTGTGGGATCAATTTGAATACATTCGCATATGATATAAAGCATGTCAGAGTCCAATCCAGTCTATTAAATATCAGGGTTCATGCAGACAAAATTCTGGATATATCTCCACAGACCGTTTCTGGAATAGCTGCTGGCGATTGGGTTTTTCTGAAACCAAGCGTACTTCATTCTGGAAATCATGAAAGTCTCTTTCACCGGAGATGACGTATCTTATTCCTGACGTATATTATTCATTAGGCATCATTAATGAGAATACTGAATGTGACAGTAAATAAAAATAGAGACGAATAGACAAACATAGGGCAAAAGAATCAATCGATTGCATGATCGCACTGCGCATTCATGAACTGTTTTCCTGTGCTCGTGGTCGCACTACTATTATCTATTAGTAATTCTATTATCCTCCATGCGTCACATACTCGACAAAATTGCTAGTTCTATATCTAAACTCATTCATCGAGAAAGATTAAGTTCCAATTTAAGTGAAAACAACATTTATTGCAGATTTTGCGGTAGAATGAATCCGGAGAATCGAACATCATGTAAGACTTGCAAATTGAGAATTGATGTTGCCCCTTCTGAAGTATTAAAGGTATGCGGAAAATGTGATTCTGCAGTCAATTATGATGACGAATATTGCTTCCGTTGCGGTACAGCGATCTTCTAGTTCTTATATTTGTAAGGCATTCTAAAATTGCGCACATTTGTTGATCCGTTCTAGCTGAACTCTAGTGCGTTTATAGCGATCTTCAGAAGTCAGACCTCTGACTTTGCTCCAGATATATTTCCGGTGAAGGAGTATTGTTAAGCGAGATTTATAGGGGTTGGATTGATTCTATATTGAACGATTTTCTCATATCATCTACTAGCATTTTTCCTTGAGTCGTAAGTTCATCCTCAAATTGATCCCTCGCATCAGTGATTGCACTAAATTCATCAGCACCTTCTTTCCCAACTGTACTACCCGCCTGAACATGCAAGTTATTGGAGACATTAACATGGACAGAATTACGAATCCCACGATTCGAGTAGTAAACCTAAGAGAAAAAGATCTACAGTTAAGGGTACACTACAGATACAATGTTAATGCTAAATAATGATAAATAATTTTCAAATACTTAAAACAACAGTGATGGGTTTCTGTAATCCTCTGCACATTCGGGCATCTCTTCTAGAGGGGTACATATCAGAAAGTTGAATAATACTCATATCCTTCTCGATTCATGAAAAAGACAGAATAATGGTGGTGAATCATTTAGGGGGGGCGCACCAATTGGTATTAAGCTAAGGCTACATATTTCTATTCATGGTGCCCTTATCAAACATATAGAGATTATTTTTATCCCAGAAAGATTATTATTATCACTAAGTGCGGGATCAAGTTGTGAAATATAGTAGTGGTATGGGTAGGCTAACCCACATTGTGTTCTTACTAACAATAGCCCTATCTGTTATTCTATCTCTTCATATTAGTTCTTCGGCAGCTCCAGCTCATGCACAACCCTCAATTAGTGAACCCAATCTGTCAGCCGAATTAGTTTTAGATGGATTATCATCACCAACTAGTATTGCATTTTTAGATGAGAATAATATCTTGTTACTAGAAAAAGAAGGAAGTGTCAGGCTCATTTCAAATGGTCAAATGCAACCGCAACCCGTACTGCAGTTAGAAGGAGTTGAAAGCAAGAACGAACGGGGACTCTTAGGAATTGAGGCGATGGACGGTAAAGTCCTTCTCTATGTTACGGAGAGTGGAGCCCAAGTTGAAGGGATACCAACTGAAGGTGAAGTCAGAAACAGAGTTTATAGTTATACTTGGGACGGTACCTCCCTTACGAATCCTCAGTTACTTTTAGATCTTCCATCAGGTCCTGGAACTAACCATCAAGGGGGAAAGATAAAGATTGGTCCAGATAATCAGCTTTACGTGATAGTCGGGGAAATGCAAAGGGAGGGGCAGCTTCAAAACTTCCAAAGCGGTCCGGCTCCTGATGATACAGGTGTAATACTTAGAGTTAATCCTGCAGATGGATCCCCCAGTCCTGGTAATCCATTATCAAGTGAACCGGCTAGTCCTTTGAGTAAATATTATGCCTATGGTATTCGCAATAGTTTTGGAATTGATTTTGATCCGGTGACAGGGAAAATGTGGGATGCAGAGAACGGTGAGGATGTTTTTGATGAAATTAATCAGGTTGAACCAGGATTTAATAGTGGATGGAAGCAGGTAATGGGCCCAATGGGTAAGACAGGCGCATCCGAATCAAATCTAGTAAATATGCCCGGTGCACAATATACCGACCCTGCTTTTAGTTGGGCAGAATCAAGGGGAGTCACTGATATTGAGTTTTTCAATTCAACAGCGTTCGGACCCAGCTATGAAAACGGCATTTTCGTAGGAGATATAACTGCCGGCACACTCTTTTACTTTGAACCAAATGCGGATAGAACCGGGATAAATTTGGCCAGTGATCCATTATTAAGTGATCTAATTGCAGATAGTGATGATGAAATCTCTGGCGTGACATTTGGAACAGGTTTTACAGGCATCACTGACATAGAGACTGGACCTGATGGTAATCTGTATATTCTTACCTTTGATAGAGGAGCTGAGGGGCTAGGAAGTCTTTACAGGATATTGCCTAGTAGCTAAGGAGAGACCACGTCAGCCCTCCAGTATCTTCTCCCCCTCCTGCTACTGTTATTCCCACACCTTTTGGTGACCAGAATGAGGTTGATACTGAGGAACAATGTGTTGAAAATGATAACGACATCAACAATGAGTAATTATGAATGAGACGTGGTAAGAATACCTGAAAGGCCCAGTAAGTGAAATTCTCAATCTCAGAAAATGGAATTCAATTGAAGTATCTAAACCTCAAATTTTGAACTTATTTCTACCAAATGATATGAAACAATCCATTGATTTAACGCCTTCTGGAGCCAAGATGGTCATAGGAGAGTTTGATCGTCTCAGTATCTAAATTGTCGGAGAACGAATGCTTGACGCGGATGGACTATAGCGGGGTCTTCTTCCCTTTTTATCCATAAATCAATTGCTTCTTCTAACGCTCTGCTGATGTTTCCTTTTCTAACTCCAAGGTGGCGAGCAACTCCTTCTCTGAACCTCTTTTCAGTTGGGTCGCTAATTACGAAGTTCATTCTTCCCATATTAGAAATACTTACATTCAAGAATATAAAATAAAATAACCTTAAAATCCTGAGATCTTAACGGGTGCCATAACCTTCTCTGTTTAGGCTATATCTTCCTTCTTTTCTCCATATCTTCCTTCCCACATGGATGACTCTATATCTTCTCTTATTCAATTGTTTTAAAAATCCCATTAATGTGAATCTCATTCACTTATTATCCTAAATTCACAGTACGGTACTAAAAATCATGAACCTTAATTTCTCCATATGAAAAACCCTGTTTCAAGCAAATTTAACAGTGCCTTGATCATTCCTTTTCAGTTTGTCAATCTCATCAAGTAAAAGAATCTTTGTGCCTGTTTTTGCTCCAAATAATTGATCTAGAACTCCTGCTCCTGTTGCATTTGATGCATCAATGAAATATGCGTGTTTGCAATACCTCATCATGCTCAACAAAAACAAGGTTTTGGCTGTTGCTGGTGCCCCTGTAAGCAGGGCATTAATCGATTCTTCTGACTCAAGAAATAGCTTCGGTGTTTCCTTGATATCTTCATATCCAGGTATAATAACACCAACATAAACTCTTGGGGGTATGCACATTGACATAAACCCTTGGAAGGACATGTCCTTCCTCGGAAGCCTATAGATTAGCCAGACATCTCTTGTCTCAATCTATTAATGCCTTGATACGGATGATATAAGTATAGTTTCTAATCTATTATATGTAACAAATCAGCTGATCCTCTTGTAATCTTTTCTTGCGGTTTTTCGCTTGAATATCCTATGCAACGGGCCTATAACCCTCGGGAAGGCCAATAATTTCGGAGACCCGATCTTCGTCCAGACAGAAGATAATCCTAGTGAGCATGATGCAAGCTGTGCGTAAGCGGCCGCAATTGTTGCATCCTGCACCGAGAATAGATACTTTCTTTCGCCGAATGTATCTAATGAACGTAAAGGATTAGCACAAAAAACAAGTAACAATGGAGCTTCAGCAACATACTGTTGGTCGTGAGCTGCATTTGCTAATTTTTGTTTTGAATCTTCACTCTTTATTCTGTAAATCTCAAAGGTTTGTAAACTCCCTGACGATGGTGTCATATTGCAGATCCTGATTATATGCTCGAGTTGCTGATCATCTACTCCGATATCTCTCAAAAGATCTTACGGAGCGTCTATTGCCGATTACATTTTCAAACGTATTGTAATTATTGTAATTATAATTCAACGTTATAATTATAAATCTCCCATTTTTATTTGGAGTAGCTCGCCTAGGAGTAGAAGAGGCAGGTCAGCTGGCTCTATGGACTTCCTAGACAACGTTAGATAGATGGTAGTATACTACCTTTCTATTATTGCCACAATGTTCTTAATTGTGTGATCTAGTTACACAATGCTCTTAATGTCGCTAGCGGATAATAATAGTACAATTTCAAGCAAGAGAATCAACCGCGTCAGGCAGGTAGACCAAACATTTTTGCGTATCCAACTTGCGCTACTTCATGGTCCCTGCCTTTAGTTTGACTTGTGACTAATACTATTCCAAATAATACTGGATATGACGACCCTTTTAGACTGTTTGTAAAACACGTGTGTAGTATTTATGAAATTACTGTTTGAGGACCTGAGCAGGTGTTAACTGAACTAGATATCGAAATCGACTATTCCGATGGAACCTATGTATAGATGTTAGATTTCGGTTGAACATCATCAACTTACTAGCTATAATTGGTAACTGATATTTCTAAGATTTGTTTGGAAGTCTTTTTTCACCAAAGCCAGATAAGCTAAGCAAGAATAGTCTTGATACTAATGAAGAGCCATAACTTTGTGGTATTTTAGATGCAGCAGCATCGATAATTTCATGTATAGCAGTACCTTCTATGGCATCGGAAAATGCATTACCATATAAGAAAAACCAAGCGACATCACAAACAAGTGATTGTGGAAATGACCTTATTCCTATAAATATAGGTTGCCAGAACACTGGCTCAGAGATTCAAGGCAATGAGAACGCGGCAGAAACTTGTATTTTTGTAAGATTATTATTTATGCCGTTGTAATTCTTCTTTGCTATGTCTGATGTCGAAATATCTTTGACTATAACCATAGACTACCGCACACAAATATCAGTTTCAAAATAAAGATATGTGAGACTTGCATCTGCCAGACGTGAATATGAAAACGTAGAAAATCGAATATTTCTTGTGACTAAAGGTCTTAAGACAAAGGACACAATTAAGAATTACAAGTCGGGATTTAGTGGTTTCATAAAACACATCATTAAACACAGTAATCTGAGATCGCTTCGTGACACTAAACCAACTGCAATTGAAAATTACATCATTGAATATGTCGAATATATGCGTAGAAAGAAATTATCCCGGTCCACTATCCAAGTGAATTGTGAAGGTGTTTTTCATTTTTTTGATATGAACGGGATTATTATAAATAAAAGTAAAGTTTGACGTTTCTGTCCTGAGGATGAAACATCTCACGATGACCGACCAACATCATCAACTTCGACTCCAAGAGATTTGGATGTCATAGAATCAAGTTTAGATTAAAAAGAATTATTGGATTATCGTTAAGCACCAGAACTATATACAAGATACTAAAGAGACATGACCTCAACATCCTCAAGTGTCAAACCAGAACTAGGGCGTACAAACGCTTCGCAATGAAGCATCCCAATGATATGGTACAAATGGACATACTTGGCCCATTCTATCTCAGTAACTCCGGTGAAAGGAATTACATTATTAGCTGCTTGGATGACTGCTCAAGAAAAGTAGCTAGCAGATGGTCTGAAAGAAAGAGGTCAGTAGATGTTCTCAATGTATTAGAGGATTGGATAATAGATAATGGCAAACCCAATATGGCGATGCATGATAATGGAAAGCAGTTTACATCTCACATTTTCAGACATTTCCTTGTACACAATCATATTAAGGATAAACGACTTCCAAATTCTTATCCACAGCAACGGGGAAAGATAGAAGCATATAACAGGATAGTAAAGAATGAATTTCTAGCATTAGAAGACATACCAAACATAGATGATGGTAAGCTGAGGTATCTTTGTTAAAGCATACAATGAAGCCAGGGAAAATGGAGGAATTAATGGCTACCTCAACCAAGGCGAGAACCTAGCGCTAATACTAGCGAGCGCGACATGTCATTGCTTACCAAGTCTTTCGACATCAGCAAACCGAGACATAGCCTTCAATGTAGGATCTGCCTTATTTTGTTCGTACATCCTTCTAGCCAAATCTGAGGAGGTAATGATTCCTAGCAGTGTGTTGTCTCGAACAATGGGCAATCGTCGGATACCGTATTTGGTCATAATTAATGCAGCATCATAAATGGTGGCTTCCGGTCCTACAG
>JBAUMZ010000041.1:0-11361 GCA_049578985.1 Nitrososphaeraceae archaeon
AGAAAGCCATTATGCCACAAATCGATTATGGAAAATGCGTCTTTTGTGGACTATGCGTTGATGCCTGCCCATTTTATGCTTTGTACATGACAGATGATTACGAATTATCCGCCTTCACAAAAGAGCACTTGATATATACACCTGCCCAATTAGCTGTAAAACCAAAGTACGATGGGCAAGTACAAATTAAGATAGATAGGATGGGTGCTAGCCATGGCAATGGATGACCCTGTGTTTTTAGCGGTCTCTGCCTTAACTGTTGGCTCAGCTATAGTGGCACTTGAAACAAGAGAGCTTATCTATGGGGGAATTGCCCTTGCCGTCTCTATGTTAGGTATCGCAGGGTTCTTCCTTCTTCTTGATTCTCCTTTTGTTGCCATGTTTCAGATACTCGTTTACGTTGGTGCTGTTGCGGTGCTGGTTATCTTTACCGTGATGCTTGTTAGAACTGAGGCATTATTTTCAACCAAGGAAGATAAAGGAAGAAAGGCTTCTGGAGTTGTTCTTGTGCTTATATTTATGATCGGACTTGGTGCTTTGTTGCTAGTGTCGGGACTAAGTAATCCGCAGCTAATGAATCTGCAGATGCCCCCAGTCGATTTTAAGACCATAGGGGAGGAGATGTTAACCTATTACTCCCCAGCGCTTATTGCATTGGGATTGGTCCTTGGTGGGTCCATTATCGGCGCACTTGCGCTGGCTCGAAGGGAGGATATAGAAACAAAAGATGGTTGAGATAATTGATTACGTAATAATTTCGACAATCCTATTTGGAATAGGAATTTACGGACTTGTCGCCAAACGTAACGCAATAAGAATGATCTTTGCGATCGAAATAGTCGCAAATGCAGCTAATCTAAACTTGGTAGCCTTCTCACGAGGTCTATCTAATGTACAGGGACAAACATTTGCGCTATTCTCAATCGCAATAGCGGCAGCAGAAGTCGCTGTGGGGCTGGGAATAATTATCATAGCATACAGACTTTACAAAGAAATTGATGTTCAAGAATTTAAGTCATTGAAAGGGTAGTAGAATAGATGGCCGAATCTTTTTATTTAATGGCTGCAATATTTCTGCCTCTTCTTCTTTCTCCTGTAGCATATATACTGGGCAGAAAGAAAGGAATCCAGTTAGTTACTTGGTTCTCTTTTGGAGTATTGGCAATTTCTACGGTTTTTCTCCTTGCTCCCATTCTATCAATTAATAAAGATAATCCTATTCACGAAGAATCTTTCTCATGGAGCCAATTCGGTAACTTCGGCCTTAGATTAGACGGACTTAGTATACCATTTGCTGTAATAATCTACATTCTATGTACTGTGCTTGCTTTGTATTCCAAACCCTACATGATACACAAGATCCAGGAAGACGCCGACGCACAATTTGGCGGCGGGCATTCCGATCATGGTAAACGACCGTCCAATTCAGACAGTGGATCGGAGCAGATGCCATCTTCTTCTTCCTCTTCTTATCCTTCTGGTACACTAACGAATATCGAAAGCACCTCTCAGGTGACGACCCTTGTTGAAAAGGAAAACTACGTAAGGACACAGACGGGGCTGTACTTTGCACTCTACCTTACATTTTCAATGGGGATGCTCGGCACGATCCTTGCTACTAACCTCATCGAATTTTACGTCTTCTTTGAGTTAATGCTAGTTCCCGCGTTTTTCATGGTTGCTTTTTACGGATACGGAGCAAGACGAAGAATAGCCCTAATGTTCTTCTTCTGGACGCATGTTGGTGCCGTGATTCTCCTTTTAGGGCTTCTGGCTATGGGCTTTTTTGCGGGCGGGTTTGATTACGTTACTGTAAAAGAGAATGCAAGCAAGATCCCTGTAGAATGGATGTCATTAATAATCTTCTCATTGGTGATTGGTTTAGGAGTAAAGCTTGCTGCGTTTGGTCTACATATTTGGCTTCCCTATGCGCATGCTGAAGCTCCTACCCCTATTTCGGCTCTGTTATCGCCGGCGATGATCGGAATAGGTGCATATGGCCTTCTGAGGTTATGGATGGATCTTTTGACCGGCGACTATACACAGTACAGCATATACATCAATCTTTGGGGGTTGGTTACAATGATCTATGGAGGTGCAATGGCATTGATGCAAGATGATATCAAAAGGGTCCTTGCATACTCTAGCATTAGTCAGATGGGTTACATTTTGTTTGGTCTAGGATCTGAAAGCGTTCTGGGTATTAGTGGCGCGACTTTAATGTATGTTTCTCACGGCCTTGGAAAGGCATTGCTTTTCATGATGGCCGGCTCAATCATTCTGCAAACAGGGACAAGAAGCATGAGTCAATTGGGAGGGCTAGCCGGGAAGATGCCATATACTGCAGTTTTGGCAATGATTGGTGGTCTTACCATTATTGGGATACCTCCTACTAGTGGCTTTATGGCTGAATGGATAACCTTCAACGGTGCCCTACAATCAGGAGTAGAGAATGTTGAAACTCTTCGAGTTGTTGTATTTGCTCTAGGACTGGTTGCAACCTTGCTTACGGCCGGATATATATTATGGATGTACAAAAGAGTTTTCTTTGGCAAGATTCCTGAGAGACTTGTCCACGTCAAGGATTCAAACAGATATATCACGGCAACAATGGCATTTTTAGCGGCGATGACCTTAATCGTAGGAGTCTATCCTGACGTGTTTCTGGTTCCGATAACCGGTTATATCACCAATATGTTCTCAAGTACTCCAGAGGTCCTTCCTTTACCAACCGCAGAGGACGGTGGGGTCGCCGGCCGAGCGACGAACGCAACTTCTTCTGCAGAGCCAAGCCAGGATGTTAATGTTAATGCTAACAATGGTGCACAGCTACAGAACGTGCTCTTAGATGAGACCCCCGGTCACATAAATGTGCAAGACAAATCACTATTGTACTACTATCATTTCATTGCGAGTAAAGGAGCATCAGAACTAGGAGCCTCAGAAGGAGGAGGATCGGCCTAACTATGACAACAGCAGCTGGACCCATGGGATTTGAGGGAATTGCGATAAACGTCTGGCTAATATGGATGCTTCCTTTCATAGGCGCAGCCCTAATTCCAGCCTTGCGTAGAAACAAACCTAACCTCTTAAACTATACTGCGGTAGCATTCTCGCTCGTTAGTGCGATACTAGCAGCCACACTGATACCACTTGCACTAAATAATTCAGAAGTTCACAGTCAAGTAAATTGGATTAGTGCATTAAATCTTAATGCAGGAATTCTAGCAGACCCTCTTGCAATTATTGTGACCAATGTTGTAGCCTGGATATCTTTTCTGATTATTGTATACTCTGTGGGCTATTTGCATGGTGAGCGGGATCTTACAAGATATTGGTTCTTTATGTTATTCTTTATAGGATCGATGCAGCTAATCGTTCTCTCAGATAATCTGCTAATGCTTTTCTTCGGGTGGGAGGGTGTCGGCTTAGCCTCTTATGCCTTGATAGGCTTTTGGTACTACGATAAAAAGAAGGATTATGTTGGCAGGGAGCGTCATATGGCACTAGGGATCCCGATGTGGGCTTCTCCAACCCATGCGGGAATGAAGGCATTCCTGATGACCAAAGCTGGGGACATAATGATGCTTGCGGGAATGTTTCTGATCTTTATTTACGCAGGTACATTTGGTTTCAAGGAGCTCGTTGCAGATCAGAGTTGGGCTGCAGAAATGAGCAGCCAGAATTTGCTTGTTCCAGCTGCGATCCTCTTATTTGGAGGGGCGGTAGGGAAGTCAGCACAATTCCCACTAAATGAATGGCTTTTAGAGGCTATGACCGGCCCAACATCAGTTTCTGCGCTAATTCATGCCGCAACTATGGTCAAGGCTGGTGTCTTTTTGGTGGGAAGGATTGGTCCACTTTTCTTTGCTCTTGCCGCATTTAATACGGCTCAATTCTTTGAAGTCGTTGCATGGGTTGGAGCCATAACTGCGTTCTTGTTGGCAACTCAAGCCTTGGTGAACCCCGAAATCAAGAAGGTTTTGGCCTACTCTACAGGGTCTCAGATCGGATATATGATGATGGCCCTAGGGATCGCTGGTCTCTCTACTCAATTCGTTGATGGTTATACGGCTGGCTTCTTCCATCTAATAAGCCATGCCTTGTTTAAGGCATCGCTGTTCATGGGGGCAGGAGCATTGCTTCATGCTGTTGGCTCAAGATATCTTACTGATATGGGTGGGGTAAGAAAACACATGAAAAAGACTTATATTTTTATGCTGCTTGCTGGCCTATCGCTGGCCGGTGCTCCACTTGTTACCTCAGGATTCTGGAGCAAAGACGCAATATTTGCTGCTACCTTAGAATCTGGATATACCTATGCCATTCCTCTTTTTGCAATAGCAGTCATAGTCGCAATCATGACAGCCTTCTATACATTTAGAATGCTAGGGATGGCCTTTTTTGGTGCTCCAAGCAACCATCTTAAAGAGATGGAGGCTAAGGGCCACCATGTGCATGAAGTAAGTAAGGTGATGTGGGTGCCATTTGGAATACTGGCTGGAGCCACAATAGTGATCGGTCTTGTGGGCATCTCATTTGAAGACGAGCTGCATCAAGTCTTTGCCCAATATCTAAATACATACTTTGGGATTTCGGAGGAAGGACCAATGGTTGGCGTCATAGAAGAGGAAGGCCAGGCGGAGGAACCGGAAGCCGTAGAGATAAATTATGAAGCGGTAGCTGCTTCAGTGATCGCATTTGGAGTTGGTGGAGGTCTTGGATATCTCTTCTATATGACTAATAAAGTCAGCCCACAAATCATCTCGAAAACTATCGGGACTCGCGCAATATGGAGATTCTTGTACAATAGGTGGTATCTTAACTCCATCCTATATTGGGGAACGGTTGTTATTCCTATGGCAGTTTATAGAATAGTTTGGAGATACTTTGAAAGTACAATTATTGATGGTATCAATCCTGCTTTTCAATTCTCAACAGCATCGTTTTCCAAAATAGTAAAGGCTGGACAGACAGGAATTACACAAACTTACCTCTTTGTATTTGGAGTAGGCATCATGATCTTGGTGATGTTGCTGCTAATATAAAGGGAGGTAGGGAGAGAAAGAAGAGGAGGCCCGCAAAAAGAAAATGGTTGACATACTATCTACACCAATCCTCGTGACAATTATACTTGCTGCCGTTGGACTTGGCATTCCAGTCCTGGACGCTTTAAGAAAGGAGCGAGGGGCCAACAACAACAAGATTTACAGCATGATTGCTTTTGGAGCGCTTATCCTTTCGATTTGTATCGTCATCTTTAGAGTCCTATCCGGCGAAGTCCTTCCGGCTGTGGCATTTGGTAATGAGGTCCTCTCAGACGATATGTTTGGGTCATTTTTCGCCGTCGCATTCCTCATTGTCTCTATTGTGGTAGCTGCTTCATCTTGGACATATATGAAGGGAAGAGCAAATCCGGCGGCATACTATTCACTATTATTGTTATCAAGTATCGGAATGGTCCTAATTGGATATTCAACAGATCTTGTGATGCTTTTGGTTGCTTGGGAACTCATGTCTATTCCCACTTATGCCTTGGCAGCATTTGCGAAGCGGGATCCGATCTCAAATGAGGCAGCTATCAAATATTTCATGTTTGGAGCGTTATCATCAGCTATTCTTGTATTTGCGATAGGATTAGTGTATGGCATAACGGGTTCAACGAATATCGGGGTAGCCGTTACGACATTTGCTACACTTGGTCCCGAACTAATTCCAGTTGGTTTATTAGCTATAGGCTTATTTATCGCAGGTTTTGGTTTTAAGATGGGTCTGGTACCATTTCATATGTGGCTCCCAGACACCTATGAAGGATCCCCTACAACTATCAGTGCTCTGCTAGCCGCTGGAACAAAGAAGGCAGGATTTGCTGCTGCAATTCGTGTTGTCATCCTTGGAATGTTTGCCCTAAATACCGACTGGACCTTGACATTGGCGATATTGGCGGTATTCACGATGACACTTGGCAATCTTGCTGCGATTATGCAAAAAAGTGTTACTAGGATGCTTGCATACTCAAGTATTGCTCAGGCGGGCTATATACTCATAGGCATGGCCTTGGCACCTTACTCTCAAGAAGCCCTCACAGGATCGCTCTTTCACATTTTTAACCACGCCGTCATGAAATCTACTGCGTTCATTGCCGCTGCCTGCGTGGCAGTTGTTGTGGCCGGTTATAGCTTGGAAAAATATAGGGGCCTTGGCAGGAGAATGCCGATCACTGCTATTTGCCTGTCGATCTCGCTGTTGGCACTGGCTGGCATTCCTCCTCTAAATGGATTCTGGAGCAAACTGGTACTTTTTGGAGCCGCAATAAATAGTGGTCCTTTGGTCGAATGGGGGCCGTATCTGGCTATAGCTGGTGTATTAAATAGCGCGTTGTCCCTTGCCTATTATGCATGGATCATGCGCAAGATGTACATGGAGGAATCTCCGGATATGAGTCGCGTAAAAGAGCCAAAGGCAATGGTATCAGTTTTGATTTTCGGAGTCGTTTTCATGGTAGGGTTCGGAATTTGGCATGCTCCAATCCTTGAATTCGCCTCAGAAGCTCTGCCTAACCTTGCGGAAACAATGACACTGATATCTACTAATTCGACTGGCGTTGATGCGCCGACGGCGTCATCATTATTTATTATGCACATGCAACAGGGATTAGCGCTAACTGGATAAAATAACACGTATTCGCATTGCATTTTGACCTCCCAAAATACACCTATTCTTTGTGAATTAATCTCATATCCCTAACGGAATTATGTTATTGCATTGTAGAATCAAATAGCGCAAAGATATATTTACACACTAAAAGACGACACTCATGTTGGATAGCCTTTCTAAGTAGCTTTTAGGAAGACTATTTTGCAATTTTCTAAGCTCATCTTTTGCCCTAGTAGAATAATCTAGATAGAGATCTTCCATCTCAGTAACGGTCTCAGAAGAGGTATTGTTATTTCTTATTAGCGCATTAAAAAGCCTATCTTCATTGTTCCAATCGACCAGATCATCATGAATTTGATACGCGATTCCAAGCAAATGTCCGAACGCTGCCATGGAATGAATCTCATCATCTGTACCTCCACCGAGTATTGCTCCTATTTTAGAAGATGCTTCAAACAATGAGGCAGTTTTATTCTCCAATACCTGTATGTAGTCACGTATACCGATATCTGGATTCTTTCCCATTCGGATCTCCATCACTTCACCCTCTGACATCTTTATCGCAGCCTTAGACAATTCGCCTGAAACTGTTGGATTGTTAATTTTCGACCCGATGTTAAGTATGATTCCCAGTACAAAATCCGCGGTAAGGATACTGCTATTATACCCGTACTTGACATGAAATGATGGTTTTCCTCTACGCAGATTCTCCTGATCTATTATATCGTCATGAATGACTGACTCTGTGTGTAAGAGCTCTATTGCTGACGCCGCCAAAAAAATATTATTAGTTAGATTTGAATTATCACGGTTCGAAATCTTGATGCTTTCAGCAGCCAATAAAAGGATTAGGGGCCTAATTCTTTTTCCTCCTTCGCATGCATATATTAGTGGCCCATAGAATTCTGACCATGAGTATCTGCCCAGCTCGCTCATTAGCGAGTCGTCAATCTTTGACAGGTAGTCTCCGACCAATGCTAGAACCGGATCTGCGGCTTGGTTTCTCTTACTCAATCCTAAATCAGTGCCTTAGGTATCCAATTCACCGGTTCGGTTATTAATGCTTTTTTTAGATAACTCCTGAAGAGTCATGACTTGGAGGGTGTGCTCCGGCCGGGATTTGAACCCGGGATCTGCGACTCGAAAGGCCACAATGCTTGACCGGATTGTGCACTGGCTTTTATTTGCCAATAGCCAAAGCTCTACACCACCGGAGCACGTATGACTTGATTGTGGCTTCCAATAAAATCCTTTCCTGGACGATAGTGTAACTAGAACTAGAAAAGAAGGGCTATGATTTCAGCAAAATAATGGTGTCTAAAGATAGGTTTTTCTATAGGTTCCTGAGTATTCATTTAACGTGTCACTACTAATACGATCTCTAGATGATAGTATTGAGCAGAAAAGTTTGTTGAAACACAGATTCTACCAGTTATGGTCGGCTGGATCGCTTTCTATGGACGACTTGCGGGGGTATTCTAAGGAGTATTTCCAATTGGTAAAGTCTGTCCCTAATCTCGTTAGCAACGTTCTTGAGCAAGTAACGCCCGACCTCGAGCACGCCTACAAACATGTTAATAATGCAATTAAGCATAACCTGGAGGAAGAGAAACAGCATGTAGCTCCATGGATTTCATTTGCAGAATCAATAGGAGTGCCTATAAACGACCTCTACGGTTATGAATGCTCCCAAAAAACCAAAGATGCAGTTCTGAATATGAGTGAGCTGACACGCCGATCTTTTGCATGCGGGATTTCTACGTTGTACACCTTTGAGAAACAGCTGCCTGAAATAAGTGCAAAAAAGATTGAAGGGCTAGTGAATTTCTATGGTGTTCAAAAAGACAATGATAGGGCGTTGGAATACTTTAGGATTCATCAGAAGGTCGATATTGAGCACACAAAACTTTGGCAGAACCTTTTAGAGTCTACACCTGCACCTCTACACGAAACGATATTAGATGCTGCCTCAAAGTCACTTAACTGCCAGAACATGATATTAGATGGTGTATGTGAAACTTACCTGGCGGAAAAAGAACAGTTGCTGCCAAATTAACTCCAAATAGAGTCTGATAGTACGACAGATTCTTGTACTATTCAATGAAACTATAGAATGAAATGTCAAGCCAGGCTCACAGGGATGATTAATTAGTTTGTTAGATCTGCCATTGATACGATTTGCAGTTTCAGCTAGCTATTCGATTTGCAGTTTCAGCTAGCTATTCGATTTGCAGGCCTTACGTTTTCGAAACTAAGGAAGTGATGCGGGACCCTACTCCCAAACCATTATTTGTCCCGTCAACTTTCGGTCAGATTATGGTCGACTTAACGTCAACCTCTCGCCATATCTTCGTCATTTGTCGGTCAAATAGTCGTCATTTACTGGTTTACGCTCGTATAGAGCGCTCCTAGCGCCACTTCTTTTTTATCTCTCGCTCTGTAATTCTTTGATAGAGCTGAATGGGAGGAAAAGTTCCTCAGCCGGTAAGGCTAGAGGTCATTAGAAAGTGGCTACTGGGATATCCAAGAGACGAAATTGCCAAGGACGTCGGGATTGGTACAGGAACCGTCACTGGTATAATACAACAATGCGGACAGGATGATGATGCAGATATTGACCTCTTACGGGGAGTAGCCGTAGAACTCCGGGCCCGGGATCTACGAGTAGAGGATTTTGCACCCTTGCTCAGGTTGAAGAGCCTACTTGAAGAAAAGGAAGTAGCGCTGGGAATATCCAAGAACAGCATTCTATTCACCGAATATAAGAAATTTGAAGCGATCATAATTACTCTAGAAGTGCTGTGTTTCAAAAGTGAAATGCCAATGGAACAATTTTTTGAATGTGTTTTCACTCTCTACTCACAAGTTAATAATCTTGGTATTTCCGTGGGAAGAATACCTGAATATATCGAGACTCAGAAAAAAGAGATCCTTCGGGTGCAATCTGAAACCAGAGACGAATTGGAAAAAAAGGGAGTAACGATGAAGCTCTTGAAAGAGTATCAGGCTGACAAACCAGTTTATGTATCTGCATTTAAAGAGCTTCCAAAGGTGGAGAAAGAAAGGGATGATTGCCGAAGAGAATTTGAGCGTGTAAGAAAACAGTATACCGACAAAGTTTGGGAACAGAAAGAGGACGAATTCGGATGGTATGCCGATCCGGAAGAGATGGACAAAACCATAAGGGAGCTTGGTTCTATTCAAGGTGGCGAACACTATGTGTCTAGATCATCCCGAAATCCCGGACTGAAGAAGATTCTTAGTGATCTTTATCGTTATCCTAGTAAGTACGTCGACCCAATTAGAAAGATTATTGATTCCTATGACTCATCACACGGGCATGGCACATAATTGTCTCACTCTGTTCTGCTGGTAGACAGTATCTACTCGGACTTTCAATTCATTAATCTAGATAGGAAGCGTAATCCCTGAAGCGCGGGAGAGTCAAACCTTTTAATACCGAACCACTTAAGGGAATTTTTGTGGGCCCATAGCTCAGCCTGGTAGAGCGACCGGCTCATAACCGGTCGGCCAGGGGTTCAAACCCCCTTGGGCCCACGTCAATATTGTCCCTTTATTTAGGCCCACATCGTATAATAGAGCGTTAAATAAACCAATTGGAAGTAGTAGAACAAGGACCAAATCCTCTCTCGCAATTCTTTTACGCCTTGAAGGCCCCTGAAACTAGAAGGCAGTGGCCCAACAGACTGAAGGTCGTATTTGACTACTTAGGGCTTCATGGGAATCTAGACGAGCAGGCTAAACAGTTTATGAATCTATGCAAGGAAGGAAGCATAGCGTCAGTTCAGGAAAAGATAATAGAATTCATATCCTATCAAGTCCGAAGAGCACAGAAAGGGGAGATTTCTGTGTCAACCATTCCAAACTACTTGAAAGCAATGAAGTTATTTTGCGAGATGAATGATATTCATGTAAGTTGGAGAAAAATATCTCGAGGTGTTCCCCGAGGAAGACAGGCTGCTAATGATAGAGCACCAACAAGGGAAGAGATTGAGAGATTACTACAATATCCTGACCGTAGGATTAAACCGGTTGTACTTACAATGATTTCTTCAGGAATTAGAATTGGCGCATGGGATTTTCTCAAGTGGAAGCACGTTAAACCCTATCACAATGAAAATGGAGAGGTAATAGCTGCTAAACTTAATGTTTACGCTGAAGAGCCAGATGAATATTACTCCTTTATTGATCCGCGCTCATACGCGTCACTTAAAGAATGGATGGATTTCCGAGCCTCATATGGTGAAACGATAACAAATGATTCTTGGTTAATGCGAGATATTTGGCAGACCACCAACACAAACTACGGGGCCAAGCTTGGCCTTGCTACTGCTCCAAAGAGACTCAAGAGTAGCGGTATAAAGCGGCTCCTGGAACGAGCACTTTGGGAGCAAGGAATAAGAGAGCCTCTAAAAGAGGGTAAATGTTATAGAATAATGAACAATACAACAGTTGTTTTAGCAACAGTAATCTTTGCATTGGTAGGAATCCTGGTCTTTGCAGCAATCACACCATATCTGTCTGAAGAAGCAAACGCAGCTAGGTGTGGTCCTAGAGGGGACGAAAATGATAAAGAACCAGGGTGTGGTCACCAACCTGGCAAACTGGTAATGCCACCAAAACCAGGACCTCTTTAACCTCCCCTGATTTATTTTTTGTACTTGTTACTAGTTAGAGAGTAAC
>JBAUMZ010000042.1:0-1508 GCA_049578985.1 Nitrososphaeraceae archaeon
TTGTGTCATATGAATAGCTATCATACTCCTAGTATGACCTTGTTCAAGTCGCCATGAGCTAATCCGAGCATAAGAGAGCATCTGCGGAGACAATGCTGTATGCATTGTGTATATATTTTACAAGGAAATTATATTGCATTAGATATATACTCTAGTACTTGTATATGTACTAGAGATGAAACTAGGGCACTTCCCGTTAAGTCCCAAGAAGAAAGAATGCAGTGAATGCCATGAAAAATTCCACGAGTATGACGACTTGGTAAATCATGTGAAAATAAGACATCATGGTTCTTTGTCACGCTGCCATAATTGCGGACAGGAGTTTGTGAAGGAAAGCGACAGATATCATCATCTACAGGAAGAAAAAGCTAGGAAGCTAGATTCTCGTAGACACAGATAAGTTAATTGACCTTTGATTTACGCATTTGTTGTTTCAATGGTGTGGTAGCTGGATGATTATGGAACAGTGATGTATCGTCAGAATTCCAATTCCCACAAATTAGAAAAAGGAACTGCTACCAAATATGCATCTTCTTCGAGCATTAGTGCCGGGAGTACTAGGGCCTATGGGTAGATTCCCGTAATACCACTTGCTTTCAAATCCTCGTTCACTTTATTGAATATCTTCCCAACCATGGTTTCCTCATGTGATGGTCCAGTGGGGTGTGGTGTGCTTATATATTTATGATTCAAGGGGGGAGGGGTTTCAGTTAGATTTGAACTCGTTGGTCCATTAGGAGTAATAGGATCAATAGCAGTCAAATGGTCATCACTTACTGGCGCATCGTTCTCATCAGTATTTTGATGATTACCGCTGTTTGCTGGACTTGATGTTGGCGTAATTTGTGCAATCGCGGGTTCTTCGTAATTGTATGCCATTGCACTGATAACTAAAATTAATGATAGATAGATGGCTCCATAAGTAGTAGCAGAATATCTCTTTTCTAACACGGCTACCAAATATTAGAAAGACGGATTTATTTTGATTTACACACGAAGATCAAGAAGACAGTTCTGATAGGATCCAAGTGAGTTTCTTACCCAAAATTTTAAGTGAGAAAAATGGCATATCATACCTCCTAATATATCGACTTACAGCTTGGCACCTGACCGTCGTATGAACAAATTCAAATATCCGCAATTTTTGCCAACAGATTTCTGCACTCATTAATTTGTCCCATTTAATTGTCGCCAAACTTTACGATATGTGGAGGAGGAGAAAGAAAAATTCATGATCCTCTGTACCAAGTTACGACACAGTCTTTCCTGTGGCAAATAAATAACTTTAGCACTACTTTTTATATCCTATGTACCGCACGCACCATTGTAGTACTCACTCCGTCCAGACTTAAATGCTAAAGTTTGCTAGTTTTTGTATGCTTAAGGTAAGTCTTGAAAAATTAGAAAAGATGACAAATCATAGAGCAGAAGATGATCCCCATCGTCATGTAACTGGAAATTTTGCGCTCTACAGTAATGCAGGGACAAAAAGTGGCGCAGTAGTATAC
>JBAUMZ010000043.1:0-3991 GCA_049578985.1 Nitrososphaeraceae archaeon
TGGTCTTACTCCATCAGAGATGTTTCTACAAAGATTAATTACATCCACAATACATACTACGAATAAGCAGCAAAGTGTAACCCATGTAGGTAATCAAAAATGTAACCTATCTGCGTAAGTTCAACAACTAGGTATAGAATGTGTTGGGACAGTAGAAGATGTATCGTCAACAGAAGAAGGCAGTATTAGAGTAGGTCAGCCCGTAGCCGCTCTAATGGGTGGGATGGGTCGCAAATATGACGGTAGTTATGCTGAATATACATTAGTTCCATCCACACAAGTTATTCCACTGAAAAATATCGCAAATCTTGATTGGCCTACTCTAGCTGCCATTCCCGAGACGTTTCTTACTGCTTGGGGATCACTTAACGAAGCGATGGATATAAAAAATGGAGAGACATTGCTAATACGTGGTGGCACAACCTCTGTAGGAATGGCAGCTACATCTATTGCCAAGGAGCTAGGATTAACCGTTGTTGCTACTGCCAGAAATAAGATTAAAGAAGATGCGTTACTCGCCAATGGTGCTGATCATGTAATAATAGATGATGGTGAGATATCTTCTAAGGTTAAACAAATTTTTCCTGGTGGTGTCAATTATATTCTAGAGTTAATTGGGCCCGTGACGCTGCTTGATTCCTTAAAAGCAGCCGCACCGGGTGGTATAGTATGTGACACTGGTATTGTAGGAGGAGAATGGTCACTTAAACACTTTGATCCAATATCTGATATACCACCTACAGTTAAACTTACTTCTTACAAAAGTGAGGCTATTACAGCTGATAATAGCAAGAATGCTCTGGATTGCATTATTACTAGAGTAGCCAATGGTTGCTACCATTTAAACTTGGAAAAAGTCTTTAGCTTCGATGAAATTGCAAATGCACACCGCTATATGGAAGAAAATAAGGCCAATGGTAAACTAGTTGTAATAGTCTAGCCTAGTACCTGGAAGCCCGAGCAGACCATTAGACTTTGGAACAAAGAATCTAATTCAATATGCGCTGAACAGGTATTGGTATTGGAGCTATTTCAGTAGGTGGGCAGTGCGCATTCTCACACTAGTTATTGCACTAACTCTAATTTTATCTCTGGCTATTGAAGGAATCGGATATCAAATTAGTACTGTATACGTGTCAGGATTGAAGTTATGTCCTCCTGGATATATCGCTGATGAAAGTGGATTTTGTGACTCTGAAACAAGATCAGTTGTTCCCCCTAGTGCAGACAAATTTGATAATAATACAAGATTGGAAAAACCATCATTACCTCCGGGGTCTGATTACATTTTTACCTTCGAACAATTACTATCGCGAGGAGAATTGGTATATTCGGTTTATGAGAGCAAATTACACGAATTTGAGATCGAATATCCTCGGGGTTCTCTGATCTCGGAGGAAGGCTATGATGACACTGAATTTTCTATTGGAGCTGGAGACGAAGTTAGTCTGCGAATTATCATTGATGAGCTGAATGATTCAATTGATTTACAAGAGTTATTGGACGAATCTATAGAATCGTATAAGACTTCCAGTTACTTCCAGGATTTCAACCGTAGTGCGTTACGGTTGTGCAATCCTTTTATCTCGCAAGAAAAACTTTGTGAGAAGTCCTCTTTCGGTGAACCAACAGATTAATAACTTTACTAGCTCGAGGGAAGATGCATAGCCGGAGCCCCATCATTAGCAGTCTGTATCCTAAGTGTCATTGTATAGACCACCACCATCAATCCACTTGCTCCTTGAAACCCGTGATCCTGGACACATCTCAGGCATCTTTAATCATCAGTGTATGCCCGTTCTGCATGTTCATCTATATCAAGACCCAATTCTTCGGTATCCTTTGAGACCCTGATTCCTATCAAAGCATCGATTATCTTTAAGATAATATAGGTACCCCCAAAACCCATTAAGCCCGCAACGCCTACCCCTATAGCCTGAATCAAAAGCTGGCTGGGATTGCCGAATAACAATCCATTTGGTCCTTCAGGATCTATAAGAGTACTTGCAAAGATCCCGATGGAAAGTGCTCCTATGATACCAGCTAATCCATGCACCGAGCTTACGTCCAATGCATCATCTATCTTCAGTCTATCTTTCAAGAATAACACGCCCATGTATGATGCAATACCAATAGCTACTCCTATCACAAATGCGTGTTCCACACTCACATACCCTGAAGCAGGTGTTATTCCGGCAAGGCCGGCTATTGCTCCATTTATTGCAGCTATTATGCTTGGCTTCTTTGTCCTCATCCAAGAAAGTCCTACCCAGATTAGAGCTGAAACGGATGATGCCATATGAGTATTAATCACCGTGTTTCCTGCCACTCCACCAGCCGCTAGAGCACTTCCAGCATTGAAGCCGAACCAACCTAGCCACAAAAGAGAAGATCCTAGAACAGCTAGAGGGATACTGTGTGGAACCATTATAGATGGACCATAATTCAATCTTCTACCTAGAACGAGAGCCGCTGCGATAGCTCCCATTCCTGCACTCGTATGAATAACAATTCCACCGGCAAAATCTCTTACACCTAGCTGAGCAAGCCAACCTTCTCCCCAAATCCAATGTACTAGTGGATAGTAAATTAAAATGCTCCAAGCAACTATAAAAATAACGAACGCGCTGAACTTCATCCGTTCAGCTATTGCACCAGTCAATAATAACGGAGTTATTACTGCGAACATCATTTGAAATTTTGCGAATAATACTCCTGGAATATCTGGAGCATATTGAGGTAATGAATCATCAAAAGGGACACCCTTGAGGAATGTCCAATTCAGATTACCGACGAGACCGGCAGTATCTGGTCCAAAAGTTAAACTAAATCCAAAGACAAACCATATTACACTCATAAGTGCGAGTCCAAAAAAGATCTGCATGAAGATAGAAACAGTATTCTTTTTTCGTAATAATCCTGCCTCAAAGAGTCCCAGAGCAGGAATCATTAATAATACAAGACTTGATGCTATAAGCATCCATGCAGTGTCGCCAGTATCGATTGGCAAATATTTTTTAGAAGTCAAAGTACTATAAAAAATTAGCTAAATTATTAGTGATCGGCACGTATAAAGCATGATTCATGATTATTATTTTCCAAGTCTTCTATGATTTATAATAATTCACCATCCTATGATTTATGATTATTGTGTTCTGGCTCTTCCTCTTTCGTAAGTTCCTGAACATGTATATACTTCTAGACAATCTTTTTAAGATAAAGATTTAATGAAAATTCATGATTAGAATAGAAGTGGTCACACCTCGAAATCATGTCAAAGCAATAAGCGAAGGCCTTAAGGAAATTAATGTCGGTGGTGTTACTGCTCTGAAGGTTAGAGGAAGAGGCAAGACAGAAGCTCCTAAGATTCATGCGTTTTTGGGAACAGAAATTTTCACACCAGAGTTTAGTGAAAAATACTTAGTTCAGGTTGTTGTACCTGAAAACAAAGAAAATGATGTTATTCGTATTGTTAGAGAAAATTCTAAAATAGGAAAGATCTTCATATCTCAACTCACACGTGCAATTGATATAACTACCGGGATAGAAAATGAACAGGCAATATAAGAGCACATAATTCCTGTCGCTCCTGTATAAGTCATAATGAATTCTTTCACAACATCACGTACACTGCTAGCTCTCCACTGTTCTATTTCAGCAGAATTATCTTTACCGTCCATTCTCAGATCTCAATAATTCCTGTAATTGTATTCCATTCTATTGTAGCTGAACAAATAGGGGTTTCTGCCCCTACAGTGCTTTCTCGAATAAATAGACTCCAAGACCACCAAATAATCAAATCCTATTCTGCCATAGTCGATCATGAAAAATTAGGCTACGATTTGATAGAAACTTTTCCTCCAATTATGGTATATTCATTCTCTTCTATTATCTTACAATCTTTTTGTTTGAGATCTGTGAATTGCTGGAAAGTCTTTGCTGCCTCCTTATTGCTAAATTCTAGCCTAGCTTGTTCGCCTTCCAGATCTAT
>JBAUMZ010000044.1:0-17595 GCA_049578985.1 Nitrososphaeraceae archaeon
ATTTTTCATTTTTCTATGTCCAGTATTAGAAATAAACACAAGTATTTAGGTAAATTTTAAGTAACTACTTGGAAATAAATCTGCTTTTAATGGTATATTTATTGAGGATAGATAATCTATAGAAGAATCCTTTATTCGTCAAGTTCGAGAATTAGATTCGTGCTGAGCGAGTCCCCTTACTAGATCTATTGTCAGATAATGATTTAGAGAATTCCCTGTTAGGTGTTACATATCTTTTCTCACTTATTCGCATGCAAATAGTGCAAGAAAATTCTAGATATATTGGCGAGGCACTACTGGCGTCGCAACATTGTCAATATTCTGACCACAGCTTTCTTAGTACATCTGCGGATGCCTTTGCCTCAGAACGATTCGTAAAGACTTCCAAAGTAATGGTTCTATCATATTTTATCGATTTCAATTCTCTTACTACCAACTCATGATCTATAAGTCCACGACCTATGGGAAGGTGTTCGTCCCTTATTCCATTATTGTCGTGCCAATGAATGTGGGCGATTCTATCCTTAAACGAATGAATGTATTTTATTATTCCATGCATGCCTGCGGATGTAAAAGCGTGAGGTACGTCTAGATGAACAAGCAATCCGTCCACATTGTCGACTATGTACTTGAATTCTTCAAGTTTATGTACTCCTTTAGAAAGGGGAACATTCTCTAACATTGTCTGAATGCCATAAGAGTCTGCGTATCTGACTATTTCACGAAGGCTTTTGATCCAATTGTCCAAAAGCCTCAGTCTTTTTTCACCTTTAAACATTCCACCGTTAAGATTACTGTGAAAGTTAACAAGGCCTATTCCAACTTGCTTAGATGCTTTAATGTTTCTCATTGCTTCAAGAATCCATGCTTGTCTAATATACTCATAATCCGATCCTAAATCTACCCACGGTACAGTGTGACCGATTGGTTTTAATCCAAATTTTTGGAGTAGTTTCGATATCCCTTTCCGTTTATCAATTAACTCCTGGGGTCCACCTTCTGGCCCTTCAATGGCGATCTCTACATATTCGAAACCCAATGAACGAATATTTCTAATTTCACTTAACAATTCATTGGAAGGATTTGTAAGTAAACCAAAATGCGGCATATCATCTGATTTTGGATCTTGTGGTAGTTAATAGTGTTGTGACATATCGTCACTAAAATTGTTGCAACAAGTAATAAAATCATTATTTAACATCTGGCAATGCATTTGCCTGGGACTCTGAGAAACGAAAATATTTGTCATTAACAATGGCAACCGCCTAAGAAAAAAAGTAATACGCGATAATTTTGGATCACGTGCAGCCAACGTCCAGCCGGTGGAGACTATCGTAACCGCAAGAAAAAATATAAACTCATATAGAACGGGGCAGATACGTCTAACGCCGACATGGTCTTTACCACGTTTTGATCACGTCTTGGTTTTAGCTTCTATTTTTGCGCAGAATTGTTGCCATTATGCCTGGTATTATTCTTAAGATATCTGAAAATCTTTACCTTAATGAAACCACACAGATGCTCCCTGCGGCTGCTATCTTTGCTTGACTGACTTTGGATCCATTTTCTTTTATGCATGCCTCCCTCTATCCATCATAAGGCAGCAATGCATATACTTTATACAAGATCGTATTGCGTCTACATAGAGTTAAATCCGAATAGTGGTTATACATTGTTTGAATGCTACGAAAATTCTGCAGTAAATGCAAGAAAGAACTTCCTGCCTCTTCAAAGTATATGTTGTGCCGGGATTGTCATCTAAGAATTTTGATTAATGAAGAGGAAATGCAATACTACTCACGTGTTTATTACTGAGGCAGCTATCAGACATGATTCGGATGAAGTAAGGGGTAAATAAGAGTACATGAAAAATCCTATGAGAGCATCGAAAAGTGAGATAAAACTTGGTAGAGTGTTTGTCAGAATTCGTACTGCAGGTGGGCGGTAATATCCAGTAATTTAAAAAAGGCATATGAGCTATATAGTAGCCGTGAGCGCAGTAAGCGAGATAATGTCTAGTGAGGATACCGTAACAGTCACTTCAGAATCTGGCAATACCGCCAGAGATGTTGCTGAGATTATGGTTAAGAAAAGAATAAGCTCTGTGATAGTGATAGACAAGAAGACAAAACCGATTGGCATTGTTACTGAAAAAGATCTAGTCAGACGTGTTTGTTTAAAAGACATTTCAGCAAGTAGATTTACTGTAGAGGAAATAATGTCAGAGCCTTTGATCACTATTATGGCCTACGATTCGGTAGATACCGCTTCCAGGATCATGACACGGAATCAGATCAAGCATCTAGTCGTTCTAGAGGAAGATAATAGAATATGTGGTTTACTGAGTGTTACAGATATTACAAAACATTTGGCGAAGATCCTGCTTAATGACTATAATAGGTACAGATCATTAAAATCTTTAATCGAATTGACAGATACAAATGCTACATCAATTACGCATGACGAAAATGTGAAAAGGAATTAATGGGGATTGCAACTTATATTTAGTTATAATAGCAGGCATTTTGAATCTTTAGCGGCTCATCTACTATACCACAATATTGAATTCCAAGGAGGTAATTAATCAATATATGCAATATCATAAAGCTGCTATTTTAGGATCCGAGAGATCAAGAGAAGCGCAGATGAAGTTATTTAACTATACTGGCTTTGCCATGCTCACTTATACGATCAAACAGACCGATAAAGGATTCGAACCAGTAGGTGAAGAAACGCTTGCAGGATCAATGACCAGAGGAAAGGAGATGATGCTATTCATCTGCGACAATGATGGCTATGCGAAAGCTCAGTCAAAGCCATTGACCTTGGAGGAAGGACGCAAGATTGTTCAACAGATGCTTCAGGATGGGTTGGAGGAATTTAAAGGAACTATAAAGACCGTTTCCTAGCTAGAGATACATTCGGTGTAAGTCGCCTAATCCAACTTGGTTTTCTCGACTTCTATATTTATGAACCGATATTAGCCCAGCGAGCGCTATTCATCATAGCGGTTTAGGTGAATATCATAGCAGTATCTTGGTCTTCACTCGCCTCATCTTTACCTTCTAAATAGAATGAAAGAGTATTTTCAAACTATATTTTACTAGCAGCGATCTGTTTTGATCCATAAATAATAGTTTCCAGAGTAGTAATTGGAGTATTTTTAGTAATGTCCTCTAAGAGCTCTTCATCGCTATCGTCGTCAGTAATTTTACAATATTTCTTGGTTTCGTGTGTTTATTCTCGTACAATAGACATTTAAGCCACAATGTTATATTTTTTTAGTAAAGTTCAACAGAATTTCAAATATTGTTGACAAATAGTATCATATTTCGATTTAGCATTTAATAACGATTCGCAATGCATTATTATGGAGAAAATATACTAACCCACCTACTAATCCATTGGAAATTTACGGTAAAAACTTACTCAAACGCTATTAAGCTCTAGACGTAATAACAATCAACTTCCTATATTATATCGCTAAGGGAAATAAGAGTGGTGGCGGGGGAGATGGTATTTGATTTTGCCTTGCGTAAATTCCCCGGTTGCACCGTTCTGAAAGAGCCGATTGATCTCCTGAAAGAAGTTACAAGAATGACAAATGCGTAAGGCTCAAAAAGAGTCCAAATAAAAAATCTATTATTGCGAGATGGCAGTATCATGCACATAATGTATTAAAGAACAATCCACAATTATGAAGTACGCTCTATGAAGTTTATTGGCGAAATTACGGACCCAGTCCATAGATATATCAGCTTCAGTGCTGTCGAGCGAGATCTTATAGATACTTCGGTATTTCAAAGGTTGCGAAGGATTAGACAACTTGCAGGAGCTCACCTTGTCTACCCCAGTGCACAGCACTCCCGATTCGAACATTCGTTAGGGACAATGCACGTTGCTGGGTACGCTGGAGAAAGCCTTCTGAGGAAGGGTTTCATCGATAACGAAGACAATATACAACAATTGAGATTAGCTGCTCTGCTACACGATGTTGGTCACGGACCTTTTTCCCATCTTTTTGAAGAAGTTTTGGAGAGTAAGTGCAGTATTACACATGAGGATATGGGGAAAAATGTGATAATCAAAAGTGAAATTGGAGACGTCTTAAGAGGACATGGGTTTACTCCTTCAGATATATGCAGCCTATCATTTGGTGAGTCCAAATCAAGTTTCTTGAATGAAATAATTGCCGGCAGCCTATCCGCAGATATCATGGATTACCTGTCAAGAGATAGTCTATTTACTGGAGCAGAATACGGTAAGATTGACTACCACAGGCTTATAGCCTCCTTTGAAGTGGTGGCAACAGGACATTTGGCGATTAATAAATCTGCACTCTATTCCTTTGAATCAATGCTCATATCCAGATACGAAATGTTCAAAGCAGTCTATTTCCACAAGACAGTTAGGTCAGCTGAAGTAATGTTGCTCCATTCGTTAGCACAAGCAGATAATTACTTACAAATCACAAAGCTTTCACTTGATAAATTCCTCAACCTAACCGATGAGATTACCCTTGAACAGATCTGTTCAATAGATCAGAATGAAAATGTAGCTAAGTTAGCTAGGGACTATCGAGATAGACGGTTACTAAAATGTGTCTATGAAAAATTTTTACATAAGCGAGACAGGTTGTACTACAAGATGAACATCTCGACACTTGAAGAGTTAAGACTGCGCATATGCGATGCTGCAGGAGTCCATGAGAATACTGTTTTTGTGGACGCATCCAGAGCACCTTCAATGCCACTTACTCCCTCAAAAGAAGAGATTAATTCCATTATTCTAGTAGACAAGGAACGGGCATACGATACGCCTATCTCAGAATTTCCCGTCATCAGTTCAATCACAGGATTTCTAGATATGTTGAGGATATACACAACTGCTGAGAGCAGAAATGCGGTGACTTCTAGTATTGATAAGGTGCTCGGAGACCCGAATTGAAGGATCAACAAAGAGTCAGAGGTACAGTAAATAAACTGTTCACGAAAAAAAAGGTAGTCATTAAACTTAGTGGTAGCATTTTTGGTAGTAGCACAAAGTCGAAATCCATTAAGAATTATGGAGAGATGATAACTGAATTGAATAAACATGTACAACCGGTAGTTATTGCAGGAGGAGGAAATATTGCTCGGCATTATATCGATCTTGCACGAGAACTTGGGAGTGACGAAGCAAGTCTGGATCAATTGGGCATAGAGGTTTCGAGACTAAACGCCAAGTTGCTGCTCCATTCAATACGTAGCTATGTCTACCCAAAGGTACCCACAAACCTCGAAGAAGTCTCAATTGCAGCTGAGACAGGAGAACCGGTGATTTTAGGAGGATTACATCCTGGTCAGAGCACTAATGCAACTTCTGCCTTGGTCGCTGAAAAGGTTAGAGCTCAGATATTTGTGAACGCGACAGATGTCAATGGCATTTATGATTGTGATCCAAATATCAACCGACACGCAAAGGTGTTCAAGAGGGTCACCGTTGATAAATGCATAGAGATATTAGGTAAAAATAGCTCGGGGGCAGGAAAGTACGATCTGATGGATATGGTTGCTTTAAAGATCATCGAACGCTCAAGAATCCCTACTGTGATATTACAAGCTAGCGTTACTAACATTGTCAAAGTTATTGAATCCGATACTAAAATAGGGACTAGAATATTAGTTTAGGATGCAGAGACAAAATCTACCTAATATATTTAGCATTTATAGATGTATTATTTATTTATTATTATTTATTAATTAACATCATGTCCTCCACGGCTTAGCGTATTAGTAAAATTTTCATCTCTCTCTATGCCATATCACCATCAATGACATTTATGTTAGTCATCTCCTCAACAGAAAGCGTGACTCTACCATTTATCATTTTTCTTAAACACAAATGAAGAGGATTTCTTGTCACTTCCTGATCCTAAACCTCCTACCCTCTCACTCAATCTAGATTGGAGTTTATCGACTTAAGTTTCCGATAATGTTTTCTAATTCTATGTCGCGGTCTCTTGCTATCCTTTCAGACATAATATCCACTCTTGGTAGGCTTTAAGCATTATTTATGATTTTGAACCATAGTGATTTTTTTCACAGATTTCATCTGTTATTGCCATCACTACTCAATGATCAATTTTGACAATTTCAACAAGTCCTCCTCCAAGACGTGGAGCAAACTTCTTCTGTACAAAGTAGCTGCAGGATGAATCGTCAAGAAATAATCTCGTCCATTGATATTTAACAATTTTCCTCGATTTAAAGTAATTTCTTTACCACCCAGGAGTGACAAATACGCTGTAGCGCCCAAGACGCAAACAATTTTTGGGTTAATAACCGATATTTGTCTGTTAAGGTAGTCTTTGCACATGATGATTTCATCACGTTTGGGTCTTCGGTTTCCAGGCGGTCTACATTTTACAATATTGGTTATGAAAACCTGAGAGCTGGATATATTCGCATTTAACAATGCTGCTTCTAGGACCTTACCTGCGGGTCCTACAAATGGTTTGCCTTGGGCATCCTCAAATCTACCAGGGGCTTCTCCTACGAACACGACCCTTGCCGATGCGGATCCTTCACCAGGTACCGCATTTTTCCTCGTATGACATAGTTTGCATTTAGTGCAACGGATCACATTATTTGATATCTGCATAATTAAATCCAAATTATTGTTCCCATCTTTCGAATAGCTATCGTACCCCGTCATCTTGCGGTTGTAGTGAACCAACCTATTTAAAAAATGCTTTTCTAGTTAGTTCTAAAATCCATATAATGGACCTTTTATGGGAACATTATCGAATATATTAATCGTTCACATCCTCGCCTCTCACATCGTGTCAAATAAATGAATGTTCTAAGAAATTTAGCTATACTAGATAGCTGCTAAATCTGCCCTTCCCAATCATCCGCCCGTTTTCGTCTCTCAAGATAATAGAGCTATGCGGAACGTAGCATTTGGGATTTGCCAGATAACGGATTCCATGAATCGAGACCAAGACATACGAGTATCGCCATAATAAGTACGTCTCTGTCTCGCTCATCAAATCTTTGAGAGGAATATTTACCTCTTCGTCAAATCTACCTACGGAAACAACGTGATTTGCTCCTCCAGCCGCCTTATCCCACAGTGGATATTCTTCTTGACTCATATCTCCTGTATCTTTTGGCCTGTTCTTGACATACAGTATGGAAGGTTTGTACGCACTGATAATACTAAATGCCATCATTGACAATCCAAGTAGAAAATATCCCTCAGCAATGAACAATATTTCTTCAAAATTTCCAGGCGATGATTTAGTAGTAATAGGGATCACCATACCAGCATATAATAAAGGTAATCCTATGCCTGCTATTGCGATTGGAACTATTCCCTTATGTACTACTGGGAGGAGAATAATCGTTATTAATACAAGTGCCAGTGCAATTATAAACTTCGATAATATCGAGCTATCCGGAATCGATGAAATCGAGTTGAACATTTGTACTACGGATACATTAACAAAGAGCAAAAGTAACATGCTCAATAAGCTCATTGCCAGTAGGAGAACCTGATTAGAATGTAGCCATTGAAAAATAGATAGCGGTAAAATAGTCATCTTGTGTAGGATCAATATATCATGGGTGGATAATGGGTATCAGTCCTAAAATTGATAGTACTGAATATCCTTTCCGTTTAGTCCGAGAAAGACAGCGTTCCCTCTATATCCTTCCACATAAGACTTTGGTATCTTAAATTCGATGTTATCTTGATTCAAAATAATGTTGTCATCATCGACAGCAATAACATTCCCCAATTCTTTACTATCTCTCGAGCGGGCATTCTTAAGAATGATCTTATCCCAATCTGCAAACATTATATTCTCATCCGACATGGTCCATTTGATAATATTGTGAATGTTGAAATATATAAATTTGATCTATCTCATTAGTATGTGCACTAATTCTAACTATGAAATCCATTAGATCTTAGATTTATACTATTATGTTCACAAAGATAAAATATGTAGAAGTAGGTTCAATGATTTTAGAGTCCAGCCGGATTAACAAAGTTCTCCATTGTGACTCAGGAGAACAGACGAATAGAGTTGGCGCAAAAGTTTTTGAAAAAATTCTGGAATCAGTCATTGGTTAATTTATTGAAATACAGATTTTGTACATCTGCTATCTTTAGGTTACAAAGTCGCGGTAGAATTTCCGCTAACGTAATAGATCCTTGTAGTCGTGAATACAATATTTGGGATACTACATCCATATATAATATGGGAGAGAAAAACAGTGCAGCAGAATTGACAAGACTATTTGATCCACATATTCACATGTATTCTCGTACGACGGATGATTATGATCTGATGTCAAAGGCTGGCATCGAGGTCATAGTACAACCATCATTTTGGCTCGGAGGACCGAGAAGGTTTGTTGGGACTTTCGAGGATTACTGGGAGCATATGATCACCTTTGAAACTCAACGAGCAAGAGAATTTGGCATTGAACATTATGTTTGTATTTCAGTAAATCCTAAGGAGGCAAATGCTAGACCGCTAGGACTCGATGCAATTGACGCAATGACAAAAAAAGGATATCTCGATAGGGAACGGGTAGTGGCAGTTGGCGAGGTTGGCTATAATCTTATAAACGAACTAGAAGAAGAGGTATTCATCAAACAGATGGACATTGCAGCGGATAAAGATTTGCTAATGACAATACACCTCCCACACAATAACAAAGTGGAAGGGATGAATAGGATTGAGAAAATATTGAGTAGTTCCAATAGATATAAGAGAGAAATGATATTGGTAGACCATAATGTAGAAGAAACCATTGAAAAAACTTTAGCTCTTGGATTGTGGGCGGGGTTGTCAGTATATCCATATACTAAGCTCTCTCCTGATAGAGCAATCAATATAATAAAGAAATACGGTACTGAAAGGATTATGGTACATAGTGCAGCTGATTGGGGAGTTTCCGACCCCTTGAGTGTTCCACTAATGGCAAGAGAAATGAGAAAATCAAAAGACTTTAATATTGAGCAAATAGAAAGGGTGACTTTTTACAATGCTTACGAATTCTTTAAACAGTCGAGCAAGTTTACCTGGAAACCATAAAGCCTTCACCAGCAGGGTTTGGATTATACTTAATTTTCAACCTATTCATTCTTGAATTCATTAGAATTCAAAGCTCGTTGATGATAAACTAGATTCTTCTTGGCTAATGCGACCTTCAGCACACTGTGGCATGCGGGACACTCCGCCCATTTCCGGCGACCAATGTATTCCCATTCATAAGAACACTTCACGTAAGTACACTTAAGCATTCCCCCCCTCCCTGGACCTCTTATCCAATTTTCTTGCAGCGGCTTACGCGACCTCCTGGCCGACCTAGGAAGCCTTTTACTTTTATAGGAAGACATTTATTTTAGCTAACCTCTCGTTTTTCAATTTTACATCTAACCAAAAATATCATGGTTGTAAGAAATGATAGCATAGTGCATCTCCTGATGTTTTTCCACTACACTAAACACTGCTAAAGCCCATTTAGACTTTACTTTTAGATACCCAAAATAATGGTGTTCATCAGTGACCGCCTAGCAGGGGACCTGCTACCAGGGAGACACGACAAGAAAATCAAAACGTTATATTCTTCTGGATTCTCTTTAATCTTTCCAAAAGATCGAGGATTTGCTCATGGGTCGGATTAGCAGCTTTCACAATGTCAACGTCAATGTTAAGAGTTCTCAAATCTTCATATATTTCCTTGTCTTCGATGATGTCCACTAGCTTGTTCAATGAAAAGGGCTTCTGAATCAGTTCTACCACCTGCTTGAGTTCTTTAATAGAATGCTCAAGGGTTTCTTTCACATATGCGGAGGCAAAAATAACTCTTTGATGGGAATTTATTGCCAAAATTTCTTTGGCTACATCCATTCCGTTGATGCTTGGCATGCTGTAATCAAGAATTACAACATCATAGGGTGCTGACTTGACTGACCTCAATATGCTAGACCCAGTCGATAAAGAGGGATCCAGTCTTGTTGCTGGAATTTCAGGCATGGATGACTTTGGTAATGAGATTCCAAATGTCATATGATGCAAAGCGTCTAAATACCTCTTAAGACAGTCCTCTCCATTTGAAGTAATGGTGATACTATGACTTCTATTCTCTAGAACCTTCTTGTAGAGTGTAGCTATGTCAAGGTCGTCCTCAGCTATTAGTACCTGCATTGAGTGCTGATCACTATAAAATATGGATATATATTAAGTAGAGGTCTAATCGTGTTTTGCATCGAATCAATTCTATTTCAATCCGATGAAATATCTGGTGAAATTAATTACTTTGTCAGATGAGCCGATCCTCAACTTAATCAATACGGATTATCTTTTAGATTTTCTTGAATTCTTCATTGCTCTTACAGGGTTTGGGATCCCGCTGAGCGTACTGCTAGCTTGTAACCAAATGAAATTTACGCCAAAGACGAAAGAGGATAGATAAACTTGTAAAATTAGAACGAAGGTACAAATAATGGTGTAGACCATTATTATTTTATGGATAGAAGAAATGGAAAACGAGCGATAGGCTCTGCTATATTCGCTTCTTTTGTCGTTGTATCAGCAGTGTTGATAGCTACCTACCCAATTAATCAGGCCAAAGCTTATCCATATGGTAATGATACAGGAGAGTATAAATTTGGAACAGTATCCAGCTTACAGAATGATGAAAATGGGAATCCGGCGTGGGTTCTTTTTGGGCATTGGAAAGGCAATTTAGCGAACAACCAATCAGTTGAAGGTCAAGGAAATGGAACTTTGGGAGGAGAAACTTTTAATGCGCAATTTGAAATGGTAAGGTTTAATGGAAGCGCGGGACATACACACACTATAACTAATTTTGTTTCTTCAAATTCTTCCCAGATAAACAATTCAACGATATTTAATGGTACTGCAACTGCAAGTATGAGGGAAGGACCGGTTACAGACATCCCATCTAGCATAACGATCACCGGAGATAAAGTGATAAGCATATTGCTTGAGCCTTCAAAGATAAGCAATCATTTTGGGAATACTCCTATCTATGGCTTGGTCATGGATGATCTTGGAGATATGCGACCTGTGTTGAAAGCAAATAGTACACATATAGGTAGATAGGAAAATATGAATCTGTTAAAATAGCAAGAAAGCAATCCATAACTCTTATTTATTTCCTATATCCAGCCGTTCTCAATGGTGTCCGCAGAACGACCTGAGAGTTTGTACTCCTTCACTACGCAGCATTCATTTATATAAAACAATCATAACTTGATTTAGTATGAATAGCTTAGTCACCATTAGAATGGCCTTGGGGACATTTGTGGGTATCACATTGACTCTGATACTAGGAACCACTTTGTATACCACTATGACAGCTTTAGGGCAGGAACAATATTCATTTGTTACACAATGGGGTTCTATTGGTACTGGCTTTGGTACTTTCAAACAACCCCTTGAGATCACTGTTGATCAGGAAGATAATGTATATGTGACCGACTTTACAAGTGCTTCTAACAAAGTGCAGAAGTTTAGTAACAATGGCACCTTTCTCACTTCTTGGGGAACATTGGGTTTTGGCCCTGCTCTCTTCACCAGTCCCAGTGGTATAGGTATTAGTTCTTCGGGAAATGTCCATGTCGCTGACTTTGGTAGTCCAGATACAGCAGTACAAGAGTTCACGAACGAAGGCACATTTCTAGGAATGTGGGGTTCATTTGGTTTGGGCGACGGTCAATTCATTAACCCGGGAGGGTTGACTGTGGATAGCTTAGACAACGTATACGTCGGGGACTTTGGCGAAAACAATAGAATACAAAAGTTTGATAGCGAGGGCAATCTCCTAACAAAGTGGGGAACACCAGGCACTGGAGATGGACAGTTTATTAATCCTGCTGGCATAGCAGCTGATTCCTCAGATAACATCTATGTAGTTGATGGAGGTAATAATAGAATACAAAAGTTTGATAGCGAAGGCAATTTTATAACAAAGTGGGGAACACCAGGCACTGGAGATGGACAATTTATTCGACCAGCTGATATTACAGTCGATCCAGAGGGAAATACCTATGTTACTGATGAAGGTAATAATCGGGTGCAGAAGTTTGATAGCGAAGGCAATTTTATAACAAAGTGGGGATCTAAAGGTAGCGGTGAAGGGCAATTTATCGATCCACTGGGTATAGTTTTAGACACGTCAGGAAACGTTTATGTGGTTGATGGAGGGAACAGCCGCATCCAGGTGTTTGCCCCCTCTTAGAATTGTAAAGTTCTAAGCCACATGGCCGTTTTGGGAGATCGAGCAGAACCCGTCGCAAGGACTGTCAACATTATACGTAAATACAAGTAGGCAGCAATAGAAATATGAACCTTAACCACAATTCCCCGTATTGCCCCAAATAACATATGCGTAGAGGACGTATCGTTGACTTTTATTGTATTCTTGTTCCTTGCTCCTTACCTTCAGTAGGATTTGAAAATCCGAAATAGCACTGGGAGCACATACTTTTCCCATAGAGAACTCCATTTTTTCCACAATTGCTGCATTTTTTGTCCTGATCTACAGTTGAATCCAGCGATTTCACCTTCTGAAGGCACTTCCCACATATAGGAGCTTCGAGTTTTAAACTGGAAAGAAAACCCTTGCCACATTGTGCACATTTTAGACTGTACATGCTTCCTTTGGGCTTCCATCTTCTAAAGATATTTCCGAACATTATCTAATTATTTTGGACCAAAGCCATTATTATAATTATTGAATACATTGTAATACTATTACCTAAAAAGCGGGTTAAAACAAATATTCGACCTTTGTGTTTTAATACCTGTTTAACTTATTTTAATACCTGTTTAATCTTCTGCCTCAATTTACGGTGAAGTCATTGTGCGTGATAAGTCCCAATTCAAATGGAACATAGTGATCCCCGTAATTGTTGTGGATGTAGTTTCATGAAATTAATAACCCCCCCGTCTTATGTTTCTATTTGCCATATAACCTTAAATTACGCGTAAAGGGTCATATCAACCAGATGATACCAATAGATAGACCAGATGATAACAATAGATATGCTTAGCAAATATCCTAAGCAGGTTCAACCAAGACGTGCAAGACTGCTAAGCAGTCAATACATGTGTTACTTCTGTCTCCCCTTATAATATCTTTGAGCTAGAATTGCAACTATTACCAGAATCAATATGATCCCTGCGATATCAAAGACTTGAGAATAATCACCGTAAAAATTAATCCATGCATTTCCAATGAAAAATCCTATTAATGTTAGAAATAAGCTCCAAACACATGATCCTATAAATGTGAAAAATGTGAATCTAACAATATTCATTTCAGCGATCCCTGCCGGTATGGAAATCAATTCGCGAATCCCTGGAGCCATCCTACCGAGGAATACCGCTAGTTCACCGTGTCTAACAAACCATGTCTCTGTCTTCTTTATGTCTGATTCCGAAATTAGGTGGTATCGTTTACCAATCCTAGTTATGGCCGGCAGTCCTAATTTTAAGGCGATATAGTATATTATCACTGCTCCGACTGTTGAGCCGACTGCTCCTATGAGAGCCATCCCTATTGCTCCGGCTATTCCAAGATCATTTGTCTGAGCAGAGAAACCGATCAATGGAAAGACTAATTCACTAGGAATAGGTGGAAAAAGGTTTTCTAATAAAGCAACAGCGAATACTGCTGGATAACCATAACTGGCTATCCAACTAGTTATTAGTTCAATCATATTCCCGAAAATGCCGTGATCAGCTGTATTCGATGCAGTCCTTGATGAAGCAAATACTAGTTCTGAGAGAATGATCGAGAAAAGGTAGAATAGAAACAATTTGGTGGGAGATCTCCAATCTAGGCTTACTATTAAATTTTCCCTGTTTGCCATCTTACACACCGCTTTGATTGTTCCTATCATCGCACAAAATTCTAATTCTCATGCTAAAGAAATCGAGGATGACGCTATTGGAACGGTCGTGCAACCGGCTTGCATAATATTGATATACAATAATTAATTGGATAATGTTCACTAGTCAACAATAGCTAAATTGTTCAGACAACCTTTACATTGGAAGCAATCCTCAAAATAACTACGGAAGCTTGTTTTAACTTAAATATTAAGCCGCAAATCAACTATGGTTTGACCTGTTCCTTGTATGATGTATTGAACTGCTATAGCTGTAACAATCATCGCAAAAAATCTCGTAACGATCATAGATCCACGTTGCCCAAGTAATCTGTGTATCGATTCAGCGATTCTAAGGATCACGAAAGTAAGACCAATGACCATTGCAATCGACAATATAGAATTCCAACGACAATATAGAAATCAACAGACCATTAGATTGATAAGAGATCATTACTGATGTCATAGATCATTACTGATGTAATGGCTCCTACAAGTAATGGAAATGCTAGAGGAATTACCCCTGATTCGCCTCCACGCGCGCTCTCAGCACGGGTTATTTGGCGTATCCAGAGATTTCTTTCCAATATTTGCAATAGTTCTAGGATTGCCAAAGATCCATTCTCCTCGTGTCAGTAATTCAATTACAACTATAAACAAAAGGATTCCGCCAGCTATCATGAAGTTGGAAATGGTTACTCCAAATATACTCAGGATCGTAGTCCCAGCAATTGCGAATACAAGCAACAAAACACATGTGGTTATTACTGCATTGGAGGAAACTACTCTGCGTTCATTGCTTGACATGTTTCTCGTAAGTGAAACATATAATGGTATTACGTCGACAGGATCCATTACTACAAATAAGACGATGGTAGACGTAAGAAGGTCTTGTGCATTTATGCTATTCATAAAATTAAGAGATCCATATTCAACAAAAACTGATGAAAAGAACGCAAGAGAATAATTTTGAATTGAATTCAAAAAAGAAATTGGGAGTTTCTCTGTATGCATTCTGATCCATAATAATGAAATATGAAACTTCAGTTCAGTTAATTGTAACATGCACGACTAAATCTCTAGGTTGAGATCGACGTAAAGAATGGATCAATACAAACACAAAATCCCAAAAAATTGGAGTTTGGATCCGTATCAAGCATATAAGCCACCCATAAGTGATATTAGGGTGAACATGAATACCTGCCTGGATACTAGTTTATTAGAAAGGGAATGATAAATACGAAGTAACATGAGATGCAACTGAGAAATAGATTTCAGATAAAATCTGAGTATCGAATAATTGATTTCTTGAATAGTCAACCAGTTGGAAGAATATGTTCTATTGATATTGATGGGTTTCCTCAAGTTATACCCATGAATTTCGTTTTCGTAGCGACACAGCACGAGATGAAAATGAATAAACATTCTACTCCGATCAATTCAGACGCGATCTATATGCATTCACATCCATTCGGAGAGAAAATTGAAAATATTAAGAGAAATTCAAAAGTCGGGTTTGAAGTGGATCAACACGTCTGCTTTCTGCCCTCGTATTATTTTCATCCAACAGATGCATCACAAGCGGATACTCTCTATATTAGTGTTGTAATAAAAGGTAACGCGTTCATGATTAGTGACGCTACCGAAAAGGCTTTTGCATTAAACATGTTGATGAAGAAATACCAAACTGAAGGACTTTATGAATCACTAAATCAGTCTATGCGATCAGTACGTGCAGTCAGTGTGATTAAAGTTGTTCCCCAAGATATTCGAGGAAAATATAAGATCGGTCAGCATTGGACAGCTAATTACAGACTAAAAATGGCAGAGAAAATTATAAGACGCGAGGGTATTAACTCTACGCAGATTCTTAATATAATGGGAATAGAGGAGGACCGCACAGGAAAACTATATGTAAAAAGGGAACCGTTCATGTAGACTAATTTCTTAGGTTGGGCCCGTTTGGGAAATTGTATTCAATCTTGGTTATTTACGTCCGCACATTTGAAATGCGAACATTACAAGTCCAGATATTACGCCCGAACGTCTGTAGGTATAAAAATTGTTAGTATCTTTTGGCATGATTTCAGATTTCAAGATGTATGCATCAGATTTTGGGATGCTGACTTTCGCTAGACGATCGCGTAAAATATTACCCCATAAAAGTTGGGGAAGGGGCTCCTTTTTTATTGCTATTAACGATACTATTCTTTTAGGTTCAGTTCTATCGACTATGACATAATAATTGAAATTGTCTTGATCTTCGAATGGATCCTTTGTAGTAAAGGGATCAATATCGACGTACAGTTCAAGACTGTGTCGGAATGCGTCTGACAACGTACTCATTATCGCTAAATCAGACGTTGTGAGCATACGTAAGTCCTGGAGAGTAGGTAGGCTGAGCGTTGTTGCTAACATGTCTGCTAATGATGTTTGGTATAATATAGGACTTTTCATGAATAGAAAGAGAAGAAAGGTTCTAATGACAGAATTCCAAGTCCATATCGTATGCCTGGCAATACATGAGCAATAGATTCGGAATAAAAATAGGTTTATATATTTACCTCTATTAATTCTTTATTTAATGGATCGGGTTAAGAGATCGGTCGCTGCCGTTGCTACTTTTTCTGTTGCTATTGTTCTGATTTTACCTATGTATGCATATTCGTCAAGTCCTCAGCCAACATTAGATGAGTCCCAAGAAAGCGATATGATCTCGAGTTCTATTGAAAGTGCTAATGTGAATGTAAAAGATGCAATGCAAGCGATTCAGCAAAATAACTCGGCTGAAGCTATGAGGTCCTTGGAGGAATTGGAGTATGACTTGTCAAACATAAATGGCAACTTGACAAATCTTCAGTTCACGGTATCCGCAGAGCCACCCTAACGTGGCTAAACTAGTAGTAAGTGAATTAAAAGGAATTGTTAGCTATATTAGCTATCGATCACAGCCACAACCTTCATTATCATAGTTATGTTTTTTGATCTTATACTTACTCATGCATTCTTCGCACAAGCTTTCACTCGCAGATATTTTCTTTTCACAAAATAGGCATGACCTATCGGTATTGATGATCACAGTCATTTCTATTATTTCATGGGTATTATAGCCGCCTGACAAAACCTCATTCAATAATACTCTGTGTACCTATTCTAAGGAACCTTTAAAGATGCAAATCATGTATTTCTGAGATCTCCTTCGTTGCGCAAATCCGCAAGTACCAACATCAAGGTATCGTAGTCAATATTGAGTTCATTCAGGATACGTGAAGTATCGGTCGTTTTCTTCTTCCTAATGAATCTCTTTACCAATGCCTTCTTTTGTTGGTACGATCTATCTTGCATCTGTACCTTGCTTCTTCAGATCTAATATATTCCATCCAATTGTAAGACTACGGGATTTCATTTTCATAACAAAATATAAGGCATTGCTCGTCAGTACAGTTGCACTGCAAAAGGATTCGATAGCGAGTCCAATAAAATTAATAAAATGTATAAGGAGTTAATGATTATCTATTAGTACAATGGGAGACACAAATTCGAGTCTTAAAGTACTTGAAGCTTATACTAGAGACGTTGGCAGAGGAGTAGCTCGTATTGATTATGACTCAATGGATTCTCTCACCGCTTCTACAGGAGATGTTATCGAGATTAGAGGCAAACGTCGAACGGTGG
>JBAUMZ010000045.1:0-55076 GCA_049578985.1 Nitrososphaeraceae archaeon
TAAGCATAGAAGTGGTAGGCCTCCAGAAATGTCAGAAGAAACATCTGGTATGATAAGAAGAGAGTTATCAGAAAATCAATCAGGATGGATGGCTAAAGAAGTTATGAATTTGATACATGAAAGAACAGGTGTCAAATATCATGAAGTTCATATTTACAGGCTATTACATAGATGGGGTTTCAGTCCTAAAGTACCCAGAATGAGATTTGTTAATGCTGCATCAAAGCAAGAGAAAAATAAGTTTCGAAAAAGGCAAGAAGAATAATTAAGCATATACCTGAAGGCTTTACCGTCGCAGTTATGGATGAATCCATCTTTATCCATGATTCTTTGGTTCGAAAAAAGATGTGGACTGCAGATAGAATTAGACCAATTGTAACAATGACTGGTTCACATCAGAGGACCTGTGTGTTTGGTACACTATGTATAGATGGAAGGCAACTCTTTCGTCAGTATGAATACTTTAACCAGCACACCTTTCTGGATTATCTCATACAGATCCAAAGGAAGTTTGGAAAACTAATACTGTTCGTAGATAGAGCACGTCAACATCATCGTTCCATTATGGTAAGAGAATACATAAAGCAAAATAAAGATGTTCTAAAGGTAATATATTTTCCAAAAGGTTCGTCTGAATTTAATGCTACAGAAGAATGCTGGAGACAGGGGAAATATGATCTACTCGTGTCAAAATATTATCCCAGATTTCAAGATCTAACATGTGCTATAGCTAACTACTATAGAACAAGACGTTTCAAACTAGACATCCTCAAGTATCTATCGCGGAGTGTGAGTTAGCGAATTAATGTTATTAAGTCTACATTAGAAAGACTTGCACAACTTGAACTAAAAAAACCTGTATTGCTACCCATTCATTTTTTCTAAATTGACTCAAATATGCAGGGATATTCAGTATATGTAAATATCAAGTAGTTACATAGAGATTATGAATAGGCTATGTGACAAACTAGGAATAAAGTATCCAGTTATACAGGCAGGCATGGCTGGGGGTGCAACTACGCCGGAGTTAGTGTCTGCCGTATCAAACGCAGGCGGACTTGGTGTTTTAGCTGCGTCACGATTGACACCTACTCAACTCAAAGAGGCTATTTTAAAGATTAGATCTAGAACCCAAAATCCTTTTGGAGTTAATATTCTTCTTGCTCCTCCGGAGGATGGAAATAAGGATGTAGCATCAGTACAAGGGTATTTAGATAATTTTAGAAATGAATTAGGACTATCATCTAACTCATCGAATATACCTATGAATATACCACCGTCTATGACTTCATCATACCTAGAAATAATTTGTGAAGAAAAAGTACCTGTATTAAGTATAGGCCTTGGCGATCCTACGAACATCACTGAAGTAGCGCATTCTCATAATATTACTGTGATGACAATGGTGACAACAGTAGATGAGACAATCCAAGTCGTAAAAGGAGGAACCGATATAGTAGTAGCTCAAGGAGCAGAAGCGGGAGGCCACAGGTCGACATTTAAGTTAGGTTCAAATAATGAAGCTCCATTAGTAGGAACATTTGCATTAGTGCCTCAAATTGTAGATGCAATACCACAGGTGCCAGTAGTGGCAGCAGGAGGTATCATGGATGGACGTGGACTAGTAGCAGCGCTTGCGTTAGGTGCCTCAGGGGTACTGATTGGTACTAGATTTCTTGTAGCCAAAGAAAGTGGAATATTTCCAGCTTACCAGGAAAAGATGTTTTCTTCAACAGAAGCGGATACTGTCATTACTCACTCATTCACAGGACGTCCTGCACGTTCAATTCGCAATCGCTTTGTTGAGAAATATCTAGAATCAGGTACTAAACCTCTAGCTTGGCCTCTTCAAGCTCTAGCTGCAGATGATATTTATTCAGAGTCACGAAAACAAAATTTAGCTGATTACTATCCTCTTCTTGCAGGTCAAGGATTAAGACTACTGAAGAGAGGACAAAGTGCTACAGACATTGTTAAAGAGATAGTTTCATCAGCAAACAGCATTATTTCATCCAATCTGATCGTAGATACGTTGCCTATCTTAGATCCAAAGGAAAATTGGTGAAACATATCATAGTAGAGTAGAGTTATATAATTAGCTTCTATAGGTTGTGTAAAGTATAACTAATGATAACTAGGTGAATAATCTAGAAGATAGCGGTAGCAGCAAGAGCAAAGAGGTGGGAGGACATACCAATGTCTAATCGAGATCATAAAATGCCGGATAGATTTCCAAATGAATCGGTAGCCAAAATTACGGATATAGCCCTGACCAAAATTGAAAAAAATGCAAATGCAAAAAATAGCAAGAATTTAGTGAAGTCCAGAGTGTATTGACGCCATAACTTTCCTTACCTTGTTGCTGCCAGGCTCTGGTGGGGACGTATAAAACACTGGCCCTGAGGAAGTGATTAGTTGACTCTTGACTAGTAGGATTTGTTTTAATTTTATTATCAGTAGTCCCAAATTTGTCCATAATTCTACGCCCGGCATGATACTCTTCGTCTTCCATATTTTCGGATATCCATGAGTCGTCTGTGTCCACCACCCCCTCCGACTGGAGCAATAATGCAGATCCACTCCAAACTACCTAATGATAGTAACAAAGCAATAATAGCAACGATGCTAAGTGTATTGACAACTAGAAAGGACAGGCTGGCAGACGGAAAAATAAGTTGGAGTTAATTCAATTATTGGTTGTTCTAGCTCAGCACATTAGACCAGGGGTGCAATTGCTAGGATTGAATTCGTGATGTTGAGTGAACCAGTCACCATGGTGATGATCTGTGTTGTGAGGATGGGTATGAGTGATGTGCGTAGTTTTGCCATTATGCGTTATTGTGTGGGTATGCGTATCGTTATATCTTCCATTGTCTCCAATGATCTCTCCCAACAGATTCGACATTTCGGCTATGGCAAGTCCTATTTTGTCTGAAGCTTCTGTGGTGTTCCCCGCAGTGACAGCCGATTCGGCTTGCCCCAAATATGACGTGACACTTTCCGCCAAGGTAGTTTCTGACTGTGCAGCAACAGGAAACGGTAATTGAGTATAGACTGTGCTGATTGTCAACAGAAAGATAATCCCTAATCCAAGAGTTGAGATGAAATTCTTTGTCATTATAGCAATGAAATAGAACTTTGGTATATATACATACTCTCAAGCATCAGAAATCGTACGCAAGAGAAATACCATGTTTATAGTACGACGGAAGCGAGACCGCGGATACAAAGCCAAAATTAAAGAAATGATTTCAAGCAAGAAAATGATTCGATGTTGTTCACTTGCATAAAGTCATCGTCTTTCCAGCGAGGCTATTATTCTTTATCCGTTAGTTGCGATTCAGTGAGCAGTTATATTCATATTTCATTGAGGACATGACTGAGAATGCAATTGATATGTCAAAAAAATCTGCACGCATGCAGAATTTTAGTCAACTAGACAGCTTTCATTCGTCTAAAGGATAGCACTCCAACAGTTCCTAAAGATGCTGCGGAAAGCAGCAAAACACCTATGTTTATGGCGAAAGAGTTTATTCCTGTTATCTCCAGCATTACCTCTCTCAATGCGCCTACTCCATAAGTGACTGGATCTAGGGTAGTTAAAATAGAAAGCCAACCTGGAAGATTATCTAGTGGAAAAAGAGCCCCGCTTAGAAAGTAAAGAGGAAATACAACAAAGCTTACGATTAGTTGAAAGCCCTCCAAACTTTCCATATGACTCCCTAGAGTAAGACCGAGCGATGTGAGGGTGAATGAAAGAAGAAGGATTATGATAACAATAAAAACCAAGGATAATGGGGTATAGTGAATTCCAATCACAAATCCAACTACTAGCAATATAGCGGCTTGTATCAATGAGGTAGTCATGCCTCCAAAAGCCTTTCCCAGGAAAATCGTAGTTCTACTAACTGGAGCTACCATCACACTTTTGAGGAAATCAAACTTTCTATCCCAGATTATGTAGGAACCAAAAAATACTGAAGTAAATATAACTGACATACATATTATGCCAGGAAAAATGAACTGTTGATATCCTATATAAGTATCGGCTGCAAAACGTGCTGTTCCAAAAAGGTCAGTTGTCGCTCCGAACCCTTCTCCAATAACAAATAACCATAACAATGGAGTAAACGTAGATGCGATGAGCCTGCTTTTTTCTCTTAAAAAAACTTTAAATTCTCTAAGCCAAATAGCGTATAGCTTACCTAAGCCTAATTCTACCCATCTGTTATTTGTTTCCATATTGAGCATATCTTTCCATAAACCCTCCTTCAGAATCATCCTCATCTTGTCCCTCTTTTCTTGTAATGTGTCTCTGTGCAAATTTAAGAAAAACATCGTTGAGAGTAGGGCTTCTAAGTTCCACCGATTCTATCTCAGTATTATTGGTATTATCTAATATTTTTAGAATAGCCGGTAGATTGTGGCTTGCGTCATCTACATAGATGAGAAGATTTCCTTTTTTTGCATCCAGTTCAACTTTACGTACAAAGTCGCACTGCTTTAAAAGACGGTCTATATTTTCTTTGTCGACGTGTTTGTTTGTTAACTCCATTTCTATTACCTCTCCTCCAAGCCGTTCTTTCAATTGAGTCGGTGAATCAAGTGCAATTATCATGCCTTTGTCTATGATACCAATTCTATCACAAAGAAAATCTGCTTCTTCCATGTAATGCGTCGTAAGTATAAGCGTAATTTTTTCATCCTTTACTAGTCTATTAATATATTTCCACATCACTTCCCTGCTACTAGGATCAAGCCCGAGTGTTGGTTCATCCAGAAAGATTACTGTTGGTTTGTGAAGTAAACCTCTGGCTATTTCTAGGCGTCTACGCATACCTCCAGAATATTTTTTGACTTGGTCATCCTTTCTGTTGGTAAGGCTTACCAACTCTAATACTTCAGATATTCTTTTTTCCCGAAGCTCTTTCGGGACTGCATATAAAAGTGAATGTAACTTCAAGTTTTCGTAGCCAGTCAGCATATCATCACTACTTGGAGCTTGGAATACAATGCCAATACTAGATCTGACTTCGGAAGGATTCTTGATGATGTCATATCCATTCACTGTTGCTGTACCCGCAGTCGGTTTGATCAAAGTAGCAAGAATGTGAATTAGTGTAGTCTTACCAGCTCCATTTGGTCCTAGGAGTCCAAATACCTCATTATCAAATACTTCGATATTAATATCATTAAGAACAGTTACATTGTCATACTGTTTGAAGAGATTCTTAACGGTTATCAATATAAACTCTAAACCGATTGAAACTTCGTACTCTCGACATATATCTCTTGTATCGCCTACTCTGTTATTAGTATATCCTAAGATATGTAATCTCTGACTATGGTATCTAAGAACGATTCTTACGTGGAGGCTCATATCATATTGTATATCCGATATGTATAAATAGGCAAGCAACCATATATCATTTAACCAATATGGAGAATAAGGAAGTGATCTTCATAACACAATGATACCAGTTTCAGAGGAGGCTATCATTAATGCGGTTGAAAAAGTAAGCAAAAGTGTAGTTAACATAGCAAGTGTTCGATTAATACAAGATCAGCTTTTTAGAGTATTTCCGGTACAAGGTGTAGGATCTGGAATCATACTTGACGATAGGGGACATATACTAACCAATAATCATGTAATAGATGATACCGAAAGGTTAAGGGTAACTTTTGGTGATTCCAAACAGGCTAACGCCAAGCCGATAGGTAAAGATGAAGTGACTGATTTGGCTGTTGTTAAGACGGAGCCTCTTGAACTCTACAGTAATGATGAGATGAGCTTTCAACCTGCAGTTCTTGGCAATTCCGATGAGCTCAGGGTTGGACAGATAGTCATGGCAGTAGGCAATCCTTTTGGTCTTACTGGAGCGCCTACTGTAACTGCTGGAATTATTAGTTCATTAAATAGAAATGTACAATTTGAGAGTGGGATCTTGGAGTCGGTCCAAACTGACGCTGCGATAAATCCAGGTAATTCAGGTGGACCACTAATTAACACAAGGGGCGAAGTAGTTGCAATTAATACGGCAAAAATACCATACGGACAAGGAATCGGGTTTGCCGTTCCGATCAATACGGTAAAATCGATATTATCTGAATTGATAGAGGATGGACATGTATCAAGACCATGGCTAGGCATAAGTACAATAAAGATAGATCCTAAGCTAGCCAAATACTATAGACTACCGATTGTAGAAGGTGCTTTAATCGTCAATGTCGAGCCATATAGCCCTGCAGATAATGTAGGGCTTAGACGAGGAGACATTATTGAAGAGGTTGACGGAAATAAAATACAGAGTCCTTCGCAAATATCATCGTATATAAGACAGAAAAAGAAAGCTAATGACCGTGTAACAGTTATGGTTAACCGATATGGTAGAATATATGATGTCCCATTCCAGTTAGAACCTCGTCCTTAGCCTTACCATATTCAATGATGACATAAAAGAGAATATCTGAGTAGAGAAGGGAGAGGTTCACTTATTTTTTGTAATTTTTGTAATAATCTATTCATTCGGTTATCCGCTACTGAACACAAAAACTCTTTCTCAGGCCATCTTCGTATATTTTTTTGTAATGAATCTATCATAATATATAAATTATTGATCCTCATTAAGAAGACCAATTAAATATTATTTAATTTAAGGAGATAATGAATTTCTCTTCTTAAATGTATTTTAAATGTTTAATACATTATCAATAGCTATATTTGTGCCTCAACACCGCCCCAAAAACGACATTCTAAGAAATTTTGAGGCCTATCTGACAAGTCATGACAATCAATCGATTACGGCGGGGAGAGTGTATTAATGTGTAATTGATATGGTATGTTACAGCCTTCTTGATGGCTTATATTTTGAAGAATAGCCCAAATACATATTCATTCAGATGAAATGTCACAGCATATGGTAGTTCCAGGTCTCTTTAATGATGAAATATGAGAGCTCTACATTACAAGTTTACGAAGCTGTCTTGTCTTAAAATAAGAAAGTACTTTGAAGAACATAAGGATACCCTAAAACCCGTCTTTCTTCCAACAGCATCGCCAGAGTTCATGGTACTGGAAGAATGCTGGAATATATCCAAAGATGATCTGTTAGTATTAACATAGGTATTAACATAGATCAAGTTAATTATTGTCATCCAAAAAACACGGAACAGGACGAAATATTAGAGAAAGTCATGAGGTCAAAAATAGAGCGAAGAACTGCAGAGAATATTCTGACCTATCTGGACTTTGTGTTGCATGATGAACTGTTGGGTTTCAGCGAAGAGCGGCATAGGATAAATCAGAAGGTCAAAAACCATTGTATAAAGGAGGGGTTCATAGAATAGACATATTCCTCGACCACGATACTCATATGTCTATGGCATACATGCGTACATGTCCACTTTTCTCTCGAATATGAACCCATTCTGTTGAGCTTTTTTTATATACTTAAGGAGAACTTGTATTCCTTTCTCAGGCAGGAGAGATCACTGACAAGAAGCTCATTCAACGCTACATTGGTGTATTTAATGAAGATTTGCAAAGAGCCAGAGATAATGGAATTGCTACTTTACCAAGTCAGGAATTGCAGGAATTTATGAAAGAATGGAACATATCATAGTTCTATTGCATAGCAAGAAATCAAATATTATGAAAGCTAACTTCATTTCTATCTGAGATTTGTATATAAGTAGACAGAATACTTTGAGAATTAAAGAAATTGGGGGATAAAAATCAAAATCATGTACTACAGCCAGAGGTATGCGCTACTAAATAGCGCATAACATTTATTTATATTTGTCTATATTCATTGTAGTGTATTACTACGTTCTGAGCCCTGAGGGCTCCCTTCTGTAAGACGATCGTGGCAATATAATTAAAAATCTTTCTTATATATTTTTCTAAACTAAAATGAAAGTGACGTTAATCCTAAAATCCCATTTTTCCTACTGTGGTGTATATTTTTGACCCATAACTTATCTCCATGATGCAGAGTGAGTTCTAGATTTGAGTGCTTCTGCTTTAGATGGGTCTAGTGTCTTTTCTTGCATCTATTGTCTTACAGAGAGTCAGGATGTGTTAGTGAGGCTATTTGACAGCCAGCTGTTAAACTGACTCCTACATGAAAATATCTTAACTGTCTTAACTGTCACACAATTATTTCATTTAAGGGACTTATTGAATTGATAATGTATTTACTTCATAAACGAAAAAGAAAAGGTTCAAAAAACTTGTGACAGTTGAGACAGTCGAGACAACAACATCTCACTATCCTTATTGTTAGTCATCGATCTAGCGGTATAGATATTCACCATTACCCCTTCCCCGCACATGGAATTAGCCTCATCTGGAAATGCCGGTAGTTGGATTGAGATACAATACATTCAAAATTATTTTTTCTTTTTATTTCATATTTTATAAGCCGTTACTATGTCATCAAATAGTATAAGGCATAGTCTTACGATAAATCATATTACATTTCTTCGTCTAAAAAAGAAGGGACTCTTTGGTGAGTCGTTTTCGGATCTGATTGCACGCATCCTAGACGAATTAGAAACCAGAAACTCATAGCAGGAGGAGACTTCATAAGGATTGGAAAATATAACAAGGAACACAATTGAATTTTTGAATCGTAGGTGTCGTTGGTACAATTCTGTTATTATTAACGTCAATCATCTTTGGAGTAGATTCCTCAGGATTCAAGTCAACCCACTCATCTCAGTACTATACTGAAAGAGCTAAACTAAGAAAGAAATGGATCAAGTTGTCTGTTGGAGCTGATGTGCTTGTCTATATGGAGGATACATGTCATTCATCCTCAGGAAGGTGATATAACTAACCTGCTTCCAGTGATTTGCGCTTCCTTTGATACCCTTGATTGTAGCGCAGGAATCATCATAAGATCCAGAGGCACAGAGGTGCAGGATGAGGACGAACAAGTTATTGATAACCTGGGGAAGATCAAAATACGTCAGTTCTCCCTAAACAGCAATTATGCAGCCAGTTTGGTTGAGTTTTTGAGAGAACTCGATTTGAAATGGAGCCAATTTAAGGATACTTTAAACAAATTGCAAGACCGACAAAATGAAGCAAAACAACGAAATACCTCTCAATTGCATGAATTGGCTGACATATTTAATAGCAGGAACCTTTATCCGAGTGATTACAAATCAAACATTGAAGACATACTTAAACCAGTTAGCATAAGTTCTCTAACCTGTATATCCAGTTAGATATTTGTACATATTGAGATTGAACTTCTTGGTTCTAAAAAAAATCCATTTCTTGAACTATTTTGCAAACCAAATAAATAATCTTAGTTATGGTAAAGGCCTAGCATTAAAAATGCAATGTAAATCGAATCAAGATATGCTTGATTTCTATCCAAAAATTACTGAATCGCTGAAGAGAATATTATTGGAGAAAAATGAATCAGAACTGGTAAATGAGATTTTAAGAATTTTGGCCGATCGTATCAACAAAAAATGATACCCACAACATTTGGATCTCCTCCCAGGCAACGGATATTGGATAACGAATATTTCTTATTCACAAATAAAGACATGACTAATGTTAAGGGCTTATTCCCACTATCTCCAGTTAATTATTATGATATTAAACGATTTATATTGGCAGTTAATCAGTCTCAGTCACTTTAACAATTTCCTGCTTCGAATCTCCACCGTTAGTGCTAAGATTTATAGTACTATCAAAACTAGTACCACTATCTACTATCAAAACTAATTTAAAGATTTTATCTACTTTCTTAGGTCTCTAATTCTGACAAAGGCAGATAGCCTACAAACGGTGCTGATGACATGGAGTGGCCGTCCACCCCCCCTTTTGTTATTAGTTGGTACTTATATAATGTGTATTCAGAGCTTTAGAATATTATGAAATGTGATCAGTATACTGACTTGGAATTGTAAGTGACACGTGCTCTGGATTAGCTCGTACAATCTGTATACCTAGATTTGTAATACTAATCCTACCACTAACATACGTAATTATGTAACCTGCATCGACGAAGTACCTTACACGCGGCATTGGTCTTATTAATCCTGAAGTGGATTCAAGCTTATCACTTTTACGTTTTAGTACTGTATGCGTTCCACCATTCTCATGGCCGTGATATTGGGGATCTTTGCCTGGTCTAGCTATTACATAGTGCCCCAATTCTTTTCCACCCCCACATCTGTTTCTTGTGATAGTTTCGTCTTTTTGTTTACTTCCAGTTATCATCATCTTCCGATTTATTTTGTGTATTTCCCACTCTCTTTTCGACTGTGTTTTATCTTTCATTCTACCTTCTATACCACCGACATCTGGCTGTCCGGATATGAGACTAGATAGATCGGGGTACAGATCTGATAGGCTTACAATAATATCTGAAAGCACATCTTCGAAGCCTTTTTCATTCTTTATCTTAGGCTTTTCTTGAATGGTTGGTTTTTGAAATCCATTGTCTTCCATCCACTGTTCGAGTAACATTCTTAGTTCGGGATATTATGTATCTTCATCTTCTATCATTCCGCTCCTATCTGCCTTAAATTCTAATTTAGGACTATTACAAGTTATAATGCCTCTTCCCATATGTTCAGTAATTATTTCCGAATTTTCAACTTTTTTTATACATAAGCTAATTTTGCTCTCTGTCATGTCATCGACATTATGTATGTCACCCTTTACCTCTGTTCCATCGCTAAGGCAAAAGAGGGTAATCATGTGCTTGGTACAGAAATCCGTGGACGGTAAAATTCTAGTGTAATTCTGATCTGTGTTTTCATTTTTTATGAATACAGGATAATCTTTTAGTTTTAACATGAACTTTCTGGATACGTATTGTATAATCTTTTTGATCGGAATATCTCTAGCATTTTTGATGACTACTCTTAGACCAACATGATCCAAGACGTACTGACTATCAGGGCGCTCCGGAGGATCAATGAAGAATATGTCCTCATTATTCATCATAAGGGTTGCAATCAGTCCGTTCTTACGATTCTCTTTATCTAAAGATACACTATAAAATATAACAGTATTATCTTTAGAAAGCCAAAGTAGACTATTTATTCCAATGCCAACTTAACTAATGAATTCTGGATCTTCAATTCTTATATTATAAATCTCATCGTTTGGGTCGTGGCCTATGTTTTTGAATTTTTCATAGTCAGTTATGTCCGGGCCAAAGTCTTCTATCCACAAGTCGTTTTCTCAATGTTGGAATTTCTCTCTTCCTCCTGCAGGTTTAAGTTTACACCCTTTACGAATGGAATGTTTGTGTCTTCGTCGTCTATCTTAGGATATCTTGATATGTCTGAATGCGGTGTCACTTTGAATTTATTGTTATTAGTAATTGGTGTATCCTGTATTTTTGTATCATAGTATTGTATGCATTCATTGCACCTCCAAACAGTTTCAGTTCCCCTTAGATAGTCCAATTTGTAACTGTCACTATCAGTCTAATAGGACTGGATCGACTGCACTTTAAACTGATATTATTGTCTTAGTTACCTAGGTGAAAAATGAAGTGGGGATGCTTTCATATTAGTCATCATCATCGTTTCATCATATTTCATCATCATCATCGCAGAACATGTATAATGGATTGGAAACAGAAACAGTACTGCTACTTGTCACACTATTATTAAGTCCCATTTCACTTCTTATCTTTGACTGGAACTGTGTGGTTTCCGAACTTGCATCGCATATTATTTCTATATTTTTAGATCCATGAGTTAATATGACCTCACAGTTATCAGAATTTGTATCCCCTTTTGTTGGTGCGAAATCTACTATGGTATCGTAACCCTCTCCACAATCAAAGTAATCTGCACCCTTACTTCCAAATAGTATATCATCACCTGCTCCAGAATAGAGTTCGTCATTGCCCGATCCTCCAAATAGGAAATCGCCCCCAAAACCACCTTGAATTACATCAGCACCATCGCCCCCGACTAACTTATCATTTCCATCTGCACCCGTAAGTTGATCATTGTCTTCATCGCCCCGAATAGAATCATCTGCAGATGAACCTTGCAATACATCATCGCCTTCTAATCCAATAAGTAGATCTCCTTGCCTACAATCGGAGATTGTCACAGGCATCAATTGTTCGGGGGGATGCATACCTGGAACCTGAACTATTTGCATGCTCTGAACGAAGGTGAGAAATGAACAGCCTATTATGACATCATCTTCATCAGTACCAATAGTCGTATTAGATGTACCTATGATAACTGTGACCGCATGTAAATCCAAAATGGGAAGTAAAAATGCTAAGGCAAAGCAAAGTAAAACAAGGCATGATATATAATATGTTATAATCATAAGAATAAGGAGACCAAGTTAAATTATTAAGTAATCAGTTTGAGAGCTATGTACAAATACATTATAATGTATTTTAGTACGAGTGTATACTAAATATAAATAATCTATATCTTCTTGTTGTCATCGACTGAGGTGAGTCTGTTACTACAACAATCCGAGGCTGTGGCTGGTTCGTGAACTGCTGATTCGAACTGGTTAGGTGACTCTAAAGTATCTAGTCCTATAACGATAGTACTTGCGGGTTCAGGTGCAGATGAACCCCCTTAAACGTGATGGATGTTATCGAGACTGTATAGATGAAGGCGGACATCTCTGCGAGGCGGTGGCCTCACTTGGCCTTACCCCATGGCGTGCATACCTGAATATCATAATTATGGGTTAAAAGTAAATTAAATTGGAACTAAAATTAATAATATGGACAGAGGCTTCGATATAAGTGTATGAGACCGGTTTTGCTTACTGTGGATGATGACCCACAAGTGGTTCAAGCTATTAAGCGGGATTTAAGGCATCAATATGGCAAACGTTTTCGCATTCTTAAAGCAGAATCCGGTCAAAAAGCTCTTGGATTAGTAAAGCAATTGAAATTACGAAATGAGATCGTGGCATTACTCTTGGTAGACCAGCGAATGCCTCAGATGTCTGGAGTGGAATTACTGGAGCGGTCTATAGACATTTTTCCAGAAGCTAAGCGTGTCTTGCTTACGGCATATGCGGATACTGAAGCCGCAATAAGATCTATTAACAGAGCTAAAATTGATTACTATCTAATGAAACCATGGGACCCTCCTGACGAGCACCTCTATCCCGTGCTTGATGATTTATTAGATGATTGGTGGGCTTCGTTTAAGCCTCCATATGAGGGCATTAAGGTTATAGGAATGAAATGGTCTCCAAGATCATATGAAGTAAAACACTTTCTAGCAAGAAATGGCATTCCTTATCATTGGCTAGATATAGAATCTGATGAAGGTCGCCGTTTGGTTTCTTTTGTCGCTTCGACTAGTAATGGAGGAGAGGAATCTGGTCAAATTTCAGCCTCCGTTTCCAGTATTAAATCTAACCAGCACGAAAACAGTACTGATTATGATTCATCATTAATCAGATCGCCTTCATTAGCACCTTTGGTCTCCTCCTTAAAACTCCCGCTTGTTATTTTTCCGGATGGCTCATACATGGATGATCCGCCTAATTCAGGGCTTGCAGAAAAAATTGGCCTAAAGACTCAGGCACAGATGCCTTTCTATGATTTGATAATAATAGGGGCAGGACCAGCAGGATTGGCGGCAGCAGTATATGGAGCATCAGAGGGTCTCAGTACATTGCTGATTGAAAGGCAAGCACCGGGAGGACAGGCGGTTATGAGTTCTAACATTGAAAATTATCTTGGATTTCCTTCCGGTCTAACTGGCAGCAATCTTGCTAGACGGGCTGTCGCGCAGGCAATCCGATTCGGCGTCGAGATTCTAACTCCACAGGAGGTTGTTAGTATACGAATCGACGGCCCCTATAGAATAGTTCATTTAATAGATGGGAAAGAGATAAGTTGCCATGCCCTTCTTATTGCTTGCGGAGTATCATATCGTAAGTTAGAAGATATAAAGGGAATAGATAAACTGACCGGAGCTGGTGTGTATTATGGTGCCTCCATGATTGAAGCGTTGTCATCTAAGGATGAAGATGTCTATATGGTGGGGGGAGCAAATTCTGCAGGTCAAGCGGCGATTCATTTCTCCAAATATGCTAAATCAGTAACACTTGTAGTTCGTGGGGAGTCTTTAACCAAAAGTATGTCACATTATCTTGTTAATCAAATAAACAGGATATCTAACATAAATGTATTATTAAACTCAAAAGTTGCGGAAGTACAAGGCGAAAATCGGCTGCAATCGGTTACCATACTGAACACTCAGACAGGAGAGCAGCATACCATGGACTGTTTCATGCTCTACATATTTATTGGTGCCGTACCGCATACTGAGTTACTTGCTGGATTAGTAGACCGAGATGCTAATGGCTTCATTTTGACCGGCTCAGATCTAATACATGATGAGCGTAATCGCCCTATGGGCTGGTATCTGGATCGGGTCCCATTTTTACTTGAGACAAATGTGCCTGGGATATTCGCAGCTGGAGATGTGCGTCATGGCTCTACTAAAAGAGTGGCTACAGGGGTTGGGGAAGGGTCTCTATCTGTTCAACTAATACATCAATATCTAAAGAGCGTTAGATGAAGTCAAAGTATGGATTGCATTAACTTTTATCCTATGACCTACGGATGAAAATACTAATAACCAAGAAATAAGTGATATTAATAATAGAGTATGGTCATTAGCTCTAATAGTCACAACGTTACTCATGATCAAGAAGCACTGCTTCATCAAATACGGCTCTTTTCAGGGTTGAACGAACAGGAGTTAAATTCGTTAGAAAAAGGGCAAGAGGTGTGGTTTAACAGGGGCGATAAAATACTTGCTGAAGGTCAGCATGATACTTTTTACGTAGTTGTAGAAGGGAAGGTCGAGATTACACTAAGAGATGGCGCCAAAGAATCAGTTCTCTCCACCTATGATGCCGGAGACCATTTTGGAGAGCTTCCGATCATTCTTGGATGGTCAGATCACAAGTGCGCCGCTTTTGCTGCTGAAAAAAGTCGCCTACTCAAATGGGATAAAGACGATTTCTGGCAAATGATATACAATTCTCCTTCTTTGACCAAACAAATTCTGCATTCAATGGCACAACTTCTTAAGACGTTAGAGACAGTGTTACAGCATAACCAGAAGCTCATTGCACTTGGTGGACTTGCAGCTGGTCTTGCTCATGAATTGAATAATCCTGCAGCAGCTGCCAATAGATCAGTAACACAATTATCCGAATCCATTCAGGAGTGGAGATCTCTAGTACGGAAGTTGAGCGGAGAACAAGGTATAACTCCTTCACAATGGTCATATATTTCTGGACTCAGAGATAATGTTCAAAATCTTGACCCGCCTTCAGCACCTAGACAAAGTCCCAGTGCTTCTACTGATACTGACATGGATGATCCTATAACGCAAAGCGAGATTGAGGAAGAGCTTATCGACTGGCTTGGATCTCACGGTGTTAGCGATGGATGGAAAATAGCATCTGATCTAATTACCGCAGGAATCACTATAAATGATTTGAATGAGATCGCCAAAACTATTAACTCAACTCAATCACCAAAAGGGTATATAATAAAGAATAATGAGATGGCCGATAAGAATCTTCAGGACACATTGAACTGGCTTACGACTACGACAAGAGTAGATCAATTACTTTATGAAATCAAGAGCAGTACCACACGCATTAGCGATTTAGTCTCGGCTGTGAAATCATATTCGTATATGGATCAGGCTCCTCTTCAGGAGGTCGATATCCACAAGGGAATAGAGAGCACGCTGACAATTCTGCAGTATAAAATAAGGAAAGCTGACATAACTATAATTCGGGAATATGATTCTAATTTGCCGCTTGTCAATGCCTATGGGAACGAGCTAAATCAGGTTTGGACAAATTTAATAGATAATGCTGTTGACGGCATAGGAGAGCACGGGACTATTACAATTCGTACCAAGAATGAAGGTAATGATCATGTACTTGTAGAAATCGCGGATAATGGGAGTCAAGGTATCCCAGAAAATATAAAATCGCGTATTTTTGAGCCATTCTTCACAACTAAGGATCTAGGCAGAGGTACTGGTCTCGGATTGAGTATAAGTCACAGGATTGTAACAGAAACACATAGGGGGGATATTCGTGTATACTCTCGCCCCGGAGAGACCCGTTTTCAGGTTATCTTGCCTATCATCTATAATGAGGGACTAGAGAAAAGGTATTGGTCTTGGATTAAACCGTTGGATAACCAAGGAGAATCATAGAGATCATGGTCCCATATCAAAATTAGAAACCATCGTTGATTAGATATAACACATAGAAGGCGATTCTTGGACTAATCTACAAAGCTACCTACTAATGGGTATCCCGCGTCTTCCCAATCGGATATGCCACCTGCATAGCGTCTAACTTTCTTGTAACCCATACTTGTCAAAATCTGATATCCTATTATACTTGCAATACATGATGGATTAGAACAATGTATAACAATATCGTCATCAGGATCAAGCATATTTCTTGCATCCCGCATATTGGTAATGTTAATAGAGCCAGGTATTCGTTTAGCATCAAATGCCCATTCTCCTAAAGCGTTCACTAGTTTAAACTGATCTCCACGATCCAATTTCTCCTTTAATTCTTCTTTACTGATATGGTTCATTGACAGCTTTGATTCGCTCAAATTACATTATCAAACAATACGACGAATATTAAATATTTGTGTGCTTAATTCACTTTAATATGCTAATACTGTCGAGGAACGACGAGGAATGCATGCCGACTATATAGGCATATGCATATGCTTCGGACTTCGGACAGGATAAATCTTTAATCAAATTAGACGAAGCGATGCTATTCGCCGTTGAAACTATTTCATTTACAATCTCGGACGCACTTTGACCTTTCTTTAGTAGTCTTAATCCTTGACCTGCAATAACTGGCAAGTGATCAGCCAGCCATTTAATCTTCAAAATGGCCTCTTTGAGTTGATTAGGGGTCAATCGTGATGCCAGCCAGAATATCAAGGCCACCTGCATTTGATATGGCGGACACTAACTCTGGCGTAGTTGCACCTCCAACCATTCCTGCTTGTGTAACGGGGTACTTGATGCCCAGTATTTCACATAAACTGTTCATAATCTTTTCATGTAATTGCTAAAGAATCCCCTAAGACGTCTGCAGCACTCCATGAATGGATTTTTGGAAAATCAAAGGCTATTTTTGATTCAATAAAGTATGACCGACATATAATACTGATTGAGCTCATACAAATTGAATCCTGTTAAGAAATTTTGACCTGAAACTGGATATTGTCGAAACCTAAGTTAGGTGAGGGCTGATTTGATCATATTCGTTCGTAAGTGTCCACAAACAAGAAATAATCAGACGAAATAAGAGGTATTGAAAAATTGACAAAGATCCTAGAGTATTCTGTGGCTAGAAGGTCTATGACACTACGAAATATCGACAGATCTGGTTTTAGTATTATCGCAAAGGAGGACATCCATATAGATGAGGGAGACATAAAGAAGATAGGGAATTTATTTGAAAGTGTAGGTATTCCCTTTCGCAATGTAAATGATTTGAATGGTACTCCAAGGCCAGAGATAGTAACTCTTGAATTATTCAAAGACGAGGCGGAGAAGGTTATTAACCTACTGGCCAAAGAAAGGCAGCATATAGTAGATGAACTAGAAGACCAAGATAAAGAGCAGATGTACAAATTAATCATGGCTCTTGACAACATACAAAAGAAGATAGAAAGAGGGATAGCAAAAAGTAACAAATAAATATGTTAGTAATGGCCAGAATATGCCTTCTGGTTTTTCTGCTGTCCACTCTTATGTGCTTCTGTCGACCTTTAATTCTCTATCGATATTCTTTTAGAGGACATATTCTTAAGATAAGTTTTTTCATTCAAAAACTGAGACACATTTGGGGGCCACTGGTTTTTCTGCCTGTATTCGAATCAACGAGAAAGGATACAAAGAAACAATGTGAGAATTTTAGATGAACTCATTAATACTACGTTATGCCACCAGAGGGTTTATTGGCCGACCTTCATTTTGGGAAACACAATGCGATACTATACTCAAGCACAACAGTGCTCCATCAATTATTAATTAAATATTGCAGAATATCCCTAGAGTCTTCAAATGAAATACTGCTTATTCTCACATATTATGATTCGATAGAAAACATCTTGAAAGCCTTGAGAGATGTTGATAGTAATATAGAGAGTCGACGAAAAGATGGCTCGCTTGTAGTCCGAGAGTCTGCTAAAGCATATTTCAATTTAGCAGATGAACTGGTTGACATCATGATTATGATAAGAATGCTCTTACAACGCAGGAGGAAATTAGGTAAAGTCGGTCTGACTGTGATAAGTGACATGGGAATATTCTTTCATAAGAAAAGATTCTTCGATCTAATTTCTCATGAAACAAGATTATCATTGGGATCTAATGATATCCATGAGGTGAAGCTGATTTGTTGTTATGAAAAACTAGGACTTTCTCTTCTTACTCAGGAACAAACACGACAGATTCTCAGTATACATAACAAAATTCTAGGATTTTGAAAGACACAAAGAGATTCATACCACGACAGCGCTGGTGAGAACAAGAAAGAATGTGAGTACTAAATTCCGAAGTTATGTGTAGAGCGTTTCAGACAATTCTTAAGTAAATTTTAGCACATCTCGTAGAATAGAACAAGAGACAAGAACCGTATCGAACGTTACCAGTACTAGTTCATCGAAACTTTATTTAATAAAGTATTAAATCGTTGTATCAAAAGGTCAATAGCCTGATCGAGATGACATCTAGTATTAGAACGAAGATACTTTCAATTCGTCATGAGAATAATTTATGTAATGTCTAATTAGTATATTCATGCCAACCCTCATAACGATTGATTCGTGTCATAGCTACGATGAAGCTCTTGTAAAACGCAAACGTCTTGAACTCGAATCACAATTTCCAATATCACATGTCTTTTCCCATCTCCCACTCGGTATTCTTGAAATAACGTAATGGAATACTATCAGGGGAGCGAATATAATCGCATTCAATACAGAAAGGGTATAATTGTGTATGAATAATAGGTACAACGAAATTCCGAACCCAGTCATTATTTCAATGTATGTGCATGTACAAAGCTGTAATCCGATATTTTTAAAATCAATCTTGATCACGTCTTTCGTAATAATGTGGTCATAAGTCACATAAATCCATTATTCCAGATTATATCCAAATTCACTCCAGATAAATAATAGATTATGACATTCAGTAATCTATTATTGAAATTTATTCCATAAAATGGTATCAGGATACGCAAAGAATGAACCGCACTGAGGATAGCATACAATGTCATTGGACTATAAATAAATTCTTCAATTCATCCTTTTTTTATATGGCTCATGATATGAATGTGGCGTTAAACCACTTAGAGTTCTAGCAATCTCGTTAGTATACAAATAAGATTTTTCAACTGCTGCAAGTAAAAATAAAGATTAACTGGCTTTTATACTCGTAGTTACTGGACATGCCTAGTTTGCGTAGAGCTAAATGATTCAACCTTAGGTCGCAGTTCTGACATTAACTGACTAAAGAACTTCTAAATATATAACACATTTAGTGAATATTGCACATGTCAAGTCCCGTGCAGAGAGAACGAAGATTAAGCAGTCTTAGCAGAAAAATGGGTCGCGAACTAGATGAGGATTTTAGAAGGGGAGGAAACATACTAAAGGACATTTTGATTCGTGACTTTGATAGGGAAATTGCACTAGCCGAGGGATTTGCTGACCAAAATGATCTCACTGGAGCGGCATACCATAGGGCGATGGCTTATGCAATACACAACACTCTGAGGGATCTTGAAATGATGATTGGATGATTTGAAATAGAAACCATAATGTCGCCGCAGTACTGGCATTAGTCTTCTGGCAGTAGCCGCCAACTGTGGTACTCTACCTTCGCTTCCTGGTTGCTGTTCTTGTCTTCGTCGCTTTGCTTTATGAACTCTTTAAAGTTCGTACAATCCATTATGTTGTTACAGTAAATGCAAATCCATCTCATTGTTGTCATCATTTCACTTAAGGGATAGTACGGACTTTGTTTATATAAGATTCTTCTATGATGGTTCTGCTACAATCTTACGCTACCAAGAAAAATGACGGTATTCGTCCTTGAATATGTACTCCCAAAGGCTTCTGAATATATCGATATGTTGTTCACTAGGCAAATAAATGTATTCGCTAAAGAATAGGACGATTTGCAGCCATTAGGAATGTTTCCACAGTATCTTGATACAAGTAATTGCAGCTAGAAGATTTCCTACAGCACTTTCATATTCCCTCCTTCAATTAAATCTATAAATTCGAAGTCTCGAAACATTTCAATTCTGGTCCTATCTATGATAATATCAGTATCAGAATTTCTCTATGCTTCATTTCTTTCTTCGCCGTGCTTATTACTCGTATAGGTTTTAGTAGTAGTTCAATTGTCATACCATGTAGGATTTAATGAGATCTATTACTAAACCATCTATCATAATTTATAACCTACAGCAATTCAGATTTCGAGTATGAACACGGTAGGCGGTCAAAAATAGAACGATATTTTACAAAGAACTATATAATCATAGAATACAAGATAGATAGGCTCATGACCATAAAAGGATTTATCAGATATGGATTACAATAAACTTACCAGAGAACAAGAACGAGTTATTATCAATAAAGCAACAGAGCCTCCTTTCATCGGAGAGTATGACAATTTTTATGAAGAGGGAACATTTATTTGTAGAAGATGTAACGCACCTCTCTTTTCGTCTAAAAGTAAATTCGATGCAGGATGTGGCTGGCCAAGCTTTGATGAAACGTTACCAAATGCAATAAGGCATATCCCTGATCCTGATGGGATGAGAATAGAAATAGAATGTAAGAATTGTGGTGGACATTTAGGACACGAATTTCTAAGGGAAGGTCTGACCGATAAGAATACTCGTGAGTGTGTCAATTCGTTGTCTATCTATTTTGTCCCAAAGAGCAAGGAGTTGCCCAAGATCATAAATGAGTGAAAACAATACTGATTACGAATCTGCTACATTTGCAAACGGGTGCTTTTGGTGTAGTGAAGCAGTGTTCAAAAGGCTAAAGGGAGTAAAATCAGTTCTTCCTGGATATTCTGGAGGACGAGTGAAAAACCCTTCTTATGAACAAGTGTGCAGTGGGAGAACAGGTCATGCAGAATCAATACAGATCGAATTTGATCCAAAGGTTATAAATTTTGAAAAAATACTTGACATTTTCTGGCGTACACATGATCCCACAACCCATAACCGGCAGGGTAACGATATTGGGACACAATACCGTTCGGCAATCTTTTATCATGATCTGAAACAAAAAGAGATTGCTGAGAAGTCTAGAAGAGTGCTTGAAAATGAAGGAACCTACAAAGATCCAATCGTAACAGAAATAGCCCCATTTAGTAGCTTTTATGTTGCAGAAGATTATCATAAGAATTACTATGATGAACATCGAGATGCTCCTTACTGTAGTTATGTAATTGATCCTAAGGTGCATAAGTTACTTGTGAATTATGAAAATGATGTAAGAGCTGATTACAAATAGCTGCGTGTTCAGAGGATCCAAGTATCTGAACTACTACTGAACGGAACCAAATATCAGAAACTCAGAATTTATTCTTAAACTATAATACTCCTCCCCCGATTCCTATTTTTGTACACTTCTTACTCATAATATTAGTACTTTGTAGAGTGGTGGAGACACTGATGTAGACTATTGGTGGAGAAAATATTGAACAGCAAATTCCTCTGATAATTCCATTTCCTTAAAGCAGAAATATAAACGGAAGGTGCACTAGTATAGTATATTTCACAACCTTTGCTCGCAAATATCGATTACCTCGAGAACAGACACATTACTTCTGATCTGGAGCAACGTCTGAGTTGCATCTGTTAGTGAAGGTTCGGCTAAGCATTCTCCTTTTTATTACTAATTTCACCATAATCAAATATCCAGTTATTTCCAACCCTATCCTCTTACCCATACTACTAAAGCTGTCTATCTGTAACTAAATAATATAAAAGGGAACAATTTTATCCTTATCTAAAAAGCGACCGATTGGATAATTAATTAATCTTAAGAAATAAGGTCAGTATTCAATAAACTACATGTCAATTACCTCCGCATTTAATGCATATTAAGAAGAGTATTAAGAAGAGATATATCTTGGGAAGAGATGTTTAGCATGTGTCTATCGGTTATAGATGTCCTAATTGTAACGACTCTAATTCAATTAGTGTTAATAAGATTTATAACGGTCGATTGATGTTTTCTTGCTCGAAATGTAGTATATGCGGTATCGTTCCACCTATGGCTGAACAAGACGAAGCTTATTTGGAATTTCTTTCCATGTATGATAATGGACAAATCGACAAGGTAATGGATTTAGAGTCGGTAATAGAACAGGAAAGACTCGTGCGCCCATTGTCCGAGATAAGAAAATTAATCCGTAAAAATGATGCGGTTGGTAATAAATTACTTGAGGACGTGTTGAAGTCTAAAAGAGATTATATAGTTGATTTTATAGTCCTAGAAGGACCAGAGCCAGAAGTTGGTCGTGAATTTGAATTTCTTAACATCGATGAGGGAATCGTCTCTAGTCTAAAGCAGCGAAATATCCAAAGACTTTACAAGTTTCAGGAAGAATCCATTCTCCAAATATTAGAGGGAAGGGATGTTGTCATTGTCGCACCGACCGCATCTGGTAAAACTGAGGCCTTTTGTATTCCCATAGTACAAAGAATTTCAGTTGAGGCAGCACATTTTTCATCTCTTAGGCCAGAAACAAAACCAAAGAGACGAAAGGTGTTTGCTGTATTTATATATCCTACCAAGGCATTGGCAAGAGATCAACTCCCAAAAATAATGCAAATAGCTGGTTCGGTGGGTCTAAATGTAGGTATATTTGATGGGGATACTCCGCAATCTGAAAGGGAACTAATTACTGGGGTGCTGATCCCGGAGATCATACTCACCAACTTTGATGTAGTCCATTACCATCTCCTCCATAAGACAAGATTTTCCCGCTTATTAAGGATGTGCAAATTTTTGGTTGTGGATGAAGCTCATGTATATACTGGAGTATTTGGAGCCAATGTCTATTATATTATAAAAAGACTCGAGAGAATGACATCAAGCGCTACAAAGGATAAACTTCAGATCGTTGCTGCATCTGCCACTTTACCAAATGCACATGAATTCTGTAGTTCCCTCTTTGGAAGGGACCTGAGTTTAATTTATGGTAAAGGTAGAAAGGGTAAAATCAACCTAGTAATTATATTTCCATCACTACATTCGCAGAGATCACTAATGCTTGATATATTAAAGAGATTGATCACAACGAATCACAAAACTATAGCTTTCAGCAAGTCACATCTAGGATCAGAACTTTTAGCATTCTATTCGGCCAAACAAGGAAACCAGATACGAGTCCACAGAGCAGGTTTACTACCACCGGAACGTAAATCAGTTGAAGATCTATTTAGAAATAATAAGATACTAGCGATTTCGGCGACTCCTACATTAGAGCTCGGAATAGACATAGGAGATGTAGATGCCATAATATCTGACATCGTTCCAGTAAATCGGCTTATTCAAAGATTGGGTAGGGCGGCAAGAAATGGGCAAGAAGGATATGCGTTTCTTACATTAGGCAGCGATCCAATTAGTCAATATTATAAGCTCCATCCAGAAGATTATTTACAAGATCAGCAGATAGCGTATACTGATCCAACAAATTCTTTTGTAGAAGAATATCAAGTTCTTGCTATGGCATGTGACAAACCAATTTCAATGAATGAATCGTCCCCACTAAGGAATACTCTCCAAAAACTAATTTCAGTCGGATTGGTGAAAATCTCAAGAGGAAAGTTTGTTCCCGAATTTAGCAAGGCAATGAATGTACTTTGGAACTTTAGCATTAGAGGCCTAGGATCCAAAGTTGACATAATATTTAATGCGAAAAAGATTGGTGAACGACAAATGCCTCAGGCAATAGAAGAGCTGCATGACCAGGCGATATATTTCCTTGGGGGTAAGAGGTACAAAGTCGTCAAACTTTACCTCGAGGCTCCAGATAACAAGTTAGATAAAGAGTCATACGCAAAGTTAGCGGCTATACCTGGAGACTATCCATACTATACAAAGGCAATTGTTGATGAATGGCCAACCATTCTAGAAATTCATGAGCAAAAGACTGTATTTGGAATAGAGGTCAGATATTGCTCGCTGGAGATTTTGAAGAAGGTTTCAGGTTATTCGAATATAGAATTAGGTAAAGAAGTTACTCAAGGATCAAGAATATATCTTGAAAGTCCATTAGAATTCAAATTCATTACAAAAGGCTTAGTTTTTCGTGCCCCAAAACCTAAGAATGTAGTAGAATCTATTGCTATTGATGATGATTATCTCGAAATGAGTGGATACCATGCTACAGAACACGTTCTAATAGAAGGAAGTATTATGATAACTGGCGGTTCGTCGCAAGACATGGGTGGTATTTCAATTGGTTCTACTGGTCTAATCTTTATTTACGATGGCAGCATAGGCGGAAACGGTGCGAGTAGGACATTGTATGAAAAGCTGGACAAAGCAATGATGAGAGCACAAAGGGTATTATCGGAGTGTCCGTGTAGGAATGAAAGTGGTTGTCCAAGATGTACCTTTTCCTATAAGTGTGGCAATAATAACGAATACTTGCACAAGAATGCAGGAATAGAAATTTTGAATAGTATTGTTGCCGGAGAGAAAACCATAATCGGAGAACAAGTTCCTGAAGACAGGCCTCTTGTTTAGCTAGCCTGTAGAAATTATGTTTTTGCCTTAACCTGAATCTATTAATGGAGAGTAGCAACTACCAACCCCCCCTAAGTTTTTCATGACAAACTAAATTGATATATCCAACTGACCTTAAAGAGATTTTTCAGACGTTCAGAATACTTGCCTCAGTCGATATATGGGATCAGAAAACGCGGAATATGTAGAACGGAATACTACTAAATTGGCAGTAATTCATTCTTGGCTACAAGAAATAAAAGAATCACAATTAAAAAATATGCCGTAAACAAGTTATCTGATTACCAGACTCAATCTTAAGGAATCATAATGATTTATGTCCATCGTATTAATCGGTTCATTTTAAAACCTATGAATAACACCTAATTTTGCATGTATAATTTAGAAGTAAATGTAGATTAAATTAAGCAACGGTAGCGAGAATGTCAGCTTATGCTCAACTCGATTCACAGAACGGGTCATCACTATTGTATGAATAGGAGTTATCTTCAATATTTCCAATCATTGGTTATTCCATTCCACCACGTCCGATATGACTTGGCATCATGACCTATTTCATCTCGAACCCTGAATTCAATTGAATAAAACATATTCTCCATAGCATCTATACCTCCGTCAGAAAACATCTCTCTTCCGATTTCCTCAGCTCGTTTTCTTTTAATATCAAAATCAGTGGCCTTGGGATTTTGAATACAATAAGTGAGATTGTCAAAGAGCTCTTCTTCCAAATATGCATCCAAGTTAGGATCTCTACCTCCTGAACCATATTCTTAACTAGATATATAAGATTTGACATCTATCAATGGAGTATGAAAAAATATGAGATCGTGTGAAAGAATATGATTGACTGGTTTGAAAGAAGAGGCGCAGAGGATCAATCGCTGCATTCATTTTGAAATATGTAACATCAGATGCGCTGAGTGATTCTCGTGTAGCCTCCTACCTCTCGAAGGGTGACGATGTCATTGTAAAGGTCCATATGGATCGCTTGATTAGCTGGAATCTATTAGACTCTAAGGCCGGAACATGGTGTTGGTGGCTACTTCCATACACTCGATGGATAGGGCGAAGCAGAGAACGCATTCATGATTCCTATAACCCGTGCCCTTTAAAGATTTGTATAGCAGAAATAGGCTGATTCGGTCGAAATTAGACTACTATACCGATTTAGAAGATCATGCCCGTTTAGAGATTTAATCCTTGTCTTCATCATCAAATACATCATACTGCTCAGTAAACTCTCTAAAGAGTTGATACTTTATTAGATATCGTTCTCCACTACTCAATAATCTGGCCAGTGTTCTGATTGCTTCAAGTATGTTTGGTCCATTGCTTAACATCACACATTCTACGCGCCGTCCCATTATCAGTGCATCTGCTATCTCTGGACGACTTCGAAGTCCACTTTCAGTTAAGCTTTCTAGTATTTGTGTGGCCAAGATAACAGGGACATGCGCAGCTTCACATAAACAGAGGATATCTTCTTGAATGAATGCCAAATTCTCAAATCCCACCTCAACAGCCAAATCGCCCCTTGCGATTAATACTGCAAATCTTGGCAGGTCAAGTCCAGCAATAAGTGTCCTAGCCAAATTGTGAACAGAATCTGAGGTTTCGATCTTTGCAACTATACCCAAATCTGCACAATTCCGTTTTGTTAATTCTTTGTGCAGATCATAGATATCCTGAGGTCCGTGTACAAAACTTAGTCCCACCATGTCTGCGTGCTTAACTATAAAGTCCAAATTTTTGATATCCTCTTGGGTTAACGCTGGTGTTTTAATCCCTGAATCTGGAAAGTTTATACCCTTGTTGGATTTTATTTTGGCTACAATACCATGAGGTGATACGATTTCTAATTCAAGATATTCCTCCTTTGATGACTTTACAATTGCTTCAATTTTTCCGTCGTCTATCAACACTTTATAACCAACCTTAACTTGATCAAGGATGCTCGGATACGTGCAACTGATACCTGTAGGATCATCACTAAAGCGGTTGCTATCACCGCCATGCCCCAACCTTGTATCTCTATAAAGGCGGAGGATATTCCCAGCTTCTACACTTATCTCAATTGGTTGAGGTTTCGTAACTCCGACGGTAAACGAACACTTACGATCATTATCTGAATCATTTATTTGACATTCCAGTTTTATACCCTCCTTTAGAAAAGCCCTGTGTTCTAGTCCTATCCTTACTCTAGTAGGACTGATTCGTTCAAGTACCGTAAGATTACGTGGACGCCCATCTCGTGCATCCTTGAATGTTATTTTTTGACCTATTCTTAGGCCCCCTAGCCCACCATAATTGATCTTTGAAATCGCTATAACAAAACTCGACGGTGGTGCTCCTTCCAAATTCAATACTTCTGTCGCTCTTGCCTCGCTGTCTAAGAATCCTTCTACAAGACGCATAGGACGACCGTGAATGTCTTTAGGCGAAGGAATTTGGAGGGGTCGAACTTTGAGCTCCATTGGGCCTGTCCGAATTTTTGGCCCTCCCAGATCCATCAAGATCATACATATTCGTCCTTCAACCCCTTTCCCATTTTGAACTAATTGCTCTTCGACACCACGTAGAGTCTCAACTAGTAATTTCCATTCTCTGGCTGTGTTATGAGCACAATTTATTCGAGCAATATCCATCCCATCGATCAATTCATATTGATAAATATCAGAGGAATCAAGTGTTACCATAATGTGTGTTCTTCTTTCTTTAGGCATCAAACCAAACATTAATTTACTACGCAATGACATGAGCAATCTTCCACTTTGAGGATCGATCTTAAGTAAACTACTGGTATTAACTGGCCTGATTCCAAAATGTTTGAGGACCTGTTCGATACTGAATAGTACATTACTTTCCGACATCGCTAAAGAAGCAAGACCCACTTCAGCTAGTCTTATTTGTAAATCCGATAAATTCTGTTCTCTTAATACTAAATAACATAAAAGATTATCAAAGCTGCGTATCTGATCATTCTCATTCTCATTCCTCACTCTCTTGAATTGAAACTTATTATGTGCTTTTTGTGCACGTTCTAAAATACTAATGTATATCTCGTTGAGATCTTCGCCAAGAGCATCAAATTCTTCCGGCTTACGAGTATCAGATTTCTCGTAATTCTCTGTGGTCGACATCATTCAATCATCTTGTTGAACAAGATTTTGAAGTCTATTGCTACTAAGAATTGAAATATCCGGATCGTATAACTTAGATCTGATATTCGATGCGTATTATCGGTTTGTACATTTTTCCTTTTTAGCCAGAATATTGTGTTTCTCACCCCACAAGTAATTTGGTTGTGATGTCTTTTACTGCTATCGATTTCACATTGACAAAATCCCTTATGCCAAATTCTGATAGCTCTTCCAATACCAGAATATTTTACTCCACCAAATGGTAACCTAGGATCAGACCTTACCATTTCATTTATCTTGACAACTTTAGTTTGAATCTCTCGAGCAAGCTTAAGTCCTCTTTCAAAACTACTGGTCCATATGCTAACACCTAATCCAAATTCCGAATTGTTTGCCTCTATAATACCTTCAGCTTCATTTTTCACTATAATGATAGGTGCAACCGGACCGAATACTTCTTCCCTTAAGATATCCATTTCATGATTCAAGTTAGATATTACAGTGGGTTCATAATAATAACCGCTACCATCGATTATGTTACCACCTAACAAGATATCTGCATGTTTTAACTTCGAGTCATCGACTTGTTTAATTAGTGCTTGCCTTTGACTGTCTCTAACCAGTGGTCCTACAGTAGTTTTCTTATCCATGGGATCTCCTACTATTTCTTCTTTGACATTTTGTACAAATAATTTTGTGAATTTATCTGCTATTTCCTCTATTACTATAAACCTTTTTTGCCGCAATACAACTTTGACCGGTATTTAACAATCTCGAATGAACCGCTTGAGGTACGGTATGATTTAGATCAGCATCTTCTAAGACTATAAAAGGGTCGCTTCCTCCTAATTCTAATACAAATTTTTTTAAATCTCCAGCTGCAAGCCTTGCAACACTTTTTCCGGTACTAACACTTCCTGTCACTTATACCGCATCAATCTTAGACTGGACGAGAGCTTCACCTGCTCTGTAATTTCCTATGACTATTTGAAACACGTTTTCAGGAAATCCTGCATCAGTTAGTGCGTCTCTGATATTTAGAGAGGAACCTATACATACGCTAGAATGCTTTAGAATTGCTATATTTCCTGCAATTAATGTTGGCACCACAAATCGCATAGCCTGCCAAAATGGAAAGTTCCATGGCATAATACCTACCACTATTCCGAGAGGTTCAAATGAAACAAAGCTCTTGCGAAATTCAGTTGGTATTATTTGATCTTGAAGGAACGATTCAGCGTTTTCACAATAATACTCACATAACCATATGCACTTTTCGATTTCTGCGTATGACTGAACTATGGGCTTTCCCATTTCTTGTGTAATAATCTTTGAATAATGGTCTCTATTCTTATTCAAAACCTTCGCCAAACTTCTAATTTAATCACAACGTTCTACAACGTCTTTCTTTTTCCACTTTGCAAACGCAGTTCTAGCATTATTGATAATACGTGATATTTGTTCCAAATCGGTAGTTTCATACGAATGAATTATTTGTCCCGTCGCAGGATTAATGGTTGAAATCTTATCGCGAACAACTCTTGATTGCATTTCTATATATATTAATACCTAATTATGACTAATAAATTTCAGCCCTAGTTTGAATGTATTTAAATAATTGTAGCATATGATAAGTCAATAGGTATGAATTATATTATTTGTGCTGTTTATATGCAATAATATAGAAGACCTACGAAAGCTCCATCTAGTGCCAACAATGCAGTAAATATTGAATTAACCATAAATGCTATCTATGATATGATTTCCTTTATCGCCAAAGAAATTTAATATCTATTTTATTACTTTTTACTTTTCTCTTGTAAAACCTTTTCAGCATCATCTTCACCCTGCTTTATCAATTTCTGTATTGTAACGAGTGAAAAATCAGCCTCTTCAAAGATATAGCGCACGTCCTGCACGTTGATGTCATCAATCCTGGTTATACTGTGTCAATTGAATAGAAAGTAATCTAAATCTTGAAGACTTCAGGTTTACTCGTAGCAGTAGCCTGTTGCTTTCGTTGAGGGTTAATTTCATCCATATTCTTCGTAAGCTCTGAAACCTTCTGGTCCAAAATTATTCGTTTTATGTCTTCGAGTTCAGGTGTAGATCTCACCACCACTCCTCTTTTTTTTGTTGGCGAGCCTATACTATCAACTGGATTGATCTCAATGGCTAATGAAGGGTTATTACTTCTTAATCCTGGAAGTCGTAAGAGGAATACACCAGGAATATTTGTTGGTTTACGTTCCCAATCTTTCCCTTGTGTAAGAAATTCGCGTAATCTCTCGGAAACAGACATATCCTTACCTTAGTATATAGGCTACTACATTTATCTTTTACACGTCCTACTACTGTCTTCAGTTAGTATATTTATCACGATTGGACTTCAATTTGATTTGACACGCTGATTACCAGTATATCTTCATACCAAATTTTATGTTATCAGGCCTATTATTGTGAGATTATTATCCACAATTTAAATTTAATATAGATATACTATGTTCTCCTACCCAAAGATGAAATTATCTAAGGTAATTTTAAATAGAATGAAGCGTCTCATATTTTAATGATAGAAAGTGTCGTTGAAAAGAAGGAAAAAACTCCAACCTCGATTCCTTTGGACATCAATGTTCATTTAAAAAGATTTGGCAAAGAATCATGGGAAGTAGATTATGATTTATTTGGATATTGTGATATGTGTAATTCACGAATAGATGAGTTTGGATATTGTGCGTGTGGGGGGCAGCGGATTAGCAACGAATCAGGCTCTTTGTGCTGTTTATGCATCTTCCTTTATTTCATAGGTATAAACAGGGATCTCTTCAGAGGATGGGTCCAACTTGAAGGTCAAATTCGGGTTGATGAAGTTATTGCTGATTTAATAGTTATGCAGAACATTCTTGGAAATTACAAACTTGTTCTATCTATGTACGATATTCTCTTAACAAGTTTTAAATTAAATTCTAGATCTAGGTCCATTTTTCGAAATATTTTATAAGTATGTATTGTGTACATAATGTGCAGTAAGGGTAGATAATTTAAGATGACTTGTAAGGGGATTTGCATTAGACATAAGGCTCAGAAGCAAGTTGGTACAGGAAGGTACGCGGCAGGTCAGAAGAGGTGCCAAGTCTGTGAGATGTTCATTAAATGGGAAGGATTGTGGTGCCCTTGTTGTAGCTATCGCTTGCGAACGAGACCAAGAAACATAAAATACAAGGCAAAACTTAGACGGAAAGGCATATCGGATAAAGAAGAGTTGCAGTCTGCACCACTGACGACTGCTGTCACATCATAAGCCTATCGCATGGGGACTTGTATTTATAGTATGATCGCTAGCATAGATGATATCTTATAATGGAGTACCACACTAAATAGCAAGATATTGATAGACCTTAATTGATATTAGATCATAAAAAAAGGAATTACACTTAATATTTAGCGACACGAATCACACTTGATTGTCTCTCCATAGCAGGTAATACAAACATGAATTTCACCCGTAAAAGCTAACATATCTGTCGTCCGCAGGTTCGTCGTTATTGTGCAGATTGCATAGTTGTTTGTACAGGATATCTACTGCGGCCATTTCGAGCAGTTCGCCTTGAGCAACACTAAACGCGTAACCAATAGCATCCAAGTTACTTAGTCTCTTAAAAAACATTGACTCAAGCATACCATTTTTCTTAGATCTTCTTAAGAGAGAAGCTGAAATTCGATCTAAATGATAATTGACGTGGATGTCGATCGCTTCATCAAAATCTACGCCATACATTTCAGAAATCTTGTTATTCAATCTCTTTTCTTCTTGTAATGCTGAAATATTCTGATGTTGTATGCTGATAGCCACTCGGCCACGTAGTTTTGATGATTCATCATTCGGACCGTTTTTGTCTTTCTCCATCTGTCTATAAAATCATCATAAATTTATCTATTAGATCTTATTAATTTATCCTGATTAATCAGTATTGTATCAGTGTAGATTCGATAATTATGCATGTATGCCTCAATGTGCAATCTGTCTATTAATTAGTAATTTCTCAGTGATTCTTAACCCATAATGCTTTTTGGCTTGTCGGAAGCAGTAGGTCAGGTGTGAAGCCGATAGATACAGCGCCATGAGTGATTTAGCTCGACTCAGAAAATACAATCAAATCCTTAACCTTTTCTAACATAGAATTTGAATATTATGACAAGACCAAGAGAGTGGTTGTAACTAGTTTGACCTATAATATCTTGCATCAAGTGGATTGTGGGGGGGGCCGAAATAATTTCACGTGAGGATTTGATACAGTAGTTGCACCAGGCTAAAGTCTAATGCCTTCAGCGTACCAGTTTCCATGTGGTTCCTCCTTAAACACTATGATAATATCCTTCTTGTCTACATCAAATATATTTACTACATTGTCTGTAATTGCTTCTGCCAATCTGTCTTTTTCTCTCTGGGTTCTTCCACTATAAGTAGAGATTGTTATTATGGGCATGGAATAATAAGACTTATCTAGGATGTAAGTTTTGCGTTACGTAGACCAATTAAGATAAGTTCCCTGACATATTCCTAGTAAGATAATTCCTCACATTCAGATTGAAATGCTTGGTTCTGAAGTACTGTCTTAGCCTCTTTCTGAATTCCGTAGTTACGTCAAGAACACCTTCAGTTAATCGATAAAGACGCTTGAGTTTTTTGTTATAATCTCCAGAATTTCATTTAAACTATCATCCTTGTTTCTAGCCATTGTAACCTCAGATAAACCCAGTATAGGCTGTATGGGTGTGCGTAATTCGTGAGCGGCGCAGATCTTGGAGTTGTTTGTGCATTTCGCTCTGGCGCCAAAGTGTTTCGAATATAGACTCTAGTTTGCAGTGCGGCAATCCCTCTAATCTCGATATCGAAATCGGTAGCTAACATATAACCGAGAATAAATATCATTCAGATGGTTAGAGAATAGCCTAAACATGGCTATGCTAGGCATAGACAGCCTGTATGTACTTATGAATTTTGTCTTAGCAGAATGATATCAAATGATGGTCCTTTAGGGTCAATATTGGTATTAGAATATAAAAAATCGCGAATTATCGTCTTCTCGCAGCTATCGTATGTGTTTGCTCAACGTACCATCTAACTTTATCCTTAAAACCTGACCACCAATCAAGAAATGCATCGCTACTCTCAGATTCAATTAATAAAAATCCATTATATTCAGTCCCCCAAGCATGATCATATTCACCTATCAATTCTATACCGTCAGGCAAGCCATTCCTCAATTCACGCCATTCAGATCTAGCCTTGGCTGCCTCTTCTTTGTTCATGCTCTTGAAGCGATAGAAGACCAAGAAGGTGGTTGCTGCCATATATAATGACCGAGTTGATATTATTAATAGGTTTTGCAAGATCAATTAGTATTTTAACCTTTCTTGCTTTTTTGGTGGACCTTTTTTCACTTGTCATCGTCTTTTGTATAGGCCTCGCTATAGGGCGCCAAGACGACTTGTCATCGTCTTCTGTGAGATCTACTAGATTATATCAAAGAAGGAACATACACATACACGTTGAGTAACCTATAATGACGATACGATGGCCTAGTAATAGTAACTGATGGACTAATATCAATTGTTATTTCTTAATGGAATGAGAATTAAAAAAACAGTGCCAAATCAATATAGTGATCATTTCTATAACAGGATTTTCAGAGGGTGTTGATTCACTTGAAATATTGCTGGCAAAATCCCTATTGGTTCTCCATCGATGGCGACTGTTATGTCTCTTTCAATTGATTTTATTGATACCTCCCTAGCTTGTTTGTAGATCACATCTACTTCATCTGTATAATTACCTGTTTTTATATTTGCTAACTTATCAAGTATTTTAAGGCTACCCGAATCTCTTAAAATTACAACATCTAATAATCCGTCTGAAAAACTTGCTCTGGTGCTGCCATAAACCCACCACCAAGAAATTTTCCGTTGGCAATTATACCCATCGTCATTTGACTACTTTATCTTTTCCATCATCAAACACTATCTCACAGTTATTGCTTTCGTACGTGGGCAGACTAGCTACGACGCTAGTGATTGTTGAAACAATACGATTCTTAACTCTACTTCTTACCTTTTTTGACCTATCTATAACTTCGGCTCCGAATCCAATCTCAGCTGCATTTAGAAATGCTCGGGTTGACACCATTGAACGGGTAGTAGGATCAGTGACAGTAGCTGTTAGTACATCAATCTTTTGTGTACTACCTTGCATATAATTATGACAGCACTCATCTACACCTTGAGGCAAATTTAGAGACTTGGCCAATACATTCCTCGTACCGCTAGGGATTATACCGAATATTGCCTGTGAGCTTATAGGCAGCAAAATGTCAGGTTGAGGGAAATCACTATTATTTTTATGAACTCCACTATTCTTTGAAAAAGGGGCTGGCTTCTATTTGTCATCTTGTTTTCTTTCATTCAGGAAAAAACCGTTTGCAACTTCATTTATAGTCCCATCTGATCGTGTTGCATGCTTTTGATAGCAATATTTAGTCTGTACTGTATTTGGTAGCCAGTTAGAAAAGAATGACGCAAGTAGAATAATAAGCGATATACGACATATATAGATCTATATAAAAAATGTGCTGCAAGATGAAAACGAATTTAGCCTGCTTTCGAGAAATGTATTGATCTCTTCTTCGCTCATAGAAGGGTGCCGCTAATTAAAAACTTTCATAAGGCAGGTTTGGAATACAGGTTGCTATCCATTACGAGATCTTTTTCGAGGTTATTTGCCCGTAATAATTTACAAATGTTTGGGTATTACCTAATATTAAGCCAGTTTGATAACCCTTTCACGAACAGATGTCCACGAGTGCAGTGAGGAAACAGATCAAGAGGCATATCTATTCTAATGGAAATATCGATAATGGATAAAGAAAGAGTTCTTACAGTAGCAATCATGATAGGGTTATTCGGAGGTTTAATCGGTGGACCAATTACTAGCTTGGTATACTATGACGCTTCCCCTGAAGAAAGATTTAATCTTTTCATAATTCCAGAGATTGTAGGTTTTATTTGTGCAGGTCTGATGGTTTACTTTGGTAAAACTAGAAAGAAATCAATTGACTAGACCTGACTGTTGTCTAGTAATTCTAACCCAGCTTAGAATTGTAAGCTGTTTCTATGATGAGGTTATGAACTTTAGAATTGGCTGAAAATGTGATGCTTGATTCTAAAATCGTACAGTAGGATATACGATCGTTATTCAATCAAGAACAGTGACAGTCAAATCTAGTCTAATTGACTCTACTTATTGAATAAGTTCAACCAGTAGTTATATTTCTCCATACTTGGATTTGTCGTCTATCATCTTTACCATAACGGGACTGGGGACACTAATTAACCAATGACGTCGATGTGGTTAGGGGGGTGATATTAGCAAATGATGTTAACAAGGAGATATAAGGTCCTTAAGGATATCTATTTCACACGTCTCTCCTTGAGTAGTAAAATGATTAATAGGCTAGTCTCTTAGGAAGGACGGGTTATCATGAATCAGGTTTATGTTCAAAAACTCCATCAAGCCAGTCAAATATTCTCTGATTTGAAAGAGCACTTGCTCCGCTTTGACAATGCTCTTCTGCACCTTCTTCCTGTGTAAATAATATATATTTTTTTGGAGATTTTAATCCATTGTATACTTTCTTTGGTTGTCCAGGAAAAGAGTCATCCTTTTCGGCTTCGAGGACCAACGTAGGGCAAGTGATATTTTTTATGATATCTTTTAAAGTATAACTTTTTGCGCCAGTAATCAGGTCATAAGGTGAATTGGACCGTGTTGTCCACATTCCATGTTTCATATTAAACCTTGCATTTGGATCAGACTCTATCAGATCTGTTATTGTAGAATCAACAAATTCTGAATTACCTTCTTCCAATGCAGTTACCAAGGACTCAGGAAATGCTGATGTAATGGCGTCATACCCGTCGTACACTCCATCATTAAGTATACAAGCAGAAATACGATGGTCAAAAGCTGCAGCTCTAGCAGCCAAATATCCACCCATGCTTATACCCATCAGTGCAATGCAATTTGCATCAATACCAAATTCTTCCTTTCTGTTTATAGCATAATTAATTACAGGAGCTACCACTTTCTCCCAGTCATATCTAAAGGGAATTCCCTGCTTACGAATCAGACCTCCTTGACCAGGTCCTTCAAACGTTAGACAATTATATCCTCTTTCCAGTGCTGGAGCCGCCGCTGAGGAATATAATTCTTCCAAGGTTGAATCAAACCCTCCATGAGCTATAAGAACTGGTCTTGATAATTTCTTTTCAGGTTCCTTGTCATTCGTATTCTTGTCTCCATTTTTGCAAGTACTATCATTTTTTGAATAGTGATAAAAATAGCCGGGTAGTGTAGTTCCTTGTTCATAGGGTATCTCTATTGATTCCACAAGGAATGGAAAAAGCTTTGCAGCCTTACTGAAACATTCTTTGCTATTTCCCCAAGTAGTTTGAATTCGAGGGTCATGTGGATCAATCAGCAAAAATTCAGCGGCACGATAGTAATTTGAAGCTCTAAGGTATGCATCTCTTGCGCTTATAGCATGACCCCTAGCGAGACTTTCATCTGCATACCTGTTGATTCTTATTGCAGTTTTTAGCCATTCTGTATGCCAGCTTTCAAAATCTCCTTCTTTTATATGATATGCAGTCGATAGACATTCACCTATATCTGCTCCTTTATAATACGTTTCGCCTATTGTCCTAAGCAGTTGTGAAGAAAATGTAGGATCATTAAATATGATTTTCATTGTATGATTATTCTGAACACTAACACTTGAAGATTATGCAATCATAACTAGTACAGGTAGTCAGTACATGAGTAAATTGGTGGACAAGTGGAAGAACTTAATGAGGGATAAGAGGAGATCTATAAATTGGAAAAATGACTGAGTTAAATACATAATAGTGGTAGTCCTAGGTGTTCTAGTAATTCCGTGCCTAGGTGTTAACTTGAAAATCTCATTCAAACCATGGTGCCACCCTAGCTATTATGGCCATGGTGCCACCCTAGCTATTATTTGACGATTGCTGGACTGTTAATAACAACATTTGATTTTGTTATTGTCAATTCCCCATTCTGTTGCGCCTCAAATATTTCTTCTGCTGATTTTAAGATTCTGATATCACTGGTATTATTCGTATTCCATCGCACATAGTTAATGTCAAAGAGCGGGCTATAATCAGGATCGCCTGGAATTGCTGTTGCAACTGACAACTGTGAACCCAGAGGTCCTCCTTCTTCTCCAGAAAAGCCATTAAGGAAGACGAATCCTTGCTGTCGGGCCGATTCAGAAGTGTTGGCTAAAGTAGGTGCATAGTTTACTTTAAATCCTGTGGTATTTGATACCGAAGAAGCAACCTCTTGTGTCGAAGCATCGGTTGCTATAAAGTACGCTATTTTTCCATCTATAAATCCTGTTGAAATGGGTATGCTCACATTACCCAGAGTCTGGTTATCCATCGACTGCCCTTGCGCAAAGCTGTCCTGTTTTACACTTACATTGATTGTGACCATGCACGTTACAGCGATGGCAATCAGCACTGGCATAATTCCGAGAAATCCCTTTTTCGGATTCGTCTCTTTATTTTCTTTCTCGTTCTGCATGATTAGACGGAATATCCTAAATAGTGGTATATAGAGTTTCAGGTACGATGAACAACGTCCCCGAAATTTCCAATAGCGCCGGTTCCGGAATTATGTTCAGTAGGAGCCAAGAATTATGTTCATAACGAAGAACAGTGCATTTTTGGATCACATGATAACAAGATTCACGATAATACAGTTGGTAATTGTGGAAATGGTAATATTTGAAAGGAAGTTTCCCAACAGCTCAGTAACAATACGATTCAAAAAGTAAATGGATAGTCAATATTGTTGAATGATGGAGCGTTTGATATTTCAGGGTATTCCAATACGATTGTCACTCCATATACCGAAGAGGAGACCATAAACAATTAGGACTAGGAAACAAACATGTTCGAAGTTAACGATATAATTCAGTCTCCTTCTTCTCCTTCTAATTTATAGACATGCAATTTACGGCAGTGTTCCATGTCAGGTTTCCTGGCATTTACAGTCGATTCTCAGTTCAGATATTGGGTAGCGCTAAGCTAGTAAATTATCGAGAGACAAGATTACCTGAGAATCCGTAGTAGCTAATAATTTGTATCCTATAATCCTGAATAACTTTGAACTCAACATTGCATGGAGATTTTCCATTTATGGACTGGCTAGCGTGCCCGTATTTTGAGCAATTAAATATTGCTTTAAGTGCTAGTCATTCTATATTCAACTATTCTAATTTTTTGGCACTTCTTCCAAACAAGAAGAATCTCACTTCAAGAGAACTACTTGTATTAGATGAAGGACACTTGCTAGAGACAGAACTTGTAAAGTTCAGAGGATTAGTAATTACAAAGAGAAGATGGAAAAGATACATTTCTAACTTAAAACTCATCGACTTTGGTTTCGATGATATCAAGAGATGGATTGATTTCTTGATAGAACTTGAAACAAAATTGCTTAATCTGCTTGGTAATGGATCAGTAGCAGAATCCCTGGCCATTGAACGTAAGGTCAAATATGCCTCGTCTGGTACCAACATAAAGAGACCAAATGTAAACAGTAAAATCGTATCTTCATCAGATTTATTTGAAAGTGATGAACAAATTTCTGAACAATATGAAGATCTTTCTGTTCATGGGAACAAGACACTAACAGATGAGGTCGCTGCCGATGCAATTCGAGATATCGAGAGACTAACACGCACGATAAATAATATCATATCAGATCCAGAAAATTGGATAGGATCAGATGTAATAAGAGAGAACTATGAGGTGGCAAAAGTTGAATTCAAACCATTAGATGTATCAAAGTATTGCAGGGCTATATTTGACAGGAGCTCAAAAACAATCATTATGAGTGCTACACTACTAAATTATAAGACCTTTTGTAGAAATATTGGGTTATCCTCTGATAATGATGAAGTAAAGTTCATACAGGTTCCATCAGACTTTCCAGTAGAAAGTAGACCCACATATCCCATGAATGTGGCTCATCTCAAGGAGAGTATTAGGAGGAAATGTTGTTCTCAAAGGGAACCTACCATCAATGAAATTGCTAATAGTTGGTTAATCTTATTAGAGATGATAAGGTAATGCATGACACTCTAACATTCTAACATGACACTCTAACATTCTAACTCTGATAAGGTAATGCATGATAAGCAGTTTACATCTAGAATATTCAGACATTTCCTTGTACACAGGTTAAGTACATCCATCATGCATAGAAGGACTAAGCAGCAAAGTGTAACCCATGTGAGTAGTCAAAGATGTAACCTATCTAGGTAAGTACAACAATTAATAGACGGTTGGACAGCTCACCCATACTCAACTAGTTTCCTAGCCAATACCATTATCGTGATAGAATCATAGATTGTGTGAAGGAACTATACGAGTAGAATATAACTTTCCATCTGTGCTGTTGAAAGCTATCCGTCTCAGACTTAAAGTGACTGCAATGTATTGTAAGTATATTTCTGTGCTGCAATGTTTGCATGATCTAGTTTTGTCTTTATCTGAACATGATGCAGGCAAATATGGTTTCCGCTCGGCAATATCGTCACATCTTGCATTGGATGATAAATTCATGGGCATTCTTCATAGAGTCGAAAGAGTTTCCTATGAATGCTAAACATATTAAAAGATCTTATTCCCAGAGAAATCGGGGATGAGGCGGAGACATGGAACATCACAAGATTGGTTTATCGGTTCTTTTGTCTTAAAATTGGAAACGTATTTTAAGTGTTTAATGCAACGCCAATATATTAATTGAACAACAATATGGTGATTGTTAGATGTTACAAACACAGATAGGAAAAGCGGTTCTCAATTTTGGCTTGATTGTAATTGACATGCAGAACGGTTTCGTTAGTAAAGGTGGATCATATGACAGACTGGGAATGAATATATAAAACTATCGAAAAATAATACCAAAGGTTCAGGAGCTGATTAGTTTCTGTAGAAACGAGGACATTCCCATATTTTATACCCAGGCAGTACGTGAGCCCAGTGGAATCGATCTGTTACTAAATGTGCATCGTGTCATGCCAAAGACAAGAGAAGAGAGGCTAGAAAAGATCCCCATCTGTGTAAGAGGCACATGGGATGCAAAAATAATAGATGAGATCAAGCCCGAAGCCAGAGATCATATTATACTAAAAAGACGTGATTCAGCCTTCCAAGATACCGAATTAAGAGTATGGTTAAGAAGTGTGGGAATAAACACACTTATCTTCTGTGGTGTGGACACGTCAATCTGCGTGGAGACATCATTGAGGGATGCATTCAATCAAGAGTATGACATAATTCTAGTCTCAGATGCTACCGCGTCAGGAATAAAAAAACATTATGACACCACGCTGGAAAGAGTCAGAGACTACTATGGTATTGTGACTCACCTTAACGAATTCGAAGAAATTATAAAAATATTGGAACAAATCAATAGCGGAGACATCCAGTACAAGCCAGCATCTAATGAGCGTATTAGTGAATTTCTAGAGAAACATAATCTAATCGATATGAGTAAAGTAGAATGGTGACACAAGGGCGCTACCAAACTTGCAAATCTGAGTCGGCTTCTACCATACACTAGATATCTAGATATCTGATATCTATTTGTATCGGACCTAGATAGGGGTGTTTGAATTATGAGTTTCTAGTCTTTTATTCCGTTACTAATCGGAAGGAAAAGGAAAGGATCCATGCGATTCACTCAACATTAACTATTTGTTTCTGTATGCACTACTACTCTAGTTGCTTCTGTAATATTAATTATCATATTTTGAACTTTGGTAGCAATTTTGTGTGCGGCCTCCAATGTAAGTGAAGTAGCCACGCTTCCACTTTTTGAAGTAAGACAGATTGTCAATGTTATATGCTGTCCTTCAGTTACATCATCAAATACGCGAATATCCTTGAAATCTAGTACTTCTTCAATAGATTGCATTACTTCTTTTATTTTCATAAGGAGCTCCGGGTCTACCCTTTTCTCAGTCCCTGCCATTCTTAGATCTTCTACTGAAGATTCAATCTCAATATGGGTAGTTACGTCCTCTATCTGTGGAACTTCTTTTTTTAACTTCTCTTCAAATGAGTCTACGATAGAGTGAGCGGTATTGAGATCAAGACTCGGCCTCATCTGTACATCCATATACAGATGAAGTAGAGGTTCATTAGTAACGTATTGAGACTTTTTCTCCTCTAAATTTAACGTAGCATCATAGGATCGCTTTTGAGGAGAATCTAGTGGGGAACCAGCCAAAGCCGAAAGGGGAGAGGATATCCTTGATACGTGTAATGAGTGAACATTTCTTATGCCTTCTGTTTCGGCAGCAATTAATCTAATCTTATCAAAAATAGTTTCATTCGCAGATTCTGTTGCATCTACGTGTACCAAAACCTTGGAACTAGGCAAGATATGTTCTATTTTTTGTTCTACAGAAGTTGCTACTTTGTGAGCTCTGTCATGAGTAAAAGTTCTGGGAACTTCAATATGCATTTCAACTAAAGTTTCGGATCCAATATTTCTAATTCGAATGTTGTGTGGTCTGGTCACACCTTCTAAATCTGACACTGCTTGAATGACTTCCCAGTATATACCCTTAGGCGCTTTGTCCAATAACACACCTAACGTTCTTCTTCCTAATCCAAGTGACGCATATAAGATTACGGCTGCTACCCCAAGAGCAGCATACGCATCAGCATCAGGAATATCAAACAAGAGTACTATGAGTAGCCCAACAACGACTATAGCAGAAGAGAACATGTCTGCTCTAAAATGGAGTCCATCAGCTTCAAGTGCTTGACTATCAAATTTTCTCGCGGCCCTATACAAGGCTCTTGATCTTCCATAATCAATCCCTATCGACACAAACATAATCAAAATGGAAAATATACTGATCTCAGGTCTAATATTTTCAAAAAATATTCTATTCATCGCCTCATAAGTTACCCAACTTGCGACTACTAGCAAAAGAACTATTTGAGCCAAAGATGATAAACTTTCAAATTTTCCATAACCATAGGTATATGATAGATCGGATGGCCTTAACACCATACATATAGCATAAAGTGTCACTAGAGCTGCTATGAGATCCAGACCTGAATTCATGCCTTCCGAAAAGATGCCAAGACTATTTGTTAAAGCACCAATAGAAAATTTTAGTATCATTAATCCACAAGAGGCAATAACTGAAATTATAACTACCTTAATCTTTTCTTGGTGGACAGACTTAATTTTTCCCTCCACTTCTCTTTCATATTCTGCTCTCCTTGAATTGGTCATTCCATCAGATGAATTGGTCATTCCATCAGATGAATGCAGGCATTCATAATTACGATGGTAATGGTCAGCCTTCCTGTTTACCACTGACATAAACGATCATTGAATTTGGGATATATACTTATGTAATAGACGTAGCTAACTTCGTTAATCGTCTTAACAAAAAATGTACTAACCTAAATAGAAGAAATGGAGGAGAATTGAGTACATGATTGCTAATACTTTTGTCGAGCGAAAATGAGAGATGCCCATGCAATAATACAACGATCAGTGTTCTGCCTTTTGCAGCTCTAGCAACTTATCTCAAGTCAATTCCATCATACTTGTTAATTCCAAGTATAGTAGATGTAGATATCCCTCCAAAAATAGTATACATAAGTCATTTACGGAATTCAGAAAGAGGCTAGGACAGTACTTCAGAACCAAGCATTTCAATCTGAATATGAGGAATTATCTTACTAGGAATATGTCAGGGGACTTATCTTAATTGGTCTAGGATAGATAGCAAGATCCTAAAGTTAAACGAGGATTCATAGCTAGCAATTGATATCATTAGTATCATGGAAGCAGTAGTAAGTGCTTATAGAAACGAAATGGGAAATAGTCACCGAGAAATTAAACTGATTTGGAATAAAGAAAGCTAATCTCAGTAATTCAGGCGACATCAGATAACTATGTTGAGTTAAGAGGTGATCAGAGCAGACTAGTTCAGGTCATATCAAACCTTATCAGTAATGCTATCAAGTTCACTGAAGATAAATGTATGAAAACGATCGATGTCGAAGCTGATTTTCAGAAGTTTTTATAATAAAAATAGTAGATAATGGGAGGAGATAGATCCAGAAATATATCCAAAGTTATTCTCGAAATTTTCGACCAAATCCAATCATGGAACTGGACTTGGACTATATCTTTGCAAGAATCTTGTAGCAGCACATGGGGGAAGTATATGGGGTGAAAATAATAAACAAGGCAAAGGTGTTTTAGTTTACCATTGTACAGCATCAACAACAGACCCAGTTCCGAAAATCTTGTAAATGCGTAATTACAGACACTTAAACTCAATCTTATCACTGTTATCTAAATCTTATCAGAATTACTCTCGAATGAATTGATTGGCCGGCACGCACTGAAAAGCTAGCCTAGGGATGAGGAAAATAGTAATAAGTAGCGCCAGTTATCTCTACGATTACATGATAATATGACTAACTCCGGAGAGCCACCAGTGGATAGCGATATTGACAAAAAAAACTATATACATAGGCAAGTAGAGCAACAGCTACAAACCATTCTGAATTTGTTTAACTCTGGAATCCCATCAGAAACGATAGCAGATCAAGTTGATATAGATAAGGATGAAGTCGATCAATTAATACAAGATATAAAAAAACAGGAAGAAAGGAAACGCATCTTATTGGAAGAACAAGTTTCTAATAACCCTTCGCTAGGTTCTACATTTTATCTCGATGCAGTAGTAGACATTGAGCAAGCAATCAAGAATGCCGAAACAAGAATTTGGAAAGCTCTGAAATCCGAACCCGAATTTACAATTTCAACAGAAGAAACTAAAGGCATACTGAAAAAACTAGCGAAGTCTAAGGTCCCAATGGTAATTTTGCACGTAGATTTAGTCGGCTCTACAAGGCTTTCAATGAGTGTTCCTTTAGATAGACTAACAACAATAATGCAAGCCTTTACACATGAAATGTCAATATTAGTAAATATGTACGGTGGATATGTCTTAAAGTATATTGGAGATGCAGTAATAGGTTTTTTTGTTCCAGGTGGGACGTTGCATTCTGAAAATAACTACAATTCGTTGCATTCTGAAAATAGTTCCTCCTTGGACAATCTAGAGATGAGTGAAGACAATTACTTCCTTTCATGTATTAACGCAATAGATTGCGGAAGATCAATGGTGAGAATCATTCTACGTGGAATAAATCCCATACTTAACCAATTTGATTATCCCGAATTAGGTGTTCGAATAGGGATCGATCTGGGAGAAACCGCGATAATACAATACGGTTTTGATATCCACAAGTGTGATCATGATAAGTTAGTCAAGGAACCACATTACGATATCTTGGGTCATACGATAAACATGACAGTAAAAATGACTTCTCTTGCCAGTCCAAACAGAATAGTTATTGGTCAATCGCTCTATAGAAAACTGAATGATAAGAAACAACGTTCGAAATTTAAGATATTGAAAGTAAGACCTAACTCATGGACTTACGTGGATGAAAGTAGTGGAAAAATGTATGGTCTATTTACTGATATTAGCACTGTAAAATAGAGAATTTAATCCCCTTGAAACTTGAAGAGGAGGAGCCTGCCTGTTAGCGCTAGTGATAATTTATGAAATATCATTAAGAGTATTTTTATTATATTAAGTCTTGCATTCTGTGATTGTGGTAGACAAATGCGACATTTGCATTCAGTCCTCGGTAAATAATGCTTCCTCTATAGGTACAAAGTTAGATCCAAAGACAATATGACTAATTCCCATCTTTTCAATTCTTTGTATTTTCCATTCACTAATCTGTATTTTGAAATTAAAAAAAATCTGTCAAGAATAATCTGAATGTTTAATTTTCGATCCTTAGACCTTTGGACTCGACTTCAGAGGCAAACTGTCTACAACCAAGTTCATTATGCGTTCTACTAATATACACAACAGCACTTTTATCATAACCTCTTGCTCCCCACTTGCATCTACCACATATCCATTCAAAGTATTCCCCATTATCCTTTATGTTCATATTTTCTCCGCCGGAATTCTCCTCTCCAGTCTCTTCCCAGTTACTTTCAACCATATTCGTTTCTCCAGATGTGATAATCAAAATACTCTAGTTTGAATTTATTGGTCTTTCCTAATATCAAGTATAAGTTCCATCGTATCCCTCTTTTCAAGTTATTTTTCTAGAATTTAATTACCACTTAATTCAACCAATTTCATGTAGTAAATACATCGTTATCAGTATGTAGCCATGAGAATCAGTTTTTTTATTTATGTTTATTTCATATCTTCAGATGTTTATAGTAGACGTACACTGTAACGCATTCGGAGATCCTCAATTTAAGAAGCAAAAGTCTCCGACGGACTGGGAATGAAAGGGCATGATGTAATGATTACCGCTCCCGAGGAACCAACTAGAAATGTTTGCTAAAGAATAATTCTAGTGTCACCGTAGATAAACTGACTAAGGTTTAGAGTAAGGAAAACTTTAGTGATAATAGTCCCATTCTATTACATGACTAAATTTGAGAGGAATTTAAAAAACCAATACTTCAAAATATGTAAGCAATTAGGAGTCATTCACCTATTTGCAAACTAGTTATGAAGGTTCGTTTCAAATAAACTAGGATCCTGAACGTACTCGGTAGCCTGCTGAGTCAAGTCCTTAACCAGCGGCGTACCTACATCAACGGCCCGATCAAATCCATCAATTATACCTAAGGAAAATGTCTTCCATCCCATACCAACGATTGCAAGGAATATTACTACCACCATTAGGACAGTGAATAAACCCATGTGTACACTAACACTAGTATGGTGGCTTATATATAGTCGTGGACTATCTGGAAGGATAGAAAGAAGCAAAAGGTATTTTGAACCAGGATTTATTCACTGAAGACAACAGTCGGGCTGCAAGAAGGTTCATCGACTTGGTATTAAGAGAGGCTAAAAAGGTAGTAGATCTTCATTACCTAGTTTTTTAAAGCGATAACAAAACTCGTGTATACTTATATAAAATATCGTGATATCCATGAAACCAATAACATGCTTAGGCCATCAAAGAATCAAATTCATTGAACATAAATCTTCTATTCCTTGGAGCCAACAGAATTTGATTCGAGTTGCTAAAGTATCTTATTTGCTCATATAAAAAAGCTCTTCAGAAAATATGAATTCGTCTTTTATTAAATGTTCGAGAAAGCAAGATAGATTATTGAACTCTATTAGATATTGGCAATCGAGCATTGGAGAAAGTCTCTTGTCCGAAATTATCCCTACAGATACGGAAGCCTTTCTGAATGCTGGATTGTCGTTCTCCGAATCTCCTAGATATAATATGCCTCCTCTACCCAGTTCATTATTTTTAATATTTAGGATATTAGAGACAACAAGATCAAATGCCATACCTTTATCGCAGTATAGTGCATAGATATCCAGAAAAGGATGGGACGTATATGTCAGAACATATAAGCCAGGTGTCGATACGGACAGCAACGACCTGTACTTTTGGATCATTTTCTTTAAACTTGGTTCAAGTTGATTCTTGTATAACTTCCAGTCCTTCAAATGTCTATAATCAATTGTAATGCCTGCCAAGAACCGTCTATCGCTGGTAAATTTTCTTTCGACTATTACATTGGCCTTAAATTCCAATTCAATGTTCTCCGCTAATTCGGACAGCAAAAATGAGTTAGCCTGTAGTATTTTCTGACTGTTAGGAAGTAGATAGCGTTCTTTGATACAACCCAAGTTATCGCTATTATTACTATCCCCTTCAATATCATTTGACACATCATTATGAATTCTAAGAGCAATGGTTTCAATACCCATAATACATGAAAGAACTCTAGCAAATTTTGCTCTCCTGTGTATAAAATGATAATCTTTACTCGATATAATACAGACTGGAATTCTTTGTGATATTTCCCACAAGGCTCCTACTAACTGCTCCGGTATTGAATATGTGTTACTCCTTAATGTATCAGTTGGAGACAACGTTCCATCATAATCAGATAAGATGGCATTTATTCTGGTTTGCGTATTCCTTCATCTAAGTATGTGTAATCCCTATACTAAAGATTTTTCTTATTGTCCATGCAAATTAGAACAAGTCTACAGAAAAGAATTAATCCTTTATGAAAGTAGTTAGTAAGTATTTATATTGGAAATAACTCTAATTTTGTGACTAGGAGAACTTGTTGAAACTCTCTATACCTTAATGTTGGTCGTCGTCTACGACATGGCTCTCCTTACCTTGTCCTAGAAATTAAGTCTTGTGATTACGTATTACTATAAAAATTGATATTATCACAGAAAGGATTGCATATATGACAAAGCGCAGACAGGTTCTTTTTATTCCGATAAGTTGACGATATGAGTTAGAATCTTAGTAATGCTAATAAAGTTTAGGTCAAGTGTTGATAACATATTCGCAAGAGTATTACCGAAATCCCCTTTCAAAATATCAGAAAATTTTTTATAACAATGGCCAAATTTCTTTGTCATATTATTACCTTATTTGCCTTTGAAAAATGAAGAGAATTCCCTTACGCTCAGAACTAGGACACAATAAGATACTCTTGCGATACCTTTAAGTTTGAGGGTTAGGAAAAATATATGGTTATGGCATTAGCCGTGGTGAGTAGTGTATGATAACCAACATCATCAAAACGTTGTCTTAAGGTAAAGACAAACTGTCATGATGATGATAATGATAATGCCTACTAAATCAATAGAAAAAATATTAATGTGGTAATCAATGTCAAAAAATGAAGATCCCAAATTCATTCAGATAAGGTATACCGATGTTCCTGGTAGATTCTTAGCAAAATACGTTGCCAAAAATAGAGAATATGATATAGAAAATCTTTACAAATATGGAATAGGCTTTGACGGCTCATCAGTGAGAGGTTTTGCCGACATCAATGAATCTGATCTTATGTTATTTCCAGACAAATCGACTAGCAGAATTATCACGGAAAATGGGCTGATGATCCCAGGTTATGCAGTTGTATGTCTAATTGCTAATGTTTATAGAGGGTTTGGTCACGGTAGATTATCTAAGGATCCTAGATATGTTTCTCAATGTATGGAAGAACATCTAAAGCAAAAGGGTTTGTTATGTCAAATCGGAGCAGAGGTCGAATGCTTCATCTTTGATGATATTGGTCTGAAGGCTACTAGAGATAACGGTGGTGACGAGGGCGAGCCTAAGGTCATATCTATAGAACAATATGGAGCCGGCAAATATCCAATACGTACAAAAGAGGGATACGATGCACCACCATTTCAAGATTCTCTATCGGCGTTTAGATTTGAAGTATCAGAGATCTTGGCAGGATATTATGATATTGATGTCACAAACCTGATGCATGAAGTTGCAAGCAACGGACAAATAGAAATTAACTTTAAGCATAACACATTAACAAGGTCGGCAGATAATGTACAAATATACAAAGATGTTGTAAGAAATGTTGCAAAACAACATAATAAAGTGTCAAACTTTATGCCAAAACCAATATTTAACCAAGAGAATCTGGGATCCATTAACGGTAATGATAACGGTTCAGGAATGCATACAAGTATCAGTTTGTGGAAGAGCTCAGACGATAAAAATGGTAAGACAAATACGTTCTACGATCAAAATGACGATTACGCAGAAATAAGTCAAATTGCTAGATACTTTATTGGCGGAATCTTATATCATGCGTCTTCTTTGGCCGCGTTTGTGACACCAACCGTAAATTCCTATTATAGATTGATTCCTGGGTTCGAAGCTCCTATCTACGTCGCATGGGCAAGAGGTAATAGGTCTACTATTATAAGAGTGCCGGTAGATGAGAGGAATAATTACAAAACAAAGCGTATTGAATTTAGAGCACCAGATCCGTCTGCAAATCCGTATCTAGCATTTTCTGCCACTGTAGCAGCAGGACTTGATGGTATCAAAAATAAGATAGAGCCTGGAAATCCAATCGATAAAAATGTGTATAAAATGACTGATTTCGAGAGAAGTAACTTTGGTATAAAGTCGCTACCAACCAACTTAGAAGAATCGCTAGGCGCATTGAAGAGTGATTCAGAATATCTTGATATATGCTTTCGGAATGACCTCATAGATACTTATCTTATGCTCAAGGAGGAGGAGATAGTACAGATAGGAAAAGATAGTATGAAAGCTAAACAGTTCATGCTCTACTATGATGTCTGAACATGATGTGAGTGAAGATTGATTTTATTTTTTGGAGGGTTCTAAAAAACTTGGTAGGGTATAAAAAGAAAATGAATGAAAGAAGACTTGGAGAACAATCAATTGGCGCCGTAATAGTATATATAGACCACCGCATTCATTTCATAAACAATTTGTACTCTTAAAAAGGCCTGGAGGAGATTGGAATTGCATGAAAGGACATAAGGAAAACCAAGATACAAATCATGATACACTTAACCTCTTAGAGGAAGGGAAGATTATGAAGGCAGGATTTCCAGCGAGAACATACAATCACCTCATTTCTCCAATGTAATTGTCAAGAGACATTGGTTCTTTTTGAATTTGTTTTACGCCCTGCTGTGTTTTACTTCTTCCTCTTTTATCAAAAGATATCACTTTTGTTTTCTCGTTGTCGGCATCATCAAAGCTATCTTGAGCCATACCTGTAGCACGTTTGACAGTTCTTAGAGTTTGATGATCCGTGGTTCCTGTAAGATAAATTGCATAAATGAACGCAGCTTCCTTGCCATCAGATTTTCTAATTACTCTTCCAATTCTTTGAATGGTTTGATTTATGTTCGAAGTATTTGCCAAAATTATCGCGACCCCTACCTCGGGTACATCATAACCTATTTCTAAGGTGTGAACTGACAGAAGGGGATAAAATTCAACTCCCCACTTTGATAATATTTCTTGCCTTTCATTAGCCTTGAGCTTGCTCTCAATGACGTACGATTTTATTTTCTTTTTGAATTGCAGTTCTTCCCTGAGCTTATGGACCGACTCCAGTGTCTCACTAAATACCATTATCCGCTGTTTCGGATGTCCTTTTGATATTATATCTGCGGCGGCTAATATCTTATTATCAGCACAATTCAAAAGAGCTTTCCGCTTTCTCACATTTGCAAACCATGTTTTTGCCATAAATGCTGGAGGACCTCCTCTTCGAAGTAGCAAGGAGAAAGATTGGGCGTCATATCGATTGAGCCGGTTTGAGATGTTGGTTATGTTTGAAGAACAATCATGATAGATCCTTCTCTCTGACTCAGTTAATTTGACTTTTATAGGGAGTATTACTGGTCTTGCTAACCTGCCATCTCTTACCGCCTCTTTTACTCGGTATTTTCTTACAGGTGGGAGGACACTTAGAATGGTATTGAAATTTGGATCATTTTCATCTATTGTGGCCGTTAGTCCTAAAATTGCCTTACTGCGATCCTCTACGACAACATCAAAAATCTGGCTAAATGACTTTGCACTTTCTCCAATCAAATGAACCTCATCAAATATGATCATTTGAGAATTGCGAAGAATATTTAAGTTGTTATTGATGCTTTGATACGTACTTACTGTTATTTCGCGTACCTCTTTTTTTTCTCCGAAATATACTCCTATCTGTTTTTTAGAAATGCCATATTTAAGTAATCTCTTTACATTCTGTTCAATAAGAACGATCCTTGGAACCAAAAGAAGGATCTTAAATTGAGAAATAAATTTGTTGGATGCTTTTTCACCTGAACCATTTTTGATTATAGATCCGAACTCATCAAAGTTAGTATTACTCACAATATCAGATACAATCCCCTGACTTGCTCTCGCCGCACGTCTTGCGCACTCAAACGCAATTTCGGTCTTACCAGTACCAGTACTGTATACTATTGAGCCCCTAAAATCATTCGCTATCCATGCTTCTACAGCCTCCTCCTGATCTTTTTTTAGATTAAATGGAAATCTCAGGTGCTCAATTGCAGGTGAGCCTCTTTCAGATCTTGTATCCTTTGAAGCCTTTACTTTTGCATTGACGTCTGCTTTAATCATCCGTCTAACTATCCATCCTCCTTGAATAGATACAATTCAATATCGTAGGGATCTCTCCTTATATTTTTCCGATATTTTTCTTTTAAACCTAGGACAGGATAAAAAGTGAACATGACATTCATGATGACTACCCATGAAAAACATACAACTCATTTTCATACATTATATATTTCAATATATATTATCTCTCACCTTCCAATTCCGACACCTTTATGCGACACCGCCACCTTTACATCTGGGGTAAGTGAAAAAGATGAGGTGGATGGCTCAAAAAGAGGCCTAAAACCTTAGTTTCTAGTGCCATGATGCGTCAAATTTTCTAGTTTTAAATTAATTTGCATTAGTGTATCTGTATTTCATGTATATAGATTTGAACCCTCTACACATCATTCTTTTGTCCTAATTTGGTGGCGAATTATCTGCGAATTTACAGCCTCCAATGCCGCCGCTTCGGCTACAACTCATGACGAGCTCTATCAATATCGATGGGAATAGCGAATGGTCCTTCAGGCGTAGCAAACACTGGCCAGCCTAATTTTCATCGGGGGGGTTCAGTTAATTCAAATACTCATAATATATTTCATAGATACTCATGACTCAATTGCATTTCATTATATTACTATTCCATATAACCACGATCCAAAAATTTTGCAGACTGAAATTATATAGTATTATATGCCATGACTATCTGACCAATTCATTATGAAGATGTTCTATAGACCATAAAATGATAGACGAATGCCAAGAGGTAGGAATTACTGATATGTGCGGTTGCCCTCTGTGCGAATCCAAGTATTAAGTTTACAGCAGTTTTAGATGGGAAGGGAAGATTAATTGTTGCAGATGGCAAGTCTAAATCCAAAAAGTCCAACAACATTTGTAAGCATGTTACAAATGTGAATTATCTGTTCCATCAAAACTAAATCCTCCCTAGTTTGCAGAAAAGATATAACAAGAGTATAAAAGTCATGATAGATAAAAATGGTACTAAGATAGAATTCAAGACAGTTCATGTTAGTTGGAACACTGAGATTGCGATAACTCCATTAGCAGAAATAAAAGGGTTGTATCTATGTGTGTACTTTAGTCGTCTATCAAGACTGATCGAGAAATAAACCGAGCCACATTTTCATATAGTTATTTCTAAGCTTATACTACTTGTGTAATTAGCCAAAAGTTATGATGGATCACGTGGATAACCTAGTGACTCTATCTTTTGGCTCAGTACAACAGGATACAAGACTGGTTCTACATCTAAAGATTTCAAGGCTGTTGGAAGGAGTTCTATTTGTTTCCAAGAGTATTTCTGTATTTCAAATATTGACGACATTTCAAATACACTATTACCATTTTCCACATATTTCTTTAATAGCAAAATACATCTGTCAGGGGGCTTCTCGTTCTCTAAGATCAAGTAATCCTTTTCTAAGACATTATTTTCAATGAATCTAGCTATTTGCTTGGGTCCTGGGTATGTTTCTTTGCCCAAGCTAGTCTTTGATTTGTACAACATTTCGTAATTACTATTATTTTTGTCAGGATTGCGAATCTTAACTGCAACCAATTTGTATATGCCATTCATTGCAGGATTGTCCCGAGAAGTGCTCAGCTCTGTGCCAACTCCAAAATAGTCTATCGGAGCGCCTTTGGCTAAGAGTTTCAAGATGGAATGCTCGTTTAGGTCTCCACTAACCATAATTTTTGTGTCTTTACAGCCTGCATTGTCGAGCAATTTTCTTGTCTCTGTGCTAAGTGTGCAGAGATCTCCGCTATCGAGTCGAATGCCATAAGGTCTGATCCCTGATCTTAGCAGTTTCGTTATCGCTTCCACCGTATCATAAGTATCGACAAGCAGGAATCCGGTTGGAAACATATTGTTGAATTCTCTGAGGGCATCAAGTTCGTTTTCATGACTTAATATAAAAGAATGAGCCATAGTACCAAATACTGGTATGCCAAAGGCCTTTCCAGCAAGGGTATTAGAGCTTCCCACACAGCCACCGATGAATGCTCCTCTAGCTGCAAGAGCGCCGGCTTGCGGTCCATGTGCTCTTCTTGAGCCAAATTCTACAACTGGTTTGTGGCTAGCTGCTAATACAATTCTAGCTGCTTTGGTGGCAATCAAACTCTGAAAGTTAATTATCGATAAAATACACGTTTCCAATAGCTGTGCTTCAATGATCGGAGCTTCTATCCTCATGATCGGTTCATTTGGAAACAAGATCGTTCCTTCGGGTACCGACCATAAAGATCCGTTAAACTTGAATCGTCTCAGATAATCAAAGAATTCCTTCTTAACATCCTTCAACACTTCTAAGGATTGTAAGTATGCTATTTGGTCGTCATCATAACGTAAATTCAAGACGTACTGTATAACTTGCTCAAGTCCTGCAACCATAATAAACGATCTGTTATTAGGCATTTTCCTTACAAACATTTCAAAAATCCCCACAGTTTTCCGTTCTCTATGATACGGACTTGAGTAATATGCCGCAGCCATTACTATTTGGTAAAGATCGGTCGCTAATGCAAAATTTTTGATCTCGCCATAAATGCCGTCATTATACATAGATTATCGCTATGTAGCAAAACCTTTAACCTTTATGTGATCTAACATGATCTGAGAATTTAGTTGTGGATGTGGCCTGTGATAAATGAATCGAGATTAGGCCAGATATTCTGATTTTTTGAACATTTGTTGTTACTATTGACGAAATGGAGTACCACATATATATAATACAGGCCACACAGCTAATGATTGTATTCCCAGCGCTTCTGCTCCAAATGCCTCCATTCGTATGCCTACCACACAGAAATCATATCAACTCGAGCTGATAACTCTAAAGTACTGCGCTGCACTGTGGCGACTTGCTCATGTATAATTTCTTCCACTAATGCTATTACGGATGGATAACACACTTTCAGTCGAAGCTTCGTCTTGGACATTAAAGAGATCTATCCGTTTCCTGTTGGATAATGTCTTCATTTGATCGGCACCGCTGTTGTATATAATTTAAAAGCGGCTCTGGGTTATCCGCTGCAGGACAATCTCATTTAGAGAGCATGTTACCATTGAGAAGAAGGGTAGGCATTTGTTAGAGTACGCCTGGTAACCTCCTGTTTATTGACGATTTCGTTGACTTGATCTCCAAATAGCGAAGGATTTTATGATTGTCAAAATGAGCTCATCGCAAAGTTCATATTTTGAGATATGCAGCGAATCGTACCTCAATCCCAGAACTACATGTTGTACAATTCTGCTTGTTGTCTTGTCGTATTTGTACAACAAATAAATACTATGATAATGGATTACCACGGGAAAGCTATCATAGTATGGCTAGTTCTGGAATGGATGGAGATGCGCATCAACACTTGAGATACATTACGATACAAAAGGAAGAAGGTATTATGATTATTAGAATTCGTAGACCAGAGGTACTAAATGCATTGAATAGAGAAACCATGAAAGAATTGGAGCGTGCTTTCTCTATTGCTGCAGAGGATAATGAAATAAAAATTGTTATTGTTACGGGATCGGGCGAAAGGTCATTTTGTGCAGGTGCTGATGTTACCTATGTTGTCAATATTAGTCCTATCGAAGCTCAAAATTATGCTTCGAGAGTGCATTCATTACTTAATAGAATTGAACAACTTGACAAACCTGTCATAGCGGCTGTCAACGGGTTTGCTTTAGGAGGCGGGTGTGAATTAGCAATGGCATGTGATATTATCATTGCCTCCAGTAATGCAAGGCTTGGTCAGACGGAAGTACGAATAGGTATACCACCAGGTTGGGGAGGTACTCAACGTCTAGTAAAATTAGTGGGACCAGCAAAGGCCAAAGAACTAATCTTTACTGGAAAGATGATTTCTGCACAGGAGGCATATGAAATTGGCCTGGTTAACA